>JAJEEK010000010.1 GCA_022821065.1 Candidatus Poribacteria bacterium
ATCCGAACAGGATCTTGAACCGTATCTCGGTTCGCATCTGTATGTATCAGAGGTGTTAAACCGACAACGCGGTTTATCTCTGGATATGATTCGGAAGTTGCACATGGAGCTCGGAATTCCAGCAGACATTTTGGTTCAGCCTTATATCCTACAAGCGACTTGATAGCACGTAAAGGGTTTTCATCGAAATTATTTTTCGATATCTCCATTTATAGTAAAATTTAGAATTAATAGGACACTCCACACCGATTCGGTTAGGAAACCGTGAAGAAACACCGTTTTTGCTGGGGGTTTTTGCTTGGGTGTTTCTGCGGATTTCTTCAGAAAAAACCCTACCGGGGGAGGAAAGTGTCTCTTTATTTTTTCGTTTCATTATAGTAGCAATTTACCATCAAAATTGGTATATATTACGAGGGAAATTATGAAATTATTACGATATACACTATTCCTATCCACGATTTTGGCACTCGCAGCATTACCGGCAAGTGCACAAGTGGATTGGAAAGCACTTGATGTCGGCAACCTATCATCTGCCATCTTCAATACTGCAGTCGTTGGGTATCCGAGCAATCCAACAGCGAACCCCTCAGGTTGGTGGCCCGCCGGAACAAACGATTCCTACATCTTTGAAGGCGACATCTGGATCGGTGCTAAAAAGGGCGGTGAGGTCGCTGTTTCAGAGTCGGATGGTAGACAGAGTGAAATTTGGCCCACTGACGATATACCGGAGGTCATCTCAAACAAACCCGGAACGACATCAAAAGGGACGCCGACAAGCCAAACCATCATGTTCAAATGCTCTGACATGAACCCGGATGCCAACAAAGGCACGATTCTCGGATTAGAACTTGATGTCAACGGGTTCCAATGGAGTTATGCACCGCTCTATGACTTCTTTATCCTTGAGTACAACGTCAAAAATGTCGGTAGCGACATACTTGAAGATGTGTTTATGGCGTTTCGGTACGATGTGGATGTCTCCAGTAATGAAACAGGCACGGCCAGTTACTCCGCTGATGACTTCGTTGCACTGGATCAGACACCGGACGCGCTGAATCCCGTGGATCATCCGAACCGTTATCTCTCTTACGGCTTCTCCAACGCTTCCGCCCCCGGCTATATCGGTTTACGGGTATTAGATGCATATATAGGTGATGATTCAGCGGATCCTGTCGCAAAAATCCCCTTTGCAGCCCATAAACGGATTACAATATCCACAGATCCCTCAACCGACGCGGAGATATACGCGTTAATAAGTACCCCCGGTGTTGAGCCGCTCCCGGCAAATTATGATGACCAACGCTTTGTCCAGTCTTATGGGCCCATTGAATCACTTGCCCCGGGTGAGTCGTTTAACATCATCATTGCCGTAGCGATCGGTGAAGGACTTGCCGGTTTGCAAGCGTCTGCCGACTGGGCACAGAAGTTATATGACGATGACTATGTCGCACCTGCACCGCCACCCTCACCACTGGTTACCGCTTATCCCGCTGATGGACAGGTGACGCTCGTCTGGGAGAGCGAGGGACGTTGGGTCAATGATGGGGTCAGCAAGGATATCGAAGAATATGTTGACGTAACCGATCCCGAGAAAATATTTGAGGGGTATCGGGTCTATAGGCGCGATGTCTCTTATGACGAAACCACCGGCAACCCTGTCGAAGATTGGACGATGTTGATGGAGTTCGACCAACCGAGCGCGACCGGTAATTTCTTTACGGTGTCACACGTCGGTAAGCAGTCAGATGCGGTTATTGAAAACATGGGCGACGAACCGTTTTTTGCTGATTTCTTTAAGAACGCGGTCTACATGATCAAATTCGACTCCAGCACCAGTTTTGAAGTCGTCAACACAACGCTCTGGGAAGTCATGCCTTACAACGCAGCGTTTCCTGATGATGGGGGTGGATACGCCGTCGTTGATCCCGACACCTTTGCGGCATACCCTGATGGTACATACCGCTCCGGGACCCTCATCTATTTCGGGGGTCTCTACGTTCAGATTACCGACGGTCCCTCAGGCCCCCCTATTGCTGGCGACATCTTTCGTATCGTTTCCACGCCTTCGCAGGCTCTCGGTGAAGACGCAGGCATCAAGAATTTCTATACGGACTCAGAGTTGACCAACGGACTCGAATACACATACGCTGTTACCTCTTACGATACGGGCAACCCCAAAACGGGGTTGATCGCTATGGAAAGTAGCCAGATTGAGACGATGCTCCGCGTTGTACCGCGTGCCCAACCTGCTGGATACCGAGAACCGGCTGCTGATATAGAACAACACGGACAAGGCGTTGTTACCGTCGAACCGATGGTCCTTGCGCCCAACAAAGTCACTGGACACGAATATAAAATCGTCTGGACCGGCGCGAAACAGACAGATCCCGGGGCATATATTACTGGGCCCGGTTATCAACCGCCTGCTTATGAGATTATCAACACAACGACAAACGAAACTGTCGTTGAGAGGCAACCCTTTGACTGGTATGATCCGCTCCATCAAGAAGCCGTTGAAGTGCTTTCACCGATGTTCGACGGTATTGTCTTGAAAATAACAGGTGTTGACGTGTCCTACGGAAGCCCAACCGAAAACCCGATTAACGATGTTAAATTGACAGCAGGCACAGTGACAGGGTGGGAGGTGAACATTCAATCCCCAGGTGTGGGTGAGAACACCTGGCCGAACATCTTTTGGCTAACGTACTATCGTCCCCACACCTACTCGATTACGTTTGTTGACGATACACACGTCAAGGTGGTGGACGAAGACACCAGCGAAGAAATTAAATTCAATCCGGAACGTGCCGATGGCTACGCCATTCTCACAGGCACTGGCTGGCGTGATGAATACGTTCCATCCGAGACACCCGGCTTCTTCCGAATTTTCATCCGGGGTGGATACGTCTACATCAAAGACCCTAACGGAGAAATTTCGGCAGGCGATGTCTTCACCGTTGAAATGGGCGGTGTCAGCGCGCCGCAAGATGGTGACGAATTCCTTTTGATGACAAAAGGTGAGACCGCCGATGCTGAGAATATTGAGGCTGACTTGGGCAAAATCCGCGTCGTTCCGAACCCCTATTTCGTTACGAATAGAGCGGTAACATCGGAGGGAACCGACAAGATATTCTTCACACATCTGCCACCACGGTGTACCATCCGAATCTACACGTTAGCCGGTGAATTAGTCCGTACGATTGAGCACATCAGCACCGAACCTTACAGTCCGGATGACGGATCTTCGCAAGGCGACAAGGGTGGGACAGCGTCTTTTGAACTCCTTAATCGCTATAACCAAGCACTCGCGAGCGGGGTCTACATCTTCCATGTTGAAGCCCCAGACGAAAGCGATGCTGTCGTCGGCAACAAAATCGGCAGATTCGCCATCATCCGATAACAGGAGAACCCTATGCGATATATAACTTACATTCTTTTATCTGCACTCATAGCATTGTGGGCTGTCCCCAGTCATGCCACAACCAACGTCGGCACAGCAGGCGCGCAGTTTCTGAAGATCGGTCCCGGGGCGCGGGTAGATAGCCTCGGCGGCGCGTTCGGTGCACTCGCCGACGATGTCACCAGTATCTACTGGAACCCAGCAGGCATCAGCCAACTCGAAAAAACCAGCTTTTCGGATACGCATACAATCTGGCTTGCCGATACCCGTTACAACTACCTCGCATTTGCCGTACCGATAGAGAACGTCGGCACTTTGGGCGCGAGCGTCACATTCCTCAATGTCCCAGATACCGAGATTACGACACTCGCCAAACCGGACGGCACCGGACTCTGGTACGCCGCTTATGATACGGCGGTCTCAGTGGCGTATGCCAGACAACTCTACGAACAGGAATCCGGCGTGAAACTTTCTGTTGGTATCAATGCCAAATACATCCACCAACAGATCCATCGCGAAAGTGCCAGAGGCATCGCGATTGATGTCGGGACACTCTACCACACGGGTTGGCGGAGTCTACGTATCGGAATGTCTTTCTCAAATTTCGGGCCGGAGATGCGCTTCAGCGGTCCCGATCTGGAGAGCGGCACCGAAGAAGCTGGTGATACACGAACAGCGGAGTACCGTCCGTTCCCTGACACAACGAACCCAACGCGGACCGCAGTGTTAGAAACCATCGAATTCCCGTTACCGTCTAACTTCCGACTCGGTATCGCTTACGATGTCATTGATATTGGAGAGAACCTACTCACGCTCGCGCTCGATGCGAACCATCCGAACGACAATAGCGAACGTCTGAACATCGGTATGGAGTACTGGTATAGAAAAATGGCGGCGATTCGCGCTGGCTACAAATTCCGATTGGGTGAAGATCGTGCCGACGATGAAGAGGGGTTAACGCTCGGCTTGGGGATCCACCTGACACTCGGCAAAAGGTTACTCTCACTCGATTACGCTTTCGCCGATTTCGGACACCTACAACAGGCACACCGCGTCAGTTTAGGTTTACAGTTTTAAAGGCGACAAATATGACAGACCAACCAAACATCGTCTATCTCCTTGCAGATCAGATTCGTGCGTGTTCACTCGCTGTATACGGCGACACACAGATCGAAACACCGAACATAGATCGGCTTGCACAAGAAGGCACTGTCTTCTCAAATGCAATCGCCACCGCCCCCGTTTGTACGCCTTACCGTTCCATGCTACTCACCGGACGACACCCGCAGACGACAGGACACCTCATCAACTTCGTCAAAACCCGACACGACGAAATCGGACTCGGCGATGTTTTCAGTCGAAAAGGCTATCGGACGGCATGGGTCGGTAAATGGCATCTCCATACCGGTTCATTCCCCGAAATCGGCGGACGTGACTATGTCCCTGAAGGACGTGACCGTCTCGGATTTCAACACTGGCGCGGCTATAATTTTCACACCGACTATTTCAACGGCACTGTGAACCTCGACACAGACTGGCGGAACGAAAGATGGGAAGGTTACGAAACCGATGCACTCAACCGATACGCTTTCCAATTCATGGACGACATGGATAACGATACGCCGTTCTGTCTGTTTATCTCACCACATCAAGCACACGCTACACCTTATGCGTATGCCCCAGAGGAATACTATGATCGGCTGCCCACTGAACTCCAACTCCCAAAAAACGTGCCGGATGCGGTTCGCGAACAGTCGTTGAATATCTACCGACACTATCTTGCTATGGTGCTAACGGTGGACGATATGCTCGGTGAATTAATGACGTATCTCGAAAGGACAGGACGCGTTGAGAACACGCTGCTTGTCTTCGGATCCGATCACGGCACACAAGGCGGTGCACAAGGTATCAATTTCTGGGCGAAGCGAGAACCTTATGAAGAATCCATCAAAGTGCCACTCATTCTGCGGTTGCCTGGTGTTTTTGAGGACAACCGCACCTGCGACACGCTCACAGCACCCGTAGACCTGTTCCCATCGCTCTGTGGGTTATGCGGCATCCAGCCACCCCGGACCGTCGAAGGTTATGACTTATCCGCCTCTTGGCGCGGTGAAACCGACGCTTTTCAGCAAGATGCCATCCTGACGATGAACTTCGGATCCACCTACGACTATCTCGTGGACGGCAACGAATGGCGCGGGGTCCGCACAAAAACGCACAGTTACGCACGCTGGCTCGACGGCAAACGGATGCTATACGATATAGAAACAGACCCACTCCAGATGAACAATCTCATTGACACACCCGAAGCAAAACCGTTGGCAGACGAGATGAAGAACACCCTCACACACCTGATGGACGCTCGTAACGACAAACTCAAACCCGCCACCAGTTATACAGATTGGTATGACGCCCAACGCCGTATCGTTCGTAATGCCCACGGACCCCTCGGCGATCCAGAAGACGAACCCGACTGGTCGCTCCTAAATTAAATTCGCCTTACAATGTTCGTATTCTAAAATGGAGGAACTGTAATGTATAACGCTGATACACATTTTAAGAATTTATATGACACCGTTCCGCGTCAATATGAATTTCAGGCAACTACACGAGAAGGACTGTTCGCATGGCAAGCCAATTTCCGTCCGAAACTGCGGGAAATTCTCGGTTTGGATAATATGGAATCCGATTTGGCAGGCTACATCCCGAAAGCCGAGCAGCTGGAAGTCTTGGATATGGATGACCACTTCCGCGAAAGTTGGTATCTGTGGGTAGAGCCGACGGTGCCATTACCGTTCTATCTACTCCGTCCGAAAACAATCGAAGGTAGACTTCCGTTGATTCTCACACCGCACGGACATAACCATCCGCATATCTACGCTGGTATTGCTAATACAGAGGCAGACGAAAAGCACATGCTGGAAGGTGAGCGCGACATCGCGCGGCAGGCAGTTGTGGAAGAGGGTTATATCGCCATTGCACCAACGACGCGTGCTTTCGGTGAAACACGTACGGATGCGGATAAAGAAGCGAATAATACGCACTCCTGTCGGCACCAGTTGGTCCACAGCATACTTGTTGGTCGTACGCCGATCGGTGAGCGGGTGTGGGACATGTCGCGCCTGATTGATTGGGCGACAGCGAACCTACCGGTAGATGCCGAACGGATCGCGATTACCGGCAACTCTGGCGGCGGGACTGTCTCGCTTTTTGCCGCTGCCTGTGAAACTCGGATCGCGGTTGCGGTACCGAGTTGCTACTTCTGTACATTTGAAGGGAGCATCGGCATGATCCGGCACTGCGAATGTAACTACGTGCCGTGGGTGATGCGACTCGGAGAGATGTACGATGTCGCAGGCTTAATCGCGCCGCGTCCGTTCTGTGCGGTTGCCGGACGAGATGACGGAATCTTTCCGATAGACCACGTTGAATTCGCTTATGAACGGTTAAAGGAAATTTATACAGTGGCAGGTGTACCCGATAGATGTGAACTCTTTATCGGTGACGGCGGACACCGCTACTACAAAGCAGGAGCGTGGCCCTTTGTGCGACGGTATTTTTCGGAATAAATGTGCGTTATCGCTATCCTTTTTTAATAGCCCATAATGTTTTCAAAATGATCTTGATATCCAAGCCAAGCGACCAGTTTTCGATATAATACCGGTCATAAGAAATTCGTTCTTCGAGAGAGGTATTACCTCGCAAACCGTTGACTTGTGCCCAGCCGGTCATACCGGATTTGACGCGCTGCCGTGCCAGATAGTGCGGGATTGACTCACTAAACGTGTCAATCAAACCGGACATCTCCGGACGGGGTCCAACGAGACTCATATCGCCTTTAAGCACATTGAAAAATTGGGGCAATTCGTCTAAACTCCAGCGTCTGAGAAACTTTCCGAGCGAGGTTTGTCGTGGGTCATCGGTTTTTGCCCAGACATGCCCGACTTTTTTTTCCGCATCAGCACGCATGGAGCGGAATTTGTAGATATCGAACGGCTTTCCGGCTCTGCCGACGCGTTCTTGCCGGAAAATCGCTTTGCCGGGTGATGTTAGACGTATAATAACCGCGATTGTGAGCATCAGTGGACTTAGCACAATCAACGCAAACAGGCTGAAAAGGATGTCAATGAGTCGCTTGGCGATACCGTGTGCTCCCTGCATCGGTGTCTCTCGCAATTGCAACACCGGTATACCGTCGAAAAAGGTGATAGCTGTCCCGCCTTTAATAAATTCGGAGAGTTCAGGAAGTAGGTTGATTTGGACGGGGACACCTTCGCACGCATGGAGGATTTGCAGGATCGTTTCATTCGACACCGTCGGTGATGAGATGAAGAGCGTGTCAAGTCGATAGTTTCGCACGATTTCAAGTATGCCTTCATAAGCCCCTTCCACCTTTCCACGCTTCCTCTCTTCCACTGTTGCGATGCGCCATAAGTCTCTCCTGCCGTCCCTCCGCTCTTCCATCCTTCCATCTATTATGCCTACGAACGCGTATCCGCTATTCGGTTTCGCTTTTAATGTATCAATAAACTGTTCGGCGCGGGCATCATAACCGATGAGTGCGATCCGACTCACACCGACCCCTTGCGCGTGAATCGCTTGACGGAAACGGTGAAGCACGAGTCTTCCCAAAAACAACCAGACGAGGCTGAATCCGGAGGCGAGCAGCATGACCCAGCGAGAGTAAGCATCGTGGTGATAGATAAAAAAAAGGGCAGCTAACGTGGCAATGAGCGCGATACCAGAGGCTTTGCAGAGCGTCCAAAATGCCGAAAGAGTGGCATTGCTTTCCGGTCGATAAAGTTTCAATGCCTTCAGTGTCATCAACCAAATAATCGCCATCAGCGGGATGAGTCGGAAATAGTCGTCAAGCGGCGGGGTGCCCCCTTTATGTAACGCGAGTGCTTCAGGGGTCCAACCCGATTCAAACCGAACCCAATACGCGACAACAATTGCAGTGGCGACGAAACAGAGGTCAAATAAGACTGTGAGCGCGATGAGCAAGTGGTCGAGCGTTTTCTTGTTCATTTCAGGTTAAATGGAACTTGCAAACTCGGACTGAGGGATGCGTTCAGTTGCCTTTCGTAGTATTTTTTAAGCGGAGCTTGCAATTCTGCCAGTCTGATACGGCACTAACAATGGACTGATAGATACATTAAGTATAGCAGCTTTGCAGAATGCTTTCAAATTAAAATCGGGCGCGATTTGAAGATCGGCGGATACGAATGGTTGCTGATAAATTCCGCACAATGTGTTATGCTATCATTACAAATTTTTGCAACGTAAATTGCGGGAACCTGCAAGTTATGCCGAAATCGGAGGAGGCACACAATGGCGAATGAACTGAGAGTAGGGATTGTTGGTGCACATCGCGGTAGTTCTTATGTGACACCTTTTAGAGCGATAGCAGAAACTGAAGTAACAGCGTTTTGTGACATCAATGCGGCGACACTCGAAAGTGTTGCTGAACGGTTTGATGTTCCTCAAAAATTTACGGATTATGATGCGATGCTGGATGCCGTGGACCTTGTTGTGCTTGCGACACCTGAGAACCTCCATGTACCCCAGTCGATTGCGGCGTTAGAAGCTGGGAAACATGTTATCAGCGAAGTGACTGCCGCTGTTAAGTTAGAAGAGTGCTACGACTTGGTTCGAGCCGCTCGGAAATCGTCTGCCAAATACACGATGGCTGAAAATACGTGCTATTCCAAGGCAAATGTACTAATTCGTAGTATGGTAGAATCCGGGATGTTCGGGGATGTCTACTTCGGGGAAGGCGAATACCTCCACAACGTCAAGTCGCTCCATCACGATGCCGGTGGTAACCCGACGTGGCGTTACTACTGGCAGGTCGGCATCAATCGGTGTAACTATTCGACGCATAGCCTCGGTCCGGTGCTCCAGTGGTTTAGTAGTCGGGTCGCGAGTGTCTGTTGCCTCGGTACCGGTGTCAACACCGATCCCGAACACGCGATGGAAGATACCGTGATGATGCTCTGTAAAACAGATTGTGGCGGGTTAATCAAGATTCGGATTGATATGCTCTCGAACCGTCCAGCGAATTCCTATTTCAGTTTACAAGGGACAGAAGGGTGTTATGAGGGTTCGCGTGGACTCGGCGCGGCACCGAAGATTTGGTTGAGTGAGTTCGGAATAAGTGAACAGTGGAGACCGCTCTCCCAATTTGAAGACTGCCTACCGGAACGATGGAAAAACCCGCCTGCTGAAGCAGAAAACGCCGGTGACCTCGGCGAGTATTTCAAGGTCCGGGATTTTGTTGATAGTATCCTCACGGATACGACACCACCGATTGATGTCTATACGGCAATGGATTTCACGGTGCCAGGGTTGGTTTCGGAGCAATCTATTGCGAACGGGGGCGAACCGATGGAGGTTCCAAATTTCCGAGAAATTGATTTTTAATTTGACCTTGCGGTTCGGTTAGGTAGGATAGAGGTTTCAATCACCTTTCCGTATATCCGCACGCCACTTTGTTACGTGCTATGGTCTGGTGTTGCATTTTGCAATTTTGGATAGCGGATTGGATCCGAGAAGAGTCAGGTTATTCTTCTAGTACAGGTGTAAAGACGAGTCCGCAGCTACTGCAGCGGTATCCACTTTCCGGTTCTAATTCTACAATGGGGAAAAGCATACCACAACAGATCGGACACGGTTCGTCAATTTCCATGTCTGCCTGTTCCATTTCGCCGGATCGGTTCTCAAATTCAACGATCATATTTTTAATTTTCCTTAGTTGGTGCGCTGAAAGTTCGTTCCTAACCTGCGTTTGAATCGCGAGCACGACGTGATTCTACCTAAGAGGCAGTTTTATTCGGCAATGGCAATACGTCTATAGATGTCATGTAAGGATATCTTGCAGCCGATTGAGGTGAGCGGCAGGACATCTTCAGGTGCGCGAAATTCGGTATGTTCCCACTGTTCACCTTGCCGCCGATAATGTTCAACGCAGAATCTGTGCTGTGAAACGAGGATGTAGTCTTGAAGTGATGTCCGTTGCTGATACTGTTCAAATTTCTCGCCTCGGTCGTATACGGCAGTGGAAGGTGAAAGCACCTCTACGATAACAATCGGGTTCAGAAGTGTGTCGAAAACATCATCTGCAAAGCGTGGTTCATCGCAGACAACAAGAACATCTGGATAGAAATAGGCGGTTGGACTCACCTGCACGCGCATATCACTCGAATGGACTTCACAATCTGATTCCAGCAATTGATTATAAAGTCTATTAGATATGTTGCTTGTGATCAGACTGTGTGCGCGGCTTGCCCCAGACATCGCAAATATCTGTCCGTTGAGGTACTCACTTTTGTACAGTGCCTTCCGTTCTTGGGTGATGTATTCCTCAGCGGTGAAGAGGGTTTGTACCGAAAGAGATGCCATAACTAGGTCCTCGAATAGAAGTCATATTGAAAACATAATACCGCATTTTTAGGCAAAAGTCAATCTTTTTCTTTATGCTATCCAGGACGATTTAGTATCTCGGTAGGTTTGGGTCAATGTCGGCTGACCACTGGTCGATTCCGCCGATGAGGTTCTTTGCGTCCGTAAACCCGTTTTGCTGCAGATAGGCGACGGCATAGAGGCTACGTTGTCCATGATGGCAGTAGACCACAATCTCTTGGTCTGATGGGAGGCTGTCTACGTGGTGCGGCAGCGTGTTGAGCGGTATCAACCGCGCCCCTTCGAGATGTACGATATCGTATTCGCTCTGCTCGCGGACATCTAACAACAAAACAGATGCGTCCGCTTTGAGTTTTTGTTTCAATTCTTGTGGCGAAATTTCGGGGAGTTCACTCTGCATTATCTATTTTCTTCCTCGGTTTCCGGTGGAGGTAAAGGCGCGCATTCTGGACACGGACACGTCTCACGTAGCACTTCAAACGGGTAGATACCGGTGTTGTGTCCATCGTTCCAACTGAACTGGAGCGCGTAGCGACCAACTAACTGAACATCAAGGGGTTGAATAGCATCCGAAACCTCAATCAGCGTTACATCGCCGTCGCCTTGCGGTGCAAAAAGGGAATGGACATCCCGACCTTTATGCCGAACAATAGAACATTCAGCACACGGACACATCTGCCGGAGATAGGTATACGGATACCAACTGACATGTCCATCCTTCCATTCTACCTGAAAGGCGGTGTCATGCTTTTTGAGGAGTTTCGGAATTTTTTTTACCATAAATATGTGGAAAGCAGCGTATTTTCGTAGAAAGAGGTTCTTAAAAACGTATACTTTCCCAATCGCGCGGAATTAATCAAAAGCCATCGTGAAATGAAATTATGCCTTAAATGGCATAATTTGTCTTTGCTTTACATTTGGAACGATGCACAAGAGCCCATAGTTAAAAAATACCGAGCTCGTCCCTTGCGTCTTCAGTCATCATCTCAGGGTTCCAACGCGGGTTCCATACCACATTAACATTAACTTCGTCAACGCCGTCGAGCTGCTGCGTGACGTGCTGTGCACCGTTGATAATCTGCCCACCAGCAGGACACCCCGGACTCGTTAGGGTCATCGTAATATCCACAGTGGTATCGTTGATGTCAACTTCGTAGATGAGTCCCATATCGACGATGTTGATACCAATTTCGGGATCAATAATATTTTCTTTAATAGTCTCTAATACAGTGTCTTCGGATACCATTCGGTTTCCCTCCTATAACGAATCAAATTAATCAATCAACGCTGACAAGGATATCGTCATCTTCAATCTTGACGGGGTAACATTCGATGGCTTCAACAGCAGGCATACAGAGCGGCTCTCCGGTTTTGACGCAAAAGCGTGCCCCGTGCCGTGGACATTCTATCTCATCGCCGTTGAGAAAACCTTCAGCTAAAGGACCACCATCGTGCGTGCAAACGTCCTCCATCGCATAGAACTCACCATCAATATTGAAGAGGAGTACTGGAACGAAGTCCACCTCGACCAAGTGTTTCGAGCCGGGTGGCACTTCACTAACCTTCGCAACTTTATAGAATTCTGGCATTACGTTCCTTCCAAATTTCTTCGTGGGTATAAAACTTTAATTCCCCAGATTTTTTGCGTTTAAGAATGTCCTCCATATCTTCACAAAGCGGGGATTCTTTATCAAGATAAAAAGTTTCGGGATCCTGTGCCGTAAACGCTGCCAGTTCTTCACGAACTATTTTACGAATAATGCTTTCTAAATCCTGAACACTTAGTGTAACCTTAGTCTCTTGTGTTGTTACATTGTTGTTCATTTTTTATCTCCTTCTTTAAACCGGTGTTCCTTATCCATCTTCTTCGCCAGGCCAGCAGTTGATGCCGTACGCACCGGCTTTGAGAACTTTGAGCGCCAATAACGCACACTTGATGCGAACGGGGCCCAAAGGGATACCGACCATATCCAACATGTCGTCTTTTGTGAGCTGCTTGACTTCATCAAGACTTTTGCCTTCAATCATTTCAGTCAACATAGAGGCAGCCGCCAGACTAATCGTACAACCGTGTCCACAGAAACGCACCTCTTTGATCTTATCATCCTCAACAAGCAGGTCCATGCGAATCTGATCTCCACAAAGCGGATTGTCTTCCTCATGCGAAATATCAGGGTGCGGCAAGGTCCCGTAGTTGCTCGGATTCTCGTAATGGTCAAGCAGTTCTTCCTGATATATGTTCATTTTTTTCTCCGAGTCATAAGTTTTTGTGCTCTACAGAGCCCTTCGTATAGTCTATCTACATCTTCAACTGTATTATAAAGATAAAAACTGGCACGTGCAGTGGCGATAACATCGAATTTTTTCATAAGCAGTTGTGCACAGTGATGTCCTGCCCGGATAGCCACACCGTGCGTGTCCAGAATTCCCGCCACGTCGTGCGGGTGGATACCGTCCATATTAAAGGAGATGACCCCTGCTTTTTGATGCGGTGCAGACGGTCCGTAAATCGTAATGCCTTCGATTTCTTTTAAGCGATGATGTGCGTATTTTAAGAGTTCCTGTTCATGAACGTGAATTGCTGCTAAGTTTGCTTGTGTGATATAGTCCACGGCGTGTCCGAGTCCGATCGCTTCAGCGATGCTTGGTGTCCCCGCTTCAAACTTCGCCGGCAGGTCCGCGTAAGTTGATACATCGCGCTCGACCGCGCGAATCATTGAACCACCACCGAGGAACGGCGGCATCTCCTCAAGCAGCTCCAATTGACCGTATAACACGCCGATGCCGGTCGGTCCACACATCTTATGTCCTGAGAACGCTAGGAAATCACAGTCGAGTTGTTGAACATCAACATGAAAATGTGGCACCGATTGCGCTGCATCAACGACGACTTTCGCACCGACAGCATGTACCGCCTCAATAACAGACTGAATCGGGTTAATAGTTCCAAGTACATTAGAAACATGGGCCATAGCGACGAGCTTCGTTTTCTCTGTGAGGAGGTCGCGTAATTGCGTAAAATCAAGCAATCCTTCATCGGTGATCTCAAGGAACCGGAGCACTGCACCTGTCCGCTGCGCCAGCAGCTGCCACGGCACGAGATTGCTATGGTGCTCCATAACGGTCAGGACGATTTCATCGCCTTCCTGAATATTCGCGTTTCCCCAACTATGAGCGACCAGATTAATGGATTCTGTTGTGTTCCGCGTGAAGATGATTTGGCGCGTGCGCGGTGCGTTAATTAATCGCGCCACCTTCTCGCGAGCGTGTTCATATTCCTCCGTCGCCTGTTCTGAAATCCGATAGATACCGCGATGGATATTGGAACGATAGGTATCGTAATAGGCATCCATCGCGTCAACGACAGGACGCGCTGTCTGTGTTGATGCGGCATTATCCAGAAAAGCCAACGGCGGCTCTGTCGCGAAGATCGGAAAATCCTTACGGATACGTTCCACATCAAGCGGACGAAATTCTGAGGTGTGCATGTCTCTTTTACCTATGTTATCCATTTTTTGAATCGCGGATTAAACCGCGTCCACAAAAGGTGTTTATTTTTTCAATCAACATTCCCGCGCAGATTAAAACTCATCTGTGTATCCGTAAAATGCCGCTCCATTCTCCGCATCGGTTCAAGCCACTGCTTCGGTAAACGTATAAGATTCCGCAGGGATCTCGGATCTTGAAAATAAGTATCGTCTATTTGCCAAAATTGTAAGCGCGGAAACGTTTCGTTGTTATGGGTGAACGTTCCCATATCCGCTGCTTCTTGACGCATACCATCACTAACAGGTTCAATCGTGATAAAGACTCCGATCGCATCGCGCTTGTCCATAACACGACAGAAGGCGCGAACTTGCGTGATTGTCGGTTTGCCGCTTTTGACTTCGGCAAGGATACGGGTGTTAGTTGTTTGTCCATCCTCTGGGTCCCAAAGCGTGATATGTCCGACGTGTGCCTCGCCATCCTTACCGCCATCGCCGACAGATTTTGTTGGTTGAAGACCGAGCCGTGTCACCGCCCAATTAGAGTTGATCGTCCATTTCTCGCATGACTTCAAGGTTATCGCCGAAGTATAAGGTGTTCATAGTGTTGGTTATTTCAAATGGGGTTCAGAAACTTATATACCGCCGTATAGGGGCATTGAAACCACTTTTGAAATAATGATTTCTCTTCTTTACACTAACACTGACTTCTCCATCAGTTGGGAATCTTCCATCGCGTTCTAATGCTCCGGCCGGTTGACACGGATGACCAAGTACTCCATCTGCTATATCCCAAGATGTTGCGTGTAAAGCTTTTACATTTTCATAGGATACACCATTACCACATTCCAAGATTACAGCTTATACAAGAGCACGGTGATTGCCATCTTCAATGTAGAACGAACCTTCTGGACATCTTTCTCTTTCACCTCCGCTATAACCAGTTAAATTTCTAATCCAGAGTTCACCCATCACTTCTTTCCTAAAGCCATCGCAAAGTATTTCATGATCTCTAAACCAAGGATAATCTTCATAACTATCGTCATCCTTTTTGGCTTTTATATCATAATTATTGAGATACTTATGGTGGAAGTATGTTTTTAATATCTTCCGGCAAATCATCAATATCCTCATCCTTTACAAATTTTGTGAGTAATTTAAGATGTTTAGACTGTCCAGATTGTTCAAACCGATCTTTAAGAGTGTTTATATCCAATCTAACCTCATCCCACATATTCAACACCATAAGACTCTTACAGCGCTCAATGTAGCTATATGGATCATTGTCATTTTTATCTATAGCATTGCTAAAGTCTTTAACAGCTTTTTCGTGTTCTTTTTTTTCAGCGTGAACTATGCCTCTGCTGAGATAGTGTTTGGCATTAGTGCTCTCTAAACATATCGCCTTGGTGTAATTTTCAATACTTTCATCATAGCTGTGATTTAGAAAGTGGATTTGACCGAGTTCCGAATAAGCCTCGGGGAACTCGGGTTTTAGCTTCAAGGCTATCTCATAATGAGATATAGCTTTACTGAAGTCTTTCTCTTCTTTCTTTATTTGTTTATTTTTATCTTCCATACCTTTTTCAAATTCCAAGTAGGGCATCTCAATATCTCCTGATTTAATAAACCCATGGATGTCGTTGTAGATATATTGGCGGGATATTGCATGATGTTTTTCTATGTAGGTTAGTATGGGCACTTTGAGATCTCTTGGAATATCTACGATACCATCTGGTTCGATAAAACCTGTTGGTGATTCAACGAATAAACTTTTCTGAGGTTTAACGCGATCAATTACTTCGGGCGGTTTTATGAGTGTGTAGTCTCTGCATTCCTCATCGTTATCGTCTTCTGGCTTTTTCTCATCGTTATCGTCTTCTGATTTTTCCTTTGTTGGCCTTTTTAATAAGATAACGCATCCGTTTTTTCCCATTTCTTTTTCGCAAGCGAAGTAGAGGGCTATAAGGAAGTCAGGAGTAAAATCTATCAGATTGGTTCTTGCACCATAGTGCTGAAGTTGTGCCAGAATTTTATACTTGTTAACTTTTATTGTTTCGGGAAGATAATCATTAATTTTTTTTAGAATTATTTTTTGGCTACCTACAATGTCATAATCTTCCTCTTCCTCTTCATTTTTATTGTAGCCCCGGTAGAGCCCTGAACACACTTTAGTATGGTATTGGGCTTCGCCACGGTAGATGTATTCAGCCCCTTCGGACGCATCTACTATCTCGCGGATTTTCCGCTCAATTCTATCAAGCGTATATGTGTTTAGTTTGTTCTCTTGCTGTTCCATATATGATTATCTCTCGTAGTCCTAAAACCCAAGTCTTTAGACTTCGGTTTAGGTCAATTTGATACGGGTAAAGTGCTTAAACTGCTTAGGACGCAGCAGCGTTTGCGTTTGGTTCCTCCTTATTAACCTGATTATAGTCGCTGACAGCATCGACAAACTCATTAACCCTTTTAAGGGTTCTGTCAATAATCATCTGACGTTCTCCCTCTGGTATTGACTTTACCGTGTCCAAGTTGTCCATGCTTTGAATAGTATCTGCCACGAAGGTTTTGAGTTTTGATGCATCCATTAACTCATCAGAATCGGAGGCGTTTATATTATCTTCAAACTCTTCAAATGATTCCTGAAAAGTGCTGTGGACATCTTTTATTACGTCCGCGGATATATCATTATCATCATCAGTCGTAGAGTGAATAAAACCAATTGCTACACCGGAAGAGCCCGTAGTCAATGTTTCTAATGTGCCTGACATCTTGCTTATAAAATCAGAGGCTTTGTCCGCGTCACTCAATATTTCACCGATATCATCTAAAATATCAAGAAGTCCGAGACCGGGGATGAAACTCAGAGCCACTTTAGTTCCTTTCCTAATTAACCTCATTTCTGTCTGTCTTTTTACATTTTCGTGAAACGCTTGATAGTTTTTGAGAGTTTCATCTGAGTTATGCTTTAGGTTATAGAAGCGTCTCCGTTCACTATAAAGAACGCTAACACTCGCCAATAGTGATATCTCGGACAGATAGAGTAACCATAGGGCATCTTTTTTTTCAGTGTTAGCAGTATCCAACTGATTTCGGATATATTTTTTTTCCTTCTTCGCTTTTTCCAATTTATACCAAAGCCAAAGTGCACATCCAAGGCAAAACGCTACTAATATGGAAAATACGATAATCATAGTAAGCATTTTTACCCTCCTAATTCCTAATCTGACTTACTTTCTTGACCTTACTATCCTCATTTTCTGAAAAATATATTGCGTTTACTCGGAAATGGCGAGGCATGAACGCCTCGCCTATAGTAATAGACGGTTATCTGCTTGGGAAACCGATACTGACAGCAGACGGCCCGTGGTCTTCGCACGCTTGATCCGTCGGCACATCGGTTTCAGCATCGCTGGATTTCACAATCCCTTCTGAGACCAAATACTGTTCGACTTCATCGCCGCTGACATCGGCAAGCATCACATCGTCAATCTGGACGCAGGGTTGATACGGCTGCCGCGTCTTCTGAACCATTTCACGATAGTTGTCTTCGTTGTTGATGATGTCCCTGTCTTCATAATCCAAACTGTATTTGGCGAAAATCGCACGGACACCGTTGCTCCATCCGCAGACGGGTTTCATGTAAGCGATAATTTTCGGTTGACTCATTTGAGTTACTCCTTTTTTATTCGTTATCAGTTGTCAGTAAGATGGCTATCAGCAATCGGCTTTCGGCTGTCAGCAAGAATGGCTATTGGCTATCGGCAATCAGCAAAGAGGTTTCTGATTAAACTAACCTCTCTTTGCTGACGGATGACCGCTAATTTGCTGACGGCTGACGGCTACTCCGCTGATAACTACCCAAGTTTACGTGTAATTGATGTACTTAACTCTTCGCGCACAGATTCTAACGGGACACGTTCTATGACGGGTTCAAAAAACCCTTCAACAATTAGGCGTTCCGCTTGCGTGTAAGGCAATCCGCGACTCATAAGATAAAAAACCTGATCGGCATCAATCTTCCCGGCAGTCGCACCGTGCGTGCAACGTACCTCATGCGCTTGAATCTCCAATCCCGGCAAAGTATCGGCATGCGCACGCTCACTGAGCAACAGATTGTCGTTCTTCTGGTACGCATCGGTATGGTTCGCCGACGGATAGACGTAGATGTTTCCACCCCATGCCGTCTGTGACCTGTCTTTGAGGACCGTACGATACATCAGATCGCTGGTGGTATGCGGTGAGATGTGTTCCTGTGCCGTGCTAACATCTAAATGTTGGCGCGCGTCAGTAAAAGCGAGTCCCAACATTTGTGCGTGGCTTCCGGCACCTTCTAAGATAGAGGCTTGGTTCATTTTGTTGAGCCTACCCCCGAAGGCAGCGCTCACCCAGCAGAGCTGCGCGTCCCTGGCGATCATCGCGCGGTGTGAGCCGAAATTCCAGACCGTCCGATTCCAACGTTGTACCTGTACGTAGGTCACATTTGCGTTCTGTCCAGCGAAGATTTCGACCGCACCGCTATGTAAACCGCTCGCGTCCGACGTGGTAGATGCGTTGTCCTCCAAGACCGCAACTTGACTCCCCTCTTCAGCGATGATAAGCGTGTGCGACAAATCTGCTTGATCCGCTTCCGACATTTTGATAAAGACCCGCAGCGGCACTTCAACGCTTACGCCTTTTGGAACGTGTAGTAGGTAGCCGCCCCGCCAGAATGCCCCGTGAAGCGCGTCAAATTTATTATGTTGTGCAATATTTCCGCTCTTTAGTGCTGTCTCTAACGTCACTGCTTTGTTCATGAAGTAGTCACGGAGCAGTTCTGGCTGCTCCCGCAGTGCGGTATGGAAATCCGCAAAGTAGATCCCTTTTTTCTTTAACTCTTCACTCTTAGAGATGTGTTGGAGTTGTCCATCAACCTGTACAAGGACACCGGATGCCGCTTCATCGCTGGCATCTACATCTATGTCGGACGGGCCGCCGTTTGTTGGCAGACTCGGGGCATATTTTTCGACATCAAGACCGCGGAGATAGCGTCGCGTGCGCCGCCAGTAGTCTTGCGTACGCATATCAACAGTGCGCCGCCAGACATCATCTTCCGTCGTATGTGGCATCGGTAAAGACTCGTACAGGGCGTAAGCCTCTAACCGTTTCTCACGCATCCACTGTGGTTCAGCTGCTGCTATTTTTTCAAGAAATTCTTTTGAGAAATGACCTTTTTGCAATTTGTTTTATCCTTTTAATAGCCATCAGCCATCGGCTGTCAACCGTCAGTTTTAAGGGGTCTTCGTTTAAGAATATCCTCTTCTTGCTGAAAGCCGATAGCCGACTGCCGACTGCCATCTTAACCGATTGAACCTTCCATCTGAAGTTGGATGAGACGGTTCATTTCCACAGCATATTCCATTGGAAGTTCTTTGACGAGAGGTTCGATGAATCCGTTGACAATCATCGTGGAGGCTTCTTCTTCCGAAAGCCCGCGGCTCATCAAGTAGAAGAGTTGTTCCTCACCGATTTTGCTGACACGCGCCTCGTGCTCAATATTCGTATCGTTCTCGCTAATCTCAATAACGGGATAAGTGTCAGAACGGGAATCCTTGTCAAGGATCAGCGCGTCACAGACGACGTGCGATTTGCATCCTTTTGCCCCTTTCGCGACATCCACCCATCCGCGATAACTCGATCTGCCGCCATCTTTACTAATGCTCTTAGAAGTTATCTGCGAGGTAGTATTCGGTGCGCAGTGATAGACTTTCGCGCCTGCGTCTTGGTGCTGCCCCTTGCTAGCGAATGCGATTGAGAGAATTTCGCCGCGTGCCCCTGGTTCCATCATATAGACACTCGGATACTTCATCGTCAACTTACTACCGAGATTGCCATCGACCCATTCCATCTGTGCATCTTCATAAGCGAAGGCACGCTTCGTGACGAGATTATAGACGTTCCCTGCCCAATTCTGGATCGTGGTATAACGTACCCGTGAACCTTTCATGCAAACAATTTCAACAACCGCACTGTGCAAGGATTCACTGCTGAATGTAGGTGCTGTGCAACCTTCAACGTAATGTACCTGTGAACCTTCGTCAGCGATGATGAGCGTGCGTTCAAACTGTCCCATGTTTTCGCTATTGATACGGAAATAGGCTTGCAGTGGGTACTCGACCTTCACACCCGGCGGCACATAAACGAAACTGCCCCCACTCCAAACAGCACTGTTAAGTGCTGCGAACTGGTTGTCCGCGGACGGGATAATCGTCCCGAAGTATTTTTTCACGAGATCCGGGTACTCTTTGACAGCCGTATCGGTATCGAGAAACACAACACCAATTTTGTCCAATTCTTCGACGATGTTATGGTAAACGACTTCGGAGTCGTATTGTGCGCCGACCCCAGCGAGGAATTTCCGTTCGGCTTCAGGGATACCGAGCCGGTCAAAGGTCTTTTTGATGTCGTCCGGTACATCGTCCCAGCTGCGCTCACTCCGATCCGAGGCTTTAACGTAGTAGTAGATGTCATCAAAATCGAGTTGTGTTAGATCGCCACCCCATTTCGTCATCGGCTTCTGTTTGAAAATCTTGTACGCCTCAAGCCGGTACTGACGCATCCAGTCGGGTTCGCCTTTGATGTCGCACATTTGGTTGATGACTTCCTCGTCCAACCCTTTGCGCGACTTGAACGTCGGTTTAATATCGTCATGGAACCCGTACTGATAGTCTTTACTGATGCCGAGTTCTTCTACCGTGCTCTTTTCAGTATTTGCCATGTTATTCCTCCTCTTTGATACCGTGTTTTTCTCTAATCGGATCGTAACCTTCTGCCTCTAACATTTCCGCGAGTTCCCATCCCCCGGATTCCACGATCCTACCATCAAGCAGGATATGTATGAATTGCGGACGGATATATTCCAACAAGCGTGGGTAGTGCGTGATAATCAGCACACCTAACTCCGGCCCGACCAACCGGCTGACGCTGTCACCGACAATTCGGACAGCATCGATATCGAGTCCGGAATCGGTCTCATCAAGGATAGCGATCTTCGGTTCAAGCATTGCAAGTTGCAGGATTTCAGCGCGTTTCTTTTCACCGCCAGAGAACCCGTCGTTGAGGTATCGTCTCGCGAAGGAATCGTCAACGCCGAGTTGTTGCATCTTCTCGCGAAGTTCACGCCGAAATTCGCGCATCGGGATAAGTTTATCTTTCTCGGAACCGTTCGTCTCTTTTCCTCGAACTGCGCTAACAGCAAGCCGTAGAAAATTCGCCAAACTGACACCCGGGATCGCCGTCGGATACTGGAAAGCAAGGAAAAGTCCGAGTTTCGCGCGTTCGTTTGGCTCTAAGTCCAACACATCAACACCATCGAAAATCACTTCACCCGAATCCACCTCGTAGAGCGGATGCCCCATCAAACCGTTCGCAAGGCTACTCTTACCAGACCCGTTCGGGCCCATAAGCGCGTGAACTTCACCCGGTTGGACAGTTAAACTTAATCCATTGATAATCGGTTTCCCTTGCACACTGATGTGCAAGTCTTTAATTGTCAACTCGTTGCTCATTTTTTAACTTCGGACTCCTTATTTATGGTGAATTTAGAACGTTTTTAGTGCTTTGTTATTTGCGAATGCTTTTTTATTTTTATCCGCCGATTCTTGACATATTTCGTTCTGGTTTGATGAAATCTGCGGCATTAATTTTATGTCCCGCTTCTTTTTGCGCAACTGCATCAAGAATCAACGCTTCAATCGTTTCATCTGGTACGCCTTCACGTAGCGGTGTGAGCAGATCCGTCTCTGTTAATGAAAAAAGGCAGGTACGAAACTTTCCGTCGGCGGTCAGGCGGACGCGATTACAGTTTTCACAGAACGGGTCACTCACAGACGGAATGATGCCGACCTCATTCCCGTTATCTGAGAAACGATAACGTTTTGCAGTGTCACTTTTCGCTTCACCGTTCAGTGTAATCGGTGTGAGCGGATAGAGCGCATCGATTTTTTCGATAATCTCTTTTCCCGGAATGTACATATTACGTCCCCAGACATCATCGGCATCCAGTGGCATAAATTCGATGAACCGGAGTTGATAGTTGTTTTTCCGTGCGAAGGTCGCCAGATCAACAATTTCGTCATCGGTGAAACCCCGCATTGCGACAGCGTTGACTTTAATTGGATTAAAACCGCATGCCTGCGCCGTTTTCAAACCTTTAAGCACACGAGAGAGGACCTTCCGACGGGTCATCTGCTCGAACTTCTCTTCGTCAAGCGTATCCAAACTCACATTAATCCGGCGAAGTCCAGCATCGTAGAGTGCCTGCGCTTGCGTAACGAGACCGATGCCGTTGGTCGTCAAGCTAATGTCTTTGAGTCCTTCTAACTCTGTCAATCGTTCTATGAGTGCAGGGACACCAGGCCGAACAAGCGGTTCACCACCCGTAATTCGGATTTTACTAACACCCAACCCGACGAAAATACGCGCGAGATGCAGAATTTCGTCAAAGGTCATGAGCGCAGAATCTGGCATGAAGGTCATATCTTCCGGCATACAATAAATGCAGCGAAAGTTACAGACATCCGTAACCGAGATTCTAAGATTCGTATGGATCCGCCCGAAGCGGTCAAGCATCTGTCGTGTCATTGTTATTCAGATTGCCTTATATTAAGTTTAATCACCTTAAAATCTATTCATTAATAGTATATCATATCCGCATTCTTTTTGCAAGTATTTTTTATAGTAAATGCTATAAAAAATACTTTGGGTAGACAAGGCGGAATTTTAACTTCACATCACAGAAACGACTTTTTATTGACACATTTGTAACCTTCATGTATAATGTACTTATATATTTGTAAACTGGAGGTAAAAATTGATGAATGAAAAAGTGTTTGAAGTCGGCGGTATTGAACTTCGCGTCGACAAACGCAGTTTCGGATCAGATGGTGGCCCCTCTGTCCGGGTCCACGGTGAAGCGGACGGTAAAGATATTCAACTCCTCCGTTTCGACTGTTTCCGCAAGGATCCACACTATCATTATGATCCCTCCGGAAAAAATGATCAGCGGCATCTCGATAAAGCGAGTGTGCCGGATTCAATCGCATGGACAATTGAACAGTTAGGGCAAAACCTCGTGGAGATGATTCACACAGCAGGCTATGGCAGCGTTGCCGAGAATGTTGATCAAGCAGCGGTCACACAAGTCCTGCCTGAAGTGGAATCTCTTATGCGAGGTGAAAATTAACCTTGTATGTTGAACTTTAACGCACAAAGGAGAAAATAACGTGACGAAATCTATTATTATCACTCTAATGCTGTTTACGCTATTTGTAGGTTTGCATGCCTCTGCCGAAACAGTCCAAGACTTAGGGAAATGGAAGAAAGGTGAACTCCTCATTGAGAACTACAGTTTTGAAGACGATTTAGCCGCTTGGGAGTTAGAGGATGGTGCGTGTTGTGATCGCGGTGGACTTTACACGATGGAGATTGATAAGAAAAACCCACAGCACGGGAATAAATCGCTCAAGATTGTCGGACATAAAGCCACTGGCACAGCATGGCACGCAAAGGTTAAACAGAGAAGCGTCTCAATGGAGAAAGGCGAAAAGTATTCTGTCGTTTTTTGGGCACGTGCTGAAAAGCAGCGTGAGGTGAGAGTCAACTTTCAGACGCAGCACGATCCCTGGACCAATCACCTGAGCGGTCAACCGAATCCTACGCTAATTTTGAGCGGACCCGAGTGGGAAGAGTATGACTATACTTTTACCGCAACAGTGGATGTCGAAAAAGATATGTGGGTTAGCTTGTCAATCGCACAATCGGATGTCGATTTCTGGATTGACAACTTCCGTTATTTTGAAGGCGAACCCGAAGACGATCTGAACCGTGAAACACCGTTCCCTGTTGACCCAAAAGAGAAGTTAGCGACGCAGTGGGGTGAGATTAAGAGTGAACGGTTCTAAAACGTTTGATTTGATTTTGTGAAGCGCGGTCATGCGACCGCGCTTTTTTATGCTATGCTGGTATGGATGCCGGACGCGCTTCTAATTCGCCACGGTATGCAAGCAGAATCGCAACGGCGATGCACGTCCCAACAATGCCCACCGGCGAGAAGTTACCGACTGAATCCACCAACAATCCGAGCACTGGAGCGAGAATGATAGTTGCCAACGATTTCGATTGCGCCTCAATAGATAAAATCGTCGCGCTCATCTCCGGTGTGGATTGTGCATTGAAACGACTAATTAATCCGGGGCGCCAGAAGTTCTGGAGCATTGCCAGTGCCACAAAAAGCAAAATAATCGCTGGATACCAATTGAACCAAAGAGCCGGAATCAACAAGGCAAAGAGTGCGAGGTCTATCCACCACATGAAGCGTGCAGCCCCTTCGTCGCCTCCGCGCCAATCCGAAATCTGGTGCGAATTCCGAGAGGCAAAAGACGATAAGAAATGGAGGATAAAGTAGACTCCTGCCACCACTAACGCTGAACGTTTCGATTCATCGAGTGCTAACAGTAAAGGGAGAGCAAGTGCTGTCTGTTTGAGTATCGGTTGGAGGAAGTCTTTGCTGGATTTATACATCCCTTCAAAACCCATACCTTCAAAAACGAGACGACGGAGCGGCGCGAATTGGACGGACTGTTTCAAGGCACTGCCGAGCATGCGTGAAACTGCTTTAAGCGAAAACTCGCTCTGCTTATCACCATCTAAGTGTGCAGGATAGCCGAGGAAGTTGATGATATTCATCGCGTAGGGAATAATCGTAAACCAGAAGATGTCTGTGAAGTTGCCCCGGTAAAAGACCAGACCACCGGCGATGAGACTTGAAATAGCGGAACCCATCTGGGACCAGGATCGGGTAAAACCGTATACTTTAGTTTTTTCGTCTGACCGTCCCTGAAGGCGGAGCCAATCGAAGATCATCGCTTTGTGGGTACCGCTGCGAAACGCGTCGCCCAAACCAAAGAAAAACATGGCAGCGAAAAGCAGTAACAGCGACGCACTTTCAGCGAATATCACATAAGAGACGATATAGGCACAGAACGAAAAAATCATAGCGCGGCGTCTACCGTAAAGGTCAGCGAGCGCGCCAGACGGAATTTCAAATAGGTTGGTGCATACCTCGCGGAATCCGATTAAGATGCCAATTTCAAAGTAGGATAAGCCTTTCTCAAGAAACACCAGATACAGAAACGGATCATAATAGCGTTGATTCTTCAGGAACCCGTAGAGCGAGAAGCGGAATAGCATCGGCATACTCCTACCTTAACAAGTCAAGGATTGCGATTTACGGAACGTTTGCACCGCAATTGGGCACGAACAAAGAACTTCGCACACACTTGTTTCAAATGATACCATATCTAAAAAAAGTGTCAAGGAAAAAAGTTGATTGGAAATTGGAAGTGTTTAGATGGGATCGCGTCAGAGGCGCGTGTGCGGCACTGACGCGACCAAGATATTGAGAAGGAGATTAAGCCTATAGGCTGGCGACTAATTCTTCTTGGTATGCGAAGATAGCAGGGGTGCCGCCTGTATGGAGAAAGATGACAGTGTCGTCGCGTCCGAGTCTACCTTGTTGGATATGGTCAATGAGACACGCCATCGCCTTAGCAGTGTAGACGGGATCGAGAAAAATCCCTTCTGTCTTAACAACGAGTTTCAGTGCGTCAATACATTCTGGTGTGAGGTAACCGTAAGCCTGCCCGATATAGTCGTCTGTGTTCCGAATATCTGTATCGGTGACACGAGTCTCTAATTCCAAGAGTTCGGATGCACTATTTGCGGCATTTCGGAGACGATCATGTTTATTCTCCCAATGAATCGGTGCGATCCCGTAGGGTTTCATTTTCAATCCGAGTGCTTTGGTGCCGAGGACGAGTCCCGCCTGTGTGCCACCCACAGAACAGGTGTAAATCCAGTCGGCATCAATTCCTAATTGTTGTTGCTGTTCTGCAATTTCAGTGATACACCACGTGAAAGCAACGGCGGCGAGGGCAGTTGAGCGGGGCGATGCCACGACATACGGTTTTAGTCCTTGTGCTTTCAGGTTTTCTGCCAGTTCATATTTCACGACATCTAATTCGGGACCGAACGGCACATCAACAATTTCGACATCCGCGCCTGCTAAATTGTCTAACAAAAGGTTTCCTTGGAGAATACTTTTGTGGTCCCGGGCGAGTCGAAGGTAGCACTTCAACCCAAGTTTACCACAAGCGGCAGAAGCTTGTCTACAGTGATTCGATTGCGAAGCTGCGCCGTGTATAATCGTATCTGCGCCTTCTGCAACAGCGTCCCCGATTGTGAAAGTAAGTTGTCGGACTTTGTTGCCCCCGAATGCCAAACCTGAGCAATCTTCACGTTTGATGAAGATGCGGGGGCCGCCGAGTGCCTCAGAGAGACGAGGACACGCCTCCAAAGGGGTCGGAAAATGTCCGAGGTTCACTTGCGGCAACTGCGCAACTTTCTGAATCAAGTGTTCGATCGTTTCCATTCCTGTTACTCCGCTTCAATAACGACAGCCATCTGACTAACCCGTTTTCCATCCTGAGACTGTAACCCCGGGGAGACAACTTCAACGATTGTACCCGGTTCAAATTCACAGGCAAGCGCACCCTTGACCCTATGATGATTCTCCGAAACTCGGGTTACGCCGACTTCAATTGGGATGACCTCAGAATCGACGAGATCTAAAAACCATTCGAGGCGTTCTGGTAATTCATTCCCTTTTATGTTCTTCGTAACTTCAACGAATAGGAAATCTCGGATAAACTCGATGAGGAACTTCTTGAAAATGATTACCTCAATCTTAGAAGCGTGTTTCCTCTCTTGTTCGATCAACTTACTGGCAAAGCGTTGAAGGTATGCGTCACACTCACTCTGAATTTTCTCTATGTCGCGTTCATTCTCGGCGAACAGATCGGGGAACAACGTTGGGGATGGGGTAGATATACCACGCGTCTGCTTGAGTGTCTGTCTGAGACGTACAGCGACTTCATCAAGTGTCTGCGCGAGCTGTTCTGTTTCAGGCGTAGTCCGTCCGACCTCTTTCTGCCATGCGATCACCTCGTTCACCATAAGGTTCAGAAGTAGGATTGCGGTTTCTTCTTCGCAGAGCGTTTCGGGGTACCAAGTAGAGAGATTGAGTCCATATCCCTCATTATAATCCCGCTCCAACTTAGCGAGTTGGTCTTGGAATTCATTCTGAATGGTTTCGCCTTTCTCTTGATAGTAAACTTTGCCGCGTCTGCCACCGGGGGTGAGTCCTAAGGCTTGGGCGAACTGTCCAAAGACACCTTTTTCTTTCCGTTTTGACGAGAACTTACTGAATTGGGTATTGCCAGTGTTAAGTTTCGCGACTTCTGCCCTCCGTTGTTCTGTAAGTACGCTCGGTGGAAGTGCTGGCACTTCAATTTTAAATTCCACGTTAGCATCCACAGCGTGCAGTACAGATTTAGTAGGTAAGGACACAGGTCGTTCTTCGGGTTGTTGTTTAACATCCGGAGACTTCGCCTCTTCTACTATCCGTTCTATATCTTCTATCGTCTGAGGCATCGTTTCCTCTTCGGAAGTCAGATGCTCATCTTCATCGAGATTCGCTACGACAGTTTCTGGAATCTCCGCATCCGGCAGACCCATCTTTGGTTCTTCTGCCTGTTGCATCGTTTCGATTTCCGGCGCAGTAGATAGGCTTTCGTCGCTCGATGTTTCTAAAGATGTCGAAACTGGATTCAGGGGTTCCGTTGTTCCAGGATACACAACTGCTTTCTCGATATCCTGCGTCGCCTCGACCTCCGATATGGAAGGTTCGTCGGTGTTGCTGTGTACACTTAAAGGTGGTACAGTGTCTTTAGTCGTCGTATCCTCTGAAGGTTTCGATACAGGAGCAGGCCCGTCGACTGCTTCTGGCGTTTGGAGTTCAGGTTTGGATGTGCCGAGTTCAGCGGTACCTTCCGGCGCAGTTTCCGCTGGCTGCTCAGCTTTGAGTGTGTGCAATTCATCCAATATTTTTGCCACGCGCGCGTAAACGGGTTTGGCATTATCAACAAAAAAGGTTAAACGATATGCGTCAAGTATCTCTGTCGGAAGACGGCGTGAAATGGGCGCGTCGGTTAGTTCAAACCGCGCCCAATTGGCGAGTCCGCTCACCGAAAGTTTCTGATACATCACGCGTACTCGCCTCTGGGCATCGGTCAAATTCCGTACACTCATAATGATACAATCACCATCGATGCTAAATACTATCTCAAGGTCCCGGAAACGCCCTGTTACGCTGTTCCTAGCCATGTTACTTTACTCCTTGAAAATCTCTCTGTGAGACATAATTAAGAACCAAAACAGGTTAGTCAAACTGTGTCGAATTAATACAATTTAACGTCCTTGTGTCAATTTGCGTTACAAAGTTTTTGTAATTCGGCTGCGTCCAATATCAGACGTATGGATTTCGCTTCTTTGTGCTACCAGAACACTATGTTTACCGAAAACTTTCATCTAATAGAACCACCTACTTTCAAAAATTGCATAAGTCCTGAAACTAAGAGATCACCGTCGGATCAGCATCTTTCGGGTTGCATGGAAATCTCCAGCTTGAATGGAATAAAAATAGATCCCACTTGCGACAGGTTCGCCAGCAGCGTTTCGTCCATCCCAATAAACCGTGTGCGACCCCGCCTTTTGGTATCCGAGCAGTTTGGAATAGATGCTCCTTCCTCGTGCATCGTAAATACGGAGGGATACATCCACATTTGAGGCGAGCTGATACGGAATCCACGTTTCCGGATTAAACGGGTTCGGATAATTTTGATTCAAACGGTTGACAGGCGTAGAATTCATCACATTAGGAGTCCAGTCAGACGATGCTCGTTCTTCGACTGCCAGAGAGATACCTTCCGGATGCACGCGAAGGATACGGAGTTGATACAAATCTGCGATATAGAGCGCGGTGTCTGTTAACCTCAATTCCGATGGAAACCAGAGTTCGCTATTTTTGTAGACAAGCGACGAAGTCATTTCAAGGGTCCGCGTATCAATCATCTGTACACCTCTGCTATCAAGTAGATAGAGATAGTTTCCACCGACCTGGGCATCAATAGGAAGGACATCGTTCTCATAAGTGCCCTGCAATCTCGGTTCGTGCGGTTCAGACATATCAAGTACGGTAACACCAACGCCGCTGTCCAATAGGTACACGCGATCTTCCGCAAACGTGACACCCGTCGCGTTTCCTTGTGTCGTGTACCTTCCGATAGGGCGTGGCACAGCAGGCTCCGCTATGTCAAAGACGTGCAACCCACCCTCAAGTGCTGCGAGGTATGCGGACGATGCCGCCGCGTCAACCACAACACGGTAAGCACTTCCCGGTACATCACGTTCAGAAACGATGCCGCTCTGTTGCGGGGCTCGGCTATCAACAACAATTAGCGATTCGGCACAAAGATAGGTGTAACCGTCATGCAACGCAATATCAGAAACGGGGGCAGAGGTCGGTATATGTGCCACAATCGCATTCGTCTTAAGATGAACAATGAACATCCCCGTATCGGCGGCAACAAAGCCGTACCCGTTCTGGACACGGACTTTGGTACAATTTGCTGACCCGAACGGCTCCTCAAAAGTCTCGGACTCCGTAGGAAGTAATAGATTTTGTGTCAAGGCTCCTTGATAAGGCGTTGTAAATTCGAGGCTGCGCAACCCACCGACACCGTTCGCGACGTAGACAGTCCGTTCGCCTGCTGCTGTCTCTACAACATCAATGCCGTAAGCAGTACCGTCAAAGGCGTAGTGATTTAACCACTTCGGCGATTCAGGTTTGCTAACATCAATCGTCTGGATACCGCCTTTTCCATCCGCAACGTAAGCCAACGTACCCCAAACGACGACATCGGTTGCGTTCCCGAACGTCGGTTGTGCAGAAATTCGTTGCGGTTGCTGCGGGTTACGGACATCAATAATATGGAGTCCTGCCTGTTGATCTGTGAGATAGACGGTATTGTTGCGAGATTGAATGCTGGTTGCGAATCCCGGTGTATTTAATCGGAGACCCACTTCAGGGTTTTCGGCATCCGTAACATCAACTAAAGTGAGGTTGCCTGAAGCGACGAGTACATAAACAGCATCTGCTGTCTCCACGACTTCATAGGCGTTAGCGAGGATTGGAACAGCACTTTGGAAAACTAAATCGCCGAATGGACTCTGTTCAAGAATATATAACCCGTGTCTGTCGTCACTCACGTAGACGGTTTTGTCTCGGATAAGGACATTCAGCGGTGTGCCTGCAGTGCGGAAGAAGCGTCTGGGGTGAGGCGTTTGGGAGTTACGGACATCGTGTTGATTGTAGATGAGCAGCCCGCGCACTGTACCGAGGACATACAAATTGTCGCCATCCGTTTGAACTCGGCGCGCGTCCGTGAACCCACCGAGGGTTTTGATAACTTTTGGAGCCGTTCGGACCGAGACATCTATAACATGTACACCCGCGCTACCGTCAGCAATGTATGCCGTATCGCCATCAACGGCTATAGAGCGTGCTTCACCGGGTGTGGCAATTTCACCGATACGGACAGGCTGCGTCGGGTCGATCAGTGAGAAGATCTCCATGCCCCAAGTACTCGCCGCATAAAGGTAAGGCACATCTTTTTCACTAATTGCAAGATCGGTATAGTCGCTTGCCAGATGGATTTGTGTCATCCGTTCAAGCTGCGTTTTTGACCTGAGACCGGTACGGAGCAGGCTGGGTTGGGTCCGGTTGTCAAGGGCAGCCGTTATGGAATCCGGTACTGTATCCCATCTCCGTTCACGTGGTCTACCTATCACAAAATCGTCGTCGGTGTTCGCAGCGGTATAACTGAATATCTGGGGTGTGTCCGTTGTCACCAGCAGTATCATTTCATCATTCCGTTGGAGTCCCTCGCGCCGAATGTGTCCCCTATTTTCGGTGTCAAATGGAACAGGTGTAACGACGGATCGTCCATTCGATGGAAGATAGAGTGTTGTGGCGTAGAGGTTTCCAAAACCTGTGCCGGTTATTGATATATCAAGCGTTTGCGGTAAATTCTCGAAGTGAACATAGTATGCACCCCACTGGTCAATAGCGACACCGTTCGCCGCGTTCGGATAGTTGAAGACCCGCGGCACGGAAGCAGTTACCCTTCGGTTCCGCAAGTCGGCATAACCGAGCTTTCTATTTTCTGCTTGTGTATTCTGCCAATTCGCGAGTCCCCAATCCAAGAAGACATCCGGAAATCGTTCGCTTCTACCACTACCTGCCAAAGCAGTGTCAATTGCCGCCTCACCGAGGGTATCGGTCCCGACGATACCACGGATGAGTTCGCGTCCACCATACTGCTCGTAAAGATAGAGCATAAGCATAAAAGCCCCGCCGTAATAGACATCCCATGTATTCGCGTATGCAAGCGAGACACTCGGATCCGTAAGATAGCCGTCAACAAAAATGTTGTGTACTGTGCCGTAAACTGCCCATTCCACAAAGGATGCCGTGCCTTCTTCTAACCACCGCTGGTCAGTTGTCCCACCGTTTTGGAACCAGTTGACGAGATGTGCGAATTCGTGTGCAAGACTGCTATAAAAGGTGTGTCGGGGACGCTCCCTGAACTGGAAGATGTCCATATAGAGCATCTCACGACGGTTGCTGTTCGGCATCGTAGGTAATTGATCAGCAGGTGCGAAGTAGCCGCCGTAATCGAGTCCCGATTCATTCATACCGACATCGTGCATCAATAATGTGATGCGGTTATCTCTATCAAGTCCGGGTTTCCATTCAGTTCCCATCCAGCGTCGAACGTTTGGATAGATGCGTGTGTCAAATTCCCGTGCGATTGCGATTGCCTCAGCCTCGGTGAGCATACCGCGCACCGAATCCTCAATGTAGACGTAGAGGTGTTCACTTTTAGCAATACAGGTGGCTGTTACCTCCGCATCTGGAATGTGAATAAAAAAACGATCTGTTTGTCCTATTTGAACGTGTGCGGCAGGTGCAGCGGCGACTTCTTCGGGTGGGTGTTGTGCAAGGTGTTCTTGATGCAGGAGCGGTGTCCCACACAGCCACGTCTCTCCAAGAACAGGTGGTGCCTCCTGCGCAGCGAACACAAAACTGGACACAATAGAAAAGATAAGACTGACTGATACCAAAAATCGCATGGGATCTACTCGTTCTCCGGTGGATACCGGTTATACAACGTTCAGGTCTGATAAAGCTTAATATCTATTTTACAATGATCGCATCGCAAATTCAACTAAATCGTCCTGGGGACACACACTTTTTTCTTGACAGAATTCGCAATAAGTGATACTATATTAAAGGTTATTTTATCAAAAATGGGAGACGTGTCTGATAGATGCCAAAACGAAGAAGAAAGCACCAGAGTACATCTACCTCGGACGTGGTGGGAGAAGATGATGTCTTACTGCGTGCAACAGCACCCTTGCAGCTTTGCTATTATGGTAACCCGGTCCTCCGTAAAAGGGCGAAACCGGTGGCAGAAATTACAGAGGCGGAACGTCAACTCGCTGACCAGATGCTGGAAACGCTGTACGCTACTGGTAACGGTATCGGCCTCGCTGCAACGCAGGTCGGTATTTTGAAACGACTCATCATTATTGACATAGGTGAAGATGACGACGAAACTTACGAACCGCTTGTCCTCTTTAACCCAGAAATTTTGAATGTTGAAGGAGAGGTTGTCGTTGAGGAAGCATGCCTCAGCATCCCAAGTGTGACAGCAGAAGTGAGACGTCCGGAGAAGGTTGTTGTTGATGGAATTGATATTCAAGGCGAACCTGTCCGGATTGAAGCCGACGGTTTGCTGGCACGTGTACTCCAACACGAAATAGATCATCTCAACGGTGTTCTTTTTATCGACCGAATCAGTGGGTTAAAACGTCAGTTGTTGAAAGACGAATTGTTATGGATACAACAGGCTGAACGGCCTTCTTAAGATCCGAACCCTGTGCGTTATATATGGAGGCTTTTTCGGCGTAACTTGTCCGCCGAAACTTGCTATTCAGAAGTATGTTAAAACAGAAACTTGCGCCGCCCCTACAGACGAAACTTGACCAACTTTATGAATGCCTGCGCGCCTATCAGAAGGTTATCGTCGCTTTTTCAGGGGGTGTCGATAGTACATTTCTCGCAGAGGCGGCACAACACGCCCTTGATGATAACGCTCTCGCTGTCACTGCTATCTCTGATTCGTATCCGATCCGGGAAATGCGAGCCGCGCAGGATATCGCCAAACAGATCGGCATCCGATTCGAGACCGTCCACACCCAAGAATTAGATTTGGAAGGGTACGCAAGCAATCCGACCAATCGGTGCTATTTCTGTAAAACGGAGTTGTTCGATAAACTGCGTCCGATCGCTGAAAAATATGACGTAGGGACGATTGTCTACGGCGCGATTCCAGACGATGTCGGCGACCACCGTCCCGGCATGGATGCCGCAAAACGGATGGGTATCCAAGCCCCTCTGATTGACGTCAACTTGACGAAGGCAGAAATCCGCGAGATTTCAAAGGCGTGGGACCTTCCCACATGGGATAAACCCGCATTCGCTTGCCTCTCTTCACGGTTCCCTTACGGTATGCGTATCACGCGTGAGTTGCTACGACAAGTGGATGCCGCCGAGCAATTTCTCTACGATTTAGGGATTCGTCAATTCCGTGTCCGACACCACGGCGAACTTGCACGAATTGAACTCGAAGCGCAGGAGATTTCGAGACTGCTTTCAAAAACCGCTCGGAAAGACATCAGCACGTACTTCAAAACACTCGGATACGCGCACGTCACACTCGACTTACAGGGGTATCGTTCTGGGAGTCTAAATGAGGGCGTTAAAATCTCTTAACAGTTTATGTCCAACCAACAAACACAACCGCTTATCGGCGTAGATACCTTCAGTTGGAAGAAATGGGACGCTTGTACACACTGCGGACTCTGCCTCCCCACCTGTCCAACCTACCGAGAATTAGGCTTAGAAACGGATTCTCCGAGAGGAAGACTCTACTTGATGGGGAGTGCCTTCAAAGAGGAAGATGCGACTCCGCTAAATGAAGAATGGTCAGAATACATCTATCGGTGTTTAGATTGCCGTGCCTGTGAAACGGCGTGTCCGTCCGGTGTCCATTTCGGAGAACTGCTCGAAGAAGCGCGCGCCATCTATGAACAGAACGCGCCGCGTTCAGCAGCGTATCGATTCTGGACGAACCTTGTTTTCAAGCAACTTCTGCCGAATAAAGAACGGTTAGACCTCATCTTTGAGTTGATGTGGCTCTACCAACGCCTCGGCATCCGATGGCTGGTTCAGAAACTCGGTATCCTGAAATTGATGGGACAGCTCGGTGAGATGGAATCGTTATTGCCGAAAATTCCGTCGCCGCAACTGAAGTATACGATACGCGATATTACACCTGCCAAAGGCGAAACGCGTTACCGTGTCGGATTCATACCCGGTTGTATTATGAATCAGGTTTTTACGGAGACGAATGTCGCTACGATCCGGGTTTTAGCAGAGAACGGTTGCGAAGTCGTTACACCACGGAAGCAGACCTGTTGCGGCGCACTACATCTTCACAACGGCGTGCGAGACGTTGCTTCAGACCTTGCGAAACAGAACATTGACGCGTTTGCGGCGGAGAATTTAGACGCTATTATTATTAACTCTGCTGGCTGCGGTGCGACACTTAAGGAATACGAAGCACTCTTAGCAAACGATCACGCTTATGTAGAGAAGGCGAAACACTTCAGCCATAAAATGCGCGACATCAGCGAGTTTTTAGCCGAAATTGAGATGATACCGCCGACAGGAGAAATCAAAAAACGTGTTACGTATGACGAGCCCTGCCATCTTCTTCACGGGCAAGGCGTAAAAGAACAACCTCGTAAAGTTCTCCAGTTAATACCCGGGCTTGAATTGATTGAGCTAACCGAATCCGAATGGTGCTGCGGGAGCGCAGGGATCTATAACATCACACAGCCTGAACTTTCACAAGATATCCTCGAACGCAAAATGGCACACATCGCCGAAACCGATGCGGACATTGTTGCAACGGGTAACCCCGGTTGTCTCCTCCAGATCCAACTCGGCATCCAGAAACACGGCTTATCCATGAAAGCGATGCATCCAGTTAACCTTTTAGATTATGCTTATCGTGGCATCGCTCCGGAGGCGTTTTTAGCTGAGCAATAGTGGAGCTGAGAAAGAAAATCATGTTTTTATCAGACAGAGATATTATCAAGTATATGGAGGCGGGAAAGATTAAAATTTCCCCGGAACCAGACCTTCAAACACAACTCGGTAGTTGCTCTATTGATTTCAGATTAAGCAATACCTTTCGTGTGTTTGAGCATAGCAAATATCCTTACATTGATCTACGCACTGAGATTGATACCAACGATTTGATGCGAAGAGTTGATGTTCCAGATGGTGATGCCTTCACAATGCAACCGGGTGAGCTTGTCCTGGCAGCAACGCAGGAGGAACTCGTATTAGCAGACGATGTCATGGCGCGGCTTGAAGGGAGAAGTAGTTTGGCGCGGCTCGGTATTATCGTCCATAGTACTGCGGGACTCTTTGACCCGGGTTGGACCGGGATTCCTACTCTGGAGTTGGGAAATCTCGGACGCATGCCGGTCAGATTATATCCAGGGATGCGAATTTGTGCCTTTACTTTTGCGCAACTTTCATCACCTGCGCGCGTCCCGTATCAACTTAAACCGGCAAACAAATATGCAGGACAGAACGGACCCGAAACGAGTCGATTTGCTAAAGATATTGAATTCTCGGACGAATAACCTGAAAATCGCGGTTTGATAGAGGTAGAGGCTACGCATAAAAAATGGGCAATGCCATGCCTAATAATTTAGCAAAATCTTGAAGTTTTTCAAACATCGCCTGAACACAATTTCGTTGCAGCCGACAATTTCACGTCTCTTTTTTTCTCCGACCCCTGTAATTCGTGATTTTGCACCCGAGTTTTCTTGTTTTTGCCAATTAATACCATGCGATTCTCAATTCCTATGAATTGGCATAAATTTTGCTTATCTATTCAATAAGGTACTTGTCAAACGTGTGAGTTACGTGTTCAATTGATGAACCTATGACATTTTTCTGAGTTATTAAAACTGGATTTTGGGGAAACCACCGGGCTTCGTGCTATGTTTTCCCTATACCGTTTTATTACATTGTAGTCTCGGTCCCTGGATCGAGATAATATAAATGATAAGTTTTGGCTCACAAACGATGCCAAAATAGGAGGATATGTAATGACACCAAGTGAGGTGATCGCACTTGCTAAAGAGCATGATGTGAAAATAGTCGACCTCAAGTTTATGGATCTGCCGGGAATGTGGCAACACTTCTCGATGATGGCAGATGAATTGACCGAAGACCTCTTTGAAGAAGGCGCCGGTTTTGACGGTTCGAGTATCCGTGGTTTCCAAGCCATTAACGAGAGTGATATGCTGCTCTTCCCGGACCCAGCGACGGCTCTCATTGATCCGGTCTGTAAGGTACCAACACTCAGCATCACGTGTAACATCAAAGACCCGATTACGTTGGAGAATTACACCCGCGATGTACGGCATGTTGCCCAGAAAGCGGAAGCCTATTTACAGTCCACTGGAATTGGTGATATCAGTTATTGGGGACCTGAGGCAGAATTCTATCTCCTGAACGATATTCGTTACGGACAGAACCAGAATTCCGGTTTCTATCACGTTGATTCTGTTGAGGGAAGTTGGAATTCCGGTCGTGAAGAGAACCCGAACTTGGGCTACAAACCGCGTTACAAAGAAGGTTACTTTCCAGTCCCACCTTCCGATACGCTTCAAGACCTACGTTCCGAAATCTGTCTGAAACTCATGGAATCCGGTATTGATGTAGAAGTTCACCACCACGAAGTGGGAACTGCTGGGCAAGGTGAGATTGATATTCGTTACGGCGAACTCACATCGACAGGCGATAAGATTGCGTTGTATAAGTATATCGTCAAGAATGTCGCCCGCGAGAATAACTTGGTCGCCACCTTCATGCCGAAACCACTTTTCCAAGACAACGGTTCTGGGATGCATGTCCACCAAAGTATCTGGAAAAACGGGAAGAATATCTTCTACGATCCACAGGGGTATTCACTGCTCAGTGAAGACGCTCTCTACTACATCGGTGGTCTGCTCGCACATGCCCGTTCGCTCTGTGCCATCATCGCGCCGACAACCAACTCTTATAAACGGTTGGTCCCAGGGTATGAAGCCCCGGTCAATATCGCCTACTCACAGCGGAACCGTAGTGCCTGTGTTCGTATTCCTGTCTACTCGAAGAGTGAGAAAGCGAAACGCGTCGAATTCCGGACACCGGACCCGTCTTGTAATCCGTATCTCGCCTTCAGCGCGCTACTTATGGCAGGTCTTGATGGCATACAGAATCGTATCCATCCAGGTGATCCGTTGGATAAAGACCTTTATGACCTTGAGCCGGAAGAACTTGCGGACATTGAATCCACGCCAGTATCTCTCGGTGATGCGCTTGATGCCTTGGAAGAGGATCACGAATATCTTCTCAAGGGTGACGTATTCACGCAAGATGTTTTGGATGTCTGGATTGATTACAAACGTGAGAACGAGGTAGATGCTGTCAACATGAGACCGCATCCGTATGAATTCTTCCTCTATCACGATATTTAGATCGTGTAGAGAGATTCTGAAAACCGTCTGGAGGTCGGATCCGCGTATCCGTCCTCCGCACTGGTTTGTAAGTATTAAGCGAAAGATCGTCCGCCGTGATTAAAAAAGAAAAAGTTGCCACACAACTCTATTCACATTCAGTAAGGAGAATCGCATGAAAAAGCTGGAATGTATTATCCGCCCCTTCAAGTTGGAGGAGGTTAAAGAGGCACTCAGCAATGTGGGTGTCCGAGGCATGACAGTTAGTGAAGTTCGTGGGTTCGGACGCAGCCGTGGACATACCGAATTGTACCGCGGTAGCGAATACACGATCGAATTTGTCCCGAAATTAAAAATCGAAATTGTTGTCGCCGAAGAGAATGTCGACAAAGTTGTCGAAGCCGTTCAAACGGCTGCTTCCACCGGTAAAATCGGCGATGGTAAAATCTTCGTCTTGCCTATTGATGAAACCATCCGTATCCGGACAGGTGAAAGAGGTCCCGCCGCCGTTTAACATTCTATACTGTTTCCTCGCGGAGAGGTGGGCACCCGTGCCTGCCTCTTATTTTTTTCAATTCAATCGAACAAAGAAGCGACGAGTGCCTCCATCGCTGGTACTGTCCCCACATCCGGTAAGGACGACATCGCCGCCCAAGTCTCGTAACCGCCCTCCTCTGTCAACGCCTTATCCGTGCAGATATAACCGATATACCCGTTTGCTAAACTAACAAGGAACAGCGGATTCGCGTCAGATGCCGATTTGATGCTAAATCCTGTTTCAACGAAAACTTCTCCGGGGAGTGCCACAATCGCTGCCTCACCGAGCCGTAGCACCTGAACCGGTGCTGTCATTTGTGCTGGCAGTTTTGCGATACGTTGGCATTCTCGTGCGTAGACATCAACGAGGGCTTGCGGTATCGGCTGTCCAACCACCCAGCTGAACGGACCCCTGTCGTAACCGTCGTAAGTCCCTTGCGGTACAGACAATACCTGCTCAGAGACTTTGAGGTCCTCAGCGGTAATCTGTTTGCGAGGGAACGTAAGCGTCGCAAGAGACCCACTGAGATCAAGTGTGTCGTGCATCTCCATAAACTGCATCTCGGTGATGAAATGCCCAGCGAGGACATTTGCCATTTTCACTGCCTGTTGATGTCCCCGTGCCGTCCATTTCGTCTGTCCACTGAAGTCGATATTGTTAATCTGTCCAGATGCGGCGTTCCAGAGGAGCGAAATACACGTATCGCCGAGATAGCGGCGCATCAGCCGATCGAAATGACCGAAATAGTCCGCGGAGAGTGCGTTGCCGTTGTCGGTACCGATATAATGGAGCGAAAAGTTCGCGACAGCCGCGATGGGAGCACCGTCTTCCCTTTCGACGAACATCATCGCTAATTCGGGGTCTATTGTCCCTGTCGGTTCCACAAGATCGGGGTTATTGACCCCCGGATTCATACGGACGGTGCCATCTTTCATGTGCCACCGCCGATTGAACGTGATGCGTTCCTCGTTGACGCTGGCGAACCCCACCCTCGCAGGCTGAAGTCGCAACGCAGCGAGTTCAACCGCATCAGCGATTTTTAGTGGCACCGACTTGATATAGCCATCATCTTCGTCAACACCGAGCAGATTCGCAACAGCCACACCCGTATGCGTATGTGTTGCGTTCACCATAACGTGCGCTGGCGGGATGGCACATCTATCAGCAATGCGCGCTTTGGCTACGTCTGTGATCTTCTCAGGTATCGCGATGAGATCGCACGTGACAAACGCCACGCGTGTTGAACCGTTGTCAATGACGACCGCTTTAGCAAAGAGTTCATCGTGAACATCTTCGGCGTATCTCGGACGAAAACTTCCCGGTATCCTTGCACCGAGGGGAGGTGTGATATTCGTCGTCGCGCTTCCTGCCTTAAGTGTTGTTTGCATTGTCCAGTCTCCTTTATTTTTCTCTATTTTGCCATGATTGTAACCTTGGAATGCCGCTTGAGATTTTGTGTTCCCGGTCAATACGGAATGGATGGATGTCAAAATCGGTTTCGCCGTTCATAGCAAGTTCGCTCATAATACGTCCGATGAGGGAACAGAACTTGAAACCGTGTCCTGAGAAACCAGCAGCAATCAACACATCCGAGCAGTCCGGGTGTCTATCAATGATAAAATCTTCATCGGGCGTTTCGGTATAGAGGCAGACTTCGGCGTGTGTGGCGCGTCGAAGTTCTGGCATGCGTTCCTGAACATAGGCATCAATGTGCGCAATATAATCCGTATCTGGTGTGCGTTCGCATGTATCGGGCGAGACGAGGTCTCCCCTTCCGTGGCGTGCTATCTTTACGCCGGAACCGAAAGCCGGGATACCGTAGAGAAATTCGCCATCCGTTGTCATTTCAGCAAAGACTGGAAACCGATCCGGTTTGAATCGGTCTGTGTCTACCGGTTGGTAGTAGCACACCTGTTGCTTCGTGACAGTGAGCGGGAGGTCCAATTCCGAGAGGAGTTTGCCTGTCCACGCCCCTGCAGTCACAACGATCTTTCTGCTCCGGAACTGACCGTCATCCGTACAGACAGTCGGAAAGTCTCCCTGCCAATCAATCTCGGTTACAACGGTTTCTTCTCGGACAGTTGTGCTGTGCTGTTCTGCCAATTCTAAGTGTGTCAGAACACACTCGGCGGCGTGGAGGAACCCCGTATCCTTCTGCCAGAGGATGTCCATATCTTTTGATACTTGGAACTGTGGAAACCGCTCCCTCAATTGCGTCGCAGACCACCACTCGGATTGAACGCCTGCGGTATCCAAACTCCGCCGCACAGACTGTCCATAAGAATTTCCGCGTCCGCCGAGACATACGCTCCCTGTAATGAAAAGCAGCGGCTTTCCTGATACGGACTCAAGATCGCGCCACTCAGCGTAAGCGGTTTTCATCAATTCGGTGTAGAAAGGTTTATCGTAGAAAAAACGGATGATACGAGTTGCGCCGTGTGAACTCCCGAAGATATGTCCACGTTGAAACTGTTCTAAAACAAGGACATCTGCACCAGATTTAGCGAGATGATATGCCGACGCACTCCCCATCCCGCCAGCACCGATAACAATTGCATCGTAGATGTGTGAGTTCATAATTGTTAGTTGTTGGTTGTCGGTTGTCAGTTATAGTAAATTCCAAAAATAAATACACACTTTCGCCCCCCGGTAGGTGCGGTGTTTTTGCTGGGGTTTTTGATAGGGTGTTTCTTCAATTTCCGTCCTAACCGCACCGATGCTAAGTGTATAAGTAACTACAGGATCTACTATATAAATTCAAAGTTGAAAGACTACTACTGTTCTGTCATTTTTATTTTCATGGATTGTAGGTTGGGTTGAACGCAGTGAAACCCAACATCTTCAATCAATATAACCTATCATTTTTCGCGTGACACAACACTAACACGGGAACGGATTTGGCACAGTCGTGAAATGTTGGTATCGGTCTTCACCGCGTAGGAGTATCGGTTTCCACGGACGTTTCAGCGAATTATCCTCTGCCTGCTTCACCGATGGCGCAATGTACCGAATGGTTAATCCACACCGCCGCCGCCTCGAATGGTTCGGTAGGCTGCCGTGTATGATCTGTCCGTGATGGATGGACATCTCTCCCGCTCTCAATACCAGATCAAAAGCGGTCTCTGCTTCCGCTTCGGTGACGGGGACCTCCTGATTGATGCTGAGGAGGTTGCCTGCCTGTTCGGACTTTCCGTGTTCTTGGATACCGCGCTGATGGCTTCCCGGAATTACCTGCATGCAACCATTACCTGTATCGCTATCGTCTATGGCGTACCAAGCCGTAATCGCATCTGGCGGTTCAAGCCCCCAGTATGTTACATCTTGATGCCATGCGACGAACTTCTCACGGGGTCCGTACTTACAGAAAAAATGGGTGGCTAATAGCATTATATCAGGACCGATGAGTGCCTCAATGACATCAATGATCTTCGGGTGTATAGCGATCTCCCAGATGAATTGGTGGTCAAAATGCCAGTCAATGAGACCGATTTCGCATTTTTCTTTCCCGACTTCTGCTTCTAACGCATCGTATTCTTTACGAAAATGTAAAGCCTCAACTTCTTCAGCAACGCGAATGCCGGTCAAAAATCCATCTTTTTGGTAATTTTCAGCGAGTTGTCCGTTTGTCGTTTCCATATTTTAATTATTCCTTGCGGTTCGGTTAGGGCAATCGAATGAATAACGTTGATTAACGTATATAAGTCCGGTTTACGAAAGTTCTGGGAGTTTACACTGCCGAAACCACTGCGAATCTTCAGGTGGCGATTCGTCTGGATTTTTCATCGTTTCAAAAGTTTTCAATGCTGGTGTTACCGTCTCTGTCCATATCTGCTCGACTTCTTGAAAAGTTACAGGACGACGTTCGGAAATATCCAGTTTCGTATAATCTTCCAACAATTCCGTCATCTTTTTCCCGAGCCATGCAACTTCATCGTTCACCATACGTTCACCGATGCGCCGGTCTGATTCAAAAGCGTTTCTGCCCATCGCGAAGTGCGGTCCTTGTGCATCCGCTTCCGGCATACGCGACATATCAACGCAGTCGGGCTCCAACGCCCAGAGAAGCGAGGTTTCAACTCTACCTGCATGATCTGCGCCGTTACCCTGTCGGTCGAAACCCGGCGTATTCGCCTCAAAATCTGGGAGTCCATAGAGTCGCATAGCGAAGTGTGGCTGAATTAACGTCAGGAGTGTTTTGAGGTCTTGCCAGTTCGGCCCGTAGTGTCCTGTGAGGAAGATAGCGGCATGGAAGCCGAGCGCATCAGCGGCACGGACGTGGTAACAGACGTTTTTGAAGTGTTGCCACGCTGGCATAGCGGTGAGCCAACTCCGCGCTTCGCCGACATTTTGGTACGCCCAATTCGCATACATACCGTGTTCATGGATATGCCAATAGTCTGGGGGCGCGACGATGCCGCCGTGCGCGTATGCAGTACGACAGGCGATCGCATGCGCCTTAAGCGCATCCAATCCGACTGTGTTTTGTGGTCCGTGCGGTTCGCAGAGTCCGTAGGTGAAATAGACACCCGGACATTCATTGAACGCTGCCTCTAACTCATCGGGGAACATCCGTTCCCAACGTACCTTTTTTTGCATTAGGGGTTCCTCTTAAATCGGTGTCAATTTTCTAATCCTGTCTATCCCATTCTTTGAAAACAACACCACATTTCGGGCATTGCGTTGACCATCCTATTTGTCGCTGTCCGCAATTTGGACAGATATATCTAACACCTTTCTGATACGCATACATCCAAATTCCTACAATAAGCAGAAAAAATAAAAATATGATTGCTTCCATTTTCTGTTCCATAACTTAGGACTTACGCCTGCTGCGCTTTATGTACCACAAACTTTTAGTTTGTGCTGTTAGAACGCTATGTTTTACGAGAAATCTCATCTAACAGAACAGACTGCAGTCAAAATTGCGTAAGTCCTATGTAGCTAAGCGTTAGACTGTTGGTTACTGAAATTTAAAATTCGGCAGATTTTCTTGGCACCAGTCAGGCGCGGTTGCAGTTCAAACGCCATTTTCAAAACAGTTCGCGCTTCTGGGTGCCGGTCAATCTCAACATAGAATTCGGCGATTTTTTTGTATATCCACGCCGTTTCACGCTTCGGAAGTTTTAACGCACGGATTTTTGTCAACGGAATGTGAGATGTTTGATGGTAACCTTCAACGCTGAAGTGGTAGAGATAGATATATTTGAGTCGATCCTTGACCTCTCGGATAAAGTGTCTGAAGCACGGACGTTTTACTTCTGCTGATAAGAGAGATTCATACATCAACATCGCCTGCTCAATTTTTTCGTGTCGTTCAAGCGTAGAAGACGCGTCTCCATTAGAGAATCCGAGTTTCTGGTAGGCTTCGGCAATAAGAAATTCGCAATCGCGGCTCTCTTCGTAGCTCAAGAAATCGTCAATCCGCCATTCTTTACCAGTTTCTTCCGAGTGGTCGCGGAGCTGCTCATACATAGAAATGCCAGTTTCGTAGTTTTGATGGAGCAGTGCTTCAAGCAACAGTTCTAACTTCGCGTAACTCTGGTTGAGTCTATTGAGTCTATTGAGATAAGTTTCGTGTCGTAGGATGTCGCTTGCAAACCCGTCTCGAAAAGACTGCTGCCGTTCGATCGTCTGTAGTACTCGGTCGTAATCGGATTTCTGTTTCTTATTCTGGAGCGTACTGTAGGCGTTACAGACTTCACGGAACATCTTTTCCGCAAAAGCGATCCGCTCTGGGTTTTTGTCTGGATGGTAGCGCTTGGCAAGTTTTCGGAATGCGCGCTTTATTTCATTGGCGGTTGCATCACGCCTAATCTCTAAGATTTGGTAGTAATCTGGAATTTGCATTATGGATACGACGTTCCTGAAAGATATGGTACTATGATTCCATATATCCCAGAATTTGTCAAGCGGAAATTCCGTTGCCTGAACGGGAAAACAATATCGCGCTTGCCTTAAAACTGGAAATCTGTTATACTGCTCGGAAAATTACGGAAACGGAGTTCGGAAAACGTGAATTCGCCCAACCGTCCAAACCAAGACGCACTTTACCAAGCACTCAATATCTACTGTGATACCATGCGTCCGTTTATTCTTAGAAACCTAAAAACGGTGCAAAACTTATCACCAGAAGATCGCTTTCAAAATGAAGCGGATATAGACTTTGGTGACTTTCCACACCTCTTCAGAAAGTACTGGCACGATGTTTTTAAACATCGCTTTGATCCGGATCGGGATGTTCGCAGTGCTGTGGGTATAATAACTGAAGCTCGGAATAACACTTTTCACACTGAAACAGAAGACCTCGCGTTAGGATATGCTTTAGCTCGACTCCATGAAATCGCAGACATGCTCGGACAAATCAATGCCCCAAAACAGAAAGGTGAAGTTGAAACCATCCGAGACAGGTTATTAACCAGTGCAACATCTACCTCCGAAACCAAACCAAAACTCCCACGTAGAAAGGCTGCAGACCTCAAGTCATGGCGTGATGTTATACGTCCTAATACCGATGTCATTCAAGGTACTTTCCGAAAGTCAGAATTCGCCGCCGACCTTCAAGAAGTCTTTGAAGGTAGAGCTAAAACACCTGAATACGGCGAAACCGAAATCTTCTTCAATCAGACATACATCACCCCTGGACTTCGTCAATTGTTAGTTAACACCTTGAAACGCCTCGGCGGTAAAGACGGTGATCCTGTTATCCAACTCAAAACCGGCTTCGGCGGCGGGAAAACCCATAGTCTCATCGCGCTTTATCACCTCGTTATGGGGATTAATATCCTCAGAGAGCTTCCAGCAGAGGATAAATATGCGCGACTCCGTGCAGAAATTGAAGACATCCTAAACGAGGCAGAATGTGATGCCGACACACTCCTCAATGCTAACGTTTCTGTTCTTGTCGGCACCTATCTTTCAACCACCGATGCAGATGAAACCCAGCAAGGTGACCCACTCAATACACTCTGGGGGAAGATGGCAGACCAACTCGGCGGACAGGATGCCTATAATATCATACGGCGAGCTGCGCTTGAAGGCATCGCTCCCAGTGGAAACCAGTTGGATGCCCTATTTGAACACGTCGGACCCTCTGTCATCTTAATGGATGAACTCGTCGCTTACGTCCGTAACATACAAGGTGTTACACAAGAGAGCATTTATACCTTTTTTCAAGCCGTTACCGAGTCTGTAAAAAGAACCAAAAATGTCACACTCGTTGCAACGCTACCAGAGGGACAAATCCAAGCGGGTGGTGAAGGTGGTATGACTGTTCTTGATACCCTTGAGTCTATTCTCGAAAGGGTGGACGCTGTTTCAATCCCTTTAGAAGTGGATAACGCATTCGAGGTTGTACGTAGGCGATTGTTTAGTCGCATGACTGACGACGAAAAGACAGAACGCGACTTGACGTGCGAAGCGTTCCGCAGGATGTATCAGAACTCTCGCAGTGAATACCCAAATAACGTTAGCGATCAACACTACCTGCAACGAATGAAAAACTGCTACCCGATCCATCCCGAAATATTCGACCGACTCTTTGAGGACTGGGCAGTTATGCCCGGATTTCAACGCACCCGCGGCGTACTACGCATCATGGCGACTTGCATTTCCCGCCTCTACCAAGAACAGGATCCGTCCCTGTTGATAATGCCCGCAAACCTTACGCTTGATGATCCCGCACTCGCCGATGAATTCACAAGACTGCTCGCGAAGTCAGGTGGGAATTGGGACCCCGTCGTAAAAGAAGTCGACAGCCACGGTTCCCGCACCGACCAGATTGATCAAAATTCTCAAAGCTTCATTGAAGTGGGGAGCGCAGCGCGGCGAGTCGCCCGCACCGTTTTCCTCGGTAGTGCAACCGGCCATGCTGTCAAAGGCATATCTCAGCAGCAGATTCACCTCGGAGTTGTCGAACCCGGACAAGGCGTTGCAGTCTACAATGATGCCCTCAGCAGAATGACAGGCAACCTCTACTTTCTCTATAATCTTGACGATAGATACTATTTCCACACGCAAGAAAATTTGAATAAGGTCGCCATAGATCGCGCAGCAGAGTACACCAAAGACGATATCCACAGTGAGATTGTTTCACGATTGCAAAGGGCAATCGGACGCGATTCGAGCGTTCAAATCTGCCCAACATCTCCTGATCTTGTAAGGGATTCGGAGACGATTCAGTACGTCATCCTCCCGCCACAGGCATCCCTACCGAGCCGTGAAAAGGAGACCGATATAGCAAGCGAGGCAGCACGCAAAATTCTCAAATACAGTGGAGACGGTGAGAAGCAACGGACCTTCAGAAACACGCTCCTCTTCATCACAGCACGGCGAGACGACATCCGAGAACTCAGAAACCTTATAAAAAACTACCTCGCGTGGAACTCCATCATGAGCGGAGATCTCCTACACGGCGCACTCACTCACCTTGAAGGTGAAAGGTTAGATCAGACGAAAGACAATCTCGAAGCTGCTGAAGACGCGGTAACAAACGCCTTGTTCAAAGCATATCGATGGGCACTCACTCCTTACCAAACAGACGAACGCGAGGCTGCATACAACTTCTCTACTGCTGAAACAAGACCTGAAGATGGCAAAATTATGAAACGTCTTCGAGACAAATTCATCGACGACGATGCAATTGTCACAGAAATTGACCCCGATATCTTCGCTGCAAAACTACAGCAATACGTCTGGAGTAGCGATACCTATCAAGATCACATTGAGATAGAACGTCTCTGGGAACTCATGGCGCAAAACGTCTACATGCCACGATTGAAAGATCGGAACGTCTTAGCGACGTGCATTAGAGCCGGAGTCGAAGCCGGGACTTTTGGATACGCCAGCGCGTATCAGGATGGCGACTACCAAAACGTCTGTTTTGAGGAACAGATCGGTGGTCTCCGTATAGAAAAGGGTACTACCGCTGTCCTCATAATACCTGAACGGGCAAAGTTACGCAAGGAAGAAAGAGACAAGCAGCAGAAACCGCCGGACGCTCCCGAACCAGCACCAGACACAGGAACGCAGACAGGAGATGACTCGAACGCCGGTTTGGTCGAACCACCACAAGCAAAGGGCCCCACACACGTCGTTGTTACGAAGGCACTGCAGTTAGAACTCTCTTTTAGTAATGAGATTGACAGCATCCAAGACGAGATTGCCCGGACCCTGAAAGCCGACGGCGGGACAGTAAGAGTCGAAATCATCGTTACCGCTGACAAATCAGACGGCTTTTCGGAAAACACCACCCGCGCAGTGAAGCAAAACAGCGAACACCTCAACGCAGAATTCAAAAGCGACGAAAAAACTGGCGTTCTTTGTAGCATAGACTGTTAGTCTGTGCCTCCTCTTTGTAGCACAAACTTTTAGTTTGTGTCTGTGTGTCCTCTTTGTATTCTCTTTGTAGCATAGACTGTTAGTCTGTGCCATTTCAAATTTCAAATCCGTTTGATATTTTCCATCGCTTTATGGTACAATACAACTATGGCACAAGACTACGACAATATCGGAAAAAAATTATGGGCAGACCACGCCGAAGACCTGTCGCGATTCGTACTGGACGCAGATAACGTTGAAGTACTGGCAGACCTGGGCACCGAGCAGCAGATTATCGAGCGCGAAACTGACATCATAAAGCAGATCCGCATCAACGACCACGAAGCCATTCTCCATGTCGAATTGCAACTTCGCGATAGCGCAGACACACCGATGTGGGCAAGAAACGCACAATATCAAGGATATCTCGTCGGCAAATACCAGATGCCGGTCTACTCTAACGTCATCTACTTTCACCCAAGGGCTGGCAGGAACGACCCAGGCGGGTACACCTATAGTTGGGGCGATTACGAACACACCAATCGCTATAAAGTGATTCGGCTCATTGAGATAGATGGACAGGCGGTTTTGGAGACGCAGGCACCCGGACTACTGCCGTTCACACCGTTGATGCAACCGCCTGCGGAGATGGACCCTGAACGGTGGTTACAAGAATGCATTGATGCAACACATGCTGTGCCTGTCGATCAGAGGACACAGGCAGATTTACTTTACGGAATCTACCTTTTTGGCGGGATAGTGTATGCCTCTGCGCTGCTTGACCAACTCATACAGGAGGGACTCATGCAAGAATCTAAGACTTACCAATACCTACGCGAAAAAATTCTCAGAGAAAATACTATTAACCACATCTCTGTAGTACTTAAGGCGAAATTCTCGGCAGACATCGTAAATGCCTTAACCCCTTTGATTCAGAGTATCAGCGATGTACAACGACTTGAGGAATTATTGGACGCTGCTGCGAAAGTGCAAAACATCGAAACTTTCACGCAGATGTTGCATGAATAGAAGCACACAGTGCGAACAGCAAGGAACTCATGCAAGAATCTAAGACTTACCAATACCTACGCGAAAAATTTATCAGAGAGGCTACCATCGAAAACACGCTGGCTTTGCTGGAAGATCAATTCCAGGCAGAGGCAGTGAATGCCTTAACGCCTGAACTTCGCAGTATAAACGATTTGCAAAAACTCAAGCAATTGCTAGTCGCCGCTGCGAGGGTGCAAAATATTGAAGCCTTCGCGCAAATGTTACACGAATGAACAATGGACAATTAAAACAAAATTGTCTGGCTCATGTAAAGACTGTGTGCTAACCAAGATTTAAAATCCACGTGGTGACTGCTTTCGCAAAAACAATCGCACATACTTTTGACATGAGCCAATTGTCTCTATTCTAAGAAAAAGGAGAAATTGGGATGGAGTTAACTATCAAATTGACAACCGAACAGGTTATTGATTGTATACAGCAAATGCCAGGGGAAGAAAAATTAGCCGTCGTCCTCGCACTCGCGAAGGGATCGCTGCCTCAACGCGCGGAACGAATGAAATATCTTGAATCAAAGGTTCGGGACGTATGCGCCGAACGCGGGTTGGATTGGGACACTATGACGGATGAAGAACGCCAAGATTTTATCAATGATGTTGTCCATGAGGACCGTGAATGCGCCCTATAGTCGTTTACGACACAAATGTACTGATATCAGGTATGATTTGGGGAGGAGTTCCTTACAATTGCCTCGAACTTGCACAGCGAAATAGAGTTGAAGCGGTAACTTGCTCTGAAATATTGGATGAATTCTCGGAGAAGTTAATGACTAAATTTAATGCTTCTGCCTCAAGAACTTCAGAAATAGTAGGTGAACTTCTCAACTTTCACCAATTGGTCAAAATTACAAATCAACTTAAAAGTGTGACCGCCGACCCTGACGACGATAAGATAATAGAGTGTGCTGTTGTGGGAGGGGCCACTCACATTGTTACTGGCGACAAAAAACATCTCCTACCACTTGGCAGTTATCAAGGTATCCTTATCGTGAGAGCCGCAGATCTTCTTGCACAGTTCTAACGGAATTAATTGCTAACGAAACACTATGCCTACTTACCGAAAAAAACTCATTGAAGTCAATATACCTTTACAAGCCATTAATAATGAATCGACGCGCGAAAAGTCCATCAGACATGGACACCCGTCCACATTGCATTTGTACTGGGCACGTCGTCCTCTGGCGGCGTGTCGTGCTGTCGTTTTCGCCAGTATGGTAGACGACCCCTCCGAATGCAAAGACGAATTCCCAACGGAACCCGAACAGGATGCCGAACGTAATCGACTTCATAACATCATTAAACGACTCATAATTTGGAAAACTTGCAACGACGAAAGCCTATTGGCGGAGGCACGTTATGAAATCGCATATTCCGCCGCCCGAAACAAAGGTGAGAATCTATCCGTTTTTCGTAAAAAATTCAAAAACGATCCAAAGGCAGTTCTACAATACCTTCGCGATCATTGCCCAGCTGTCTACGACCCGTTTTGTGGTGGAGGTTCTATCCCCTTTGAAGCACAACGCTTGGGATTACGCGCTCGCGGCTCTGACCTGAATCCGCTCGCTGCCCTTCTCAACAAAGCGATGATTGAATTGCCTCTGAAATTTCATGATCAGAAACCAGTTAATCCAGATGCCGATCCGCTCGGAATGTTCACTGGCACAGGTAGAAAGCGAACGCGTTCCCCGTGGAAAGGCACCGCAGGTCTGGCAGACGACATCCGCTATTATGGCGCATGGATGCGTGAGGAGGCATACAAACGCATCGGACATCTCTATCCGAAAGTAGACTTGCCAGATGGCACTTCTGCCACTGCAATCGGATGGTTATGGGCCCGCACGATACCATGCATCAATCCAGCTTGTGGACTCCAAGTGCCTCTGATGAAAACCTTCCAACTGTCTACTAAGGAAGGAAATCAACATTGGACCAAACCGGTTGTTAATAGGGAAACTAACACAATCTCTTGGATAGTTCAAAAACATCCGGATGGAGTACCAAAGCGAGGGACTGTGGGCCGCAGCGGTGCTTACTGTTTTGCTTGTGGGGCCTCAATCAAATTGTCTTATGTACGCGAACAGGCCAAAGCGGGAAAGATGGCAAAAACAATGATAGGGATAGTCGCTGAAGGGTATCAGAGACGTTTGTACATATCACCCACTGATGAACATATTAAAGCCTCCTTATTAGCTGAACCCACATGGAGACCTAGGGGGAAAATACCAGAAAAAACTTTGGGAATCAGTTTACAGAATTATGGATTCAACCATTGGCATCAATTGTATACAGAAAGACAACTTACTGCCCTAACTACATTCAGTGATTTATTGAGAGAGGTACATCACGCTATAATTATTGATGGAGGCGATAACCTCTACGCTTCCGTTGTTTGCACCTATCTCACCTTTGTTATTGGTAGAAGTGCTGATAGTGGTTGCTCATTTGCAACATGGTCGAGTACTTGGCACAAAATCTGTCACGCTTTTTCTTTACCCGCTCTTCCGATGGTGTGGGATTTTATTGAAGCGAATCTGTTCTCTAGTTCAACAAGGAATTGGAGGTCCCAAGTTGAATGGGTTGCCAAGGTTGTTGAACGGTTCCCAACTGAAGTAAACAGTGGAAAATCATATCAGGCAGATGCTTCCACCACTGTTCACGCCATGGATGCCCCAGCCATTATCACTGATCCACCTTATTACAATAACATCGGTTATGCCGACCTTTCCGACTTCTTCTATATTTGGTTGAGACCTTTGCTACGGGATACCTATCCAGAACTATTTGAGAGTATGATGACCCCGAAGGATGAGGAGATAATCGCTAGCCCTCGGTTTGAAGATACTGCACAACGTTTTGAGAAATTACTCGGCAAAACATTACTACGGATCCAACAATACTGCTCTGGTGAATTTCCCACCTCTATTTTTTACGCCTACAAACAGCAAAAGGAGGAGCAGGATGGAAATACCTCTACTGGTTGGGAAACGATGCTAACGGCAGTCGTAAGTGCCGGTTTTCAGATAGTAGGCACTTGGCCGATGCGAACTGAATTAACAAACAGACATCGAGGAATTGGTTCTAATGCACTCGCCTCCTCTATTTTGTTAGTTTGTCGCCCTCGTCAAGAAGATGCCCCTGCTATAACCCGCAATGAATTTCTACAAGAATTGAAAAAGCAAATGCCCCTTGAATTAAAGCGACTCACACGCATCGCAAACATCAGACCCGTAGACCTCGCACAAGCCGCCATCGGACCAGGGATGGAGGTCTATTCCCGCTATAGCAAAGTCACACGAATCAGCGGTGAAGTTGTTCCAATACGTGAAGTACTCAAAGAAATCAACAATGAAATTACTGCTTATCATGAAAAGGAGACAGGCGAACTGGACCCTGAGAGCCAGTTCTGCTTAACATGGCTCCAGCAGCACGGCTACACGGAAGGCAATTTCGGGGATGCTGAGGGACTTTCAAAGGCAAAGGATATAGACCTCGCGGCTATGCACGACAAACTCCTGCTTTCGGCGCGCGGCAAAGTTCGACTCCTGAAACCAGAAGAATACGCCGAGCGCGACAACAGCGAAAATATGACAGCGTGGGAAGGCTGTCTACGAATGGTGTGGCACTTGTCGGGTGTAGAGAAAAGCGGTGGCATTTCTGGATGTACTGCCGTTGCCCGTTCAATGCGTGATTATGAATCTGCAAAGCGTCTGGCAGGGATATTGTATACGTATTATGAACGTCGCGGGGACGCAGAAAGTGCATCACGCTACAACAACCTCGTAACCCAATGGCAATATATCTCGCAATCAATGGGTTCTCCCGAACAAATGAAGATAGATGCTACGCCTTAACAATAATAATGGACGCTACCCTATGCGTGACACTGTTACCCCCTATGTCCTACAATATCAACTCAAGCGTAACCTACGTCCTTTCACGCGTGAGGAAATCTTGAAACTACCGACTGGACGGAGCGGCGTATATGTCCTATGGCGCAAAACCGGCACCGAGGGACGAAATGAATGTCTCTACGTAGGCGAATCCACAACCTGTGTCCGGCGACGTTTGCTGCAGCACGATTCAAACGCACAGAACGATGGACTCCATTCACAACTTCGGATGTTTAGACCGATCATCCAATTCTCAGTAGAATTCACAGAGGATGCAGAAGAAACAGTGTTATTAGAAGCTGAACTCATCCGCGAGTGGAAACCGAAGACCAACCTAAAAATGAATCCCAACAAATCCTAACACGTCCGGTCGCAAAGAATATTCACTTGCAAGAGTTTTTGAAGAGTTCACACGCCATTCTTCCCAACCTCAATTCAATAAGCAATGTTGGGTGAAATCCGTTTGATATTTTCCATCGCTTTATGGTACAATACAACTATGGCACAAGACTATGACAATATCGGAAAAAATTATGGGCAGCCCACGCCGAAGACCTGTCGCGATTCGTACTGGACGCAGATAACGTTGAAGTACTGGCAGACCTGGGCACCGAGCAGCAGATTATCGAGCGCGAAACTGACATCATAAAGCAGATCCGCATCAACGACCACAAAGCCATTCTCCATGTCGAATTGCAACTCCGCGATAGTACAGATACACCGATGTGGGCAAGAAACGCCCAATATCAGGGATACCTTGTCGGCAAATATCAGATGCCGGTCTACTCAAATGTCATCTACTTTCACCCGAACGCGGGCAGGAACGACCCAGGCGGGTACACCTATAGTTGGGACGACTACGAACACACCAATCGCTATAAAGTGATTCGGCTCATTGAGATAGATGGACAAGCGATTTTGGAGACGCAGGCACCCGGAATCCTGCCCTTCACACCGCTCATGAAACCGCCCACGGGAATGGCCCCTGAACGGTGGTTACAAGAATGCATTGATGCAACACATGCTGTGCCTGTTGATCAGAGGACACAGGCAGATTTACTTTACGGAATCTACCTTTTTGGTGGGATAGTGTATGCCTCTGCGCTGCTTGACCAACTCATACAGGAGAGACTCATGCAAGAATCTAAGACTTACCAATACCTACGCGAAAAATTTATCAGAGAGGCTACCATCGAAAACACTTTGGCTTTGCTTAAAAGGAGGTTCCATACAGAGGAGGTAAGTGCCTTGACACCTGCCCTTCAGAATATTAATGATTTGGAACGTCTTCAACAGTTGCTAGTCGCAGTCCCCGAGATGCAAAGCCTTGAAGCCTTTGAGCAAATGCTGCACGAATAGTCGTCAGGAGGTCGGTAGGAACGGGTGCAGCCTCTATTTCAGATAAGCGTAAACAAACATCAGATAATCCTGTAAATCCTGGTCCTGACAATAATAGTCCTATCCATTTTGTGATTTTTGCTTTATATATATTAATAAAAATAGTATAACATCTTTCAAAGGAGGAGAACGCCACACCAATTGCGGAAACAGGCGTAAAATCTCTATACCCTTTCAGAACGCAACCCAAACAGCGGACACCTGTGATCGTAACTCGAACCGGAACCAACAGACCCTAACCCATCGCAGAAAAAAATATAACGCAGATTTTTGCGTACAAAAAAAATTAAAGTGCCTTTATGAATTGCGTAAGTCCTGTTAAAATTGAATGCCTCTGACACTCGCCGACAAAAAACTTGACAGCAGCTCTCAAATAGGTTAAGATTAAAAAAGCGTCACCTACGAATTTGCACAACAAACAGAAACGGAACTTACATGTTTTCCAGAGTGAAGGATTTATGAATACTTATCGTGTCGCTATACTGGGGTGTCGAAGTCGCGGCACCTCGGCAGCGAAAGCGTACCACGCACATCCACGCACCGAAATCGTAGCACTCTGCGACCTCGTCCAAGAGCGGCTCGACACCCTCGGCGAAATCGTGAATGTCTCAGCACATTTCACCGATTTAGACGAGATGATCCGACAGACGGCACCGGATATTGTCGCTATCCCGACAGCGACAGAGGCGCACTATCCGCTCTGTATGCGTGTGCTTGAACACGGTGTGAATATTGAAGTCGAGAAACCGCTCTGTATTGATCTCGTTCAAGCGGATGAAGTGCTGGCGAAAGCGAAAGAGAAAAACGCTCGCGTCGCCGTACATCACCAACGACGCACCAGTCCGTCGATGCAGGCAGTCGCGAAAGCCTTAGACGAAGGGAAAATCGGTGAGCTCCGCTACATCTACGCCAGCGGGAAAGGGTATTACGCTGGCTATGGATTAATGAATATCGGAACACACGTCATTAACAACATGCTCCGTTTCGGTGGGAAATGCCGAAGCGTTGTAACGCAGGCGACGGTAGGCGGACGCGCTATCGGACATGACGACGTACTCCCCTCACCTGCTGGGATGGGAACAGTCACAGGCGAATACGTTACAGCAACGCTCCAATTTGACGGAAACGTCACCGGCACCCTTATTCAACACAGATTCCCGAAGGTCGATACGGATGCCTATGTCATGGAACTCTACGGCACTGAAGGTAGACTCTTCTGGTCGGAGTTGAAAGGTTCATGGTGGCTACCGACCCCGCACTTCGTCCCTGACGGCATGCACGACCAATGGCAGGCACTCCCATCTATCTATCCAGAACATTTTGATCCACACAAGGGGGCAGATGCCGATGATTATTGCTTCGTTGACGAATATGTGAACGCATTGGACGAAAATCGAGAACACGAATCCAACGGCGAAGAAGGTCGCCACGTCATTGAGATTTTGATGGCAGTTTTTGAATCCGCCGCTTATGGCACACGCGTCGAGCTGCCCCAGAAAAATCGGGAACATCCACTGTTACGTTGGTGTGCCGAAGCCGGTTTGGGTGAAATCAGAGAGATGCCTCGCGATTATGGCACTTGGCTATCACTCGAAGATGAACGTTTGTATGAGTAGTTATCAGTTGTCAGTACGCAGTTGCCAGTTAAAGAAGGTTTTGATGCACCAGAAATTTCTTTTAACTGGTAACCTATAACTGACAACTATTCCTCTAAGGACAAAACCATGCCGAACCCTACGACGAATGCCGACAATCTAACACCTATCCCGCTCACGGAAGAACAGCGTTTTCTCTTTGATACGCGTGGGTGGCTCCTATTCCCCGGTGTGCTTAGCGAAACCGAGGTCAAAGAGATGCGCGAGTTCTGTTACCAACTCAAACAAGACCCGGTGTCAATCCCTGAGCATCACCGCTCCTCTATCGGTGGTCCCCTTGAACCGCTAACCGATCATCCGGTTGTGTTCGGGTTCATGAACGAATTTCTGACCTCCGGCTATGCTAATGAAAACTGCTACGGCTTCCGACTCGAAGGAACGTTCCTAACCATCCGCTCTAACGGACACGACAACTTCCGTCCACACGGTGGGCGTGGTATGCTCAACTTCCCGGGCAACTCGCACACCTATCATCTGCACCATGACAGGGCACATAGCGGATTGACGCGCGTCGTCTGGGAACTTAATCCCGTTAAAGAAGGGCAGGGCGGAACGATGTTCCTCACCGGTAGCCATAAAGGCGCGTTCCCTGCGCCAAAGTCAACAGCGGATCGGAATTCACCTTTGTGGGAGGATTATACCTGTCCTGCCGGTTCTATGCTCGTTTTCACAGAGGCGATTACACATACTGGCGCGAAATGGACAGACGAAGACGTTGATCGGGTCGCGATCTTCCACTGCTATAACACCGTGGGGAACAAGTGGCATAAGTGGGAGCCACACCCAAAACACGTTGAAGAGATGCCCTTCAAACGTCAGACGCTTTTCCGTCCGGTCTACTGTCAAGATAATGCGCCGACCTTGGATGCTGTATAGAAACATTTTTAAAGGAGCAAAACCCGAAAACATGAAAATTACTGGTGTAAAATCGTTTGTTTCAGCGAGCGGCCATTTTTTTGTCAAAGTCGAAACCGATGCCGGTATCTACGGTGTCGGTGAAGGTGGGTTACGCCGCCGTGCGCTCGCTTTAGCCGAAGTCATTCGCTCGTTTGAGCCGTTCCTTATCGGTGCCGATCCGTTTCGGATTGAGCATCTGTGGCAAGTCATGTTCCGTGGGGGATTCTTTCCCGGCGGTGTCGTCCAATCCGCTGCTGTGAGTGCTGTAGATATCGCGCTTTGGGACATCAAAGGCAAAGCACTTAATGTTCCTGTTTATGAACTCTTGGGTGGACGCACAAGAGACAAGGTCGTCTGCTACCCGCACAACGGTGGCGGCTCAATTGAGGCACTCGTTGAGAGCTGCCGACAAACTCATGAAGCCGGTTGGAGGTTCGTCCGATGGGGTCTGGCTGACGGTTCAGATACTGGGACGTTTGAACCCAAGCGTGCAATCCAGAACGGTATCGAACAGGTGAAAGCCGTCCGCCACGCGTTAGGCGACGATGTAGAAATACTCGTCGATGTGCATACCCGTCTTGATCCAGCAGATAGCCTCGATTTCTGTAACAAAGTCGCCGAGTACCATCCGTTTTTCATTGAAGACCCGATTCGGAGCGAGAACCCCGCCAGCCTCAGACGACTACGCCAGCAGACTTCAGTGCCAATTGCTGTCGGCGAGCAGTTTGATAGCAAATGGACGTTCCGAGAGGTCATTGAAGAAGACCTGATGGACTATTGCCGTGTTGATGTCTGCATCGCCGGTGGGTTAACAGAAGCACGCAAAATCGCCGGATGGTGTGAAACACACTACATCCACATCGCACCGCATAACCCGTTGGGACCTGTATCCGCTGCGGCGTGTCTGCATCTCTGTTTGGCATCACCGCTCGTTGGGGTACAGGAACTTCCACGCGCGCCGATGTCTTCATTGACCGATGTGTTCCCCGTACAGGTCCCGTTTGAATCGGGTTATCTCTTGCCACCCGAAGGTCCCGGACTCGGCATCGAATTGAATGAGGAGGCACTTACAAACGTCACAACGCAAGAATACGGACCACCGACTGGCTACCAACGCGACGACGGTTCCTATACGAATTGGTAATTTTATAGGGCTTACGCATGCTGCTTTTTTGTAGCATAAACTGTTAATTTGTGCTACCAGAACGCTCTGTTTTCCGAAAATTTTCATCTACCAGAACGGACTACAATCAAGATTGCGTAAGTCCTGTTTTAAAGTCATGAGCTCAGAAACGCACAAAGCCATAGAAGAATCACGAATTAACCAGAAATCTGCTCGGAATATAATGGAGAGCAGAACAGGAGGCCATAGTTAAAAAAATGACAACCGCTGAAATTAAAGCGATCGCGACAGAATATATTATTAATACTTACGGTGACAGAAGCCTTGCATTTGTCAAAGGCGAGGGACCCTACCTCTGGGATGCCGATGGCAAAAAATACCTCGACTTTCTCGGTGGACTCGCCGTCAACGGTTTAGGGCATTGCCATCCGAAAGTCGTCGAAGCCATCCGTGAACAAGCAGGCAAACTGCTCCATACATCTAACCTCTACTATATCCAACCGCAAGCAGAACTCGCGAAACTGCTCATTGATAACTCCGACATGGATCAGTGCTTCTTCTGCAATAGCGGTGCCGAAGCGAACGAGGCAGCCATCAAACTTGCACGCAAATACGCCAAAGACAGCGGCAGAACGGATGCCTATGAAATCATCACCATGGAAAACTCATTCCACGGACGCACGATGGCAACTATCACCGCTACTGCCCAGACGAAATATCACGTCGGATTTGAACCGATGCTTGAGGGTTTCAAATACGTACCCTTCGACGACTTGGAAGCAACCGAAGCCGCGATCAGTGAAAAGACCTGTGCCATTTTAGTTGAACCGATCCAGTCCGAAGGTGGCGTTAATATCCCCAGCGATAGCTACCTCCGAGGCTTACGCGAACTCTGTGATAAACATAACCTATTGCTCATGTTTGACGAAGTACAGACAGCGATGGGGAGATTGGGAACTTTCTTCGGATATCAGAGCTACGGCGTTGTGCCGGATGTGATTACGATGGCAAAGGCACTCGGTAGCGGCGTGCCTATCGGCGCGATGTTAGCGAAACGACACATAGCGGAGAGTTTTGTACCCGGCACGCATGCTGCGACATTTGGTGGAAACCCGTTGGTTACTGCCGCTGCAGCGACAACCGTCCGAACAATCCTGGAAGAGAACCTCGCCGTGAACGCCGTTAAAATGGGGAACTACCTCGCAGGCGGGTTAATGGAACTGAAAGACAAATATCCGATCAAAGAAGTACGAGGGAAAGGTCTGCTTCGCGGTTTAGTCATGGAAGTCGACGCGAAACCACTCGCTGCGAAATGTATTGAGAACGGACTCGTCACGATATGCACGAACGACTATGTCCTCCGATTCTTACCACCACTCAATATCAATGCGGGACACGTCGAGGAAGCCGTCAATATCGTCGAAAAATCGATGTCGGAAGTTTTGTAAGATGCTATTATACCGGACACCGTTAACTCGTAAAGGCGACGATCTTCATCCGGTGCTCTTGTGGATCGCATACGGGACGGTTCTACTTTTTTTTACACTTATCGTCGGATGCAGTCCGGTTACCTCCACAATTCAATTAACACCAGCAGCACGCGCGGAATTAGATGCCATCCTTACGACCCTACAAGTGAGATACGATCTCACGGGTTCTCTAAAAACTCAGATGATAGTGAGAATTGAGGAGGGTGAACAGCGCGAAGAACTTCGCGAATTGTTGTGGTATAAGAAATCAGAAAAAGGCGGCGAATTGCTTCACATCCAAGCGATGGGAGGGTTTAATGAACCGCGCGGTGTCGCCATCGCTAATCAGGATGAAAACCAATTCCTACTCCGACTTCTGAATGAGCAGAGAGCGTACATCGGGCCGTTATCGGACGGAGTATTGCGAGAAATTTTCGGTATAGACTTACGCGTGTCGGATGTACTGAGTGCCATCTTCGCCAATCCGTTTCTTGATCGACGTACGGAGGGTTTCACATCCGTTGAGAGTTCCGGCACGAAATTCATCCTTACGCGTCCGGGAGTCAAATCGGGACATGTAGAAACTGTCACGCTCTATGTCCGTGAAGATGAACCGAGAGTTACGGAGTGGCACATCCACGATGAAAATGGCGTGCTTCAGCAGCGCGCCGCCTTCTCCGACTATCGCGAAGTAAGCGGTATCTTACGTCCGCATAAGGTTGAAATCGAACGTCCCCTTGAACAGACACGGGTTGCTGTCAATATCACTAAAGTCGAACTTAACGTCGAGATTAACGACAGTAAATTTGACGTGGCACCGTTTTTAGGGGACAATGTTGAAATTATTCCGTTGTCGGAATTAGCGGAGTAGCGTGCAAAATTGTGCAGAAGATAAGAGTCCGTGCCCACGCCAAAATCAATCTCTATTTGGATGTCGTTGGTAAACGTGAAGATGGCTACCACGACCTCGAAACGATCTTCCACTCCATCGGTTTGCACGACGATGTTATCATCCGCAAGCAAGATACGAAGGAGATAACCGTTCATTGTGAACACCCAGCGGTTCCGTCTGATGTTAGCAACCTCGGATATCGTGCGGCAGCACGCCTCAGCGATGCGGTAGGCGGTATCGGGGGGATGTCAATAGAAATCCAGAAACGGATCCCAGTTGCTGCTGGACTCGCTGGTGGAAGTGCCAACGCTGCCGCGGTCCTTCACGGCGTGAACGAACTTTTCGGACTCGGCTTCACTCAGGAAAAGTTGATGCGTCTCGGGGCACAGTTAGGAGCAGATATCCCGTTTTGTCTGCTCGGCGGTGCAGCCTTAGGTACCGGCATCGGCGACCTGTTAACACGTCTCCCCGTGCTTTCAGACCTATCGCTCCTGCTTGTAAATCCGGGTATTGAGATTTCGACATCGGCTGTTTTCAAAAAGCTGAATTTTTCCTTGACAAACCGTGAAAATGTGGGTATAATTATAAGGACTCACATGGAAAAGGGTGATGTCCTCGGCATTGGTGGAGGTCTTTACAATCTCCTTGAAATACCAGTTTTTGCCGAGTATCCTGAAATCGCTGCGCTAAAAACCGAGCTTTCTACGCAGGCCGGGTGTTATGGCGCGCTGATGTCCGGGAGCGGTGCGACGTTGTTCGCCATAATGCACAACAGTGAATCCGCCCGCCTAAGCGAATCACACTTCAAGAACAGAGTCAGTTTTTGCACGACGACGGTAACCAGTCCTGTTGGTGTGTACATCCAAGATTAAAGGGCGGTGGCCAAGCGGTAAGGCACAGGTCTTTGGAACCTGCATGCGTAGGTTCGAATCCTACCCGCCCTGTCTCCTTTTTAATCCGGCTCCTGAATCTATGGAAGAAGTCGTCTAACGATTAGGTTCTCGCCCTGCGCTTCATTATATTACGCACGGGTTTTCCATAACATCAAAACGGTTAGCACAGAATGAAATGGAGTGTAGATTTAAGAAACCTACTCAGGTGTCTAAACGCACGAATTTTAACCGCAAGGAAAAGTAGAAAATAAAATGCAACAAGCAACATTAGAGGTTCAGCAACGCGACGCTTTCGGGAAGCAGCATGCACGCGCGCTTCGGCGCGATGGGATTGTCCCGGCTATACTCTATGGACGCGCACAAGACACCTTGACAATCCAACTCAATGCTCGAACCTTCAAACAATTCCTAAGAACGCACGGTGAAAACGTTATCATTAAGATGGAAGTCGGCGACGGAAACATGGAAACCGTCATTATCAAAGAAATTCAACGCGATCCCGTGGAAAAACAGGTGTTGGTCCACGCCGATTTTATCAGAATCTCTCTTGATGAACCGGTTACATCAACTGTACCGATCATTTTGGAAGGCACTCCACCGGGTGTACAGGAAGGTGGTATCCTCGAAATGCCACTTCGTGAAGTGACGCTTCACTGCCTGCCTCTAAAATTGCCAACCGATATTTCTGTTGATGTGAGTGGATTGGATATTGGTGATGCCGTCCACGTTAGCGACCTAAGCCTTGATGACGACATCGAAATCTTAGACGAACCAGAACGGGTTATAACGATGGTCAGTCAGCCACGTATGGAACTTGAAGAACCAGAAGAGGATGAAGAAGGTGAAGGCGTTGAAGGTGAAGAAGGCGTTGAAGGTGAAGAGGCAGCCCCTGAACAACCTGTGGAACCGGAAATCATTTCCCGTAGACGCAGTGACGACGACGAGGACGACGAATAGCACTGTTTATACTGAGGAAGTAGAAGAAAGGTGCGTCAACAGGTACACTGATCCTGTTAAAATTGGCGCGCTTTTCTTATGTTTACTCGTCTTCGTTATTGTGTCGCATAGTATCGCACAGGCACCTACTGTCCGTTTTATTGATGCTAACGGAAAAACCGTTGCTGAGGTGCAAGCACAGTATCAGAACCAACAGGTTTACCTACCCGTTGACGCTGTAAAACAGGTCATTGATCCCGCAACGACACATCAGTACAACCACCCGCGCCAACGGCTCACCCTTAACACGAAAGATAGGCAAATCCGGCTACAAATGGGGAGACCGACAGTAAGTATTGATCAAGGAGGGCAGACGGTTACCCTTTCTACACCGCCTATAATCATCGCGCAGCAGCCGATGTTACCTATCGATTTTTTTACACAACTCCTGCCCATCCTCAATAATGTTGAAGTTATTTATAATTCCAGTTTAAATCGGCTACAAATAAGACCCAAAGGCACCTTCACACCTATAGAGACAACCGGAACCCAAGATTTGGTAATCATTGTTGATCCAGGACACGGCGGACCAGAGGACCACGGATGTGCAGGGAACACAGGAATCCTTGAGAAAGATATCGTCCTCGCGCTCGCCAAGCAACTTCAATGGACCAGCAAGCAGCACAGCATACAGCTCCATCTCACCCGTGAGACAGATACCAAGAAAACACACTTTGAACGCATTCAAGTCGCTAAACAGAACCGTGGGCAACTCCTCCTTAGCTTACACTGTAACGCCTCTTTCTCACCATACCAAAAAGGTATCAGAATCTACGTCAATAATCCAAAGGGACAACTCCGATTTCCAAGTACGACTAAACCGGCACTCACGGGACAGCGGTTAAAGATTCTCGCACAAGCCGACTATTTAAAACAGAGCAAAGACTTCGCTTACGCACTCCAAACCGAACTGAATTTTCTGGCGGAAACACCGATCCAGATTATAGACCTACCCCTCATTCCGTTATCTGATGCCTATATGCCAGCTGTCGTGTTGGAACTCGGCTATCTTTCTAACGTTGAGGATTTAGAAAAACTTTCTAATTCTGAGTATATGGTCAACATTGCGCAGGCGATCACTCGCGCACTCCAACGATACATCGCTTCTATAGCGAGTACGCAGTTATAAGTACGGATTTCTACGAAATCCTTTCAGTACTCAGTTATCAGTTAAAAGAGGGGTGCGATAATTCTAACAGCTCTTAACTGTTAACTGTTAACTGAAAGGCGTACTCCTCGTACTGTTAACTGCGTACTCGCTATCAGAACAATAGATACCAGTTGGAGAATAAAAAGGATTAAAAGTGTTGAAATATAACGACACTGCAGGCTTTTCAAGACTCTTAGTCGTATGGGGTATAACCCTCGTTGCTGTTGCTATCTGCCTCGGTGTGACACTGTATATCATTGAAAGATCAAAGCAGGCGGTAATTCCAGTTGCCCCGCCGCCGCCACCCGCTGCTGCTTACCCTTCCGAAGTGCCACCGGAACCGCAAGACATCAATATCTTCTTGCTTGATTCTACTGCGATGATGCTTGTACCCGTTAAAACCGAGCGGCGGCTCCATCGAGAACTCACCCAACGCTTGAATCAGGTCGTCACAGCACTCATTCAAGAGACACCACCTAACCTCAGGAACACGATCCCGCGCGGAACAGAACTCAACGAAGTCTATATTGATAGTCAACAGACGGCGTACTTGGATTTTTCGAGCCACCTCACCGATGGACACATCGGTGGCACGACGGCTGAATTTCTAACAGTCACGGCAATCCTCAGAACCGTTTTTGACGCATTCCCAGATGAGATTAAACAGATTCAAATTCTAATTGACGGCAAGGAAATAGAAACGATTGCGGGACATCTCAACCTCTCGCAACCGCTGCGTCTGCCGTGATGTTTTTAAATTTTCCTTGCGGTTTGTCAGGGTTGCCCGTGCCGTCAATTCGTTCTCTGTTGTCTTAAGAAACACCCCAGCAAAAACCCTCCACTTCGTTTCGGCTACTCGTTTCGAGATTGTAAAGAAACTTAAGCTTAACGCAAGAGGGATTTATGGCAAAGACAATGCTAACCGAACCGCAAGGAAAATTAAAACTTATTGTCGGGCTTGGCAACCCAGGCGCGCGCTACGAAGATACGAAACACAATGTCGGATTTCGCGTCGTTGACGCACTCTACGAAGAATTCTGTCAACCGGATTCCGGGGTACTGCGTCCAACACATACCTCAGTTTGCAACGCACTTGTGCTACAGACGATGTGGCACGATACGTCTATCATTCTCGCGAAACCGATGACATACATGAACAATAGTGGTGCTGCTGTCGCCGCACTCGTTAAGCGGTTTGAGGTACCGCTGTCTGATCTCTGTGTCGTCTATGATGACGTTCACCTTGATATTGGTGTGCTTCGGATACGCCAAAAAGGGAGCGATGGCGGTCAAAAAGGGATGAAGTCTATCATCCAACGTTTAGGCACTACAGCGTTTCCGCGCCTCCGCATCGGGATCGGAGAACCGGGCGGCGATTTGGTCGATTATGTTCTCAGTGAATTTTCGGCAGATGAGGAAATTGAGATCGAACGGACAATCAATCGTGCTGTTGATGCCATCGAAACACTCGTCCGGGACGACATCCTGACAGCAATGAACAAATTCAACGTAACAGTAACCAGTAACCAGTACGGCGGGTACGCCTTCCAGTACCCAGTTAAGAAACACTATATTTACACAGTATCTCTTAACTGGCAACTGGCAACTTCTTTGCATGCAGATATACGGAGAGAACGCTTGAAATCTCAAACTCACCTAATCAAACCGCAAGGTAAAATAAAAAAACAAACTGCCATCAATGCCGTGCTCAACGCGATACAGCTCTGTGAACAGGTACAAGCAGAGATGGTCCCAACCGATGCAATTCAAAAAACCGACCGGAGTCCTGTAACTGTTGCTGACTTCGGGTCGCAGGCACTGATATGTAAAGCCATCAACGAAGTTTTTCCCGACGACACGATTGTCGCTGAAGAGAGCGCACAAGCCCTTCAAGAGAACGCGCCGCTTTTGGAACGCGTCGCAGACTACGTGAACCGCTTCTCTCAGGCGGCAGCTGCTACTACCGAAACGGTTTGTGAATGGATCAATAAAGGAAGTGGTGAAGTCGGACCGAGTTTCTGGACACTTGACCCGATTGATGGCACGAAAGGTTTTCTCCGGCGTGACCAATATGCTATTGCATTGGCTTATATTGTTGATGGTGTCGTTCAACTCGGTATCCTCGGATGCCCGAATCTACCGTATCGTCTTGATGCTACGGACGCTGAACGCGGATGCCTCTTTGTCGCAATTCGGGGGCAAGGCACGCACCTCTACACCAAAACCGGTGAACTTTTAGAACAAGTGTACGTATCAGAAGCAACACACCGTTTCGCAGAGAGCGTTGAATCCACACACGGTGACAGTGAAGCACACGGTAAGATTGCGAACGCGCTGGGGATAACAGATCCGCCTGTTCAGATGGATAGTCAAGTGAAATACGGGATTGTTTCACGGGGTGAAGCGTCTCTTTATATCCGTCTCCCGAATCCAGCATACCCGGATTACCGAGAATGCATCTGGGACCATGCCGCAGGGCTGATTGTCGTCGAAGAAGCCGGGGGGACAGTTACAGACGCGAAGGGGGCATCTCTTAATTTTTTGACAGGAAAGCGGATGTCTAAGAACCGTGGTATCGTCGCAACCAACGGGAAACTCCATCAACACGTCTTGAAGGCATTATCCAATCAATAAGGAGAAAAAATATGAAAGCTGGGCAAATTGTTGCACCAGGACAGATCGAAATTATTGACATAGAACAACCGAATCTCGCTGACTATCCTGACGGCACGATAATGATAAAGACCGTCCACAGTGCCATCTGCGGGAGTGATATGCCATCCTTCGTCCTTGAACACCCCGCAGAAAGCTATCCGCTTCAGCCCGGACTTTCGATCCACGAGGCGATCGGCGTTGTCACCGATAGTAAATCAAACAAGTTCAAGGTAGGTGATGAAGTGCTTGCACTGCCGCGCCATATCGGTGGACTTTCGGAATATTTTCTATCAAATGAGAGCGTTACGGTGCCGTTGACAGATTTCCCGCGGCAAGACTGCATCCTGATGTCGCAACCGCTTGGCACTGTTGTCTGGGCGTGTCGGAAGCTGCCGAACCTACTCAATCTTGATACCGTCATTATTGGACAGGGGCCGATGGGACTCCTCTTTTCGCACACGATAAGCAATCTCGGCGCGCGAACAGTGATTACATCAGACCTCGTTGACTTCCGATTATCGGTATCCAAAAAGATGCGTGCGACACATACTGTCAATCCAGCGAAGGAAGACCTTGTCGCCGCTGTGGAAGAGATTACGGAAGGAAGAATGGCGGATCTGGTCATTGAAGTCGTCGGACACCAGACAGAGACCATCAACCAGTGTCTCCAACTCCTCAAACGCGGCGGAACGCTCCTCGCTTTCGGCGTGCCAGACGACGATATCTACGATTTCCACTTCTCGGACTTCTTCAGGAAAAACCTACGGTTCATCGGTTCTGTCGGCCCGGATGCCCCGAATGATTTCCCGTTGGCGATGGATATGATCGCCCAAGGACGTTTCGATGTTTCACCGATTATTACGCATCATCTGCCTTTCACAGAGGCGCAACTCGGCTTCGAGATGGCATTGAACAAGAAAGACGAGGCAGTCAAGATAGTCTTTGATTATGAGTAGTAGATGGACCCCGTGTCGTTGTTATAGCGGCAGTTCAACGATCCGGCCTTCGCGGCTGGATTGATAGATGGCGAGGATAATCTCAACGGCTTTGCGTCCCTCGCGTCCGTCAACGAGATGTGAGGCATCGTGTTCAAGTCCGTTAATAAGGTTCTCCATCTGTCGTCGGTGATTCGCGTGGTTGATCGCACGCGGATCGGACGCGCCGCCACCCGTGTCCGTCTTTTGCGCGAATTTCTCGCGGATGTCAGCATCTTCAGGGAGTTCAGGATCAAATTCCCACGTCACGATATCCTCTTCGGCTAAGACAACGGTGCCTTTTGTGCCAGAGATTTCGGTTTTCTTGAGCATACCCGGATAAGTCGCAGTTGTACCTTCAATGACACCGAGCGCACCGTTTTCAAAACGGAGCGCAGCAACTGCTGCATCTTCGACCTCTATCCGTTCATGTGCTAAGGTATCGGTGAACGCTTGGACAGCTTTGACGGGTCCCATAAAATACTGGAGCAGATCAATGGCGTGGATGGATTGGTTCATCAGCGCGCCACCACCATCAAGGTCCCACGTACCGCGCCAACCGCCGCTGTCGTAGTACTCTTGTGAACGATACCATTTGATATAGGCATCGCCTAAGGTTAACTTGCCGAACCGTCCGCTGTCAATTGTAGATTTAACGAGCCGCGTGCTTTCAGTGAAACGGGAGTTGAAGATAGCACAGAGCCGAACGCCAGCTGCATCGCACGCTTCGATGATCGCGTCGCATCGTTCCAGAGTAATCTCCAACGGTTTTTCAACGACGACGTGTTTCCCGGCTTCTGCTGCAGCGATGGCGGGCTCTAAATGCGCACCGCTCGGCGTACAGACGCACACAATATCGAGGTCGTCCCGTTTGAGCATCTCTGTATAATCGGTGTAACTGTCAATGTTGTATCGATCGGTGAGCCGTTTAGCGTTTTCAGCGTTGCGTGAACTGACTGCAACAAGTTGACCGTTTTCCATTTCAGAAATGGCAGCGGAATGGAAATCGGAGATCATCCCGCATCCAATAATACCAAATCCATAAGTCTTCATATTTTGTGTGTTCCTTTACTGAAAGCAGATATTTACCATAGTGAGTGTAGAAAAAATTATGACATCTAATGAAAATCAGGTTCCTGAGCAGGCACCTACAGAGGAACAAGACGCTGAGCAGGCACCTACCAATAAAGTTTTTAGAATCATCTGCATGACGTTTTGTCTTGCCCTGACAGTCTTGTTTATCTGGGTTTGGCATCACCAAACCCAATTTAACGACCACTATCGGAAGGCGACCTTTCTGATGCGCAACGGCGAAGCAAAGCAGGCGATAGAGGTGTACCAAAAAGCGATTAAAAATAAGCGTCGTACGCTTTTCTTCACGGAAGAACCTTCTGTTTACAACAACCTCGGACAGGCATATCTCTATGCCGAGGAATATGCCTCCGCTGTTGAGAACTTCAAAAAAGCGATTGAGATGGCACCCAATATCGCCGAAGGCTATGTGAACCTGACAACCGCCTATCTCCACCAGAATCTACCGGCTGATGCGCGCGTGTCAAGTTTAAGTGCGCTCAAAATTTTTCCAAAAACCGCCTTACTCCATTACAACCTCGCGTGTGCTTATGCCTTAGAAGGCGATTCTCAAAAAGCAATAGACTCACTCACACAAGCAGTGACCCTCAACCCCGAACTCAAGACTTTTGCCCAACAGGAGGGTGCCCTTAAAAGGATTATATCTGAACTGCCTTGACAACAATTTAGACAGCTGTGCTCATAGGTTACCAGATCGTAATAACACACTGATTAAATTTCTTGGTGCGCCACACCTGCTTAACCGAATGGGAAATTTTTGATTTCGGAAGCGCACTGGAGACCTATTGAGATCTTTACGTTGTAATTTGGAAACGCCTCTACCGTGAAACAGAATTGGAATGCAAGTAATTTCGACAGCTCGCGGTATTAAGTTAGAAAACAAACTTACACTCTCTTGCAGTTGCGCGCTCACCTCTGTTGCTTTAAAGGTCCCGCTTTTGAGCTCAATAAAAGCCACAACCAACCTGTTTTGAGTTGTATTTCCATAAACGAGAATTCGGTCACACCGTTTGCCCGCGGTATGGTCTGCCGGAAACGCTATGTCTACGTTTACTATAATCCGTTCGCTTGGGATATCAACCATGTCCACACGACATCCAGGGCCTCCACACGAGTTAATAAGGTTTACTTCACCAATTTCCTCTCGAATTTCGTCGAGAATCTCATTCATCACTGAGTTCTTCCTCATTCAGGAGATGCTGTTGGAACTCAACAGCGTCATTATGGAGTTCCTCAGCAACGTCATAGTAGTCTTTCGGCTCTATGCCTTCAATGCTGTCAAATGGAATTTCCTGTACAGGCTTGTCCGTGTGGAACCACCAAGCACCAACCTCTTCCTTCGTCAACCAAGTCGTCGGCTCCGTCTTATTTTTCCCCAATTTCATCACTTCGCCTTCACGAACTAAGTTGCCAATTTGCTCAAGGAGCCAGTCACTATGTGTCGTGATAATCACACGTACACCCACTCTCACTAAACGGGCGAGTGCCAAAGCAACCTTGGTTTGGGCAGCCGGATGTAGATGTGCTTCAGGTTCTTCAATAATGAGCGTATCACCTGGTTGAACGACTCCGCGTAAAAACAGCACAAGCGTTGCAAGTTCAGAGACCATCGCTGAAGAATGACTCATACGCAGTGCCTGTTCCGATTTTTGTGGACGATAGCGAAATTCTGGATAACCACCAGCCGGTCGGTTAACCACTATCTCGCCACGTAGTACTTCGTCCTCCAGAACTTTGGCGATGCCATTCATCTCATCTGAAGATACGCGACGTTCATCATAATTTATAATTTGTTTCAGAAAATCCGCTATCATCCCCGAAAACGGCGGAATTTCAGAGAAGTGTTCCAATCCAACGCGAGTGGCACGATCTACAAGAGAACTGGCAATCATATTATGGCTTTGCAGGATGCCGCTCCGAGCAGCTGGCAGGTAATAAGATTTTGTCGGCCCAATCCACATAAAAGCCTGCACTAATTCCGTCCAATTTCTAAGGTTAAGTGCCTCTCGGAGGGCATTTTTATCCTCAGAATGCAGACTTACATCCTCATTGATAAATCCGCTTGCAGCAATACCGGATCCAGAATCAGAGATATCAACAGACCAGAGCGTTTGATTCTCCTCACTCACTTTCAGTGAAACTTTCATTGGATTGTTTTGATTTTCGGTGAACTTTATCAGTTCGGAAGTAGATTCAAGATCAAAACATCGTCTGAGTTCATCTTTCAAGTTTTCAAGGTTCTCAAGATCAGCCTGCAGTCCATCATGTACCGACTGTGGTAAGTCCGAAAACTTGAAGGAGGGGGCTGCCGTTAACTTTTCAAATATCTCTTGCGCTTCTTCTGGTAATGCCTGAGTTGCGGGGCCAGGAAGTCGTGAGTCATGAAGCTGACTTAATTGAAAAATACGATAGGGCGACCAAGGGACTCGTGAAATGCTTTCAAAGTTACGTTGTAAAGCATAGATGAGCGCAGCAAGATACGTCTTGCCAGTGTTACTCTCACCAACAAACACAGTTAACGGACGCAAATCTATCTCCGCTTTCTCTATCGGTCCAAAATTCTCAACTGCAATATGAACATTCGGTGATTGCTGTTTATCCCTAGTTTTTTGCATTATCTTTACCTTCAAAGATGCTGATTTTAAACCTATTATATGCCTATTCTCACCTATTTGCAACGAAAAATGGGCGAGAAAACCCCGCCCATCTTGAATAAAAAATAGACAGTAGATAGCCTATCTCTTCAAATTGCCCCACGTTGTCGCCAGTTTGTCGCGGGCTGAGACATCAAGTGTATCGTTGATAATCTTCTGGAGTTCGGCTTCAGTCAGCGCGTAATTGGCTAACATCAACTCATCCATCCGTCCCTGAAAGAAACGCGGGCAACACGCGTTATTCTCACCGCCGAATTTCAGCGATCTATCCGGCATACTCCGTCCAGGTCCCTTTTGCGCGATAGCCGTGCCATCGGATTCACCGTTAATATAGAAACCGGCTTCGCTCCCATCCCAGATAAGCGCGACGTGGCTCCACTCTTTCGCCTTTACCTTGCCGGTAGAAATGTGGTAGCCGGGTGCACTGGTGTCATAGAAATAGTAAGCGAATTTCCCTTCACCGGGTTCAATCTGCAGATAATAGGTGTTCTTGAAGAAGATAGTAAATTTGTTCTCCTGACCACCTGCTGGCAATTCATTGGGGTAAATCCACGCCATCATTGTAATCGCTTCATCTATATCGACTTCGTCGGAGTGTTCGACCTCTATGAAATCAGCTTTGCCGACCGAGCCCGCCATCTCCACGGCTTTGCCAAGGATACCCTCAGTCCATTTCACGTTCCCGTTGAATTCGCCGACCAAGCCAGCAGTCGCTTCCTCGGTCTGGTTCCCTTTACCTTCGTCGAAATGCCAGACATATAGCTGTTTACCGAGTTGCTTCACATTCCCTTTCCCACCCGCAGCATAAACTGCGAAGCAGAGGGATACACTTAGAAAAACGCATAGTATCGTAAGAACTTGGGCTCTCATCAGTGATTCCTCCTCGTAGAATGCATAGAAAGGCGGATATGAAAACCCGCCGTTTTTTAAACTTTCCTTGCGGTTCAATCAGGGTTCTCGCGGTTAGGACGTCGTTATCTGTTGTCTGTCGCGCCGTTGTTGCGACTGCTTGCTATTGGCGTATCAGTAACCAACAACCAGTAACCAGTAACCAGTTAAGAGGTGTGCGGATAACACAATATCTCTTTTCTGGAAACTGTTAACTGGAAACTGTTAACTTCTTTATCAGAAATCATCGCGGAACGTAGTGGAGCGATGCACAAAAACTTTTAACCAACAACTCGTGCCTTAGTCAAAGTATGGGAGTCGAGTTCTTGGTTAAAGTTAAAAAGACATTTTCAACTTCAATTTACCCCATGTTGTGGCAAGTTTGTCCTTCGGAGACACAGCAAAAAAGACACCGTTTTCCATATCTTGATTGATTTCGTCAACGGAGAGGGCACGATTGTAAATCGCCACTTCATCAACTAAACCGACCATTCCGTCTAATCCAGTTTGTGCCTTACCGATACGGAAGACAACATCAATGCTGTTAATTTTACCTGCTGGTGGTTCGTATTCCACATCCAGCTTGCCGTCAATGTATTGGCGAATCATATCGCCATCGTAGGTAGAAGAAACATGATGCCACTCCTCTAACGCGGGTTTAATGGTCTGCTTATTTCGAGACCCTTGCCATCCACCTATGTTAATCCACGTCTCAATTTGTGGTGCACCCGTAAACTGTGCACTCCATTGCAGGCAATAACCCCCGACGTTCGCTCCGCTTCTACGTCCCATCAGGTTAGAATCACCTTGAGATTCTTCAGGGAAAAACCATGCTTGAATCGTGAGTTCATCGGTGATGTCAAGCTCAGGGACCGCGTCAACCTCTACGAATTTTTCGGTGTCTTCAAGATGGACAGCACCGCCAAATTTGCCATCTTTCGACCAAACTGCACCTTCAAAGACCCCTTCAAGGTTATTGCCACTCACATCCGTAACTTTGCCACCCTCATCTTTATCGAAGGTGAAGTACAACATGAGCGCGTCGTCATCGTTTATTGCCCATGCACTCACACTGAAACTCAGCGCAATGACGAACAACACTATGATAATCGGTTTCATAACAGCGAACTCCTTTTTTATGGTCGATAGCCAATTAGAAACTGGAAATTTGTATTTCCTTTGCAGTGATAAACTCAAGCAGTGCAGGCACGCCTTCCTGCGTTTTCTGGATACCGCGTTGGATCGCCGGGATAATCTGGTCCGGCGTTTCGACGCGTTCACCGTAGCCACCGAACGCCTTCGCCATATCCGCGTAGTTGCCAGAGATGTCTGTAGATCTGAATTTTTCGGTGGATACAGGCATAATCGGAATCTCAATCGCCATAGAGAAGTTATTGAAAAGGACAGAGAGAATCGGTATCCGTTCACGGACCGCTGTCTCGAAATCCATACCGGTGAAGCCGATTGCTGCGTCCCCCCAGACATTAACGCAGAGCGCATCCGGTCTTGCGAGTTTCGCACCCATGGCGAGTCCGAGACCATAACCGAGCTGCGTTGTCTTTCCCCAACCGATGTAGGTCAATGGCACAGTAGACTGCCAGAAAGGCGACATTTGGTCACGCGGACTCCCCGCATCGTGTGTAATAATCGTGTTTTTGACATCAACAGCATGCAACAAATCCCAGATAACACGATACGGAGTCATCGGTACAGCGTCGGACGTGAGTTTCGGCATCCACTGTTCAAGCCATTCCGCTTTGATGGTACCAATCTCTTCTGTGACAGCAGCGGTGTGCGCTTCGGATGCACCCTCTGATCGTTCACGAACGGCTTCCACTAAACCCTCTAAAATCAATCCAGCATCACCGACAAGTGCAATTTCAACCGGAACGTCTTTGTTAATATCGGCTGGGTCCAAAGTGGCGTGCATGACACGTGTGCCTTCTGGAATCTTGACCCCGAAATGCGTTCGGGTGAAGCTGCAGCCGATACCGAACAGGAGGTCCGTTTTTTGGAGGAAATGATGCACTGTTTTCGGAATCGAACGACCGCCGGAACCGAGGGACAGCGGGTGATCTTCTGGGAAAGCACTTTTTCCACCCAAACTTGTTGTTACAGGTGCACCGAGGAGTTCCGCTAATTCTTTCAATGCATCCCATGCTTTGGCGTAATGGACACCCTGACCTGCGTAGATCACTGGACACTCTGCGGCGAGTAGGGCATCTGCGGCAGCATCAATTGACGCGGCGTCAGGTCCATAACGTACTATTGGAACAGGCGTAGGTTCAAAAGGTTCGGGGATTTCTTCACCAAATAGATCCGACGGGAACTCAACGAGTGCAGGTCGCGGTCTACCGTTGCGTGCTTGTGTAAAGGCACGCCTTAACGCTTCCGGCACGGCATCCGGTAACGTAACCTGTTCACACGACTTCGTCACATGCCGATAGTTCAAGGCGGAATTGAAATTCGGCTGGATCTGCGTCAATGTCCTGGCGTATCCCATCGGTAAAACGACGATTGGCGCGGAATCGCCGTACGCTTGTGCGACACCGCCAAACGCGTTCTCGGAACCGGGACCGCTCTGCATACAGAATACACCGATCTTCTCGCCAGAGGTCATCCGGCTCATCGCATCCGCCATGTGGAGTCCGATCCGTTCCTGCCTGACGATAATCGTACGGATGTCTAATTTTGCCGCCGCCTCAATTATCGGGTTGACAGGATAGGCAAACAGGTATTCCACACCTTCTGCTTTAAGGACTTTTGCAACTGCATCAACAACTTTCATATTTTTAACTTTCCTTGCGGTTCGGTGAGGCGGGTTGGTATTTTCAAGTGCCTCTCCGTATATCCGTCCTTCATTACATTACGGACTATGTCTCGGTTTTTTCATAGAATAAAAAGACTTATGCACTCGTGCCTGTCGGTTTTCCTGCATCCATCACAAGTGGGAAACTATCGCCTTCCAGTTTATCGCCGTTATTAACGGTGACAAAAGGTTTCATAACGTGGTTGCCGCTTTCATCGTAGAGCGTTTCACCGGTCATATAATGCACTGCAATCGCGCGACGCGGGTTTCCACTTGTGTTATCGTGTGAACCGTGCCATGTCAAAGCGTGATGATAGTGGACATATCCCTTCGGTACCGGACAGAGCTCTACTTCCAATTCACGGTCTTCAAAGCAGTCAGGCATCGAATGGATATCTTTGATCGAATGCAGGAACGGAATCTGATTGCCCCAATGATAAGAACCAGGGATCATACGCATACATCCGTTGCTCTCATCAACATCGTCCAATGCCACCCACGCCGTTACCTGACTCGTTTTCGGCGTGAGGATCGGCCAATACGGTGAATCCTGATGCCACATATTGACACCACCGACCTCAGCAGGTTTATACTGGATCTGGTCGTGCCAAACGCGCAACTCCGTCGCTGCTGTCAGTTGTCCAATCTCTTCCACGATGATCGGATTGTGAACGAGGCGATGATAAGCGGAACTCGCCTCCCAAATGTTAACGACTTGCCAGACCGGACTCTCTTCTCTACCACCAAGATTAACGATATGAACCGGCTGCGGAACATCAGCTTTCTTGTAGTCATCAATCACACGTGCTAACTCTGACCGTAATTCCTCGACCTGTTCATCGTTTAAAGCACGACTTCCGAGAAGAAACCCTTTTTTACGAAATGTGTCAACCTGTGCTTGGTTGAGCATGCTTGCCTCCAATGGAAAATTATATATTCGCTTTCGTTCGCTTCCCCGCATCCATCACAAGCGGGAAATGGTGCCCCGCCAACTTACTACCGTCATTGACAGTAACAAAACGCTTCATGATGTGGTTGCCACTTTGATAATAAATGGTTTCGCCGGTCATATAATGCACCGCAATCGCGCGGCGCGGTTCACTACTGGTGTTGTCATGAGAGCCGTGCCACGTTAAAGCGTGATGGTAGTGGACATGCCCCTTCGGCACAGGGCAAAGTTCTACTTCTAACGCGTTGTCTTCAAACTGATCCGGCATTGTGTGGATGTCTGGGATTTCGCGTAGAAACGGCATTTGACTGCCCCAATGATAAGAGCCGGGGACCATACGCATACATCCATTGCTCTCATCGACATCGTCTAACGCCACCCATGCTGTTACCTGACTCGTTTTCGGCATGAGGATACCCCATAACGGCGAATCCTGATGCCAACGGTTGACACCACCGACCTGCGGTGGTTTGTATTGGATCTGGTCGTGCCAGACACGGAGTTCCGTCGCGTCTGTTAGCTGTCCGATCTCTTCGACAATGACGGGGTTGTGAACCAATCGGTGGTATGCAGAACTCGCTTCCCAAATATTAACGATCTGCCAGACCGGTGCCTCTTCCTTGCCGCCGAGGTTGGCGATACGTACCGGCTGTGGTACTTCAGGTTTTTCATAATTATCGATGACGCGCGCCAAGTCTTCGCGCAATTCGTCAACCTGTTCGTCACTTAAGACACGGCTTCCAAGAAGAAACCCTTTTTTGCGAAATGTATCAACCTGTGTTTGACTGAGCATATTCTTTTAATGTTCCTTGCGGTTCGTTTAGGCGGATTGTGTAAAGAGAAATCTCTTACGTATATCCAGCCCGCCCGTTGGTTGGGCTTACACACATTTTTTAAACTTTCTTTGCGGTTGAATCAGGGTTATCGCGGTCAGGACGTCGTTCTCTGTTGTCCGTCGCGCCTTCGTTGCGATCTTTTTAATTTTCCTTGCGGTTCAATGAGAGTTCTCGTGGCCAATAAGTCGTCCTCTGTTGTCCGCCGCGCCTTCGTTGCGACTACTGCCAATTAGAAATCATCGCGGAACGTAGTGGAGCGATGCACAGAAACTTAATAGTTAAAATAACTTTCCTTGCGCTACCATGATTTATTTTAACTGTTAGTTACTCTATTTTTGAGTTCAACCCACTCATCGTCAGAGAGTTTTGGGGGCCACGCAATCCGTTTGCCGAGGAGGGCGGAACGATATGCCGCCATAATCAGATCAAAACCGAGCAATGCGAACTCCAATCTATTGCGATGCGGTTGATTCTCGTCGTCCAGCCACGTCGCGATTGCCTCTGTAAAGGCGCGCTGCCCGAACTTGTCATCTTCACCGAAGTGGGTCGGCTCGACAAAGTGCTCTGCCATACCGTCGAGTTGGTATCCCCAAGAACCGTTTTCTCGCCACCACATCCTGCCTTTCGTCCCCCAAAAATCGAGGTTGCACCGCGGGTTACTCCCCGGGAAATCGACGGTTCCAAACGCCGTCCGCGCGGACTCAAAAAAGACGCGCGCCCCGTTCTCAAAGGTATAAATCGCCATCAAGTCTTCCGGACACTGGCGATGCGGAACGTCATAGATTTCTGCACCTTCAACGGCGCCCCATACATGTGTAATTGGGATGTCTTTTAATGCAAATAGCACGACATCCATGAGGTGAGTATCCATATCGGTAATATCGCCTTCGGTGCAGGCGCGGATGAAGTGTATGTCCCCAAGACTGTCATCGGCGAAAAATTCCAGCAGCTTCTCGGCAAACGGTAGATACCGGCGTTGATGATTGACAACGATCTTCAGTCCTGTTTTCTCGTGTGCCGCAGCGAGTGCCTCCGCTTCGCGGGGTCTGAGCGCGAGCGGTTTCTCTATTACCAATGCTTTCACACCGGCTGCAGCGGCAGGCTCCACCCAGATATGCCGTGGCACTGTCGGTTCTGTTACAGCGTGGACGATATCGGGTTTCTCTGTCTCCAACATCTCGACGTAATCGGCATATCCGGTAACGTTCAACTCTGCCGATGCTGCTTTTAAACGTTCCTCGTCAATCTCACAGATGGCAATAACCTTCATATTCTCGATGCCAGCATAGCATCGGGCATGGTGGACACCACGCCTACCTCCGACAATCGCAGTCCGATACATCGCCATAATATGCCTCCTCATTGAAGCGTGCAACTCACAGATTCCCGAAACGTGCCATTATATTAACACGCCCACAAATTTGTGTCAACTGTTTGATTTGGATGTTTTAGTTCTGTATTGTTAAATTCGCGCGCTTGTGATACAATACAACGCATCAAGTAAAATCACCTTCTATGGGGGACTATATGAAGATTGATAAAATTGAGTCGTTTTTTATTCGGAATGGCTACGTGATTCGGATTCACACGGATACGGGCATTAGTGGTGTCGGACAAACGGCGTGCTGGGGCTATCCAGAAGCCGTTGATAGCATCATCAACACGTTTAAGAAACACCTCATTGGTCAGAACCCGTTGCGGATTGAGCATCACTGGCAATATCTCTACCGCATGGGGCCGTTTCGCGGGGCTGCGCTGAGCGGCGCGATTAGTGCCGTAGACATCGCATTGTGGGACATCAAAGGTAAACACCTCGGTGTTCCGATCTGGGAACTGTTGGGTGGCAATTGTCGTGATAAAATCCGGTTGCATCTGCTTGGTGGTGGTGGCACCCCAGAAACGATGTTTGAAGCAGCGAAAGCAGCCGTCGAAGAAGGTTTCACGGCACTCAAGTTTGATCCGCTGGTCGGAAATTTCCAAGATATGGGAGTCGATCGACTCGTCAAAACTGCCCGTGACCTTGTCGCAGCGGCGCGGGACGGTGGCGGTCCCGATCTCGATCTCATTGTCGAAGTGCATCGGAAACTGACACCCATGAATAGCATCTTGTTAGAAGCCGCTTTGGCACCGTTTAATCTCTATTTTATTGAAGACCCGATTCAGATAGACACCATCACAACGCAAGCGGAATTAGCGAAACGGATGACAACACCGCTCGCTATCGGTGAACGCAATGTAAGCATCTGGGAGTTCCGTGAAATATTGGAGGCAGGCGGCCCGCAATACGTGCGCCCGGATCTCGGTCTCGCCGGTGGCATAACGCACTGCAAGAAAATCGCGGCACTTGCTGAAGCGTATCACAGCGCGGTTGTCACGCATAACTTCCTTGGACCGTTGATTACCGCTGCATCGTTACATTTGGACGCGAGTATCCCGAACTTCATCACACAGGAATACACGAAACGAGATGAATCCGAAGACTTCGCTGTCTATAAAGTCGCGTATCAACGCGAAGGCGGATACATTCCGATTCCTGAAGCACCAGGCTTGGGCATTGAACTGGATGATAGTTTAATCGAGCAGAACCCTTTCCAACCGATGAACACTGGCACAACACCTCTGCGTGAAGACGGCTCTGTCGCTTACGCGGTATAACAGCAGTCAGCCATCAGCAGTCGGCTATCAGACAAGAGGTTTTGGTAAAGTGAGATACTCTTTCTGACCGCTGACCACTGAAGACCGATAGCCAATAAAGAGGCGGAGGAAATCGAATATGAACGCTGACGAAAAATATCTATTTGATCTCAACGGTTACCTTGTTATCAAGAACGTACTAACACCTGAGGAAGTCGCGCTTGCGAACGAAGCCATTGACAAACATAGCGACAAGGGGCGCGTCCGCCCACGCGAACAGGCACTCGACGGTGGTTCACCAGACCTGAAAGGTGAACAAGGTAGAGGTGAACTCGGCGGTATGCTCCACTGGGAGGAACCGTGGTGTAACCCGTTTCGGCACATGCTCGCGCATCCGACACTTGTTCCATATCTCAACGAGATACTCGGAAAAGGCTTCCGAATGGATCATCAGATGTTCCTGCTTTCAATGGACAAGGGGGCAGAGGGGCATACGTTCCATGGCTCCTCCGGTCCTGGCTTCGATCCGAACCAATACTATATTTTCCGGGATGGACGGATGCACAATGGGTTAACCGTCGTCGCCTTCCAGTTGACGGACGTACCTCCCGGCGTAGGCGGATTGATCGTCATTCCGGGAAGCCACAAGAGCAACTACCGGTGTCCGCAAGAGATGCGGCTCTATCAGAAACACCAAGAACACATCCGGCAAGTCGTCTGTGAAGCAGGCGATGTCATAATCTTCACAGAGGCGGTAACGCACGGCACACTACCGTGGACTGCTGACCATCCGAGACGCTCCATCTTGACGCGCTATACCGCAGGTAATATGGCATATGTCCCTGCCTATGAAATACCGGAATGGGCGAATGAGCGCCAGCGTGCTGTCATGGAACCCCCTTATCATTCGCGGTTAAATCGTCCCACCTTGGAAACGTAGGAAGGTTTTTTAACTATTAAGTTTCTGTGCATCGCTCCACTACGTTCCGCGATGATTTCTAATTGGCAGTAGTCGCAACGAAGGCGCGACGGACAACAAAAGACGACGTCCTGACCGCGATAACCCTGATTCAACCGCAAGGAAAGATTAAAATTATGAATGCTGACGAGAAATATCTATTCGATCTGAACGGTTACCTTGTTATCAAGAACGTGCTAACCCCTGAAGAGGTAACCCTCGCGAACGCAGCCATTGACGAACACAGCGATCAGGCACGCATCCGTTCACGCGATCAGGCACTTGACGGTGGTTCTCCTGAACTGAAAGGCGAACAGGGTAGAGGTGAACTCGGCGGTATGCTTCACTGGGAAGAGCCGTGGTGCAACCCCTTCCGACACATGCTCGCGCATCCGACGCTTGTCCCATATCTCAACGAGATATTAGGGAGAGGGTTCCGTATGGATCATCAGATGTTCCTGCTTTCGATGGACAAAGGCGCGGAAGGCTTCATTTTTCATGGATCCTCCGGCCCCGGATTTGATCCGAACCAATACTATATCTTTCGTGATGGACGTATGCATAACGGTTTGACCGTCGTCACCTTCCAGTTGACGGATGTCCCCGAAGGAGCAGGTGGATTAATTGTCATTCCGGGAAGCCATAAGAGCAACTACCCATGTCCGCAAGAGATGCGACTCTACCAGCAACACCAAGAGCACATCCGGCAGCTTGTTTGCAACGCGGGCGATGTCATCATCTTCACGGAGGCGGTGACACACGGTACACTACCGTGGACTGCTGACCATCCGAGACGCTCCATCTTGACGCGCTATACCGCAGGTAATATGGCGTATGTTCCCGCCTATGAAATACCGGAATGGGCAAATGAACGCCAACGCGCTGTTATGGAGCCGCCCTATCACTCTCGATTAAATCGTCCCGTATTGGAGACGTAGGAAGGAACAATCAATATGTCTACTTCAATGAGTGCGATTCTCGGTCTCATTTTTCTGGGACTCGCGAATGCCTCTGTCTTCTTGATGTTCAAGTTGTGGGGGTACCCATTTGACAAAGAGACGCATACGAGTGCCGCGCCGCCGTCTTTGATGCTGCTTCACCGGCTCATCGGTTACGCGTATGCGATCCTCTATGTTTTTATGATGTGGCACATGGTGCCGCGCCTATGGAACTACCAAGTCGAACTCCCGCCGCGTACTGTGGCGCATCTGATGCTCGGTATTACAATCGGTGTGTTGATCCTCGTTAAGATTGCTATCCTCCGATTTTTCCGGCATTTTGAGGAATCGATGCCGTATATCGGGACGTGTCTGCTTATTTGTACGTACCTGTTGATTGGATTGTCGGTGCCGTTCACATTCCGTGAGGCAGCGTTGCGAACGCAGACAAGTGCGTTCAGCGACGAAGGGATCGAGCGAACCCGCAAGTTACTTGAGAACGCCGGATTGCCTGCAGAGGCACCCCTCGATCAACTTGCATCAAAACGGAAACTGCGGGAAGGGCAGCATGTCTTACAGCGCAAGTGCGTGGTTTGCCACGACTTACGCACGATTCTTGCGAAGCCACGCATCCCAACAGACTGGGTACGCCTCGTCAATCGGATGGCGATAAAACCGATGATTGGTGAACCGATCCATCAAGAAGAGGAGTGGACAGTTTCAGCGTATCTCATCGCCATTACACCGGATATTCAGGTCTCGGCGCGTCAGCAGCGGCAAGAACAGATGCGCGCAGATGAGGCGAAGACCGCCGTTCAGACTGCGACTGTCGCTATGCAAGCAGAAGCTGCAACGGACACAGCAGTCGTTGCTTACGATGAAACAGAAGCCAAAGCACTTTTTGAGGATAGATGCTCACAATGTCACCCCATCACGGATGTAGAAGACTATCCACCGCGTTCTGAGGAAGAGACAACCGAACTCATAACACGGATGATAGATATCGGACTCTATCTCGAAGAAGAGGAGATTGAGTTAATTACCCGCTATATTAACGAAAACTATCTGGAGAAGTAAACTGCTACAAACGAATCTGCTTGAACGCCTCAATCTGTGCTGTGATTGCACGCTCCGTTGGTAGGCGTTCTGCACTCGATGCCCCGTAGAACCCGACAACGCCTTTGGTATTTTCCAGAACGTACGTCGCGTCTTCCGGTTCAGCGATCGGCCCCCCGTGACAGATAACGAGGATTCCTGGGTTGACCCCTTTTGCGGCATCATGGATGGCTTGTACCCGTTTGGCGGCATCCGCAAGCGTAAAGGCAGTTTTTGCGCCGATAGAGCCTTTCGTCGTGAGTCCCATGTGTGCGACGAGGATATCTGCACCTGCATCCGCCATCTGTTCCGCTTCGGTTTCGTTGAACGCATACGGTGTGGTAAGCATCCCCATCTGATGTGCTGTCCGGATCATCTCCACCTCAGGTCCGTATCCCATATCAGTCTCCTCAAGCAGTTGACGAAAAGTGCCGTCAATCAGTCCGACCGTTGGGAAGTTCTGGACACCGGAAAACCCGATGTCATCTATCTGTTTCAGGAAGACATCCATCAAGCGGAATGGATCCGTACCGCAGACCCCTGCGAGCACAGGTGTATCTGGGACGACGGGTAGCACTTCGCTTGCCATCTCGACGACAATCTGGTTCGCGTCGCCGTAAGGCATCATGCCAGCGAGTGAACCTCTACCCGCCATTCTGAATCTGCCCGAGTTGTAGATAATAATGAGGTCAATGCCACCAGCAGCCTCACATTTGGCAGAGATACCTGTGCCAGCACCTGCTCCGATGATAGGTTTACCAGTGTCAATGTTGTTGCGCAATTGTGTTAAAATATCTTCACGTCTGAATTTCATTTTTGTGTCCTTTCTGATAAACAAAATTGGCTGTTAATAACGGTGTATTGTATACGAATTATATCAAGACTTTAGAATTCATGTCATTTAATTTTTCCAATGGACCTATTTTTTGTTTGTCTTTTTTACGATTTACACACTGTTCTGATGAGCCCCGATGTCCCGCGCGCCGCTGGTGAGGCTTTGAATCCTGCCTTTCCCGTATGTATATCCTGAATTCGGGCACTCATTGTTGGTTGATAGCGAAGAGCTGATGACTTTTTGAAAAAAATATTGAAAAAAATCGGTGTTTTTTGTATAATTCCGATATTATTAAGCACCATAATGGTTGCTCGAAACTTTAAATTTAAAAAGGTAACAACCACAGAAAGTAAAGACATCAATATATTAACATCGCCCAGCCAATTTTACAAGTACACAGCGGCTATAGTGTATCCGTCCCTACTGTGTGCTACTGTTCTGTATGTTCGTTGATTCTGTGCGTTATTAACGCGGAGTTAACAATGTTATCTGCATGGTTAGTGCCTACTCCCACTCAACATCTGTCGCATTAGGGTTTTGCCCAGGGCATGTTATAAACAATATAGTTGGCACTGGCACAGACCTTGCCAACGTTTACGGAAATTAGGCTTCCTTTTACGACAAGCGGTAGATAAAGGAGATACCATGAAAGACAGATTAATCAGCCTAACGCTAATTATTTTTCTCTCAATGACCACGGCAGGCTGTTCAGCTGTCCGTCTCATCCAAACAAACGCCGGTGTAGAGGCTACAAAGAGTGTGGAGAGATCAGAAGAACGACGAACACCTTTAAGCCGTAAAGATTTCCGATTTGGGTTCAATGCAAGCGGAAGTCAACTCGGGGTGCGTCTTGAATATAGACCCTATTACGATTTTGAAATACAGGAACATGTAGTATACACTCCTAATGTTAGATCAACAACAGCTGAATTGATATTGGGAGCCGCAACATCGGGACTTTTTATATGGGCTTTGGTTGATAATTTAGTTGAGACAGGTGAGGTTGCGGTCAATGATGAAGGAGAACTATATAATGTTCACAAGTTTGATTGGGATGGAGCAAATTCGTTACAAAAAGCAATCATAGTCGGTGTTCCTTTGGATTTCCTTCTTTACGGTGCAGCACTTGGTGTAGAAATGAAAGTCCGTGAACCGTGGAAACAGAGCGGCACATTTCCGGGTGAATGGCAACTTTTGAGAAATCATCCATATCGTATAGAACTCCCAACCTACAATTTTGGTAAGGATTATCGGTCGAAAACTGGCAATGAAAGTATCACTGTTACGGAGTTTTTAACTGGAATCAAAAATCCTATTTCTTTCATGAATATTGATTCTGTTTCCCTGCTGGCTTCAACTGATTTTGAAGGAAAAGGGTATCAGAAAACCCTCAGTTTTACCACGCAAACTCAACTACAACCCTTTCGTGAGGTTGCCCTTGCTTCTAAAGGTATTGATATGATTTCAACGGGGAAACCTCGTCTTATGCCAAGACCAGAAACTACTTTTAGATGGAGCAAAAATACTGTACTGGCAGGAGAGATGGCAACCTTATGGGTAAAAATAAAAAATACAGGCAAAGGCGCACTATACCGTGTGACCGCACTCACTGTAAGCCAGGATCCGGCACTCAACAATCATGAACTCAAATTTGGCAAAATCGATCCTGGTGATTCAATTTCCGTACCTATCTCTGTCAAGATAAACAGATTAATGCACACACAAGAGATTCCGGTTCAGATCAAGTTTGCGGAGTATAACGGTCATATACCTGAAAACATTGAAGCAAAATTAAAAGTTGTTGAAGTACCGCGCCCCAAGTTTGATTATGCCTACCGTATTATTGATGGAGGGACTTCTACCTCAGTCGGAAATGGAGATGGTATTTTCCAACGCGGTGAATCCGCTGATGTTCAAGTGGCGATACGAAACAGCGGGAAGGGAAATGCTACGGGTGTCACCGTACGATTGAATTTACTTAATCCGACAGGTGTTGACATATATGGAGATAAGTTCGTGAATCTTCAAACGCTCATTGCTGGGGACACTAAACTGGCAACTTTCAACGTCGGTATTAAACGTAATGTTTCAATCAACATGTTAAGTATGAGATTGTCGGTGAAAGAAAATAATTTCGGCACCGAAACAAGTCTTATGGAGACTATCAGTCTACCCATAAACCAGGGAACCGCTCCGAAGATAAGAGATTTGAATTTGATTGCAAGCGTCATTTCAAATTCTGCCCAAGTATATAATGGCGCGTCAAATGCCACCCCAATCAGTGCGGAAATCCCGCAAGATTCGCAGGTTAAGGTTTCCGGGCAACTGGGTGAATGGTATCGTGTAGAACTAAATCTCCGAGACCAAAAAACTACAGGATGGGTTCATAGCGAACAACTCACAACAAATGTTCAGAGACAACCGAGAACCCAAGTAGAAGATTCCAAAGTGGTTGAAGTGTTCCAAAACACACCGCCAACATTAGTACTCTTTGAGCCAGAACAACAGGATATCGAAGTAGAGGACAGTACACTCATAATTCAAGCACGGGCTGTCGCGAATAGCGGTATTGAAAGAGTGGAGTTAACTGTCAATGGAAGAGCTATAAACGTTACAGGACATAGCGCAAATACAACTCAACGAACACCATCGACCCGGCTTGAAATAAAGAAGACTGTACAGCTTAACTACGGTAAAAATACGATAAGGTTGCGTGCCTATGATACTGACAGACAGGCTTCCGAGCCGATTGTTCTTTCAGTTACTCGCAAACGTGAAGAAGTCCGCAATGACTATGCTTTATTGTTCAGTGTGAACAGTTATGAGCACTTTGACCCTTGGCATAAATTGAATAACCCAATTCCGGATGCCGAAGCTATCAGAGATGAATTGAAAAACAGATATGGATTCGCAGTTGAAGTCGTCAGGGATCCAAGTCGTGATGATATTCTTACGAAAATCAACGAGTACGCTAGGAAACGATATAATGACAACGATCAACTCCTGATATTTTTTGCTGGACATGGCTATTATGAAGAAAGAAACAATGTCGGCATCGGTTACCTTGTCGCAAGTGATACATTGCCGCCAGATGCTGATCGTGGCAAATCCAGCTACATTTCACACGGGGATTTCCGTGAACGGATTGAAAATATCGGGTGTGAACACATCTTTTTGATGGTTGATGCCTGTTTTAGTGGTGCTTTTGACGCACCTGTTACCCAGTTCAATCGGGCGCGTGGGGCTAACAGGATCCCTGATGATATTACGAAGAAGCAATTCATCAAGCAAAGATTGGCATACAAAACTCGGTGGTATCTAACATCCGGCGGTAAAGAGTATGTATCGGATGGTCATCCGAATCGGCATTCTCCTTTTACGCGTCAAGTACTTGATGCGTTGCGTAGTGGTGGCGGCGGTAAGCACGGTATCCTGACATTGGAGGATATTGGGCGATATGTTGAAAAAGCCACGCCTCAGCCGCGTGCTGGTGAATTCGGAACGAATGCTCCTGGAAGCAACTTCTTATTCATTCGGAAGTAGTGAGAAAGGATGTATTTATGAAAAATAGGCTAATCATACTGACGATAATGTGCTAATTTCAGTGAGTACAGCAGGTTGTTCAGCTGTACGTCTTGTACAAACACGCGCTGGTTATGAGGTAGAAAAAACTGTTGGTAACACAGAAGAACGTCAAACTCTATTGAACCACAGGGATTTTCAACTTGGGTTTAGCGCAGCCGGAGACCAACTCGGTATCCGTCTTGAATATCGGCCGTATTACAGTGTTGAAAAGCAACAACTTGTGACATATAAACCCGGCGGAAGGCGCATCTCTGAAGGTTTAATGGCGGCCTCTTATTTAGGTATCTTAGGATGGGTTGTTTACGATAATTTCACTCGAACCGGAGATATCACAGCCGATGATGTAGGTGTACTGGTAAATAACATCACTGAATTCAATTGGTATCAGACAACCGCTTTGCAAAAGGCAATTATAGTTGGTATTTCTCTGGATTTCATTGTTTGGGCTGGCTATGCTTCGCGATATAAAGCGACAGTCCGTGAACCGTGGGAGAAAATGGCAGACACTAAGGCGGAATGGCAATTATTGCGGAATCACCCGTACCGCATAGAACTTCCAAACTACCATTTCGGTAAGGATTATCTCTCGGAGCCTGGAGATGAAAGCGTGCAAATCGGTGAGTTTCTGTCTGGAATTGAAAACCAGATAAGTTTAAGGCAATTGATTCTGTTTCCCTATGGGCTTTAACAGAGGTTGATGGAATACTGCATACGGAAAACGTTAAGCTCACCACACAGGCTCAACTCCAGCCGTTTCATAATGCTGCACTCGTCGCTTTAGATATTGATATGACTTCGGCGGAGAAGCCGCGCCTCATGCCACGGGCAGAGGCTGTCGCGCACTGGAACAATGAGTCTATACAGGCAGGTGATGAGGCCATCTTAAGGGTAACAATAAAAAACACAGGTAAAGGCACGTTGTATCGTCTGACAGCACTCACAGTGAGCACGAATCGAATATTCAACAACCACGAACTGAAATTTGGGAAAATTGAACCCGAACAATCGCTGACTGTCCCTATTTCTTTCCAATTAGATAAATTGATGCGAACTCGAGAAATTCCTATTCACATCAGGTTCGCGGAATACAACGGGCATGTTCCGGAAAACATTGAGGCGAATCTTAAAGTTATTGAAATACCGCGTCCGAGGTTTGATTATGCCTATCGCATTGTTGATGGTGGCACTGCCACCTCAGTTGGAAATGGCGATGGGGTCCTTCAGCGCGGTGAATCGGCAGATATTTTGGTGATTATCAAGAACAGTGGTGAGGGAAATGCTTCTGGTGTTACTGCAAGGTTGAACCTCCTTGATCGCGTGGAGGTTGATATGTATGGAACTACCTCCGTAAACCTTCTCGATCTTGCCGCTGGCGACGCAAAGATCGCAACCTTTAATGTTGGTGTTAAACGCAGGGCTCCAATTAACAAGCTACGTCTAAATTTAGTCGTCCAAGAAGATACCTTTGGTTCTGAAACGAAGTTCACAGAGACTATTAATCTGCCAATAGGTCAAACAGCCCCGTCGGAAATTGAAATTGTGGATATGATTGGAACGATCACTTCAAATTCCGAACAGGTATATAACGGTGCGGCGAGTAGCACACCTATTATCGCAGCAATTCCGAAAGATTCGCAAGTCAACATTTCGGGACAACTGGGTGAATGGTATCGTGTAGCACTTAATTTACGCGATCAAGAATTAACAGGATGGCTTCATGAAACGCAGCTGACAACAACGGACTCTTCAAGTCAGTCAAATTCTCAAGTAGAAAAGTCCAAAGTAGTTGAGGTTTTCCAAAACACACCGCCAACGTTAGAACTTCTTAAACCAAAGCAATCGGATATTGTCATTGAGGACAAGACGCTTGTTATCCAAGCACGTGCTGTTGCGAATAAAGGTATCAAAAAGATTGAATTGATCGTCAACGGAAGACCTGTAAACGTCGGAGAACATGGAATAAATACAACTCAAGGAATACCGCCGACTGTATTCAAAATAGAAGAGAATATACCGCTCAATTATGGCTTGAACACGATTAGGTTAAGTGCCTTTGACACAAATGACCAAATTTCAGAGACCATTATACTTTCAGTTACTTGCAAGCGTGAACAGGTTCGTCAAGATTATGCCTTATTGTTTGCTGTGAATAGTTATGAGCACTTTGATCCTTGGCACAAACTCAATAATCCCATTCCAGATGCTGAAGCCATCGGGAACGAACTGAAGAACAGGTACGGATTTGCTGTCGAATTATAGTAAACATTAGAATTAAAGATACATGTTTATGACTTCATCAATGGTTCTATGAGCATTGTATTCTCTGAGACGTTTGATATTCGCAAAGTCGTGTTCAATCGGATTGTAGTCGGGTGAATAAGGTGGCAAAAAC
>JAJEEK010000035.1 GCA_022821065.1 Candidatus Poribacteria bacterium
TGTATTAAGGAGCGACGTAAACTTGTTCTTGTGCCGCGCGAGACACCGCTGAGTTCTATCCATCTGGAAAATATGCTCAAGTTATCACACATCGGGGTGTGCGTATTACCAGCAATGCCGGGATTCTACCACTTTCCAAAAAATGTAGATGACTTGCTGAACTTCGTCGTGACAAAAATTTTGGATCAGTTCGGCATAGATGCAAAACTGATCCAACGGTGGAAGGAATAGACAATCATTAGTGGCACTCAAGATTTTTGCGATTCTATCCGCCTGAAATGCCGCTGCCATAACCACCACAAGACTGCCGGAATCAGCGGTAGTACCGTCATTCCCCAAAGAATTGTTCCTACATGAAACCGATCTAATAGTGCGCCGACAATCGCCGTACCGATACCTCCCATGAGTGTGAAGAAGGCAAACTCGGTACCGAAGATACGTCCTCGAATCTCGTTCGGGGCGCGTTGTAGGAGGAGTTGGGTCGAAAATACCCACGCAATGCCGCCACCGATGCTGCGGATGAATCCTCCGATAAGCACTTCAACCAAACCAAATAGCGGAGCAGTAACCACAAGTCCGAGTGCGCCAATCAAATACCCCATGCTAATGCTAACACGGAGCGGTTTATCTCGGTCGCCAGTCCAATGTCGCGCGAGAATAGGTCCAACACCGCTACCGACACCGTTTACACAATACATCAACCCCAAACTCATCGCACCCCCGACACCGATAACGAAATGGCTCTTAGCAATCTCCACTTGTACGACTTGAAAACCGGATGAGAGTAGGAGGGCTATCGCTGCCTTATGCATTGCGATGAAGAAGATATCTGGATGCTGACGCATATAGCGTAATGCTGAACGCCTCTCACGTGCCTGTGTACCTTGCGTTGTAGACGAGCGTTTAGGCAGTTTGATCCCAAACAGAAACACGGCTGAAAGCACGAAGGTTAATCCGTCAATAAAGAAAGCAGTCTGACTTCCAAAAAGACCGGTTGTGAGTCCACCGATCGCGGCACCGAGGGCAAGCATTACCGACCATGTCGCGGCACCGAGCGCATTCGCGGTACCGAGTTCACGCGGAGAGGTAACGTCTGGTAGAATTGCACTCCGAGCGGGACTGAAGAACCCGCTTACGGCAAACAGAAGGGTCGTAAGCGTATAGAGCAGCCAGACATCGCTCTCGTCGCGAATAAAAAGAAATCCGAAGACAATAAAAACGCGAACGATATCGGTAATGATTAAGAGGTATTTTCGGTTGTAACGGTCAGCACATATCCCAGCAATCGGAGCAACGAAAAACGGTGCGAACATCCGAATAGTAAACAGAATACCTATGGCGAGTCCCGATCCGGTTAAGTCCGCAATGAGTATTGCAGAGGCGATGAGGTTAAACCAATCTCCAAGTAGACTGACGAGTTGCCCACACCAGAGCCAACGGAAGTTGGAATTCTGGCGAATCAGTTGAATGTACCCGATCGGTTTTTGTGGGTAGCTGCTCGCGTTATCCGTCTCACGCTGGCGATCTACAGCGGACTTTATTGGCGTGCGTTCCTGTTTAGGCAATTAGAGACTCCAGCGTTCATTGATCGGTTTCTGGTAGACTTCAATGTTCCCTGCCACTACCTCCTCATAATCTACTGCCTGTCCGGATGCGTTGGATTCGTAAATCGCTTCGCAGATCGATTTTGCGCGGAGTCCGACTTCGGCATCAAGTTCCGGTGGACGGTTGTTCTCTATGGCATCCACGAAATCATAACACTCCAATACAACACCATCGGTGAAATTGTGGGGGAAGAGCCTCGTTTTTTCTTCATCCGAAAGGCTTGCCATGTAAGTCTCCATGAGGTCTTTCATACTATGGCGTGTTCCATTTTTCAGGACAACTTCTGCGCCATCAAATGGACCGTGGAAGATATCGCCGTTATCAAGCAAACAGCCTTCGCTCCCGTAGTAGACGACGTGATGGAAATCGTGTCCGACCGCTGCCCACGTACAGGTCCAAAGTCCGATGACACCGCTCTTGAAGTTGATCGTCGCCACCCAAGTGTCCTCTTGTTCGTTCTTCACGATCTCGCCATCTTTGGTAACTCGTAAATCTTCAAATTGACAGACGCGTGCGTACACCGTACTCGGATCGCCGAAAAGAAAACGTAGTGTATCACAATAGTGTGCGCCGGAATCCATAACCATCCCGCCGCCGCCGAGTGTTAGGTCCAGCCGCCAGTGCCAATTGCTTTCTGGGTTCGGTGCGCGGTAACTGGCGTGCTGTGCCGCAAACATTCGTAGGTCACCAAGCATCTGTTTTTCATTCATCAGCCATTCTGCTGTCCGTCGGCTCGGCATCCTTCGGATATTCTCAGCCGTTGCAGCGATTTTATTATTCGCTTTCGCTGCGTTAATAATCGCATGACTCGCCTTGACGGTAACCCCCACCGGTTTCTCTATCATGACGTTAGTGCCGTTGTTGAGACATTTAATCGCGTTGATATGGTGGTGCGCGTGCGACGTACAAATATCCGCACCGTCCAAATCCGCCTGTGCGAGCATTGTATCGGTATCGTCAAATACTGCCGGTTTTTTGCCGGTAACCTCCTTAACACGTTCCGCGAATTGATCCGCCCGTTCTTTGACCTCATCGCACATCGCGACGAGTTCCACTTTTCCTGGCTCCGTTTGATGTATTGTAAGGTAGGCGTTGAGATGCCCATTTGCCATCCCGCCGCATCCGATAATTGCCATTTGAACCGCCATGATTTCTCCCTTTCTGGTAAGCGTGTTAGTCTGATGCGTTACAATATCACAGACGCGTTTTTTTAGCAAGCTTCAGAAGCATTCACCAAGCATTCAGGCAGAGACATTCGTGTATAATTAATGGCTTTACTATAATTGGAAAATTTGATATGATTTTAACAATCACAGGACTTACAGAAATAAAAAAAGATATATTTTACTGAAAATGCCTCACAGTGAACGTAATTCGCTATATTTACCATCTAAATCTGTCTTATCAAGGGACTTTAAGAGTGAAGTGCGTAAGTCCTAATTAAAATGATTATCCATCAAAAAGGCAATAGAAACAGATGCCTGAGAAGACTATAATTCAATCACACGGTGTTACGAGGAATATCATCTCCGAATCCGCTCAGATGCAAGAAGTCTTCCGATATGTTAAGCGAGTTGCTCCTACAAAAGCGACTGTCCTCATCACGGGCGAAACTGGGGTTGGGAAAGAAATAGTCGCACAAGCGATTCATGATAGCAGTCCGCGCAGAGATGCTCCGTTGAAAATAGCGGATTGTGGGGCAATTCCTCCAGAACTCATTCAAAGCGAACTCTTTGGACACGAAAAAGGGGCCTTTACGACCGCTATTAGACGGCACCGAGGTGTATTTGAACAAGCGAATCGAAGCACGTTGTTCTTGGATGAAGTGGGCGAAATGCCGCTTGAAGCCCAGGCGAATTTGCTCCGTGTACTGGAGGGACAAGAATTCTTTCGGGTTGGTGGAGAAAAAACAATCAAAGTAGATGTTCGCGTCATAGCTGCGACAAACGTTAACCTCAAAACTGCAGTTAGGGAAAGAAGATTTAGAGAAGATCTTTACTATCGGTTGAACCTTTTTCGCATTCAAATTCCGCCGCTCCGTAATCGACGTTCAGATATAGGACCTTTAGCTTTCAATTTCGTTTCTCAATTAAGCAGAGTGCATAATAAATCCATTATCAACATAACTCCAGAGGCAATTAACTATCTCCAAACTGTTGATTGGTACGGTAATGCTCGCGAACTCAGAAATGTAATAGAGACCGCAATTATCTTGACCGAGGGTGAAGAATTGAAAATGGAGGATGTGAAAATAGCAGTAGAAATCTTAAATGAGCATGATGAAAACGCGGACACGAATTCGGCAGAATTATCAGACACAATCCGTATTGAAGCAGCAAATTCAAAAGAATTTAATGGGAATTCACACATAATATCTGAAGACGACAAAAACAGACTCTGGGAATTAGTCCAGACCGGAACAATATCCGAGATAGTCTCTCATATTACCCTTATGAGATATCGAGCAGAGAGCCCTCACTGTTCAAAACAGGATATTGCAAAAGGGCTCCGAATATCTGTGCCTACCTTGCACAAGTATTGTGCCTCAGCCGGGGAAAACACTGAAGAAAGATAATTAAAAAATCAAAAGATTCGCTTACCTTTTATCCTCCCTTTAAGGCAATTCAAAAATTCATTTTTTTACAGATACCAGCCCTTTATAGTAAAACCTATAATTAATTGGGCACTCTCAAACAGTCTGAATGCCCATTTAGGGCATTCAGACTGGAAACCCAAACTAAAAGTTTATGCTACGAATATGTCCATTTATTTTTGGGTTTCACTATAAAAAAATAAAAAATTTTGCAAGAGGCATAAAATATTTTGAGGTTTTCCAGAAATCAAGAAATAGGAAGCCATCGGATTTAGCATCGGACAATTAGAAACCTTGACCTTACAAGGTAATACGGTATGTGAAATGCCAAACACCCGATGATGATTCAAAGCATTTAGGAGATTGGCACGGTTCTTGCATATATCTAATTCGTCTGATTGTACTCACCGGTTATTTGTGTACTGCCTTCGGTCATCTCCGAAACTCGCTAAATAGCACTCGAAATACATTATGCTGCCTTTTATTTTTTGAGTTATGGGATAGCATAAGGATGGGTATATTCACACAAAATCAATCCGTTGGAGGGTTGGATTTGTTGGGTTTCGCTGTATGTATTTACAGGCAGCGAGTATTGATGCGCTGCGTTTTGGGTAGCACTTAAAGGGTTCTGAGTTTTACCGCTCAACCTAACCCACAGGATCCATGATACGGGGTTGCTACAGGAAATTGTCCAAAGTTTAGTAATATAACCTAAGTTGCCACCTTGTAGCATAGGAAACCGTTAGTCTCCTGTGCCTCTTTGTGCCGAAAATAGCGAGAAATACACCAAATTTTTCGCAAAAATGACCGCTTTTCACTGAAAAACGAGGTTTGTGCGTCTAAAATTACATAAGTAGCAAGTTGGGTTAATATAAGAGAGAAATATAAAATCTGCCCCGGAGGTATATTGAGCATGACTACCGAGAACGGGAAGTGGAAGCAGCATATCCTCAAAGGTTTGATAGTTTTCTTAATCCTTACAGTATGCCTGTCAGTTTTGCAATGGTTTATCATCAAAGAGTTATTCGGTTTTGGATCGGATATGGTAAAGGAGACGCTGATTCAACAAGCACCTGAAGGCGTGGACCGACGTGATATCGAGGTGACATTTGACCGAGTCAAGACCGTGGGCATGCAACTTCCGTTCAGCTTCCTCGCCGGGAAAATTAGCCTCGGCAAGATTAGAGCTGCCGGCAAGTATGCAATAGAAGCCAACGATGATGAAGTTTGGGATGCGAATGAAATTAACACGCTTCTCCAGATGATGGATGCCTCTGTTGGTGTTAAAGGAGATATTCAGTGACTGGCATGACCAGTTTGCAGGCGGCACATAATGCCACTGCCTCCCTAAAAGGGCAGCGGAGACCTCAATTTCATAGCGACTGCCGTTTTCCCAAAGGGCAACCATCTGAGTGTCGCACGACTATTAGACAGAAATATAGAGACAGCATCTTCTAAAAAACTGAATTTTGATGTTGTAGATCTGCGTTATTTATAGCTTAACCACAACGCTATAAAAGGAGAAGAAATGAACAATAACAAACAGAACAATAAGGAAGAAAAAAATGGTTTAGCTGCTGTCCTTGTATTTTTTTTAGGCTTTATAGCTGGTACAGCGATCAGTCTGCTCTATACCCCTAATTCAGGCACCAAAACGCGAGAGAAAATTCGCAAAACCTCCACTGATGTGAAAAATCAGACTGAAGAATTTGTACAACAGACGATTAAAGCTGTTAAGGAAGGTTTTCAGCCCCTTGACACTCGCCAAGATGCCGACGCTGCCTGCGAAGATGAGGATACCGAGGCAACGTAGATTTTGAGGCTATGAAAGATGAGGCACAATCGCATGAACGACCTTAGCAAACAAACGATATGGAAAATAACAAAAGGGTGCAGTCCCATTGTAGCAGCAGCGGTTCATGATGGACATCACGTACGTGAGGAAGTGTCGAGAATTCTATCTTTAACCGATGCAGAACGGCTCCGAGAAGAGGATCCATTTACTGGCATCTGGACTGAGGTGGCAGAAACACGAATTATAGGTTCACACTCCCGTTTTGAGGTAGATTTGAACCGTCCTCGTGAGAGAGCCATTTATATGACACCGGAGGATGCCTGGGGACTGCATGTCTGGAAAACACCTCCAGATATGGAACTGATTGACAAGTCCTTAGCAGCTTATGATGCATTCTATGCCGAAGTCCAAAGTTTATTGGTAGATGCAGCACAACACTTTGGGCATTTCGTCGTTTTTGATATACATTCATATAATCACCGGCGCAACGGTCCGAATGCACCGCCCGCAGATGTAGCGGGTAACCCAGAGGTGAATATCGGCACCGGAAATATGGATCGTCAGAAATGGGGAGCCTTGATTGATCTTTTCATGGCAGACCTTCGGGACTTCGACTTTTTGGGTAGACACCTTGATGTCAGGGAGAACGTCAAATTCCGAGGTGGACACTTCTCACGTTGGATCCACGAATCCTTCCCAAATGCTGGATGTGCTATTGCAATTGAGTTCAAGAAATTTTTTATGGACGAATGGACAGGTGAACCCGATAAAGCGCAAATTAACGCTATTCAAAATGCCCTACAGTCCACACTTCCGGGCATATTAAAAGAACTTGGTATGTTGAATGAACCGCGCTAAAACGGATAGCGGCACTTAAGGAAAATTCGCAAATGAACGATCAATCAAAACCTGTCAGCAAAGTTATCAGCGATCAATTCATCAAGACGGTTTGTACTCGGCTCGCCGAAAACAAGGCAGTGCGTCGGACTCTCCCCGATGGTGGACGGTTGCATATCGACCGGCAATTGCCATTTCTGTGTGTCTATCGGTATCCACGAAAGTATAAAGATACTGGCACCGACCGTCTTGTTATGGGGCAACCTTCCTACTTAATTGCTTCAGGGGACAGTCGAATCCGCGCGGGTCTATCCGAACTCCTCCAGAATATTGCTCAGACATTATCTGTCGAGTTTGGTGCTTTTCTTATTTTTGAGATATGGAGCGGCACTAAAAATGAGAACGTTAAGGATACCAACCCACTCACGAGTGCACCCGAATTCCAAATTGCAACACAATCACCCCTGAGTCCGTTTGGAACTGTTGAGACACTCGCGGCGGCACTTCGTCTCATTCGCGTCCACAAAATGGCGTCTACTGTCAACATTGTACGCGATCGAAAAATAGCCGCCGTTGGTCTACCGCCGCTGCTACCGACTGAATTTCTCAAGGAAATCGGAGGTGCTATAATCGGTCTTGAGGTGCATCCGATCTATCGCTCACCTGAAACAGACGAAGTGTTCCCGATAATTCGACGGACGCTTGCCCGTGAACTCACGCGCGCGTTACAGAAAACCTTTTTTCAGTTCTCACGAGCAGAAACGACCCATCGTCCTGCCCACTTTCATGTTTTAGGTCGCCGAGCTGTGGTTAAAGCCGTTTGGGAAGTGGATAGGCAACTCGCCGAAATCAACAACGAATTTGACTTTCTACTACACGTGACACCCACCAATACAGAAGCCGCGTACACATCATTTAAACGTCAGCACTTTGAACGGATACCGGTTTTTTATTATCGGCCCCGTGCTTTCGACCCAGCAATGCTCAAACGCAAGCTCTGGAATATTCGGCTTGAAAGGATAGAAGACCCAACACTCGCGCACCTCTTCCGAGAAAAACGAGTTGAGCTTGATATACAACTGACGATGCTCAGCAATATTGACACCCCAAGATTTTTGTACGGTAGTTCACAACTTTTTGGCAATGTAAGCGACGACCTATTGAAACTCGCCCAAGAAGTAATGGCGCACACACCGAGTCGTAGTCGTGAGAAGACACCAAGCGCGAGGCTTGATGCTGCGGCTTTTTCTCAACGTGTTAAAGAAGAACTTGAATATTACCGGCAACAGTGCCCTGAATTTTCTGCCAATGCCGAAATACGCGATGATATGTACGCAGGCCTCATGGTGTCTAAAGGCAACTTACTCATCGGAGCAAAAACAAAAATTCCAGCTTCGCGTGCGGATGCCTTGATCCAGCACGAAGTTGGCACCCATATACTTACCTATTTCAATGGGCAAACTCAGCCGTTCCGAATGCTCTATACGGGGCTTGCAGGTTATGAAGAGATGCAGGAAGGCATCGCTGTCCTTTCAGAATATCTCGTCGGAGGCCTGAGTTTATCGCGATTGCGGCTCCTTGCTGCCCGAGTTATCGCCGCGCGGTGCTTAACGGAGGGGGCTTCGTTTATTGACACATTTCGAGAACTCAACGAGACACATCTATTCACGCAACGGACAGCGTTCACTATCGCAATGAGAATCTACCGCAGCGGCGGTTTAACAAAGGATGCAGTTTATCTTAGAGGACTTGTCCACCTCTTAGACTACCTCAAAAGAGGCGGTGCTCTTGAACCACTCTTTGTTGGAAAAATTGCAGCCGAACACATCCCAATTATTCAAGAACTGCAGTGGCGTAAGGTGCTAAAACCAGCCCTGCTACGCCCAAGATATATGGAAAACCCAAGTATCGAAGAAAAATTCGATGCGTTACGTCAAGGACTGTCTGTTCTTGACTTCATCAAAAAGGAGAAAACATGAAAATCGGATTCCTCGTCAATGATCTGAAAACCGAACAGGCAGGATATACAACAACTCGGATGGCTATGCAGGCTATTAACATGGGACATGAGGCATGGATCATAGCCGTGGGAGATCTCGCTTACGATCCAGATGAGTATATTCGCGCGACGGCTCGGATGGCACCGCGAAGCAATTACAAATCCCACGAGACTTATTTCAATGACCTACAGAGCAAGCGCGCAAGCGTGGAACGTATTACCGTTGACCATTTAGATGTTCTGCTCCTACGCAACAACCCAGCCGATGATGCTATTGGTAGACCTTGGGCACAAAATGCTGGACTCCTTTTCGGAAGAGTCGCAATGCGACACGGTGTCATTGTGCTCAATGACCCAAATGGACTCGCCAAAGCACTCAACAAAATGTACTTCCAACTTTTCCCTGAGGAAGTGCGCCCAAGAACCTTGATTACGAGAAGTCAAGACGAGATTAAAACTTTTGCTCAAGAACAAGGCGGAACAATCGTCTTGAAACCGCTTCAGGGGTCTGGTGGACAAAGCGTCTTTCTCGTTAGACCGGATGATCTTCCGAATATCAATCAGATGATTGATGCGGTTGCCAGGGATGGATATGTTATTGCCCAAGAGTATCTGCCAGCAGCAGAAGAAGGGGATATGCGCTTGTTTGTCCTCAATGGACAGCCATTGCGGTATCGTGGCAAGTACGCAGCTTTCCGCCGCGTCCGTACGGGTGGGGATATGAGAAGTAACATTCACGCGGGAGGAAAACTTCAGCAAGCAGAAATTACGGATACTGCTTTGGAACTTGTCGAAATGGTACGTCCCAAATTAGTTCAAGATGGTATGTTCTTGGTAGGTTTGGATATTGTGGGAGACAAACTTATGGAGATTAATGTGTTCAGCCCAGGCGGATTAGGAAGCGCGCAAAGGTTTGAAAAAGTGAATTTTAACGTCGCTGTTATTGAGGCACTGGAAAAAAAGGTGCAATACATGAAATATTACCGGCGAAACTTTGACAACGTGGAAATGGCAGTCTTGTAGAATTCACAAACTTTTCACAAGTTGAATATGACAGTTTTCGCTCGGAATTTAATTTGACGAATCACCTTTCTTATTGTATATTATATACAAAATTAGCGATAGGGTTTTCCCTTCAAAATTAGAATTGTCGTAAATGTAAACATAGTTTCCTCGACGGTACCAACATTGAAAATCTCATTGTTAAATCCATTCAAAAGATATTCTGAAAAAGTCGGACAGCCTCCCGGAACCCTTGTTTACCTCGGTGAAGACCGAACGGAACCTGTTCGGATTACCATCATTGATTACGATGAAACACACTATGAAGAAGAAGAAGTGCAAACAGTTGAAGAATGTGTGCCTTTCATAGATACTGAGTCTGTAACGTGGATTCAGATTGACGGGCTTCATGAGATACCTATCATTGAGGAGGTTGGGGAGTGTTTTGGTGTCGATCCACTTTTACTTGAGGATATGATGAACCCAACCCATCTTCCTAAGATCGAGGTCTATGAAGACTATGTTTTTATTTTGCTCAAAAGTCTCGACTATAATGCTGAAGCCGCAACAGTCTCCAGAGAGCAAATTAGTCTTATTATCGGTCCCAATTTCGTTGTATCTCTCCAAGAAAATCGTAGCGAAATCTTTAAATCTATCCAAAATAGACTCCGAAATGCACAAGGTAGAATTCGGAAGATGCATTCTGGTTATCTTGCTTATGCTTTGATAGACCTTATTGTTGACCACTATTTCATCGTCTTGGATGAAATCAGTGAACGGGTTCAAGTATTGGAAGAAGAGATTATGAAGGACCCGTCACCAGAAGTTCTCGCCAAAGTCAATGTTTTAAGAGCGGAACAACAGTTGCTACGTAGACCGATTCTCCCGTTACGGGACGTTCTTATTGAGATTTTGGATGATGAAATTCCGTTACTTGGCGAAAATACGCATCCCTACTTCCGCGACGTTTACGATCATCTCGTTCAGGTGATCCAGATGTTAGAAATGGTTCGATCATCTGTTTCAGGACTTTTCGATATCTATACCTCAGCAGTGAGTCATAGAATGAATGAAGTCATGAAGGTATTGACCATTGTTGCGACCTTCTTTATTCCGCTAACTTTCATCGCAGGTATTTACGGAATGAATTTCAAGTTTATGCCTGAACTTGAATCGCAGTGGGGATACCCAGTTGTCCTGTTAGCGATGTTAGGCCTTGGTATCGGCATGTTTGTTTTCTTTAAAGTAAAAAAATGGCTCTAAATTTTTGATAACTGACTGCAGCACAGCAGGCATTAAATTGTCAGAATTGATTGTTAAATAAGGAGTTGTCGTGTGAAAATTTTAAATCCTACGCTTTCCCGTGCGCGATTGGCTGTAATTCTATTGTTAACCTGCCAATTACTAATATTCAGTAGTTGTGACGAATATGAAAGTTGGACAAACGATCCGCCTGAGATCAATACTTTCACCGTTCCAAAAGAGGTGCGTTACGGCGAAAGTGTTACACTTAAAGTCGGGGCTTTCGATCCAGAGAATGACGAGTTAACCTACACTTGGGAAGTATCCGCCGGAACATTAGCGGCTGAACAAGGCACAGAGATTCAGTGGACGGCTCCTGCACTCCCTGATTCAGAAATCGCACCCGACCAGACGGTTACGGTTCATGTGTCTATCAGAGACAACGGTGAAGAGACCGTCTCGAAGTCCGCCGCAATTACCGTCTATTCAAAATCATACAGGGTCGCCGAAGCACTCAGCGGTTCGTACGAACTTGTACGCACCCAATTAGCCGGTGAAACAACTGAAGCATTCGGATCCATGCGGTTGACAACAGCAACATTTACGAGAGAATATCAGAGTGACGGCGCATTCTTCTTCGGTTCCTATAAACTAATTGAACCGTTTGACGCGCAAAAAGGGACAATCTACTGGTTCTCTGATGGGAGCACCGAACCGATTGTGAGTACGTATACGTGGGACGGTGAATTACTGGTGCTCTTTTGGACATCGACTTCTACGGGACATGTCTACCAGAAGTTGAATTAACAGGACTTACGCAATTTTTGACTGTAGGCGGTTGTGTTAGATGAAATTTTTCGGTAAACACAGCGTTCTTGTGTCACAAACTAACAATTTGTGGTACAAAAGAGCATCATGCGTAAGTCCTAATTAACATTAAATCGTTTTTTTGCGCGCCAAAGTTAATACAGCGCACGTCTAAAGGGAACAGAAAATGAAAATAAATTTACGTTTCAATCTATTGGGGTTTTTGATTATTACTTTCATCTTTGGACCGTATATGTTAGGTTTTTGTGAAGGAAATGAGCGGATCACTGCGGAGGTCGATGGTCGTCCGAAAAAGTACGACGTTATTGAGACAAAACGCTATGAGATTATTGAGGTCGAGGCCTCACCTGTTACACGGGAGGCACTGAAGTCTGTGGCGGAGCAAGCTGTAGCAGATGCTGAAAAAGATGCAGCGGCACATTTCAATAGAACTCTGTGGTTTAGCACTGGCTGTTTTTTCCCTTTAATCGGTCCTATTTTTTCGCAGCGCCACCAACCTTTTATGCCGACTGCTCGAGTCCTTGGTAAGTCTCCAGAATATGTCGCCTTCTATTATGATGCCTATAAAGTGAAAACAAAGAAAATTCAGTATACTTGGTCACTGGTGGGTTGTCTCATCGGTGCGCCTATAGAGGCGTATTTAATCACGGTTCTGTACAGAGCGACGCGAGATTAAACGTTCCGAATTGAGGCGGAAAATGGAAACCCTGATACGGATGCTGTCAATTTATACCGACAGTACGCAATTGAGACGATCGCTTCTGCTTCTCGTCGGAGCCATCTGCTTAATTTTTCAAACGATACCCGTGTATTCCCAGTTTGCTGACTTACCGCGCGATGCCAAAACTGTAGATATTGGTGTGAATGGAGATGGTGCTTCGCAGACGCTGAGTCTAACGGCTGTCGTTCCGGTGCGTAAAGTTAATGGGTGGGCGGGTGTTTTTGCATCACGTGCTTCCGGTGAAGCGGGTGCGTTTTCTGAAATCGTCAAAGCACGCGCTCAAGGCGGTTTCCGAATCCGGACTTTTGGCATTGAGGGGTTCACGGATTTGGAGCGCGACATTGCCAAGGGGACAGCATTGACATCTCAAATTGGTGGTTATATTCGTCCAGCGATTTATGAAAACCGTGAACTCCGCATATCCGGCGGTATTGGGGTATTCATTGAAAATATCCAACCGCTCCAAGATATTGACTTAAGACAATTCGATCCGACGACGTTTCGGTGGCTGGCATTTTCATCTGTAGGCTGGCGGAAACTCAATACACAGTTAAAATTCACACCAGAAATTGGCTTCAAAAACTACAAATTTTCAGCAGAACCGGCTATTACGTTTACACTATCCACCCGATTAGGCTTGCGTTTAAGTGGTGCTATAACTTATAATAGTGAACCACTCACAGAAAACTGGCATTACAAGTATTTATCGATATTGCGATTTACGTTGTAGCTTCTAAGAACGCTTATTAGCAGGCGGATAATTTCATAGTTCATATATCCAATCCGCTAATACAGTGTCAAACGCTCTCATCTTTCTATCAGACTTCTACCCTACGAAAGGAAATTGGCATGTCTTCAAACCCTGCGCAGCAACCTGGGTATGAAAGTGGTGGCGGTGATCAGGATATCCAACACGGGCACGGCTTCGGGACTGCCCCTGTATTCCTCGCCTCAATTAGTACGATTCTCGGTGCCATTCTATTCTTGCGGTTCGGCTATGCTGTTGCTCACGTCGGGCTCTGGGGTGCCTTGATGGTTGTTATGCTTGGGCACCTTGTGACGATCCCGACAGTGTTGGCAGTATCGGAGATTGCAACCAACCGTCGTGTCGCCGGTGGCGGCGCGTATTATATCGTCAGCCGTTCCTTCGGTGCGAGTATCGGTGGTACCATCGGCATAGCGTTGTATATCTCACAAGCGATCTCAGTCGCTTTCTACATTGTTGCATTCGCAGAAGCCTTTCAACCTGTTTACGAATGGCTTGCGGCTACCCGTGATTTACAACTTGACCCGCGTTGGGTGTCTCTACCTTCCACTGTTCTGATTATTATCCTTATGCTCACAAAAGGGGCTGGCATGGGCGTGCAAGTCCTATGGGGTGTATGCATAATTCTTGTGGTATCTATTGCTGCTTTCCTATTTGGTGAGAGTCCGGAAGAGATGCGCCCGGGTGGTTTGAACCTTACATCCCGCATCAGCGATCCAGACAGTTTCGGTACGGTATTTGCGACGTGTTTTCCTGCTTTCACCGGTATGATTGCCGGTTTGGGGCTATCTGGGGATTTAAAAGATCCTCGAAAAAGCATTCCGCTTGGGACGATCAGTGCGACCCTTGCTGGTATGGTGGTCTATATTCTTGTTGCAGTTAAATTAGCTGGAAGCGCGACCCCTGAGGCACTCGCAGCGGACAATTTCATCATGGAGAAGATCGCGCTCTGGGGTCCCGTAATTTTCATCGGATTAGGTGCAGCGGCACTCTCCTCTACGCTCGGATCAATCATGGTAGCACCCAGAACGCTACAGATGCTTGCGCGTGACAATGTACTGCCGATCCCTAAGTTGAACCGCCTCATGGAAAAAGGTGTCGGGGAATCACAGGAACCGATATACGCAACCTGCTTATCCGGCATCATAGCGATCGTATTCGTCGCCATTGGGGAATTGGATTTTATTGCACAGATTTTAACAATGTTCTTTATGGTGACCTACGGGGCGCTCTGCGCCGTCTCCTTCTTAGAACATTTCGCGAGTAATCCGTCTTACCGCCCCACATTCCACTCCCGGTGGTATGTATCGCTGGTAGGAACTGTGATGTGCGGCGTGTTGATGATGCAGATCAGCGCGTTCTATGCTTTAGTCTCCATTGTCCTTATGACGATAACCTACCTCGGTTTGCGGCGCGGACACAGTGGACAACGCGACCTTGCAGCCATCTTCCAAGGGACAATGTTCCAACTCACGCGGTGGCTACAGACAACCTTGCAAAAGAGTCGGGTCATGGCATCCGAAGGCGGGTGGCGTCCTTCAATCGTCGCCGTAACTCGGTTCGGAGAACGCCGGCTCGGTCATTTCGATCTGCTCCGCTGGATCTGCCACCGGCACGGGTTCGGGCATTTCATCCGACTCTTTAGCGGAGATTACTCGTTTTCGGGTGAGATCCAAGCGCGTATCAAAGTTGACGGATTGATTAAACGCACCGAGGTGAGCCGAGCAGGTATTTTTGTTGATTCAATGATTTCCCCCACATTCCAACTCGCCTTATCACAGATCCTACAAATGCCCGGTATCTCCGGATTACCGAATAACTGTATCCTACTTGAATTTGACCGCGAAAACGCCGATGAGATCGAAGAAGTTGTACAAGGCGCACGGCTTGCCGCGAATTCGTTGTTCAACGTTTTAATTTTACGATCAACCGGCTACAGATTCGGTTATAGGTCTTCCATACACGTCTGGGTAACCGAGGACAACTTGAGCAATGCACCGATGATGCTTCTGCTCGCATATATCATCGTCGGTCACCCGGACTGGAAACGCGCTGAAATTCGGCTCTTTGTGTGTTCCGATTCAACGGACGCAGAGCAAGAGGCGAATAAACTCTCAGCACTCACGCAAGAAGGCAGATTGCCGATCTCAATGCAAAATGTCACTTCGGTATCATATAACGGCCAAGCATCTCTCGAAAATGAGGTCTCTCTCCGCTCTAACCAAGCCGATTTGACGATCGTCGGATTAACGTCCGAAAACATAGACTCCAACGGTTTGGAGCAAAATTTACGAGCTTACGAGGGGGCAAATGATGTCCTGTTCGTTCATTCAGTTGAACAAATCCTAATTGATTAGCAACCATTTTATTCACCACATTGTAAGAGAGGTTAAAAAATGTTTCTTGACTCCATTGCGTGGTTAGAATCCGTACTCACTGCTATTGTGAATTCACCTTTTAAGGGAATTCTCTTAGCTGTCGCGACAATAGCAACGTTACTGATTCTCAAAGCGGTTTTAGGATATTTCGTCAAACGGTATGTTTACCAGCGCGCCCTTTTGGAAACAAATGCGCAAAATTTCATGGCTGTTTGGGGATATGTCTGGACGGCTATCATCGCTATTTTCGGCATTATTAGTCTCGGTGGCTCTCTGAAAACGCTTGGCATCTCTGCGGGATTTCTCGGTATGGTCTTAGGGTGGTCCTTGCAAGCCCCTGTAACAGGGATCGCTGCTTGGTTGATGCTAATCCTGAAACGCCCCTTCAAGATTGGCGATCGCGTCATTATCGCTGGCATCACAGGCGATGTTATGGACATCACTTTAACGCATGTTATCCTCAACCAAGTGGGTGGGACAGTGTCCAGTGAAGAACGTTCTGGGCGCGGTATCCTCATTCCGAATGCAATTCTGTTTGGGCAAACGATTACGAATTATACGCTGGAAGAGGAATATATTCTCGTTGAAGTGCCTGTTCGGATTACCTTTGAATCGGATTGGGAAGAAGCAGAGCAGATTCTCGTGAGTGCAGCGCAGGTGGTTACAGCCGATGTTATCAAAGAGATTGGCGAAGAACCGTTTATTCGCGCGGAACTGTTTGATGCGGGTATCATGATGCGTTTACGTTACAAAACCCGCCCCGTAGATAGGGCGAAAAGTTTGAGCGATATTGTCAAAATTATCTTCCACAAATTTTCCGAGAGTGATCGCGTTGAATTCTGCTATGCACATTCAGAGGTTATCTACTCTTGGAAAGAAGGTTCTATGTTCCCACAAAACGCTTCGGCACTGCCTATAAACACTGCAACCCATCGTGGAGACTAAGTATGTTTTTAGAAGTTTGGAACGCAATTCAGAACTTCAAATACATCTCTGTGGTGTCAATGGTTCTGGTTGTGCTCGGGACGGTCATCGTCTATTTCCGCTTGACATCACAGATGCGGAAGTTGGCGGATACCCGCGCCTATAAAACGGAAAATGCTGACCGGTTCTTTTTTATTTGGCGTTATGTGTTCATGTTTTCGATCGGTTCTGTCATCATCTTCCTTTTTTCAGATACCTTTGGATTGCTGGGGATCTCGCTGGCTTTTATGATGACGCTATTGGGATGGGGGCTGCGAAACCCGATTACGAATTTAGCAGCATGGCTCTTAGTTATTCTCAAGAAACCCTACAAGATTGGAGATCGGGTCATCTTAGGTGAAATGATTGGTGATGTACGGAACATATCGGTTATGTATACACAGTTGGATCAGGTCGGTGGGACTATCGGCGGCGAAGAGAAGTCTGGGCGCAGCGTCTTGGTTCCGAACCAACATCTCTTTCGATGGAATGTGATCAACTACACACGAGACGAAAAATATATTCTTGATGAGGTCATCATTCGGTTGACATATCGCTCCGATATAACCCGCGCCGAGCAGATTATGTGCGAACAGGCAGCAGAAGTTACAGCGGACATACATGCAGAGACAGGTGAATCGCCTTACGTGCGATTTGAATTTATTCCATCCGGAGTGGTTGCGAAATTAAGGTACCGTGTCGTTGCTGTTAAAAGACAAGAAACTTCTACGTTGATCGTGGAACGGATTTTTGACCGATTTAACCGTGAAAGTACAATCCAATTTGCGTACATAAAAGGTGAATCACAATTGACCCCCAAAGATGGACAAGTCCCGCCGCCGCAATATTTGCAGACGAACAATTTACAATAATAGGACTTACGCAATTTTGGATGTAAATCGTTGTGTTAGATGAAATTTTTCGTAAAATCCAGCATATTTGTGTCACAAACTAACAGTTTGTGGTACATAAAGGGCAGCATGCGTAAGTCCTAAATAAATATAAAAGCAAATAGGATAATACCTAATGGATGAATTTATTCAACAGATTAATAATTTACTGCAAAATTCTCTAACCATCTTAGGCGAAGAGATAACAATCAAACAAATTATTACTTTCATCCTCATACTGATAGCCGTGTTAATAGGTGCCGGATCTTTGCATCGTTGGTTCCGCTCCCTTTTCAATCGGTTCAGGCTGTCGCACCATCTTCAAAACCGGCTCCTCGCGCTGCTGCTCCTGATTCTTATCATTGTTGGTACTGGCCTGGCATTCAGGATTTCAGACATTGACACAGGTTTCCTGGGCGATCTCGCTCATTATCCGCTCTCGAAGCTGTTTCAACCCGTTAAAAAACCTGTTGAAACACCCAGCACTGAAGGAGAAGTACCGACTGAAACCCTTGAAGAGGGCGATGGATTAACCTTGGCGAGACTTTTTTATGCGTTCGTGATTGTCTTCGGCATATTTATCTTTTCTAAGTATCTCCAATGGGTGATAAGACGGCAGGTACTACAGGCGTTTGAAATTGAGAGACATACACAATTTATCTTACTCCGATTCATTCACTTTACGCTTGTCATCGTTGGGGTCCTTATTGCGCTCAGTGCCGTCGGGGTGAGTTTCACGAGTTTAGCGATAATTTTCGGTGGGTTGAGTATCGGTATCGGTTTCGGGTTACAGAATATCGCTTCAAACCTAATCGCAGGGTTTATTCTGATTTTTGAGAGACCTATCAAAATCGGAGACTTAGTGGAGATTGCGGAACTTGACACATTTGGTAGAGTGAGTAGCATTAATCTCCGTTCAACGGTTATCACTGCGCTTGATGAAAAGGATATCATTGTTCCGAATTCTCAATTGATTACAGAATCGGTTCATAACCTCACCCATGCCAATTATTTGTTCCGGCTCTGTATTCAGGTAGGTGTCTCCTACAGTTCGGACGTAGAAATCGTCAAAAAAGTACTCATCGAAACAGCACACGAGCACCCTGAAGTCATTAAAGAACCGAGTCCTGAGATGCCCAATGTTACGGCACCTTTCATCCGTTTTACTGATTTCGGGGAATCATCCTTAAATTTTGAGTTGTTGGCATGGATTCCGGACTCTACTCAACGTTTTGATGTTGCCAGCGATCTCTATTTCATGATTTGGCACAAATTTAAGAAATATGGAATTCAGATACCTTTTCCACAACGGGATGTCCATTTTTACCCGACAGAAAGCGAATAATACTACAGCAAGGGAATTGATTCAACATGCTTAGTGGGCATCCGAGTGTCGGATGATGTCGCCTTTGACGAGATAATACACTTCCTCACTGATATTTGCAGCAAGATCCCCGACACGCTCAAAATGTCGGAAAAGAAGCAATAGACTGATACCAGGTTGAATAAGTTGCGGATGCTCGCCTAATATGGTTAGAAGTTCTTCGTGCATTCTTTCATAAATTTTATCAATCTCATCATCACGCTCCCGAATTTCTAAGGCGAGCTCAGCGTTTCGGTTGACGAACGCATCTAAGACATCTTTCACCATTGTTTGAATCACTTGTGCTGCGTGTGGTAGGTCAACGAACGGTTTGAGGGGAGGGTATTGCAGCAGCTCAAGGCTCCGTTTAGCGATAGCAACACTTTTATCAGCAAGTCTCTCAATATTTCGGCTAATTTTCAGTGCCATCATCAAAAATCGGAGTTCAAACGCGACAGGTTGATGGAGCGCAATGAGCTGGATACATAACGTTTCTATTTCGTTTTCAAATTCGTCAATCGTATCATCCGTATCAATGACGATACGCGCTAACGTCTCATCTCGTGTTAGAACAGATTCGACCGCTTGGCGTAGCATCTGTTCAGCGAGTCCACCCATTTCCAAGAGTTTATGCTGAAGGGTCTTAATTTCTGCGTGTAACATATTAACCTAATCTGCCTGTTACGTATTGTTCGGTTCTATTGTCCTGCGGATTTGTAAAAATTTTTTCCGTTGCTCCAAATTCGATTAACTCGCCACAGTAAAGGAATCCTGCAACATCAGAAACACGAGCGGCTTGTCGTCTTTTATTCGTCGCGAAAATAAGCGTGTAATCCTTTGTGAGTTCACGCACAAGGGTCTCAATCTTAACAGTCTCTATTGGGTCAAGTTCCCCACACGGTTCATCAAATATCAAGATTTCGGGTTCGACAGCTAAAGCGCGTGCGATACAGAGAAGCTGCTGCTGTCCTATAGAGAGTTGTTCGGGTGTTTCCCCCAAAATGTTCTCAACTTCACTCCAGAGTCCAGTCTTTCTGAGATTTTTTTCAACGATTGTATCAAGGTGTGTAGATGCGTTGACCCCCGAAATCTGAGCCCCATAAGCAACATTTTCATAGATTGAACCGCGAAACGGTATCGGTTTTCGGAACACCATTCCGATCTGTTTCCGAAGCGCGGTTGCGTCCGATGCTGTCCCCATGGCGACCCCTCGAAATAAAATGTCGCCAGTGGATCTGAAATTTGGTGTAAAGTCGTTTAATCGGTTGATACATCGTACAAGGGTACTTTTACCGCTATTCGTAGGCCCAATGAATGCAGTAACTTGCCCCTGTTTAACCTCGAAAGAGAGGTCCCTCAGGACCTGTTTGTCCCCATACCAAATACTCAGATTCCGAACACTCAATATAGACGGCACGTTTTCAGTTTGCATTTCTGTATCGCGAGGAAATTGAAATTCGCGTCTCCACTTATCTGGTTGGGTGAGTTGGGTCAGCGGATGCGGAAGCGCACAACTTTATAAGGACACTGGAAAAGATGCTGAGAAATAGCGCGCCACTTAGAAATAGTATGAACCTATTGGACATCTCTCTGGGGCCGTTTGTGTACTGCCAGATGTAAATACCGAAAATTAATGCCACAGTTGCGAGTGCGCTCGACATTGCCCTGCACCCCGTCGCCAGTATCCGCGTGAGTGCGATCGGTATAACTTGCCTTCTAAGTACTTGCCAATGGCTCGCTCCGAGGGCGTAAGTCGCTTCACGGATCGGCGTTGCCACCGAACGGAGTGCGGCTTGGGTCGTTTTGATAGTCATCGGCGTTACCATCAATATAAACGTTAGCACCACAATGTAAAATACCGGCGTATCATACTGAAAAGACAAAGGTCCCAACGCGGACCCGTCTCCTATATCCTGAGGTCCGCGGACAATCCCAACAGTTTTCAGTGTACCAGCATCAGTAAAAAAAATACCAATTGCCAAGATCCCGTAGAAAATGGAAGGGACCCCACCCAAAATAGCGACAACACTTTCAATAAAACGCCGGACCCAATTGGTTTGTGGAAGCCATTCTTGTAGGTAGAATGCACACGCAATTCCGAACAGAATTGCGACGAAACTTATCGAGAGAACAGTATAGAGATCGTCAAGCAGCGGGGACAACGTGTTTAAAGGCGTTGCTGCTGACGCTGCTTCGGTGTCGGCAGCATACGTTTTCTGAAGCACACCCGAAATAGGAGCCCCCACAATTCCAATAAAAATAAAAGTGATAATCTGCGAAACAAGTTTCTGTTTTCGCAGTGCGCAAGTTGTCATCACATTCATAGTGTGAAGAATTCTTGTGAGCGTTCATTCTGTAATTTAATGGGACTAACTACGTTCCTAATGCTGCGCGTCGGACTTCCGCTGAAACGCCCTAAAGATTTCGCCTATCCATACCGCATGTGAACATAATCAGAAGTTTTTTCGTGCTGCGGGTCTGTAAATAGTGCTTGCGTCTCTCTGTGTTCGATGAGTTCACCAAGTAACATGAAGATACACTCTTTGCTGACCCGTCGTGCTTGTGCCATGTTATGTGTCACAATGATGAATGTGTATGTCCCAGCGAGAATGTCCATCAGTTCTTCGACGGCTCGCGTGCCTTTCGCATCTAAAGCGGAACACGGTTCATCCATGAGAATAATCTTCGGTTTAAGCGGTAACAGTCGTGCGATACACAGTTTTTGCTGTTGTTCGAGCTGCAGCGATGTCGCCCGTGTCTTCAATTTGTCCTTCAAATCCGTCCAGAGAAAGACAGATTTGAGTGCCTCTTCAACAATTTCGTCTGCATCCGTTCTGGTGATACTGCGCATCGGTGAGTGGATGCGTAAGCCGAACAAAATATTTTCGTAAACCGAGATCGGCAACGGATTCGGTCTTTGGAATACCATCCCGACAGCTTTTCTGAGTTCCGGTAAAGAGACATCCGCATCATAGATATTTTTTCCTAAAACCTCTATCTTCCCTTCTGTCGTAACGTTACCGTAGCGTTCATTAACGCGATTAAAACAGCGCAATAGCGTTGTTTTTCCGCATCCAGAAGGCCCAATAAGGGATGTTATCTGCCCGTCTGGTATTTTCACACTCACATCCATGAGTGCCTGAAAATCGCCATACCAGAGGTTAAGATTCTCGGCTTCAATACTATAATTCATAGGCGTAGTTTGCAAGTCCATTTTTCTGGATTCAAGTTTTGTAGGGGTTGGGTTGCCCAACCCGTGTAGACAAGGGACCTCGCCCCTCCTATTCTGATTGCCGACTGCTGACGGCTGATAGCCAATTTAACCAAAGGTTCCGTTGATGTAATCATAAGTGGCTTGCTGTGCTGGCGTATCCGAAAAAATTACATCTGTTGAATCAATCTCAATGAGATCACCATTGAGAAAAAATGCGGTGCGGGTTGCCAGCCGTTTTGCTTGTTGCACCAAATTCGTGACAAGCAGAATCGTCATCTCTTTCTGTAAAGTTTTGAGAACTTCCTCAATCCGCATCGTTGTAACAGGATCAATAGCAATCGAAAATTCGTCAAGACAGAGGACTTCTGGCTGATGCGAAAGGGCGCGTGCAATTGTTAAACGTTGTTGTTGTCCACCCGACAATTTAGTGCCGAGGGTACTCAGACGGTCTTTCACTTCATCCCACAATGCGGCTTGTTGTAGGCAACGCTCAACGAGTTCATCCAATTGAGATTTTGAACGTAGACCGGCTGCCCGGGGTGCGAAAGCAACGTTGTCGTATATAGAAAGCGGAAGACCTACTGGCAACGGTAAGACCATGCCAATACGACGGCGTAAACCGTAGATATCACCCATCGTGCTGATGTCTACACCATCCAATTTGACGGTGCCATCCATCGATGCTTCCGGTACGAATTCCAAGGTTCTGTTAATAACCTTCAGAAGCGTCGTTTTACCGGACTGTGCTGGCCCGATGATACCGAGAATCTCGTTCTCGTGAACATCGAAAGAGACCTTGTTGAGAGCAGATGTGTCTCTGTAATGGACCTGTAGGTCGGAAATTTCTATTTTATTTTTCACGTTTTCCTCGTTTACCTAATCTTCTTGTTCTTTATCTTCTACCTCACCGTCTTCTGATTTTTTCCGTTCCACCCGCGCCTGCGTTAAGGCAGAAGCTAACAAGCCGGACGGAATTGCTATTAAGCCTACTCCAACAAACGCGACAAGAGCAGTGAAAAATTTCCCGCCAGAGGTTGTCGGATAGACATCCCCATAACCGATTGTGGTTAATGTCACGACAGACCACCACATTGAATCAAGAATAGAGCCGAATGCATCAGGTTGTGCGTTCCTTTCAAAAAAGTGGATGCCGCATGCAGCAAGGTATACAAACATCAAGGATAAGATTACCAGTGCTAAGAGCTCCCGTTGGATTTCACGTAGGGCAGCCCCGAGCCGATCTACGGCTAAAATAAATCGCGTCGCCTTAAATATTCTGAAAATTCGCAAGAACCGCAGTATCCGTAATACGCGAAAGCCTGGCACGAGGAACAGAGATGGCAAAATCGCCAGCAGGTCAATAACGCCGTAGAAACTAAAAACAAAATCGCGTTTCCGCGGTTCAATATAGACACGTAGGATATATTCTATCGAAAACAGAACCAGAAAAATTACATCTAAAACAACAAAGTGCGTTTTATAGGGATCTACTTCCAAGCGTTCTCTATCAGACTCAATTACAAAAACAACTGCAGAGACAAGAATCAGAAACTGGATGATCCCGGTAAATATATTTCCTTGGACAATTGCGCGTAACTTTGCTTTCCTATCCATGAACGTTCCTTCCTATAGGGTGCCGCGATTGGTGGATCAGGTCAACTCTATAGGGAGTCACGATCAAGAATTTTCTACCTACCACTTCTTCCGGGTTCGGAGGTAGACCCGGAGTACAATCGCTGCTGCATTAACGAGTAACACACTGCCGACAAGCACTATCGCAGTTCCGTGCGGTGTCCCCTCCGTAACGTCCGGGACCTGCGTTGAAATCGTAAAGAGATGTAGAGAGAGTGCCATACACTGTTCTGTTATATTATAAGCGAAAAGGTTACCTTCTGCAATAGTTTTGTAAAAAACTGCCCCGGTAAACATAATAGGTGCCGTTTCGCCTGCTGCGCGCGACACTTGTAAAATCACACCTGTCAAAATACCGCTGATTGAGTTCGGGATAACGATCCGTCGGATCGTCTGCCATCGTGTGGCACCGAGATTCCAACACGCTTCTCGGAACGACATCGGCACTGCTTTCAAAGCCTCCGTCGTACTGGCAATGATCACCGGAAGCGTCATGATCGCCAATGTTAGCGATGCTGCTAAGATGGATTCACCTAAGCCTGCGAAAAGCACAAACGCGCCGACACCGAACAATGCGTGGACAATACTCGGTACACCTGCAAGGTTTACCACCGCCAAATTTGTAACCCGCGTAAACCAACTCTCACGCGCATATTCGTTGAGATACACCGCTGCGAACACGCCTATCGGCGCAGATACCAATAATGAGACGACTACCAGATAAATTGTACCTAAAAAAGGTGCCCAAATGCCACCGGCGCGCATGTTGTCCCTCGGATTTGAAAATAGGAACTCAAACGAAAGAACAGGTATCGCTTTATAAAGTAGGTAGCCGATAATGAGAAGTAACGGGATAATCATCACACTCGTCACGACAAGCAGGAAAATCCGCACGACTCTTTCTGTTAACTGTTTTCGTCGATCTATCGGTGTTTCCGTAAACATCTTTTAAAATTTCCTTGCGGTTCGCTCAGGTAGGTTGAGAGCTTCATATTCTGTTTCCGATATCCGCCCTCCACTTCGTTTCGGGCTACGTGCTTTGGATGTCCTTGAAGAAATTGCTATCCGGTTCGTTCAGGCAAGTTGATAATCCCCCATTCCGTTCCGTATAGTTGTTATTCTTGGCGGATACCTTTGATGACTAAATCAGCGATGAGGTTCACTACAAATGTGATCGTAAAAAGTAAGATACCGATGATAAAAAGGACTTGATAGTGTTCATCGCCCCTTGCGACTTCACCCAATTCTGCGGCAATTGTTGCTGTGAGTGTGCGGATCCAAGACAGCGGTCCCGAGGGAATATTAACCGAGTGTCCAGTCGCCATAAGGACAGCCATTGTTTCACCGATGGAGCGTGCGGCACCGAGTAGGACGGCTGCCAAGAGTCCATTTTTCGCGGCGGGTAGCAGGACACGATAGATTACCTGCCAACGGGTTGCACCGAGTGCTTCCGCCGCTTCACGATAGGAATCAGGAACAGCCTTGAGTGCGTCCTCCGCTATAGACACAATGATAGGGACACTCATCAAGGCTAACATAATACCGCCATTGAGCATGGTTAAACCGATAGGCGCATTGAACACCTGAATAATCAACTGATTCATCAGCGTTAATCCGATGAATCCCCAGACGACGGAGGGGATCGCGGCGAGCAGTTCGATGACGATTTTAAAGGTTTCTCTGAGTTTTGGACTACAGAACTCCGAAACGAAGATCGCTGCACCGAGTCCAAAGGGAACAGCAATACACATCGCCAAAGCGGTAACGCTAAAGGTCCCAACAATCAAGGCGAACGCCCCGTACCTTTTGTTATTGAGAGATGTGGGTTGCCACTCTACGCTTGTCAGGAACTCCGTGAGATTTAAGCCGTTGAAAAGGAAACCCGCGCCTTCTCGGAATACAAAGAAGAAGATACCAAAAACAAAAATAATTGAACTAATCCCGCATAGACGGATAAACAATTCAATTACCGTTTCAGAAAATGGTAGGTTCGCCTTACTTTTTTTCCGTAGGATATTCATATATTTTAGTTGTTTTCCACCGGCACGAAACCGAGTTTTTGAACTATCTTTTGACCTTCTGTCGACAGAATCCAGTCAAGATATGCTTTGATTTCCCCAACCGGTTCGCCGAGGGAATACATGTACAGGGGACGAGCGATCGGATAGGATTTCGCGAGGACATTTTCAAGGGTTGGTGCGTAATAAGACGCATCCTCATCAGTCGCAATCGCTAACATTTTGACGTGCGAAGTTGCGTACCCCATGCCACTATACCCAATCGCACACGGCGTTCTACCGATTACCTCTACGACATCTTTAGAACCGTGTAAATCCAACGAACCGATACGAAAGTCACGGTTTTCACCGAGAAGTGCTTCACGAAAGTAGAAATACGTCCCAGAATTAGACTGGCGACTGATACGGATAATTTCGTCACTCGGACAGGCACTATTTTGGATACCGAGATGGCTCCATTTCGTTATTTTACCGCCCTCACCATAGATTTCAGCGAGTTGTGGGATCGTGATCTTATCTATCGGTGTATCGGGATGAACGTAAACCGCAAGCGCGTCATACCCGACGATAAATTCTTGTGGGACTTTACCGGTATTCTGCGTCGCCTGTTCTAATTCTTTCGGTTTAATTTGACGACTACAATTCGCAATATCTACCGTACCATTGATAAGCGCAGCGACCCCTGTACCCGAACCACCGCCTGATACTTCTACCGACGCAGTCCTGCTAACACTTGTGTACTTTTCTGCCCACGCCTGCGCCAAATTCACGATCGTATCAGAGCCTTTATTTTTGATGGTGACGTGCACACTGTTTTTGGTCGCAACGTTATTGCTGTTATGACCGTCTGGCGGCGAACAGCCTATAACAACACAACCGCATACTAAAACCGATACAAAACATACAATAACGGTTTTCTTCATTAATCTGCCTCTTTTGTTGGGTTATGAAGGAAATTATAACATGTAATTGTTACGAAAATGAGACAAAATTCAGATTTTTTGTAATTTGGTATTAGGCATCGAATCCGAAATGCTGTTTGACATCCCGAAAAGCAGTGCTTTTGATAACTGAAGTTGGGAAAAAATGTAGACCCCATTGGGATTTACCTGTCTTGAGTGCTTCCGTCTCATCATAGACGTAAACCCACTCCTGAAAAAGACCTTGGATGCGTCTGATGAGGAGTGCGGCAACGGAAACCTCGGCGTTCCATTTCCTACGCGAGAGGCACTTCGGAAATGACCAATACTTGGTTTCTGAAGCACTCGATTGATAAAGTTCCGTCAGGGTTCCATTGCCTCTGTTAGCAATGAATCCGAAGATAAACGCTTGGAAAAGGGCGAAGTTTTGTTGGTTGAATAAAAGTCGAAAATCCGATAGAATATCTCTTAAGCAGAGGAGGAGGTCCATTTTTACGTTCCTTTCAAAACGGTGATATGTTTATGAAAGGATACCTCTTTTTCTGCTTTCAAACATCTTAATTCTTAAAATTGTCCAAACTTTAGTATA
>JAJEEK010000060.1 GCA_022821065.1 Candidatus Poribacteria bacterium
GTTTTTGCCACCTTATTCACCCGACTACAATCCGATTGAACACGACTTTGCGAATATCAAACGTCTCAGAGAATACAATGCTCATAGAACCATTGATGAAGTCATAAACATGTATCTTTAATTCTAATGTTTACTATAAATCATATTGACAAGAAAGGCGAGATTGAAGGACTGACGAATCTGACACTGAATAACAACAAACAAGACACAAGTTTAATGAGCCAGTTTATGGGTTACGCGCTGTTTAATGTAATCGGATCGCCCGCGCCCCGCTGCGCGTATGCGAAAGTAACAGTGAACGGAAAAAATCTCGGGATATATTCACACGTAGAGACCATGCGTCCACCGTTGCTGAAACGGGCATTCGGTAACAGTAAGGGTCCCCTTTATGAAGGGACAGTTGTGGATTTTTATGAAGATTGGGAGAACAGTTTTGAACATAAACGCGGTGACGACACACAGGGTAGAGCACAAATCAACGCCTTAATCGATCTGCTGGCAGACCCAAAAGCGACCGAGGCTGCCATCGGTGAGTTGATCGATTTGGAGTCATTTTACAGATTCTGGGCAGCTGAAGGTTTAGTCGGATTCTGGGACGGTTACTCTGGAAATAAAAACAATTTCTTCGTTTATTTGAACCCAGAAGACAATAAATTTTACTTCATCCCGTGGGGCATGGACTCTATCTTTACAAAGATGAGTAAACTTGAGTTCATGAACAACCGGCGTGCACCGATTTCAGTCAAAACGCAAGGCTTAATTGCATACAAATTGTATCAGCTGGAGTCTGGTCGGAAACGGTATGCGGAAGCACTCACCGAGATTTTAGACAACCATTGGAATGTTCCGGAATTGTTAGCCACGTTAGACAGCGTCGCTGTGATGGTTGAACCTCATTTGGTGTCTGCCCAACGCGTCATTGAAGACGATTGGGATAGAGATGGAAGATGGGGGAACAAGTCCGAGAGACCGACTTTTGAAAGTGAATTGGAGGAAGTCCGAACCTTCATCCGCAACCGTAAAAGTGATATACAGTCAGAAATCGCTAACGGGATGCCCGTATGGCGCAAGCGACCGGATCCGCCGTTCGTTATGGGACCTGAAGGGTTCGACATGAAAAAATTCATCCGATTGCCCGAGGAAGGGTTGTGGCATGCCGCGCGGACGGGTGATCTCCGAGCGATGAAACGCTACATCGCAGAAGGTACCGATGTCAATGCCCCAGACGATAGTTTAAACATACAGCCTTTGGCGTGGAGTGCGTTACACGGGCAAACTAAAGCGGTTCGACTCCTTATCGAAAATGGTGCTGACGTTAATATAAAAGACGATAACGGCAGTACACCCTTGCACAGTGCCGTAGTTTTCGGTAGAGCAGATATCGCGAAACTCCTTATCGAGAATGGGGCAAACCCACAGATCCGCAACGATGATGGCGGAACACCCGTGGATGCTTTGCATCTTGATTGGCGAACGACAGCGTTCATTGGCGGTATGGTAGGTGTTGAGGTCGAGGAAGAAGATATCGCAGTCATGAAGATGGGTAGGAACGAGATTGCGAAACTCTTTAACACTGAAGGGACGTTCAACAGTGCAGGTACATTCCAAGCACAGGCGTTATCAGGTGCGGCTTTCACCGGTGATCTGGCGACGATGAAACGAGCGTTGGTAGGGGGTGCGGATCCGAATACGATGGACCCACAATCTGGCAGTACGTTGTTGGCGACTGCTGCACTGATGGGACATACAAAGGTTGTCGCACTACTGCTTGAACACGGTGCCGATGTGAATGTGAGGAGTCGGGACGGTGCAACAGCGCTGCATACATCGGCGTTCCTCGGACGCGTTGAAACAGTGAAACTTCTTCTTGAAAAAGGCGCGGACACCTCACTGCGAAATAATCTGGGTAGCACAGCGATAGATGGTGCCAGGTTGGACTGGGCGTTTACTAAAGGCATCATTGGTATGCTACAAATTGAGGTGGATGAGGCGGAGGTAAAAGCAGGTAGAGCCGAGGTTGTGAAACTTATTACGCGATAGAATAAGAAATAGACACGACAGGGAGGTGGAACGGATGCATAATTCGCAGACCAACCCAGAATCTATTCAAGAAATACCAGCACAGACAACTATGACGATGGAGGAGTTTCTTGAAAACGATTTAGAGGGGTATGAATATATAAAAGGAGAATTAGTGCCGATGTCTCCACCATCAATGGAACATGGTGAAATAAGTATCAATATTATTCGCTATTTGGACTTACATGTTCATACACATCAATTGGGACGTTTGTATACTGCGGAAACAACATTTCAATTGGAGGATCGGTTGGTGAAACCGGACGTTGCATTTGTTTCAAATGATCGTTTACCCGAGAATAGGCGTAAAGGGTCGCCCATTCCACCTGACCTTGCCGTTGAGATAGTCTCACCGACGGACAAGCAGTATGATGTCACGGAAAAGGCACTCGCTTACTTGAAATCGGGGACACGGCTTGTCTGGGTGATTGAACCTGTTGCGAAGACGGTAATGGTCTATCGTTCTGAAAGCGATTTCACGCTGCTGAGTTGTGAAGACACCCTGACGGGTGAGGATGTCGTTGAAGGGTTTGCGTGTCCGGTCGCGCAATTGTTTGAATAGAAAAAAGCGAGTACGCAGTTATCAGTTTTCAGTACGGTTTTTCTGTGAAAAACCTTTCAGTACTCAGTTAGCACATTGTGTCAGGAACATTTTCTGTAACTGCCACAATACATCTCTTTAACTGAAAACTGAAAGTGAGCGTAGCGAACGTACTGAGTCCTGATAACTAATCCCCTGGCAAATGGAGATACAGCATAATGGCGAAACCGATTAATTACAGTGACATCTTAGAAACTGGCGATGATGAGATTTATGATATTCAGACACACGCCGCTGGTCCCGAAGGTAGCCTACCGCTGACGGCGGAGATGCTCCTCAATCGGCCGAGTGGGGATGTGTTTGGCTTGACGCACAACGCTGCGATGGGTTGGGCACCGACGGAACTCCGACGCGAGGAATTCCTGATTCTTAGCACACAAGGCGGAATCCGTGCTCCCGATGGGAGTCCGATTGCACTTGGGTATCATACGGGACATTGGGAGGTCGGACTTCTGATGCAGGCGGTTGCTCATGAACTGAAAGCGCTTGCGGCGATCCCGTTCGCGGGTTACTGCTCCGATCCGTGCGATGGACGGACGCAAGGCACCGTCGGGATGATGGATAGCCTCGCCTACCGTAACGATGCGGCGCAGATTTTCCGGCGACTCATCCGCTCGTTACCGACTCGGAAAGGTGTTGTTGGTGTTGCGACCTGCGATAAAGGTTTGCCTGCGATGATGATGGCACTCTCTTCAATGCGGGATTTACCGGCTGTCCTCGTTCCGGGGGGTGTAACACTGCCGCCAACGACAGGTGAGGATGCAGGGAAAATCCAGACGATTGGTGCCCGTTTCGCACACGGCGAGATTAGCCTGCAAGATGCAGCGGATATGGGATGCCGCGCTTGTGCGACACCGGGTGGTGGTTGCCAATTCCTCGGAACTGCGGCGACATCACAGGTCGTCGGTGAGGCGTTGGGACTGAGTTTAACGCATACGGCGTTAGCACCGTCCGGTCAGAATATCTGGTCGGATATGGGACTCCGTTCTGCACGCGCTGTCGTGAACTTAGCGGCGAAGGGGTTAACGATGAAGGACATCGTTACACCGGAGGCGATTCGGAACGCTATGGTTGTGCATGCGGCGTTCGGTGGTTCGACGAACCTCTTGTTGCACATTCCTGCGATTGCACACGCTGCCGGGCTCCAACGTCCGACGGTAGACGACTGGACAGAAGTGAATCAGAATGTCCCGCGTCTTGTTGATGTCCTACCGAATGGACCGGTTGGACACCCGACAGTCCGCGTTTTCCTTGCGGGGGGTGTGCCGGAGGTGATGCTCCATCTGCGTGAACTCGGATGCCTCAACGAAGATGTGCTAACGGCGACGGGTGAAACGCTGGGTCGTAACCTTGATTGGTGGAGGAGCTCTGAACGCCGCGAGCGCGTCCGTCAAACACTGGAGGAGAAAGATAATATTGCCCCCGAGGCGGTAATTCTAAATATAGATGCCGCGAGAGCAGCGGGATTGACGAGTACAGTAACGTTCCCGCGTGGCAACCTTGCGCCAGAGGGCTCCGTCATTAAAAGCACCGCCATTGATCCGAGCGTTGTTGATGCTGATGGTGTATATCGGATGACAGGACCTGCCCGCGTTTTCGTCCGAGAATCCGATGCAATACAATCTATTAAAGGTCAAGGTAAAAATAACGTCCAACCAGGTGACATCATGGTGCTGTGTTGTCGCGGTCCACAAGGCACAGGCATGGAAGAAGTATATCAAGTCACAGCAGCATTGAAACACCTTTCGTTCGGTAAGAATATCGCCTTGATAACGGATGCGCGGTTCTCTGGGGTCTCAACTGGGGCGTGTATCGGACACGTTGGACCGGAGGCACTCGCTGGGGGGCCTATCGGTAAGGTGCTGGACGGGGACATCGTCCAGATTGAGATTGATACGCGACAACTCATAGGGAGTATTGATTTGGTTGGACACGGTAGTGAGGCGTTCGGCGCGGCAGCCGGTGAACGTGTGTTGGCGGAACGACAGCCGAGGCCGGACCTATCACCGGATGAAGCGTTGCCAGACGATACACGCCTCTGGGCAGCGTTGCAATCCGTCGGGGGCGGTACGTGGGGCGGCTGCGTCTATGATGTAGATGCAATCCTCAAGGCTTTGGGCAGTCGTCAGTAAGAAAGTTGTGAAGTGTGCTAAAGTTTCAAAGTTAAAAACTTTACTAGGGGAAACACCCAAGCAAAAACACTTCTCTAACTTTAGAAACTTTACAGACTTCTCTAACCAATATTGATAACTACTGATGAAATACTGGGTACCGTCTCTGCTGTATATGGCACTCATTTTTGCCGTTTCGTCTATGGAGCAACCGCCGCTTCCGATGCCAAAATTTGAGTGGTTGACGATCGATAAACTCTACCATTTTATCGAATACGCGATACTCGGCGGATTGCTGGCATGGGCGTTTGTGAAGGCGAAGCCGCGGGTAGTGCCGTCACAAACGATATGGGTTTTGGCAGCCGTAATTTCTATTCTCTACGGTGCAAGCGATGAATGGCATCAAACGTTCGTCCCCGGTAGACTTGCAACGCTTGCAGATTGGGTGGCAGATGTGTTGGGGTCTATCGCAGGGGTGTTGGGAGTCTATTTCTATTATAGGAAAAAGGAAAATTAAAAAATATGCATCCACTTGTTAATTTAGAGGTGCCAGAAGGTGCTGTTGCTGTTCATTGGTTTGAACAGAGCAGTTTTGCTTTGAAGGATTCCGCTGGTACGATTGTCCAAATTGATCCGTATTTCCCGCGGGAACGTCCGGCTGACCGTTTTATTCATACCGAACCACCACTTGATGAATCGGCACTTCCGACCGATTTTGTGCTCTTAACGCATGCACACGGGGATCATACCTGCTCGGAATCCATACGCCGGATTTGGGAGACCTCGGACGCAACACAGTTCGTTGGTCCCGAAGAGAGTGTGCGTCAAATTTCGGGAGAAACAGATGTCGCTTCAGTGAATATCTCGGAAATCCGCGCTGGCGAGGCGGCGACGCTCAACGGTCTCACGGTGCACGCTGTCTATGCGAAACCGCCTGATGGCGATGCGTCTGCCGGTATAGCACCACCGGATGTTACGCACTTAGGGTATGTAATTGTCGGTAATGGTGTGGTGCTATACTTCAGCGGCGATCCGATCAACAATTTCGCGGAGCACGACGCTTTGGTTTCAGCGGTGGCGGCACACACACCAGACATCGGTTTTTTGACGAACCATCCGACGGAGGGTGAATTCCCGTTCTACGATGGGTGCGTCAAAATGGCGACACGCATCGGATTGAAGCATGCGGTTCCGGTGCATCGCGCCTGTTTCGTTACGCGTGATTACGATCCGAACGAGTGGGCATCCAACTTTCCGTCTGGAGGTCCCGAACCGCTGATTATTGAGAGAAATTCACATATAATTTTTAGAAGTTAACAGTGGCCAGTCGCCAGTGTCCAGTTAAGAGGTGTGCGGATAACACAATATCTCTTTTCTGGTAACTGTTAACTGGAAACTGGTAACTTCAAAACGAGGTACAGATATAGATATGTCGTTACAGAAACAAAAAACTGCGCTTGTTGGTATTGTCATGGGAAGTGATTCCGATTTAGAGAAGATGGCGGAAGCCGCAAAGATTTTAGAGGAGTTTGAGGTCCCGTTTGAAATAACGATCTCATCTGCGCACCGTTCACCGGAACGGACGATGGCGTGGACGGAGAGAATTAAGGCAGAAGGCGGGAAGGTTATCATTGCTGGTGCCGGACGTGCAGCGCATCTCGCGGGTGTTATCGCGGCGCACACGACGCTGCCAGTCATCGGTGTACCGATTGACGGTGGACCGCTCGACGGTGTTGACGCGCTCTATGCGACCGTCCAGATGCCTCCGGGGATTCCTGTCGGGACGATGGCGATCGGTTCCGGTGGTGCTCGGAATGCTGGACTCTTTGCTGTCCAAATTTTGGCACTCCAATTCCCTGAACTGGAAGAAAAATTGTTGGCATATAAAACGAAATTGAGTGACGGTGTCGCCGAAAAGGCGGCGCGTCTCGAAGAAGTCGGCTACGAGAATTATTTTTAGAAGTAACCAGTAACCAGTGGACAGTTAAGAGGGAACTGGGATAGAACAGTTACTCTCTTTAACTGGTAACTGGTAACTGGTAACTGATAACTGGTAAGGGGAGTTCTACATGTCCAACGGACAAGATCAGTGGAGCGATGACACCGAACTGTTTGATCTAATGGAGGAACAGTTATACGCTGCCGTGATTTCGGATGCGCTGGATGCAGCGGGTTATCGCGAACAGGCACTACGACATACCATCCGTCCGCTTCATCCGGAGATGGTCGTGGTGGGTCGCGCGATGCCTGTGTTGTGTGTGGAAGTCTATGAGATTCCAGATGAACCATATCAGCAGGAGATCGCAGCGGTGGATAGCCTCAAAGAGAACGACGTTCTTATCTGTTCGACGAATGGAAGTACGCGTATCTGTTTCTGGGGTGAACTCCTCTCAACGGCGGCGCGTGCGCGAGGGTCGCGCGGGGCTGTCATCGAGGGGTTTATCCGAGATGCTAAGCAGATTTTGGCAATGGAATTTCCAGTGTTCACGACGGGTTTGTCGCCTGTTGATTCTAACGGGCGCGGCGATGTCGTCGCCTACAATGTCCCGATTGAATGCGGGGGTGTTACGGTTAATCCGGGTGACATTGTGTTCGGTGATGCTGATGGTGTTGTTGTTGTCCCGCAAGCGGTGGAAACGACTGTAATAGAAGCCGCATTGGAAAAGGTGAGCGGCGAGAACCGCACCCGCGACGCACTCCTCGCCGGTGCAACGCTGCGCGAAGTTTATGACAAATATGGGATACTATAATGAATAGTTATAAGTTAAGAGGTTTTTGATTGCGTTACCAACCACTTATAACCAAAAGGCGTACTCGCCGTACCAAGAACTTTACCAGTTAAGAGGGAACTGATTCATCAAGTCTTTCTCTTACTGGTAACTCGTAACTGTTAACTGGTAACTTGAAAAAGGAAAATTAAAAAATGATTTATGAATTGAGAACGTATCAAGTTGTGCCGGGGAAGATGAAAAATTTGAATGACCGATTTGCCAATATCACCGTTCCGCTGTTTGAGAAGCACGGTATGAAGGTTATCGGGTTTTGGGAAACCGCCATCGGTGAGGCAACGACGACAGAACTTATCTACATGCTTGCGTTTGAGGATTTGGGACATTATCAGCGTGCGTGGGATGCCTTTATTGCTGATCCAGAGTGGCAAGCGGCGAAACGCCTGACAGAGATCGGCGGTCCGCTGGTCAACGTGGCGGGTTCTAAGATTCTGGAACCGACAGATTATTCGCCATTACAATAGCGTATGTAAACCGCGGGCGCGGCAAAGTGTGGAAATCGCGAGCAGAGCTCGCTCCTACCGTAGTATCGCGAGTTTACCCACCTGTTCTATCTTTTCATCATCGGTGTGCGCGATGACACGGTAGAAATACACCCCGTTGGCACACCGTATGCCTATTTCATCTCTACCATCCCAACCCGTTTCGTTCGTGCCACGATTCGTACTGGCATCGACAAGCGTTCGGAGAAGTCTACCATTAACACTGTAAATTTTGATGGTAACGCTGTCTGGTGCCTGTGCGAGGTGATAGGTAAAGAATGTCTTTCTGTCAACCATTGGGTTCGGGACGTTGAAGACTTCACTGAGCGCGACCTTTTCGTTTAGTGTAAAGGACACAACGAGTTCCGCTATGTTTTCACTGGTGTCTGCAGCGGTAATATGGAGTTGATACTCCCCATTAGCGAGATCCGGAGCATACGTGAAAGCGGCGTTTTCAGGGGCTGCGGGATCGAAAGTTTTTATGTAACGACTCGCGTCTAACAGAGTAGGTGTCTCATATAGGCTTCCGAAATTGAATCGAAATGTGTTTTCGTCAAGTGCGCTATCGTCAGTGAGGGTAATCGTGAAGCGCGGTTGCTCTGTGAGGACGGCTCCGTCTGTCAAAGGTTCATCAAAGGCTTCGTTTGCTGCGCCTGTCCCGAGTGCGGTAACTTGGATTTCAATAGTGGGTGGTGTGATGTCTGGTGCTTCAGTGACAAAGAATCTATAGTTAACAACGCCGTCATCGCCACCGATGGCGTTCCCATTGAAATCTTGTGCCTTGATATTGAAGGTATATTCACCCGGGAAGAGGATGGGTCGATAATCGATCGGTACAATCTCAATTCCGCCTTGCATGCGGAGTTCGTAATCGGTGACAGGTTCAAAGGGGCCATCGTCCTTCTGCTGTTCAAAGGTAAAGAACTCGGTATCAATCCCGTTTGTATCCTGTAAAACGATAGAAATTTCAGGTCTCGGTGGAATGACGCTGCCGGTCTGTGGTTGAAGACCGTCTACCCATAGGTTAAAGGTAGGTGGTTCTGTATCGGTGCTACGCATGAGCGCGAACTGCGTGAGTTCGGTGACCTCTGTTGTAATTGTCGCAACGCGAGCGGTACTGAATTTAATCTTATCGCCGAATTGAAAGTCTTCAGAACTGCCGTTGACGAAAATTTCAAATCCGAGATGGTTCAAAAAGATAGGTTCATTTACTCGCCCTCGGACTTTGATCCCGTTCGGGAAATATGAGGGTTCGTTGGATGTGTCCCGCAGTTCATAGTGGGTGGCATCGGTGAAAAAGATGAACCAGTCGCCTGTTTCAAATTCCTCTTTGGGTCCGAGTCTGCTATTCACCGTTGCCTTGCCGTTCCCGCGATTGGTATTCCATATTTCTGTTAGAACGATATTACCTTCGGTATCATAGTCGGTTTCAAAAACGAAGACATCGCCAAACTCAAAGGTATAGTTGCCATCAGGTGGCGGGTTTTCTTGACGCGGGATCCGTAATTCCAAACCGAACACATCTTCCCTGAACGGATTATCGAGTTGTCCAATCCGGTCAATTTTTTGGATTGTCGAATCTCCTTTCCGTTTGAAAAACACTTCGTATTCATCGTCATCAAGGAAAGTGATAACCCAAGTTGCTGCGGGTGTGAGATTCGGGTTGATACTGATCGCATCGGTTTCTAATTCCTGTTGGCTTCCATTGTCTACTTGTGTCGGTGTGACGTAATTTTCGAGTAAGAAGTCGCCTTCTGGCGTATAATTAATTTGCGATGCCAAACGTCGCCATGCAGAAAGATGGCTATCGGCTATCGGCTGTCGGCTATCGGAAGAATGGCTATCGGCTGTCGGCTGTCGGCTATCGGAAACCTCTTTGCCGATGGTTACTCGGGCATAGATCGCTAATTGGTTTGCGAGTTGTGTAAGTTCATATTCAAATACGGGATTGTTGCGTGGAATTTCAGTTTCTTTCTGTACAATGTCTTCCAAAGCACTGACATCAAATCGGAATTTAAGTGTTGCGGGTTTCGCGAGTGTTGTGACACCTGTCCGAAATGCGGGTTCGTAGTATTGGGCGACTGCTTCTCCTTGTCGTGTGAGTCCTCGTCTAAGTGCGGCGACACGCGGAATCGGCGCGAATTGGAGATCGGGTTGGCTCGGTTCCGCTGGCAGTTGTGAGGTAACGGCAAGTGGGATACCCGCTGCGTTTTGTGTTTTGGTTTCAAGTGCGTTTGCCGGAAAATGGATGTCAAAGACTCTGTCTAAGCTAAAAGCTGTCAACGCTTCTTCTGATTTGTAGTTAAAATCGTTGACGACCAAAGAGGTGTGGTGTTTGTTATCGAAGTGGCGCGCCTCTTCAACATTGCCGTCGATTTCGTCATCAATACTGGGGTCTTCGGGGTCGGCAAGGATATAAATTCTGTGGATGCCTGTCTCAAGTGGCGCGTTCAGGTTGAGGATGGCTGTTGCGCGTTGCCACACATAAGTTCCTTCCACCCAATCTGTGGCTTTGACGGTTACGGTCCCGATAATATTGGCATCTTCGTCAACGATGAGATCGCCATCGGCATCAGGATTTCCTTCAGCAAATATGACTTCAATATCAGCGAGTATAGGACGCCCGCCGTTATTGATCAGTTCTCCTACAAGTTGATAGCCGTTCCGATCTTCATCGAAAATATACCGAATCGGTGCTTTGTCATTTTTGTCTGTACCGATAGCGACATTGGGTCCCTCAGGGACCCTGACGACGTAGCGCTCAAGTTTCGATGGCATGGCGACCTCGTTGCCGTTGCTGTCGGTAATGAGAATTCTGTAACGTATCTGCCGTCCGCCTCTCGGGAGTCGGATAGGCGTTTCAAGTTCATACCACTGTCCACCGAGTGGAACATCACCGAGTGGTGTACGTGCGGGGACCATGGGGGTTATCGTGTCTTCAAAAGTAGACGTGTTATCCCATAAAATGCTTATATCTCGTATACCGCTGGGTCCTTTGTCATCAACGACGAGGACACTGATATTAAGGGTGTCGGTGACTTTGGTATCAAGTGTTTCGCGAATGTCTTGTACGACAGGTGTGTCAATCGAGAATCGGGTTCCGCCGACAGCGGCACGCGTGTCATCGTGGGCAAAGATGCGCGCAAAGCCGCCACCCGGTATTGCGTTCTCAGGAATATCAATCCGAATTGTACCGTATTCGCCCTGCCAGACCCTACCGCCTGTTTGTCGTGTGAGGTCATTACGAAGGTTGTCATCAAAATTATTTGCGAAAGCTGCGAAAGCCGTAAGATTCTCAGTGCTGAAATCGGATGCGCGCGTAAAGGTCACGCCTTCCGCCCCTCCGACTCCAGAATCTCGGTGTATGCCGACTTCATTTGCTTTGATAACAATCTTGTGTGTATCATTGAGTGTGGTGCGTTCAAGTTCCACCTTTACATCAAGTTGCGGACGCGCAAAACGAGAAGCTGGATCACCGAAAAGTGTGTATTGTTCGGTACCGGGGATCCAACTCAGGTTCTGGATCCGAGTGATAAAACTGATTTTGGCATCGGCAACGATGTGTCCTATTGTTGGCTGTCCCCCCCTAATCCCGCCCGCCAGCGGTGGGGTTAGGGGGGGCGTTGCTAATTCTGGGGACACCTGAGCGACTCGAAAAAGAGCTTCAAAGAGGTCGATATCGAACGCTGCATTTGCTGAACCGTAGGTTAACCGTGTTGCTGAAAGGGTGGCAATCGCGCCGTATCTCCCGAGTAGAAATTGTTCACTGAGGCAGAAATTTCCGAATTGTTGCGGTTTATCGAATTGTCCGTTGAGGCAGGTCGTTGTAATGACAAAAGGGAGATATCGGTTCCTTAGGCCGACGACATCCTCGATTCTGAAGATCGACTCATCCGCCCACGTCTGGCTTCCACCGTGTCCGGCGTATTCGAGGACGAGTGCGCCTCTATTGATCGCGGAACGAATTTTTTGACGCGTCTCATCAGGGCTTCTAATTTTTCGGAGATAGATTTGGCGCGTGTCATATCCGACGGGTATAACCTCCTGTATCAGTTTATCGCGGGATGTCTCAAAAATGATGTCGGATGGGTTGTCAGTCTCGTTGTCAGCGACCTGAATGAGCGTGCCTTGCCACAGCCCGATCTTAGGATTTTCCTCGTAGTCGATGATTTTTTGGACCATCGTTGTGAGTGCCTCAGGTGTTTGTACGGAGAGTCGCCCTATGAGCATATCGGGCAGTGCGTCATCACCACTGACGTTGACAAAGCGGTGGTCCATGGCGGTTTCGCCGCTTGCGGGGGACCAACCGTGATAGGTCGGTACAAAATTCGGGTAGAGATTGTAAGTGCCGGGAAACGTCGTATCTCGGCGGTAGATTTCAACGGTAGCGTTTTTGTAGTCGTAGTGTGCATCGCCGACGAGAAGTACGTAAGTAGGTGCGGGCTGCTGATAGTTGTGATAGGCGTACCGCAGAAACTTTTGGATAGCGAATGGATTGAAGAGACCGTCACTGAATTCGTCGTAGATGTCGTTAATGTCAACGACGAGGGTTGTCAAACCTTGTGAGCTTCGGAAATCGACGAGTGGCATAATACTTTCGGCGAAGGTCGGGTGTGTGATGAAGATATAGTCAACTTGGTTGCCCGGGTTTTTCAACGATGTCGGTGGTGTTGGAATGAGCGCGTTGATGCTGCGATAGCGGGTGCGACCTATGACAAAATAACGTCTATAATTGTTAACGGTATCTTCAAAGAGAATCTGATGTTTGACGCCTGCCGGAGAAACGATTCCACCGGTGAGTTTGCTCGTAATGCCATTCTCATTGAGTTGGTATACATCTATTGTTTCGTCAATAATGTTTCCGATTTGGTATTGAACTTGCCCGCGGTGGAGGGGTTCGGTATAGGTATTAAATTCGAGACGGTTGTTATCTGCCTGAAAGTTCCGCCAGTAGTCAATTTCGTACCAGTCGAGGTAGAAATCGTAAGACCCTGGGGGTGTATCGTTGTCATCGAGTGCCTCAATACGCATGAGATTGGTGGCATCGTGATGGACGAGGAAATGTGGAATATCACGGGATGCGATTTGGGACGCTTGTCGTCTCCATTCTTCAATTCTACCGAGTTGATTATTGTTGAAAATGATACGTGCTTCGTGTCCGGCATTCGCTTTATAGGACGCCCCTTGAAATTTGATACGCAGCTTAGAGAGACGGTCAATCGTATTTCGTGGTACTGCCATGGGCAGCTTGATTGGGAAATCTTTTCGGTCCCCACCACGGAAAGCAACGCCGAAATAGTGGTCTGCAAGTTCGGATTTAATGTCATTGGCTTCCAAAACGTCATGATGTCTGTTCTCTTCAAAGCGTTCACGCGTTAAAAAGGCTTCCGGTGTCGGCAAATTTTGCGCTTGTGGTGCCGCGTCTCGGACTTCTATGCGAGATGTTTCAAAACCCGCAGCGGGTTCTCCACGCAAGCCAAATCGGAGCCAGTAAACATTTTCGTCGGTAAATTTGTTGTCCGCTAAGGCGCGTCCGTAGAAGATGAGTTGATCGCCAGGATCAAGTGTGTTGTTTTCATTTTCATCAAAAATATAGACCCCTTGCTTCTTTCCGCCGCTCTCCAATCGAATTGTGTCAAGATCAACAGTTTCTGGTTCGATGTCGGCGTAAGCCCGGATATTGTTATAGGTAATCCGGTACATGTCTGTCCTGGTGACGGGGATTCTAAAGCGGCGTGTGTTCGCAGTTATCAATAGCGGTGCTCCGGGTGCATAGGAAACCTCGTTTGTGGCTCCGTAAGATGTTCGGCGTTGTTTGCGCCACGGTTTCGCTTGTTCGTAATTCCACAATATGCCTTGGAACAGATTTTCAAAAACGCCCCCCCCAATCCCCCCCGCCAGCGGGGGGGTGAAAGAAGCAGGGGCAGTCGGAATAGATGCAGCATTACCGATAGCACCCGTTACTGGAGAGGTCGGAAAATGCACCCGAAACGTCACGACGGCAAAGATTTTTAACTGCTGGGTTGCTGGATTGTATTGGACGGGGTTGATTTGTAAATTCCCGATACGTTGATCTCGGACAAAGCCGCCCGGGGTGACCTCTACAAGTTGTGTCGGATAGAATCCTTGCAAAGTTTGAGGTGCGTCTGTAGGATTAAGTGTAGGGAAAATCGGATCGTCGGGAGTGATACGGACATTTTCAATAATCTTAATTTCTGAGCGCGCTTGAATAACTGTAACGACCGGTGTTCCAGTGGTCGGAATCCCAATACGTTGTGTATAAACCGGGAGGCGCGGTTTGCCTACGTCAAGTGTCCAATCGGCACCTGCAAAATGTATTTCAGTGAACTGGATTTCGGCGCCCCCCATATCCCCCCGCATGCTGGGGGAGTAAGGGGGGGGCGCCGACTGCCTCTTTGCTGACTGCTGACTGCTTTGTATCTTGAGGTCTGGAAGAACGAAACGTGCAGTAAAGGTGTCCGCCGTCATTGTTAGTGCCTGTAATGGCGGTTCCGGGTGTACTTGACCGATAGCAATGAGCATCGGGACAGTCACAAACGTAAAGAGTATGGGGAAAAAAATGAGCGTCTTTTTCATAGCGTTTTACGATTCTTTCTACAGTCAATGATAGAGATACACAGACAGCAGCGAAAACGGGCCGCTTCCATTGGTGCGTTTTTTAGTTTGTTGCGTTACGGTGTTTTTTTAATTTCGCTATTAGAAGTTTCGGGCTTAGTTAATTTTGATATAACGATATTAATTATCACGCTTTTCTATTGCTTCTTTATCTTTTTCAGGTAGATTATCATAAATACGGTCAATTTCTGCTGGCTGTGTGATTAAAATATCAGTAACCATATTGATCCATTCATAAAATGATACAATTGAAGTTCTGTCATCAAATTTGATTATTCCGGGGTGAACAGCATTATTGCCAGTTACTCTAAGAATGTCCAAGATTTTCTGAAATTTTGGGTGGAGACCTTCTTTAACAAGTTTTTTTATGTTGTCGTTGATATTCCCTTCTTTACCAATGTGATTAAGTAACATTTCTATAGCTACTCTGAATAAAGCACAAGCAGCACGTGGTGAAATATTAGCGATACTACCAGCTTCATTGTAGATTTCTTTTATGTCTTCAGGTAAATCTTCATGAGGGGGTGGGAAAATTCCAGTCAAAGGATATACTATTTTTTCTGATTCCCACAAAGCAGATTTTTCGCAATGTAGACACCAAGACGTGTAAATACCACTTCGGTCATTATCATTCATATCATTTAGATCATAACCTGTAACTTGTATTCTATCTTCATAGCCACCCATAATATCAATATGTGCCCATTCTTGTTGACTGGTAACTCCACAATAGGGACAGGTAAAAACGGCTAAATCTACTTTTGGTTCAATATATTTAGGCATATTTATCTCTACAAAATTAGCGTTTCAGTTTGCAATCACTCATCTTCATTTTTCAATCCAAGTGATTTTCTTATCATAACTTCACTATGACTAAGTTGTTTAGCAGCCTCTTTTAGCAGATTAAAAGAGGCTGTTACACTTTGTTTAATCGTTTCTTGCTCTTTTTGGGGAAATAAAGGTATCGGGAAGTCCAAAATATATTTTTCATTTAACGTTGGATAAGAAGTCCAAACTGCCCCTTTCAATGACCATTCTAAAAAGTGTTCAGATCGTAGAATAGACAACAATGTTTCCTTGTTTATCTGTCCATTTTCCTGTAAGATACAGAAGGCACTTGTTCCGATCAAACCATCTTCTTGAACAATCGTGATAGCATTTCTGTATGTTCTGACTTTAGAGACAATTAAATCACCTTTTCTCAAGATGCGTTTCCCGCCACTTGGTAAACATTTGCCTAACATTTCCTGTGGTATTATATTCCCAGTATGAATATCAATACTACCTATTTCCACATAGCGGTAAGACTTTTCTGGCTCTATATTAGGACTTTCTTTGGAAATATTAAACTCGTCTTTAACACGAGTATATCCATTTGAATGGCTTTGCATTAATGTTTCAATTTCTTCATGTTTTGGGTGGAAGTGATAAGCGTCTATACGCTTGGCTTTTTTCACTTCTAAATAACTTTTCTCATAAGTATTAGGTAGAGGTTTCCAGCTTTCTGCGTCTGGATCGGCAAAGGAAAGGTTTACCTTTTTCGCCCATTCAATAAACGACTCGGCTATCCCTTTATCTAAATATCCATCATGGTTATGTAAATCGTGGTCAATAATTACATGCCCGTTATCGTCTAACAAGTTCATATCATTTAACCCCTTGACATGCTTGTAGTTTCCTGAACTATCTTTACCACTTTTCTTACTTGTTGCGAAAAAGATAGGGTAATCAGCTACTTCAGGGCAATAATCAGTAGCATTTTTGTCATTATTCCATTTTTGAAGAAATAAAACGCCAGTTTTTGTGTCTGTATGAGGTTTAAAGGTATACTCATCTAAACTGACAACAGCCAAGATTCGGGCATGTTTCGTGATATATTCTCGGATTCTCTGATAGGTCGGTGCTCCAAGTTTTCCTTGTGGCAAGACAATTGCCATTCGTCCACCGGGCTTTAAGAAGTCAAGGTTGCGCTCAAGAAATAAAATCTCACGACCAACTTGGTTTAGAACGTCACCTTTTGCGTTAGTAGCAATGTTGTAAAGTTGAAGGATACGGTGTTCTTTGATAGCACCAGCAAACGGGGGGTTTGCCATTAGTAAATCAAAACTGAATTCTCTATTGTCGTTTTGGGAAACACGTAAACTCTCCAGTCTCTGAAAACCCTCATTGTAGGTATTTTGCCAATTTCTGTTTTCTGTGCGTTCATTCCAACGCTCATAATCCAGTGTATTGAGTTCCAGTACGTTTGATTTACCGTCACCAGCGATTAAGTTCAGTGTTCTGGCAACTCTGACGGTTTTTTCGTCAAAATCAATGCCAAATACTTTTAGAATATCCTCTTTATATTCATCTGGTATTTCTGTATTTGTAAAAAGATTACCCGTAAGTTTGAAAATAGTATGGACAGGAAATCCACAACTCCCCGCAGCCGTGTCAATCATATATTCCCCGCGCTTTGGATTCAACATTAGCACAGACATATCAATAACGTGGCGTGGCGTAAAGTATTGCCCCTTTTCACCTTTTGCGGACTTATTAACAAGATATTCAAATGCCTCGTCTAAAATAATGAGATTTGAGTTGAATAACTTGACATCTTGTAAACCGGAAACACATATCGCTAAATGGCTATCTGTAAGTTCAAATTTTGCATCATTAGAAAAAACGCCTCGCCATAAACCCTTTGCTTTTTCAAAGAGTTCCTGAATCTTCTCTTTGAGTTCAGACTCACCTTGTCCAGTATTTCTGAACCTCATTTGTCTAAAAGTATCATTGGGAATATCAACTATGTCAACATTCTCACCTTGGCGACGTTCTATATACTCTTTGTCCTTACGGCTCTCATATTCATCATAGAGTTTTGTAAAGATAAGCTTAAAAACTTCTTCAAAAACATCTACGCCAGCATTAGCAAGCACTTCATTTTCAAGGTCTAAGATAACTTCCTTCAAGGTCTTGCGTTCTTGAGTCAATTTATCCTTGAGGATAAGTTCTTTGAGTGTAAATCGTACCTTGATTATATCTTCCAATGTCTCGTCTACAGCGGGGATATTAGGAATATCCTCAAAATAATTAGGAGGTTTGCGGTGATAGTAAGAAATTTGTTCTCCATTCGTCCATACTCCCATAGGCGCACCTGTTGCATGACAATACGAACGAAGTTGATCTTTACCTTCTTTGAGGTTAGGTTTTTTAACCTCAACTATAATATCCACAACTTTTGGGTCTTTTTCATTTAAAACAACAATGTCAGCACGCTTCTTTGCTCTACCCATATTGATAGTATGTTCAATCTTTATCCGATTTTTAGGATAGTCGTATCCATTCTCATCAATGAGTTGTCTTAGATAAAGTTGACGGATAAGTTCCTCTGGTTTTAAACTGACCCGCTTATTCCGAATGGGGCAGTAAACTAAATATCTTCTATTATCCGATTCCTGAATTTCATATTCAGTTTCAGACTCGGTAAACATCGCAATTTGACTGGATTTATCTATATTATCACCTTCCTGTATAAAAACGTCTTTGCCGAAATCTTGAAGTTTATCGTCATTGAATAAAGCACAGCTATAATTGCTGTCTTTTATCACTTCTGTAATAACTTGCCTGATATTTAGCGTAGTCTTTTCACTCATTACAATCATTCCCCTTTGGTAATATCATACTCTCGTTCACAAACTTCGTAAAAATGCACTCAAGGTTGCGATAGTTATAGATATAACACCGCTCTGCCACATAAAGTGGTGTGTATCCAATACTATAATGGTGGTGCTGTCCATACCAAGCCCGTTTAATTAGCGACCAAAAGCCTTCTATGGTGTTGGTATGCTTATCACCGTCTACGTATTGCTCTTGGTGGTTAACAACGTGGTGTTTCATCTGCCGACCAATTTCGTGATAGGCGTGGAATTCGTCTGTCATAAGTTTGGATTCCTTGATATTAACAACGCTTTGGATAAACTCAAGGATACAACGTCCGGTAAGTTTTTCAGCGACTTTTGCTACAACCTTACCACCACGTTCAACTGCTCCGATAACAGCCGTTTTTTCTGTGCCACGTCCACGCTTGGCTGGTACTCTATCTTCTTTCTTATTCTCTTTGCGAGGTTTACCACCAATATAGGTTTCGTCTGCCTCTATTATGCCTTGTAGCACGATAGGATTGGTCTTTTTTGCCATTTCAGCACGGATACGCGTTAGTATATACCAAGCTGTCTTTTGTGTCAAATTGAGGTCTCGCGACAATTGACAACTGGACAAACTTTTCTTAGCATTTACTACTAACGCAATAGCCATAAACCACTTTTGGAGTGGTATTTTCGTGCCGTGAAACACTGTACCACACGTTACTTTGAAACTTGTACGGCACGCATGGCAGTTATATCGTCCTGTGCGACCTGTTTTGCCTTCTTCTTGTGTCTCATTCTTCGGGGCTACGTCCGGGCTATCACAATGCGGACAAACAGGCTTACCTTGCCATCTAATCTGTTCTAAGTGTGAAATACAAGCCTCTTGGTCGGGGAAACGCTCCATGACTTCTATTAAATTCATGCCCAAACTCCTTTGTGTTTCAAAAGGAGTTGTATTATTTCTGCTAATTTTGCTATAATACAAAGTGCTACTACAGAAAGTAAATACAACTCAAATTTTCTGTATTGTAAGGGGAGTGTCCGCTCCCCTTTTAACTACCAATATTATAGCATATTTCAAAGAACAAAAACAAGTAAAAAGTCAATGAATACAAGGGTTTAAAGCGATTTTTCAATAACTTTTTTCAAGCCCGAAACTTCTAATAGCGTTTAATTTTAAAATTTACCAAGAAGGCTAAGAGGCTTTCGGCTTTCGGCTTTCGGAAACCTCTTTACCGACTGCCTCTTTGCCGACTGCCTCTTTGCCGTTTTCCGACTGCCTCTTTGCCGACTGCTTCTTTGCCGACTACTGATGGCTACCCTGCGAGTTGTGCGGCGCAGTTCAGTGCTGCTACAAGACTGCTCTCGCTGGCAATACCTTTACCGGCTATGTCAAACGCTGTTCCGTGGTCCACACTGGTACGAATTATCGGCAAACCCAAGGTGACGTTTACCAGTTCACCAAATCCGAGGAGTTTTATCGGTATATTACCTTGATCGTGATACATGGCGATAACGGCGTGCCAGTAGCCTTGCTTTGCTTTCACGAAAAGCGCATCAGCAGGGAGTGGACCGTCTATTGTAGCGTTTGGTGTCTGTACGTATGAAATGGCTGGACGGATGAAACGTTCTTCCTCGTCGCCGAAAATACCGTTTTCACCAGCATGAGGATTCAGCCCGGCAACGGCAAGTCGTGGTTCGGGAGTACCACAGTGAATCAGTGCCTGTTGTGTGATACGAATAACCTTCACGATTTTTTCGATAGAGAGAGACTTCGACACATCGGCAAGCGGGATATGATTTGTAGCAAAAGAGACAGCAAAACCGACATGTTTATTTCCAACGTTCCTACCGGCATTTGCTGTCAATGCTTCCGGCGTGCAGAGCATCATCACTACGTCAGGCGTATTCGTAAATGCAGCAAGCATTTCGGTGTGCCCCGGATAGGGGTATCCGGCACGGTTTATGGCAGCTTTGGATATTGGCGCAGTCGTGATAGCGTCAAGTTCTCCGAGCATTGCGAGATGTGTGGCGACTTCAATTGCTTTAACGGCGGCAGCACCCGCACGAGCATCTATGGTACCAAAGGAGATTTCCTCGGGAACTATTGAGGAGACATCAAGCACATCGATTGTGCCATAGATTGCTGATGCTTGTTCGGGAGTTTTGATGCTGTTAATTCTTAATCCTGTCTCTCTCCGTTCTGAGCTGACGGATGGTATCGGTTGACACGCTTTCTCAAGGATAGTAGGACTCCCAATCACAATTGGCTGGCAGAATGAATATACGTCTCTGTGTGTGAGTGCCTTGACGATGATTTCGGGACCGATACCGGCTGCATCCCCCATTGTGATTCCAATCCGCGGTCTATTTATGGGACATGATGTGCGCGTCTTGGACACAATAGTTTGGGGTTGGACGGGGTGTTCTGTGGGAATCATTAGAAGTTATCAGTTTTCAGTACGGTTTTTCTGCGAAAAACCTTTCAGTTTTCAGTTAAGAGGTTTGTTGTGGCAGTTACAGTAAATCTTACAGACACAAGTTGTTAACTTTAACCATCAACTCGACTCCGTTATAAATGTTAAGGCACGAGTTGATGGTTAAAACTGAGTACTGAAAGGCGTACTCGCCGTACTGTTAACTGCGTACTCGCTGACGATAGAGTGTTTCAGCACGCGCTCGTGAGACGTTTCCGGTGGGGAGTTCGACGACTTCGTATTCGGGTTCAGGTGTATCCTCAATGCCTTGGACCGAAAATCTCGACTCCGATGTTTTTTGACTAAGGCACGAGATTTTCGGTCCAGGATGCGGCATACGAATTACGTCGCCTACAGAGAGCATCTTCCCGGCTTTTGCGACATGTCCGTTGACACTCACTGCGCCTTTGCTGCAGAGCGTATTCGCAATCGTACGCCGTTTTACGAGACGGCTGACTTGTAGGAATTTATCTAATCGCATATTTTCCCAGTTAACAGTTAACAGTTTCCAGTTAACAGTTAAGAGAGGTTGTGTTATCCGAGTATTTCTTTTCTTTAACTGGTTACTGGTTACTGGTTACTATTTCTGCGGCGACTGGCATTTCTACGGGAACTTCAGGTTCGACGATCGGTTCTGTCAGTGCCAGTTCCAGTACTTCCATCATATCGTTGACTTTGTGGAAACGGATCCCTTCACGAATCTCTGTTGGAATATCCACTTCGTCTTTTTCGTTGTCTACGGGGATAATGATGTCAAAGATACCGTTTCGATAGGCGGCGAGTGCCTTCTCTTTTAGACCGCCGATGGGTAGAACTCTGCCTCGGAGTGTGATCTCACCCGTCATAGCGATGTCTTTTCGGACAGATTTACCCGTGAATGCGGAGAGAATCGCCGTGGCGACGGTGATACCTGCGGAAGGTCCGTCCTTCGGGACTGCACCTTCGGGGATGTGGATATGGATATCTTGTTGCTCGAACTGCTTGTCGGATAGCCCGAAGGATTCGGAGCGTGATCGGATATAAGCGACAGCCGTCTGGACAGACTCACGCATAACTTCCTGAAGTTGACCGGTCATACTGAGTTTGCCTTCGCCTTGGCCTTGCATTGTGGTTGCCTCAACGGAGACGATATCGCCGCCAATTTGCGTCCATACCATCCCGGTCGCGACCCCGATTTCGTCGCGTTCCTCGGCTTTCGTGCGGGTCCACTTGGCGGGTCCGAGATAGTCGGTCAAGTTGTTTGGCGTTATTTCGACGTTGAGATCCGGTGTTTCTTCGGTGACAATCTCTCTTGCGACTTTCCGCATAACGGTAGTGATTGTGCGTTCGAGGCTTCGGACACCGGCTTCGCGGGTATATTTATGTATCATTTCATAGATGGCATCGTCTGTGAAAGTGATATTATCCGTTGAGAGTCCGTGCCGTTCAAGTTGTTTCGGGATGAGTCCATTCGGTGTAAAAGTAGTGATGTTATGCTTCTCGAAATCGGTGTACCCCGGCAGTTCGATGATTTCCATCCGGTCTTGGAGCGGAGCGGGTATCGTAACGCGGGTGTTAGCAGTCGTGATGAACATGACATCGGAGAGATCGAAGGCGATATCCATGTAATGGTCTCGGAACGTAGAATTCTGTTCTGGGTCAAGGACCTCAAGGAGTGCGGATGCTGGGTCGCCTCGGAAATCGGAACTCAGCTTATCGATTTCGTCAAGTAGAAAGAGCGGATTTTTCGACTTCACATCTCGGAGGCCTTGGATAATACGTCCGGGGATCGCGCCGATATAGGTGCGTCTGTGTCCACGGATTTCTGCTTCATCGCGAACGCCGCCGAGCGACATCCTCACGAATTTCCGACCGGTGGCACGGGCAACTGATTTACCAAGCGATGTTTTTCCGACGCCTGGCGGTCCGACGAGACAAATAATAGGACCTTTTAGATGCTTCACGAGTTGTAAGACGGCGAGGTATTCGAGTACATTCTCTTTCGGTTTTTCCAGCCCGTAGTGATCTTCGTCAAGTATGCGTTGTGCTTCCGGAAGTTGAAGTTGGTGTTCGGTGCTATCTTTCCAAGGGAGGGCGAGTATCCAATCGACGTAGGTGCGAATGACACCAGATTCTGCGGATTGCGGCGGTATTTGCGCCAACCTATCCAATTCCTTGAGTGCCTTTTCTTCCGCTTCCTCAGACATCCCGGCGTTTTTCACCTGTTCTCGGAGTTCATCAACTTCAGCGATGTCATCTCTTCCGAGTTCCTTCTGTATCACTTTCATCTGTTCTTGAAGGTAAAATTCTCGGTGCGTTTTCTGGACGGATTCACGGACCTGATTGTGAATATCGTCCCAAAGTTCGTTACGTTCTGATGCTTCTTCCAAGAACCTGATGATAAGTTGTAATCGCTTAATCGGGTTGAGTTCTTCAAGGGTTTCTTGGCGTTCGGAGGCAGTAAGTCCGAGAAGTCCAGCGATCGTATCCGCGAGGTGTCCGGGTTCTTCTTGGTCTTTAATATTGCGTTTGACTTCTTCGGATGTCAGGTTGTGAGACTGTGAGTTTCGTCGTTGTTCTTTTTGTCGTGTTTTTGCGTACTCACTGAAAAGCTTCTTGGCTTTTTTAGTGAGTGCGGCGGCAGCGTCCGCTAAACCGATTTCTTCATGAACGACTTTCACATCCGCCTTCAAAAAATCGGTCGTTTTCGTATAGCGAAGGACGATGGCGCGCTGTTCTGCGGCGACAGCGATACGGATGGTGCCGTCTCCGGGTTCATAAGATTCGATGATATTAGCGACAGCACCAATACTGTGGAGATGTTCAGTCGTGATTTCTTCCTCGTCTTCCAATTCCACTTTCTGATGGAGGAGGAGCACCCGCCTATCCGAACGGAGCGCGGTATGGACCGCCTGGATTCCCATCTTGCGAGTCGCGTTTAGAAGAGATTTCGTCCTGGGGAAAACCGTATTGAAATCCGGTGGTAAATAGATAATGGGCAAACTTACCGGTTCGTATTCTTTCGTTGCTGTCGAATTCATGTTTCTAATCCTTTTTTTCAAGTTAACAGTTACCAGAAAAGAAAACTCTTCTCTTAACTGGTTACTGGTTACTTGAAAAATGTTAACTATTATGCAGTTTTAAGTTCTTCGGACTTTTTGTAGATAAGCTGCGGTGGTTCGGCATTCCGGACAGTGTCTTCACGAATATGGCACGCTTCAACATCGTTGAGCGATGGGAGACGATAGAGCGTATCGAGCATAATTTTTTCAAAAACGGCTCTTAATCCGCGTGCACCGGTTTCGCGTTCAATGACTTCATCGGCGATAGCTGCGAGTGCTTCATCATCTATATGGAATTGTACTCCTTCGTATGCCAAAAGCCGTTGGTATTGTTTAACGAGCGCGTTCTTCGGTTCCGTAAGTATACGAATCAAAGCGGATGCGTCTAAGTCATGGAGCGTTGTGGTGACTGGAAGCCGTCCGATCAATTCCGGTATAAATCCGTATTTAATGAGATCTTTAGGTGTTATCTGGGCAAGGAGTTCGTGAATTTTTGTCTCCTTTTTCGGCTGGATCGGTGATCCGAAACCGATGCTCTGCTTTCCAAGCCTGTCCTTAATCGTCTTCTCTACACCGATAAAGGTTCCGCCGCAGATGAACAGGACTCTTCTTGTATTCACCTCTATCATTTCTTGGTGCGGATGTTTACGTCCGCCACGCGGTGGTACACTCGCCGTTGTTCCTTCGAGAATTTTCAGGAGTGCTTGCTGAACGCCTTCGCCGGACACATCACGGGTAATTGATGGATTTTCGGATTTCCGCGTAATCTTATCAATTTCATCGATATAAATGATACCTGTCTCGGCGCGTGCGATATCACCATCTGCTGCTTGCACCAGTTTTAAAATGATATTTTCGACATCCTCACCGACGTATCCTGCTTCGGTCAATGTTGTCGCATCAGTAATAGCAAAAGGGACCTCTAAAACCTTAGCGAGGGTTTGTGCAAGTAGCGTTTTCCCTGTGCCTGTTGGTCCGATGAGTAAAATATTGCTCTTATCTAATTCGACATCATCATCAGTATCGCCGTGATGTAAGCGTTTGTAATGCGTGTAAACGGCGACGGATAATGTCTTTTTAGCGTGTTCTTGACCGATAACGTATTCATCGAGTTTGGTTTTAATTTCTTCAGGTGAAGGCGGCTCTTCGGGTGCCGTCTGTCCGCTTTTCGTTCCAGAGTTCGTTGCGCGTGGCGTCTTAGTTTTCGATGGATCGTGATTGCTGTATTCTTGTGCCTGTCCAGATTTTTGTTGTTCGTCTTCGGGTCCGTGTTGCCCATTCCCTGTGTCTGTTTTTTGCAAATCCTCAATAGCGAGAGCAAAACTGCCATCTGGGTTTCGCACGAGAATGTCGTTACACAATTCAATACACTCGGCAAGACATCTGTCACAGATGTCCGCCTCAAGTCCATTAAAGAGCCTTTCGACATGCGTATTATTTCGTCTACAGAAGGCACAGGAAGCGTTTTCTGCTGTAGATGTTGAGAGGCGAACGATACATTCGACACAGATATTGGCATCTCTTCCTTGAAGGAGCCGTAAGCGTACCTGTGTGCTGTCTTGTTGACAGAAAGAGCAGGACACTTCACGATGGGCGGATTGTGACATAGAGTTCTCCTTTTTTAGTAGTTAACAGTTATCAGTACGGTTGCTGCGCAACCTTTCAGTCCTCAGTTAAGACATTGTGTTTGGAACATTTTCTGTAACTGCCACAATATATCTCTTTAAGTGATAACTGAGAGCGTAGCGTACTTGAGTACTGATAACTAATTCCGTGAAAGCGCGGCGTACTGATAACTGTTAACTTCTATGTGCGACAACATGGTCAACGAGTCCGTATTCACGAGCCTGATCCGCAGTCATATAAAAATCTCGATCGGCATCGGCGGAGATCTTCTCAATATTTTGGCCGGTATGTTCAGCTAAAATAGCGTAAAGTCGATCTCGTTCATGTAAAATTTCTTTAGCATGAATGCTAATATCGGAGGCTTGTCCTGCGATACCGGTTGCCATCGGCTGATGAATCAATGCTTTGGCGTGAGGGAGTGCGTAGCGTTTGCCGGGTGCGCCTGCGGCAAGCAGAATAGCGCCCATGCTATAAGCCCTGCCTAAACACCAAGTTTGTACGTCTGCTTTGATGTACTGCATTGTATCGTAAATTGCCAATCCTGCGGAGACGGAGCCGCCCGGTGTGTTAATATAGAGAACGATATCCGCGTCGGGATCCTTACCCTCAAGGAAAAGCATTTGTGCTGTTACGATATTTGCAACGGTGTCATCATCAATTGATGTTCCAATCATGATAATCCGGTCTTCAAGTAGCCGAGAGTAGATATCATAAGATCGCTCACCTCGACCGGTTTGTTCGACGACGACAGGGACAAGATTCATCTTTTTTACCAATCCGATTAACGTTTCTATTGCTTTTGTAGGGACTGGGGAACCCAGCCCTTACTATGATTTTGCTGGTATCTTTTAGCGACGAAGGATGGAACAGTTGTATCTGTTGTATCTATTGAGACAGCGTAGATCAGGTGATTATAAGCGACTGTTTCGCGGACGCTCGATGGATAAGGAACTGATAGATTTTTTCATGTTGTAGTTGCCCACGAAAATCTTCTAAGCGATTGCTTGATTTCAACATGTCAGCATATCTTTGTGCATCTCGGTTTTGTTGTTCAGCGACACGCCGGATCTCGTATTCCAATTCATCGTCGGATACGTAGATACCCTCTTCTTCAGCGATTGCGTTGAATATCCAAGACTGCTTCGTTTGTTGGATGACATCTCGTCTGAGTTCATCCGGCAGCGTCTCCATGTTAATGCCAGCAGCTTCGGGTGTTCTCTGTTCGCGTGATAGTTGTTGTTTCACATTTTGAAGCGTCTGTTGGACGTATTTCTCAATTAACGGTTCCGGAATCATAACATCAATTTTTTCTATGAGTTGCGCCAGCAATTCTGCTTTCTGTTTATCGACATGTGAACTCGTTTCTTCTTCGACCATGTTGTTCCATATCACCCCGTAAAGTTGAGAATAGTTTTCATATCCGAGGTCTTTGGCAAATTCATCATCCATTGCCGGTAGATGCTTCTGCGTAATAGCGTGAAGTGTAATCTCATATTGAGCGTTTTTTCCAGCGATATCAGGGTTTGGATGTTCTGGCGGAAAATCGATGTCCACGGATTTTGTTTCCGCAACCTGCATGCCGAGTATTGCCTGCTCAAGTTTTTCGTGCATGCCTCCGATGCCGAGTTCTACATCAATATCTGTTCTTGATTCTACATCAATCCGTTCGCCGTTGATTAGACATTCCCAGTCTATTCGGACGCAGTCCTTTTCTTCAACTGGGCGTTCAATGTCGAGCGGTTCGTAAGTTGCAGATTGCGCCTGTAGTCGCGTGATATAGGCATCAACATCTTCACGGGGTACATTGACAGGGTTTTTATCAGTTACGAGTTCCTCATAAGGCGGGATATCTATATCGGGTTGAATATCTACCGTGGCTGAGAATGTGAGAGGTTCATTTTCCTTAACTTGCAGTTCGTCGAGAGATGGTGTGAAGGTAGGTTGAGAGAGCGGATTGAGGTTCTCGCGCTGGATAGCGTTTTCGTAAGAGGGAGCGATGAGGTATCGGACAGCTTCGCTGCTAATGTAATCAGGAAATCGGGATTTGAGGATTGCTACCGGCACGCGTCCTTTCCGGAAACCGGGGATGGAAACTTGTGTCCGGAGAGCTTCATAAGCTTCCTGCAACGCTGCGTTAACGTCTTCAACGGGAACCTCTATGTCCAGACGGACTTGCGTGGTATCTAATCTTTCAACTTGAACTCTCAAACTTTTGTCCTCACGCTGGGCATCCAAATTTGGGATACCTTTTGAAGTGTCGTCTCGTTAAAATGTTAAAAAAAGACGAACTATGCTTTTCCAGCACAATCCGGTTATTCATCAAACCGACACACTTCTGTATCGAGTGTGGTTTCACTCTCTATTGGCTATTGAAATTTGGCAATCCCATTCATTTTGGGCTATTTTAACCGTTTTGCTCTGCCTGTCCCTCTAAATCAGATACAACTATGGGCGAGGAGGGACTTGAACCCTCACGAGGCGTAACCCCAATAGATCCTAAGTCTATCCTGTCTACCAAATTCCAGCACCCGCCCGAATTCTGTGTGGTATCGACGATGCGCCGTGAAGGAATCGAACCTTCAACCGCCTGATTAAGAGTCAGATGCTCTGCCAATTGAGCTAACGGCGCGTTTGCTCATTTTGTACGGGCTGTGTTACCCGGCCCCTACTTTATAACATGCTCGGCATCCATAAGTATTCGCGTCCGGAGGGATTCGAACCCCCAACTTATAGTTCCGAAGACTATTGCTCTATCCATTGAACTACGGACGCTCATGAGGGTGGATGATGGGATTTGAACCCACGCCCACTTGATCCACAGTCAAGTGCTCTACCCCTGAGCTACATCCACCATATTTTGACGCTGCTATCAGCGATATGAAAACCACGCCTAGCAGGACTCGAACCTGCAACCTACGGATTAGAAGTCCGTTGCTCTATCCAATTGAGCTATAGGCGTTCGTGATATATGCGGTTTATTTTCAATCGGGGCGAGAGGATTCGAACCTCCGACCTTCTGCTCCCAAAGCAGACGCGCTAGCCGGGCTGCGCTACGCCCCGAAAAACATACACGGTATCCGTTTACAAGCAATACCACCACTGTTAGTGGCACTAACGAGGGATGTAAAATACATTCGCAAGTCGCCCTCACATCCTCCTTTAGTCGTATAAATTATACACCATTTTTTACGGGATGTCAAATTAAATGCGAATAATTCTTGTGTTTTTTTCCCACGCTGTGTTATACTAATGACACAATTGTAGGGCGGGATTTCCATGCTTCGTATCCGTGTTTTCTGCCATTACCACTCTCTATGATGATGCTGCTAACACCCGAATTTTTGAAACAACTTGATCCGTTTTATATTCGCGCGAACCGCTCGTTTCGTGCGAAATTTAGAGGCGAACGGCGAAGCCTCAATCGCGGTATAGGCATGGAATTTGCCGATTATCGGGTCTATGAACCCGGCGATGACTTGCGACATGTTGATTGGAACATTTACGCCCGTTTAGATAGACTCTTTATCAAACTTTTCCATACGGATGAGGCACTACCGCTCACATTGCTTATCGACAATAGCCGCTCTATGGACTTCGGATCACCCACTAAATTGATGTGTGTCAAACAGGTCGCAGCTGCATTAGGCTATATCGCCTTGGCACATGCTGACAGTGTAACTATCTATACCTGTGCGGAACGACTCTTTCCCGTCCTACCGCTCATATCAAGCAAATCGCAATTCTCTCGTTTGACAAGCGTTCTTGAGGCAATTACAGGATCTGGACAAACACGTCTGATGGATTGTCTCAAGCAATTTCAGATGTACCAGCGACACGCCGGTAGGGTCGTCCTACTTTCGGATTTTTTGGATCCGGGTGGTTACGCCGATGGACTCAAATTGCTCGCTGGACGCGGTTTCAGTATCACAGCAATCCATGTCGTAAGCCCTGAAGAGATAGACCCAATAATACACTCGGAAAGTACGCCTCCTGACGGTGATTGGCTGGTGGAGGATGCCGAGACAGGTGAAACGAAAGCCGTAACAATCAACGCAGAAACATTGGCGCAATATAGAAATCAACAGCAGACGTTTTGTGAGAATCTGCAACGCTTCTGTGGGGATCGAGGTGTCGGCTATACGCAACTCAAGAGCGATATACCAATAGAAGCGTTTATTTTACAAGAATTACATAGAGCAGGTTTCATTCGGAGGCATCGTTAAAGATGAGGAGGCGGTTTCGTGAAGACACAGATTAGGGAGACAACCTTGGAACTGATTCAAGGCGATATAACCCAAGCGGGAGTTGATGCTATCGTGAATGCGGCGAATAGCGAACTTATCGGTGGGGGCGGTGTTGATGGTGCAATACGTCGCGCTGGCGGTGATGAAATTGAGCGCGCTTGCGCTGAGATTCGTAGACGCGAAGGCGGTTGTCCTACCGGTAAAGCCGTTATCACTCCCGGTGGCGATCTGCACGCAAAATATGTGATTCACACAGTTGGACCGGTGTGGAAAGGTGGAAACGCAGGTGAAGCGGAACTGCTTGCGAGTTGTTATCAGGAGAGCCTTCGACTCGCTATAGACAACGATATTCAGAGCATCGCCTTTCCATCTATTAGCACCGGTATCTATGGATATCCAACGGAGAGAGCTGCAGTTGTTGCCCTGACTGCCGTGAAAGCATTTGTGTTCCAAGGCAACACTATGCCAGCAACTATCCAGTTTGTTCTATTTGATGAGGCTACCCATACGTGCTATCTGGACGCTTTACGCACTGTTTTTGGAAAGTAAGACGTGCTAAACAAGTATCTGTGCTGAAAGGCACCCAAAATTGAATAATCCCAAATTTAGCCGTCTCTCGTTGATTCTACCCCTCTATATTCCGGCGTTCTTGTTGTCAACAGGGATAGGTATCGTTTCACCGACACTTTCAATCTATGTCAAATCGTTTGAGTTATCCTATACATTAACGACAGTTGTTCTTGCAGTCGGTGTGTTGGGGAATGTCCCAGCGGGTATTTTGGTGGAGCGACTCGGTCGTAAGCCGTCAATGCTGCTCGGTTTAGTGATGATAGGATTGTCAACTGTCGGTATGGGTGTGGCAACGAACCTCTTCCAACTGATGGGCGCGCAGTTGGTCGGCGGGATCGGAAATGCGTTGTGGATGCTCGCTCGGCATGCCTATATGACAGATGTCATTCCGATTGCGAATCGTGGCAGAGCGATTGCGCTGTTCGGCGGTGTCAATCGGATGGGTACCTTCGCCGGACAGTTCTGTTCTATTTTCCTTGGTGCGAATCTGCGTTTACCATTTTTTATTTATACTGGAATTGTGGTGCTTAACCTTGTTCTCTGTTCTTTCTTCATTCCGGAAACCCGTCCTTCGCGCCAAACGAAAGATACGAAACGACCGTATCTGAGGAGCCTGCTTCAAGTCTCTCGCCAACACATACGGATCCTTGCTACTGCTGGGATAGGACAGGTATGCGTCCAGACCTTACGCCGAGGGTGTCATATCATCATTCCGCTCTATGCCGATGAGATAGTCGGATTAACAACGCAACAGGTTCGATCGGTTGTCATGGTATCCTCGGCAGTAGATATGTCGATGTTTCCGGTTGCGGGATTTATGATGGATCGTTTCGGCAGGAGATATGCGACGATTCCTGGGATTTGCATCTTTGCCACGGGAATGGCGTTGATGCCGTTCACAAGTACATTTACGTGGTTGTTGCTTGCGGCGGTTCTGATGCGCCTCGGCAACGGTGTCGCTTCTGGAACGATGATGACGCTGGGTGCCGATTTAGCACCGCGAGAGGGGACTGGCGAGTTCTTAGGTTTGTGGCGGCTTACAGGCGATTTCGGCGGTTCGGCGGGGCCGGTTGTTGTCGGTAATATCGCCGATGTGTTCGGATTGAGTTATTCCGGTTTCGCGTTGGGCGGTATCGGTTATCTCGCGGTTACGATTTTTTTATGGTTGGTGCCGGAAACGTTGCAAAAAGAATGACAATTTCTATCCATAATCCGGGTGAGTTTCTTCCACCGATTGACTCCTAAATTTTCGATAAAATGCCGGGAAAGGGGCTCGAACCCTTACGCGCGTAATGCACACTAGACCCTGAACCTAGCCTGTCTACCAATTCCAGCATCCCGGCGAATAATTATAGTATATCTTGATTTTTGTTCTTTGTCAAATTAAAATGAGGCAAACGAAGTCAAAGAAATCAGGTTAAACTTAAGCACCTATAACAAGTCTAATGCATGTAATACGTTAACCGCATTTCTGGTAGATAACGGAGTGGTTTGATGCGATACTTTGCTTACGGATCCAACATGAACGTTTCCCAGACGCAACAACGGTGTCCGGGGATTGCTCGCGTTGGGAAATTCCAACTCAGTGGCTTCCGTCTGGTTTTTAACTACCACGCCGATATTATTCCTGAGGTGGGATGTACGGTTCACGGTGGACTCTGGCAAATTACGACGGACCACGAAGACGCTCTTGATAGATACGAGGGCTATCCGGAATATTACGGCAAATATTACCAAAACGATATCATGTTCTATAGGATGAAAGAAGCGTCTGGAAATCTGGCACCGCCCGCATCGTGGTATCTAAAGACGGTCATTCAGGGATACAAGGATTTCGGGTTAACACAAACTGATTTTGAAGAGAGTCTCGGCGTTCAGCAGCTCGGGTTAACGGAGACAGACGTTGAAAGGCTTCTCGGCGAGTCAATGGACGAATTGGAACGCCTATTCTCTCGTGTCGCAACCAGCATCACCTATTCATAGATTCTACCGATCAAATCACCCGCTTCGCATACACATAATACGCACCGACTGCCAATTCACCGGTTTCATCGGTTAATTCCGTGTGAAGGCGTGTCTGACCAGCTGTGAGGTTGAACGTAAATGTCACCCCTTTTGCATCGGGTGCGATGGCTTGTGTTGCTGTCTGATCGCCGACGCGAATTTGTGCTGTTGTTAGTGCCAACGCTTTTCCGCCGTTGTAGAGATCGATAGTCTCGCCCGGAATACCGTCCGTTATTGCTCTATCTTCGGCATAGGGCCAGCGGCGTAATTCAAAACTGTACGCACCATCTTCGGGTATCTCAATAGCCCAATAGCCGTTGCACTCCATACCGCGACGGATACTCCCTTGATTCCATGCGTGTGCTTCACCGTGCCAATCGTGTGTCGTAATACAGGTAACGGGTTCGTTTTGCGTGCCGATAACGATCGGACAGTCCTCATCAAAACGCCTTGAGACCAATTTCCACCAGTCTTCGTAATGCTCTCGGAGTTCTGCGACGACCTCTGGATGTTCATTAGCGATGTCGTGTGCTTGTCCGGGATCTGCTTGAATATCGTAGAGTTCTTTTCCGTTAATAAGTCGCCACCGTTGTGACATTGTGGCACTGTGTTTCCATTTAATTGGATTTTCAACACGCTGCGAATCGGTAACGATAACCCGTTCTTCCCATGTTTCTGTCTCGTTTCTTAACAGCGGTGTGAGACTAGTGCCGTGGAAAGTCGTGTTTTCGGAGATTTCGAGGTCGCAGAGGTCTATTAATGTCGGGAGGAGATCAATATTTGCGGTGAGTTCATGGACCTCTTGCTTTTCCGTGAAACCGCCACCGGGCCAATGCATAAAGAGCGGCACGCGATGCCCGCCTTCATAAGGCGATCCTTTTTTTCCACGCATTCCCGCATTATAGCCGTCCGTGACGAACTGCTGTGCATCCAAGTTGCATCCAGCCGCGGAACCGTTATCGGTCATAAAAATAAGGATGGTATTTTCCTCAATTCCGAGGACGCGGAGGTGATGCCGTAAGCGCGCCATATTGTCATCAATATTGGTAATCATACCGTAGAAATTCGCGCGATCCCCCGGTACGTCTTTCCTACGATAGACTTCGCTGTATGCGTCGGGAACACGGAACGGACCGTGAGGCGCATTTGTAGACAAGTAGCAGAAGAAGGGGCGGTTCTGCTCTCTTTCAACTTGTCGCTCCATAAACGCCATCGCCTCTTGGAACCAGACATCCGTGCAGTATCCGTCGAAGGGTTGCTCGGAACCGTTTCGGAAATAGGTGTCATCGAAATAGTCGTTGCCCCAATAGTCTGGGGTTTGGCTGATTCCGCCGCCGCCGTGGTAGAGTGCTTCGTCGAAACCTCTATCGTGTGGTCGGAAGGGGTAGTTGTCGCCGAGGTGCCACTTACCGAACATACCGGTCTTATAGCTGTTGCGCCGGAAGATATCTGCCATCGTGATTTCGTCGCTGCGGAGGAGCGAGCGTCCACCGATGGTATGCCACACACCAGTGGAATTGCAGTAGTGCCCTGTCATAATTCCGGCGCGTGTTGGCGAACAGGTGGGACCGACGTGTAGGTTCTGTAGTTGCACGCTCTGTTCCGCGAGCGCGTCGAGGTTCGGTGTGTTGATAACGGGGTTTCCGGTGCATCCCAAATCGCCGTAGCCTTGGTCGTCCGTGATGACGAAAACGAGGTTAGGTGTATTCTGTTGTGACACGATGGTATCTCCTTTTATGAAGCAATTAGAGGTAATTAATGTAAAACGCCTTGGGCTTTTAGTCGTGAAATTAGCTCGGCTTGGGTACCTTGTCCCTTCGTGGAGTTGCACGCACCACAGAGGAGTTGTAGGTTATCCTTGTGGTCTGTGCCGCCTTGTGATTTCGGCACGATGTGGTCAACTGTCATGTTCCGAAACGGGAATTGTGTCCTGCACCCGTTACACAAGCCTTCCTGCTTACCGTATAGCGTATGTTTGGGGGTGCGATAATTGGGTAATTTCTCACTCCGTTTGGGGATGTCGGTGCGGTGAATTACTTCTCCGAAGATTCCGACCTCAGCTTCTAACCTCACACGTACAAGGTTAACGGCTCTGGGAGATATGTCAATACCGATCCATTGTCGTTGTAGCCGTTCTGCCGCGACACAGGTCGTGGCACACCCACAGAATGGGTCTAATATGATGTCATCTTTATTGCTGCTGGCTTTGATGATGCGTTCCAATAAAGCAACAGGTTTTTGGGTAGGGTAACCGATGGATTCTTTTGCTTGAGAATTGAGGGCACCTATATCTGTCCAATTATCCAAGGCAGGACGACCCAAAGATTCATCCGCGTAGCGTTTATAACTCGGAATCCTGACACGAGATCCTGGCGTAATGCTTTGATGTACGATACGTCCTTCGGTTAACCATTGGTGCGCTTGTTTTTCTGTCATTCTCCAGTTTCTTGCAACGCCGAGAAACTCATAGCGATGCCCGCCAGTGCTCGGGGCATTCAAGTTATCTGCTCGAAAACGTCTTCCATCTTCGTCTGTATAAGTATAATGCGATTTCAGATATTCTTCGCTCAGCGGTTCATATTGAACATTGAATTTAGATTTGGGCATTCCGTAGAACAAGATAATGTCATGTCCTCTCCCAAAACGGGTTTTGACATTATTTTTAACGCCCGTTGCAGAATTCCACACAATCTCATTCTTAAAATTGTTATTTCCAAACACACTATCCATAAGCGTTTTGAGATAATGGCTTGCAGTCGGGTCGCAGTGCAGGTATATGTTCCCAGTCTTTTTTAGGACGCGCTGCATCTCTAATAACCGAACCGCCATCATGATGAGGTAAGACTTCATACCCTTACTGTGTGTGAGTTCGGCTGCGTGTATCGCCTGATACAAAGCAGGCTGACGCTCTGCGATTTCACCGTGCCATGCGTTGTCTACATCGGACAAGGTCCATGTGTCTTTGAAGGCTGCGCCTGCTGCTTCGCTGCCGATGGGTGCAGCGTAGTTGCGATTGGAATTGAACGGCGGGTCAAGATAGATCAGATCAACGGATTCTGGGTCTATGCCTCGCAGGACGGGTAGGTTGTCGTTAGAGAAGATGGTTCGATTTTTGACGTTCATGGGTTGTATTGTTGTGCTGTGTCGAATGTTGATTTAACAATAGTGATAGCACCCACTGCCTAAAGGCAGGGGCTTCGGTTTCATAGCAACTGCGGGTTACTCAGAGAGTTCACCGTCTTAGTGTCGCTCCACCCGCAGGCAATTGTCTGCTATCCGAACAGATTTATCACGTTTACGTCGTGGCTATCCCTGCCCGCAATATGTTGATCGCAGCGTTGATGTCTCTATCGTGGCGTGAACCACATTCAGAACACGTCCACTGCCTATCAGAGAGCGAAAGATTTTCATTATGAAAACCACAGTCGGAGCACGGTTTCGTTGTCGCAGTCCACTGTCCGACTTGTTTCAAAAGACGCTTATGTTTAGAACATTTATACTTCAATATCTCAAC
>JAJEEK010000106.1 GCA_022821065.1 Candidatus Poribacteria bacterium
TTTCTGATATTTTCTCACCAAAGCAGCGAACGCGTCCTGGTCCCCTTGTAAACTATGTTGAATGAGTTCAGCATCGTTTTGGTTCATCACAAGCATCCCTCCGGAATTGGATATTGGACTCTCTTTTAACTTAAGTGACTGATTTTAGAGATCGAAAAGTTGCATTATTTTTAAAAGGTTTAACAAGGTAATTGTATATTTTACAATAGAAAGAGCGGTTACGAAAACAAAAAAGGCGCGCTTGGAGGCGCGCCTTTGATAGATCAAATCTTGCTAAAACCGCAATAACAATGAGCATTGAGATGTTTATGTTAAATTTAATCAAATATAAGTTTGTAATTTGCCTCACGCGGTTCTATAGTTTCTATACTCGCCTCAAAACCGGATTGTTCAACAGTCTCAATTAACGCCGCACTCACACGTTCAGAAATTGCTTCATTTACGCCCTGCTTTGGGTCTGCCCCAGCGAGTGCCCATATTTCAATAGCAAAGTACTTAGGCTCATCAGGGTTTAGGTGCCATCTGACCTTATTTTCTAAAATAGGTTCCATTGGCGCATCTGTAACCTTTTCAAACGAAACTTCACCCGTAGAAGGGGTATGCTTTATGGAAATTTGGGGTTTAGGGTTCACTTCACCAAATGGCAGCCTGGCTCCCGTTACCCTATAAGTCGCATCATCAATAACCAACGCATCAATCTTTTGCAACGCATACAAAACGCGGAGCACAGAAGTAAAGCGTGTCATACCGGTAACTGACAGCGTAATATCAAAACCTGTTCTGCCAAGTGCTTGGGGCATGCATCCAAATTTGAGAACAAGCGGCACAATGAGTAAAACAAACAGACAGATATATAATCGTTTCCTGCGCATATCAATTTCCTCCATATTTTAGTGTCCAATCTGCATAATTACCTATACACCAACGGAATAACAAAATCGTATTTATGAGATAGCAATCCGCCATCTCTTAGATCTCGGGTGTTTAGAACTCTCGACCACCTCAATTAGGAATTCAGACCGCCAATGCTTCTTGTCCGAAAATTATTGGCGCGATCATTTATTCTTCAAGCGTGAAACGTAGCACGCCGCTGCTGGAAGTCCCAACATAAAGCACGTTGCCATCAACATCAAACGACAAGACGGTATCAGGGATTTCAGGTGTAACCCGTTTCCACGTGTCAGAATTTTCTTTCAACTGATACACGTATTGTCCGGATGTCCCATATATCTTCGTGCCATCTACCACAATTTTTTCAATAACAAGTGGGCTGCCTCCACTGTCAAATACCTCATACCATTGGGTTCCATCGCTTGAATAAGCGACCCCTTTATCGGTTGCGACATAAACAGTTGATCCAGCGAAGGCAATTGCATTGAACTTCTCCACAGGAAACGGAAGATCTGGGGTGACATCGTTCCAAGTCTCCCCCTCATCAAATGATTGAGAGAGATGTCCATCTCTTTTTCCAACGTAAACGGTTTTATTTGCAACTGCAAGTTTGAAACTCATAGAATTAAGAACATCACTAAAAAGAGAAGTACCCGCCGAATAATCAAAAGGCGTGGACATTAAAGTTGAAAAAATATTTTCGGCTGTATCTACTAAACCGGTGTCATACCACGCGTCCGTACCGGATTTCCATCTGAAGAGTTTCTGCTTGTATTCAACATAATATGTTTCACCACTGACAGAAAAATCCCCGAACATTGATGCCATAGCGGTTCCAAATGATTCTTGGACCATCTGATTCGCTGCTTTACTTGCCTGTTCAATATCCTTAGTATCGGGTGCTTCACCGTTCTCAAGGTCTTGTTTAGCTATATCCCTGAGCATATCGCGTGCTGCCTTATCGTTTTTTTGGTTTAACCGATCCGTTAGTTCATTATTCAGAGGATCAACTTTTTCAAGAATCTTAGGGATCCCAGGAATAGGAATAAATTGGTTCTCCTCTGTAGATAAACGCAGAATCTGAGGTTTTATGGCTGCCATACCCTTCATGTAGAGCGCATCATCAAATTTCCGAAAAACCGATATACCTGCCATAGGGGGAGCATCAACAGTAAATGGTGTCCAAGACTCACCGCCGTCAGCTGAGGTAACAAGTCCGTCCATTTCAGAAGCGTAGAGTTTACCGTTAATAGAGAATAAATCCATAACGGTAGTCCCAGCGAGTCCTGTATTCAATTGATGCCACGATTCACCCGCATCGGTTGTGTGATAGACGCCAGTTTGGCTGCCTCTGTAGAAGGTATCTGCATCTAACATCACAATAGGTGGTGCTATATTGTTTATTCCAGCAGACCTATCCTTTAAATCTAAGGAGGTCCACGTCTCGCCAGCGTTAACTGAATAGAAAAGTTCACGTGGATGCGCTAACATAACTTTCGCTCCAGACGTGATTATTTTGAAATTTGAATAGGTAAAATCAACAGGCGTTGAATTGGCACCTCGTGTCGGAAATAGAATTGAAAGTATACCCTTCGGCTTTCTCTCATTTTCCGTCTTTTTTCTCGGATCTATAGCATACCACGTATCACCCAAATCGGTTGAGCGGTAAACTGACCACCAGTTATCACCTGTCATTATCGCTTTGCTTTGGGTGCCGATCTCATTTGTAAATTCCCAACCCGCGGCAACATAGAGACGGTGTTCAGAGGCTGCCAAAGCGTGGACGGTCAGTTTTTGCGCGCGTTTATCTGCAGTACCCACCGACAACCGTTCCCACGTCTCAGCATTGCGGCGATAGAGGCCGGTATCGGTGCCAGCAAATACCGTGTTTTCAACGGCAACAAGTCCCCGAATTTTCTCGGCTTCTAAGCCATCTTTCAACGATATCCACACTGGCTGACCGTCTTCAGAAAAATAAATATCTTCAATAAATGCAAGGAAAAACCCCGCGTTGGTGACCGCGAAACCCCTGGGAGCACCTTTTGAATGGTCACCGAGCGAATTCCATGTCTCTCCAGCGTCTGCAGATGCCAATACTTCTGTATCAGTAGCAAAATAGAGCATATCACCGTGCTCCGTCATCTGTATCCCACCCGCTATCCAATCTTGGATACCGAGTGAACTGGCACTTCTTGCATTAACGAGTCTCCATGTATGCGTATCGTCGGCGAGTTTATAGAGGCTGGTGGGGGTCCCTGCGTAAATATCCCCGGAACTCGTCGTGAAGAGACTGTTGACGATACCGCCTTCCGGTCCCTTGGTTTGGGTCCACTGCGGTTCCGGTGTTGAAACCTCAGTTTCGTCAATCAGTGCCGCGGCGAAGCGTCGCGCATTCGGTTGTTGACCCGCGCCCGGACTTCTTCCTGGTATCGTAGAACTCCCCGCCTGATTCCGAACAGCCGGTTTCGCTGGAGAATCATAAACAAAAACCGCCTCAATAATTTCAACCGTCGGTTCTGATATGGCGTTTAGATTGTAAGGCTTCTGGAAACGAGACAAGTATTGCGTGCCGACACCCATTAGTAAGAAAATCAAAACAGCGGAGGCAGCGGAGAGTGCCCAAGGCAACACAGGTTTGTTGGCAGTAGGCGCAACAGGGACAATACGAGAGACTTCCCGCATGATGTTCTCTGTCAAGTTCGCCGGCAATTGGAAACTGCCGAGATTTTGCTGAATCATGTTTTCTTCCTTCTTTAAACGGTTCCGAGCACGGTTGAGGCGACTCTTTACTGTGTTTTGGGATACGCCTAGAAACTCAGCGACGGCTTTGACGGTCATTTCCCCGAGATAATGAAGTGTTACAACTGTCCGTTCACTTTCTGGGAGTTTTTTCAGGAGTTCTTTGACGACCTCGCGGCGCGTCTCATCGGCTTCTGTTGCCTGTTTTTCTGCCGTGTATCGAGAATATGACACGTGATCCACCTCACTTACATCGGTCGTATCTAACGGATCCATCGGCAAACGGTTTTTGCGGAGCCAGTCCTTGGACATACGTGCTACGATAACATAGACCCATCCAGAAAAGGCGTTACGGTTTTTCAAAGTGCCGAGTTTTTGGTACGCTTTGAGAAACGCGTCCTGCGTGATCTCTTGGGCGACGTGAAAATCACCGATCTTCCGCCACGCCAGCGCGTGGACACCTTTCTGATATTTTTTTACGAGCGATCCGAACGCGTCTTGATCACCTTCTAATGTTCGTTCAATGAGTTCAGCATCGTTCTGTATCATCGAGAACCTCCCTCGGCGGTTGTAACGTTGTTTGACTTAAGTGACGTAACTTAGGGGTCAAAAGGTTGCATTTTTTTCGCTTGTAATCACCATCAGCAATTGAGCGTCCTTCGGAAAACTGTATGTTACAAAAAAAATGGGATGGTAAAAACCATCCCATTTGAGATTATACAGAATTTAGGGTTTTAGGCAGATAGTGCTGAAACCGCAGCAGCCTCACTGTCGAAATGTTCAAAGAGGCTAACGAGTCGGCTAAGAACAACCAAGTTTTTGATCTGCTTACTGACATTGATGACCGCGACACGCCCTTTCTTGCGTGCTATAGCGGCACGGGCACCCATTAGCACACCAAGCCCTGAACTGTCAACCCTATTGACGTGTTCAAAATTAATCAGAATCCGTGGTGTGTCAGAAGTTTCTATTTGCGGTGAGATGGCTTCCCTTAATTCCGAGACGGAGGGTCCCATTATTTTTCCATTAGGTTCCAAGATCACGATGCCATTTTGCTGGCGAATTTTAGTTGTCATGATTTACTCCTTAGTTGTCTTACTTTTTTTTTGAAAAGTTAATTTATCCTCTTACAACGTTTGTGTGATAGATTAGATTCAACGAATACGATCTCTGAAAGTTTATATCGTATTCGCCTCTGATTTAAGTGACGCATCTCAGGTGTTAAAGGGGTGCATTTTTTTTATTTTTTCTCTTCACACTTACAGAAAACGCAAACGTAAGTTTGATTTAAAGCATTTTCTTTTCCCGCATCAGGTTCAAGACAGCCGCTGTCATTGCATTGAATTGGTCAGGATTGTCTGCGAAACGGCTGGCAAGTTCAGCCTCAGGCATCCATCGGATGGCCCGTGTGCCGTCGCCTTCCGCCAGTAAGATCCCTTTAGCACGGCAGCGAAAGTATACGCCCATGCCGTTGAAACCCCGCGTTGTCTGATAGACTGCGAAGGGTTCGAGACATTCTACTGTAGACTCCATACCTGAGTGCTCCACTGCCCGCCCTTCAATCTCTGCCACCTCCAATCCTGTTTCTTCACGCACTTCACGACGGAGTGCCGTCAGCAAGGATTCGTGCGCCTCCACTGTTCCGCCAGGAAATTCTAAACTCCGTCGTTGACCGGGGCGGTCACGCACCTGCACCACGTACTCCATGCCGTTTTTCCGTTCGCGCCAAAGGATAGCACGAGCATTTACAAAAATCTGATGGGCGAGCGGAACTTCAATTGTCATTCTCAAGCCTTTCTAACGTAAGAGGGTTTTGGCGTATACAAGATTTGTAGATAAGATCCAGCAATCAAATATCGGAACGGAAGAATTTCAGGAATGCTATCGCCGTAAACGCTACCGCAAAAAAACCGAGTAGGCACACATCCACCATAGATTGACGCAACGTTTCTGATAACGAAGGTTCTGTCAGGGTTGGCGGCGGCGGAATTTGCTCCGTTTCGGATTCAGAGTCACCATTCATCTGATCGCCCATCCGAGCTCCCAATTGCATTATCTGTGACAGTACATCGTCTGAAATCCCGCTGAAATATTCGTCATCAAGTTGGTTGTAGTATCTTTCGCCGGTTTGAAAGTAGACTTCTCTTTTCAACTTACCCGTTTGCGTCAAATTCATCGCAGAATAGGTCAGAGAAGATGTCGGGGCGATCCGAGAGAGCATCTCGCCAATCTGTTCTTGACGATCCTTCTCGCGCTGATAGCCCCGGTCAATCTTGCCTGTTTGATTCTGAAACGCCAGTCGAAACTCCTCTTCAATCGGTCCTTTAATTTTATCCATCCTTTTTTGCGTTTCTGGATTGCTTAGGTCTAGCGAAAACTGAATACCCTCTCCATTCTCCGTGGGTTGAGCTATGGTTTCAGACACTTTTTCCCAGACCTTCTCTTCTTTATCTTTATTTAGGTTATTGCGAAGTGCATTTTTTTCCATATAAACCGCCTGCTGTGTTCGGGTCGGTGCGACGAGTTTAGCGACGACAAATGCCCCTCGGGGTGCAACCAGCACCGCAAGCACCCAAAACGTAAAAGCGACAATTAGCGCGGTCTTAGCGTTGTCAAGATACGTTGAAATGAACACACCTATCGCAAAAAATACCGCAATATAGAGCAACGAGATAAGTGTGAGCCCCAACACGGGCAGTGCAATCTTAAGTTCGCCTAACGGAAACCCTTGCCAAGTGATTAGGAGTAAACCGAAAAGGAAAGACACCAAAAAGGGAACAACAAACACAATGTATCCACCGATCAACTTACTCCACAAAAACACATCTCGAGGCAGCGAATTTGACAGATTTATCCGAAGCGTGCCTGCCTCTCTCTCCCCTGCAACAGCATCGAATGTGAACAGGAGTGCCAGTAGACTGAAGACTGTCCCGACAATAAACAGGAAATCAAGGCTTCCTAATGCATACGCGACGGATGCCTGCACAAGTCCCGTTGAACTCTGCCGAACCCCATTACGCGTCATCCCAAGATAGGTCGGCAGTGCCTCCTCTAAACCGTTTACGAAGACGCTCAGCGGCGTAGGCTTGAGGAAAAACTTAGAGACTTCCGTGTTTGGGTCCTGCGCATTCGGCGGATTCTCCTTCGCTTCTGCTTGTGCGCGATTCACCGACTCCTGATAGTCAACGAGGTTCTGGTTATACCTACGATAGTTAATAGAAAGGGTCAGCGGGATGAGCAAGACACACATTAGCAGGAGCGCGACAAACCGGACGCTGAGTATATGATGCATAATTTCTTTTTGAATCAATGTCGTTAACATGGTGATTTCTCCTCTATCTTTTGTTTTTAAGCAATATTGAAACCCAATTTTAGGTTTTGCGGAAGGTTGGAAGTGTTTTTGCTTGGGTGTTTCCCCTAGGAAGTTTGGAAGAAATACGCTGCTTATTATCTCCCATACTTCCAATCTTCCAACCTATCTAAAGACCAAAAGCGCAGATTTAATATTGATACACTCTGTAAATTAGCGTCCGTCGAGTGAAAAACCATCAATCTGTGCTGACAATTGTTTGAGTATGTCTTGTCCCTCTGCTGTCTCAAGAAATTCTGAGCCGAGTTGTGTTTTAAGTTGCGCTTGTAAGTTTTCCTTAATTTTATCTCTGACCTGTACAGTTCCTTGTTTGAGTATATCCATACCGATTGCGGTATTAAGAATACTTTTCCCCAGCTCCGCCTCAAGTTGAGAGTAAACCTCTTTCTCCAAGGCGCTCAGCATGTTAGGTACCAACTGTTTGATTATCAGTTTTTCAGTTGCCTGCTTCAGTTTCTGTCTGCCTTTTTGGGTCTTGAGAAACGCTTCCCCGTGTTGAGCGCGTAGCTCCTGCATAAAATCATGCAGCACAGAGAATCCCGTCTTGTTGCTCGTATAGATACCTCTTTGGGGACCGTTCCGATAAAGTTTTCCACTAACACTTAGGTTGAGAAGATGGTGTTCACACCGAACTATCGGGAACATATCCCCTTCTTGTGTCCACAGGACTTCCTGAACCATTTTCACGGAAGGACGAAACTCATAGAGATAACTGCACGGCAGTGTCGGATCCGATGCCCCTTCAATTAGAACACCGGGTGTGCCTGCCGTTGCATCTGCCGGACAGAGGAGCATTTTCTTTTCCAGATATTCTGGAGAAAGGTCGGAAAGCCATTGCGGATTTGTATCGGCATTAGCAATTCGATATTTTTCAAGTGCCAGTTTTATGTGCCTTAAGTTCTCTCTGCATGCCTCAATGCCCTTAGGAGGCTTCAGCGTCTGTTGCTCTGAAAGCGATGCGAGTTCATACGGGAAAACATCCGATAGGAGAAAACGATTTAGGCGAACCAAGGCATCTCCACTTTTCGGATTTTGGGCAATGAGTGCCTGCGTATCTTCACTAAGTTCAATATTAGCGAATACTTGTGCATCATAGAGAGATCGCGCTTGAAGCAGCCGATTCAGATTTGCAAGCAGTGCCTCCTGCAACTTCGGAGACGGATCGCTTATGCCATCGTACCCAACTAACAGCCCCTGTCCATCTTCGGACAATTGCGATGCAATCAATTGGGATACCGGTGCGCGCGTGTCTTGGAGTTTCACCGCCAAACTGCCAGAGTCTTTAATCCCGTCCATATCAAAGAGAAACTCATTTGTACCTGCATAGAGCGGCAGTTGCAGACCTATAACCATCAATAAAGTTGCGAATAGAAGCGTTGTCGACTTGGGTTGTCCAATCATCTTTAACATTTTTCAAAATCTCCTTAGCGTGTTGTATATTTCAGGTTTCTTATTGGGTGGCACAGGAGACCAACGGTCTCCTATGCTACAATCGCACAACCTAACAGGTTATGCTACAGGTTAATGACATTAGTCGGATTCATTAATCGTGAAACGTAGTACGCCATGACCAGGCGTCCCAACATAAAGTGTATTATCATCAACAGTAAACGAGTTAATCTTGCTTGGAACTTCCGGTGTGACGGGTTCCCATCTGTTTGAATTCTCTTTCAATTGATATATCTGTTGCTCAGTTGCGCCATACACCGTTGTGCCTTCAACTGCCATTTTTTCTATGACAAGCGGGGTGCCTTCTGCATCAGTTGCTGTGTGCCAGTGAATGCTATCGCTTGAATACGTAACCCCTTTATCGGTTGCCGCGTAAAGCGTGGGCCCGGCGAAGGCGATAGCCTCGAATTGCGTAACAGAAAACGGGAGATTCGCAGTAACATCGCTCCAAGTGTTGCCTTCATCAAACGATTGAAGGAGGTGTCCGTCCCGTTTGCCAACATAAACAGTTTCACCTGAGACTACGATTTTGAAATCCATGGTCCCCTGCGCATCAAGGTCAGCAACAGAATGAATAGACTCACCGGCATCTGCTAAGCCCGTATCAAACCATTCAGTCATACCGGGCTTCCACCTGAAGAGTTTCTGGTTATATTCCATATAGTAAGTATTCCCGCTAACAGCGAAACTCCCAAAATATGACTTAATGAGTTCAACGAAACCTTTCTCTAAGGACTGACTACTAGCAGTGCTGAGCTTATCCAGATCGAAATCTTCAAGTGTTAATTCCGTACGCTCCTCAGCGTTTTTCTCAAGCTCATCTTGAACGCGTTCCGGAAAGACGTTTTCAAATTTTTCACGGATGAGTGTTTCAATGTCTGACCCCACTAAATTTGGCATTCCCGGGACAGGCACTAACCCGTTATCCTCCGCAGATACGCGGAAAAGTTGCGGCGATGTCTCTTTGACCCCTTTGACATAGAGCCTATTGTTAAATTTCACCAGACCCGTGAGAGTTTCAGGACGACGTGGCACAGGTGCCCACGATTCACCCCCATCATACGAGACAACGAGTTCTTTCCATATTGTTGCGTAGAGCGCGTGATTGGCATAAACCAAATTGCTCACACTCGTGCGCACCAATCCTGTGTTAAACGGATGCCATGTTTCACCTGCATCGGTCGTGCGCTGAATCCCGAATCGACCCCCTACGTAAAAAGTATTTGCACCCGACATGACAACGGCGAAAGTATCTGCCATATTTAGGGTGTCTAAATCTAAAGATATCCATGTTTCCCCGGCATCACTGGAGTAATAACTATTCCCGTCATCTAAAACTAAAAGTCTCTCTTGTGCTGCTACCATTTTGAGGTGGAAAGTCTTTTCCACTTCTGAGTTGTCTGACGTTTGTGGTTCGTTAACCTCATGGGAAAAACTAAACCAACCGTTTTCCTCGGAATTTTCCTCGGAATCAGAAACCGTTTTTGTGAAATCTATTGCCTGCCACGAATCTCCGAGGTCTGTTGATCGGTAAAGCGACAAAGTGGACTTAAATGCGGATAAAATTGATATGGTCATCGAAAACGTCTTATGCTGAACGTCATTTCCGACGGCAACGTAGAGTCGGTGCTCTGCACTCGCCAATGCGCGGATATTTCCGGTTCCACCTACCCGTAATTGCGTCCAGCCTTCTGAACTGTGGCGGTAAAGACCGTTATCCGTACCAACAAACACAGTGTTTTCAATAGCGGTGATCGCCTGAATTTTCCTATCCGTCAAGTTGCCATCGTCAAGAGATTTCCACGATTTACCGGCATCCATAGAGCGGAACACACCTTCAACAAGCCCCAAGTACATTGTAATGTTGGCTTGCGCCCCAGGGACTTCATCCGTTATGACAGTGCCAATTAATTGCCCTTCTGGACGCGTTCCCAATGAATTCCATGTGCTACCTCTATCTGCGGAAGCAAGTACTTCGGTATCGGAAACGATATAGAGGGTATCCTCATGTTCTGTCATTTGTGAGGCACCGTTAATAGACCTGTTAGTGTTGGTAGATATCCACGCGCTTCTATCGTCCGTTAATTTATAGAGATCCGCGCCTGCTCTGGCATAAACGTCACCTTTAGATGCCATGAAAAGGCTGTTGACAATCCCTCCTTCGGGCCCCTTCGTTTGGGTCCACTGAGGCTTTGGTGTTGAGACTTCTATTGTATCGACTGGCAGTGTGGCAAAAAGCGATTCTTCCGGTTTCTGACCGGCACCTGGATTTTTACCCGGCGTATCTGAACCTCCGGGCTGGTTCCGAACCGCAGGTTTCGCAGGCGAATCCACAACAAAAACCGCGTCAATCAGTTCTACCGTCGGTTCGGAAGTGGCATCCAGATTATATGGCTTCTGAAACCGAGATAGGTATTGCGCGCCGACACCTATCAGCAGGAAAATCAAAACAGCGGAGGCAGCAGAAAGTGCTAAGGGGATCATCGGTTTACTTACCGGCGGTTGAACTGGTGTCATACGCCAGACTTCCCGCATGATATTCTCCGCGAATTGATTCGGAAGTTGGAAGCTGCCAAGATTCTCGCGGACCACATTCTCCTCTTTCCGTAGACGGTTCCGAGCGCGGCTGAGACGGCTCTTGACCGTATTTTGCGACACACCAAGGAACTCACTGATCGTCTTAATCGTCATCTCACCAAGGTAATGCAGCGTCATTACCGTTCGTTCACTTTCAGGCAGCTTCTTCAAAAGGTCCTTCACGACTTCACGACGGTTCTCATCTGCTTCAGATTCCCGTTTTTCTACTGTATATTGCGAGTATGACACTTTGTCCACCTCATTTGTATCCTCAACATCTAAAGATTCCATCGGTAAACGATTCTTTCGGAGCCAATCGAGACACAAGTTCGACGCGATAACGTACAACCATCCTGCGAACAAGTTATGATTTTTCAAGGTACCAAGTTTTTGATACGCATTGAGAAAGGCATCTTGTGTAATCTCTTGCGCGATGTGAAAGTCACCGATCTTCCGCCACACGAGTGCGTGGACACCTTTCTGATATTTTTTTACCAAGGGACCGAACGCGTCTGGGTCACCTTGGAGGACCTGATGAATAAGTTTAGCATCACTCTGTTGCATTGTAAGTCTCCTTCAGAATTAACTCGTCCGTTGATAGAATGACGAAACTTAAGTACCGAAAGGTTGCACTTTTTTCAGTTCCACCTTATTATTCAATTTCACTCGTCGAAACCGCGTCGTTTTTCGTTCGCGAATACCTGGACACACAACACACTGAATTTCTGGCGTTATTATATGAAATTTATACGGCGTTTCAAATACTAATTTAGAAGGTATATCGTCTATACAGCGAACGCTCTGGTGAGTGTGCGATTCATAAGTCGTTACAATTTCGGTGTCACCAAAAGCGAGGTAACTAATCCCAAGGAATAACAAACAGTCGATAAGAAGGCTAATCATTACAAATCGCATTTTTGACTCCTTATAATATTGGAATAACGTTGAATAAAAGCAATAATTTGGCTAAAATTTGATGTCCGTTGATGAAGTGACGTGACTTAGGTGTCAAAAGGTTGCAATTTTTGAAAAAAGTGGCAAAAATAGATAATCGAGACAGAAATTGAGACTTAATTGCAATTTTCTTTCGTACATCTTAAAATATGTGGTATACTTTGTATACAAGCTTTTGATATATCTTGTAGATTTACTAAATTTGCAGGACAAAAGTTGGAATCATGACACGTTTATTCGGAGGCATGAAATGGCATATCAGATAACAGACGAACAGTGGGAACATTTTTGGGAAAACGGTTATGTCCGTATCGGACAAGTCGCGACGGACGCTGAATTCAAAAGACTCCAACAGCGGATGGACGACATAATGCTCGGTCATGCACCGTTGGATTATGACAAGATTATGATGCAGCTCGACCGGGAACCCGGAAAAAACGCACCCGGACCGCAGTCGAGAGGACATAAGGGAGCGACGCTGCTCTATCGGAAAATCCAGAACCTCGAACTCGATCCCTACTTTTTGGCGTATCTGCAGAAACCGATCTTTCAAGAGGTTTGCACAAAAATTTACGGGGAAGGCACGCCTGTCAACTGTTTCCGCGCGATGTTCATGAATAAACCTGCTAAAGAGGGGACATACCTCGTTTGGCACCAAGACAGATGGACTGACTTGGATCGAGACCCGAAGATTACGATCTACACCGCTTTGGACACCGCGACGATTGCGAACGGGTGCGTGCATATTATTCCGGGCTCACATAGCGACCTTATCAACCCATCGCACGGTTCCGGATTTCTAACACAAGAACAGATTGACGATATTGTCGCTAATTCGACAGCGGAACCGCTGGAATTGAAAGCCGGGGAAGTCGTGCTGCTTCACAATTGGTTGCTGCACAGTTCCGGCACGAACGATACAGATATTCCGCGGCGTGCTTTCAGTGTCTGCTATATGCACGGCGAGACCAAATCTCGTCACGGTTCAACCTTTACGCGCGTGTTCGGCGATGACGCAATCGGTGTTGCTGATTTATCGTAGTTTAAGCATGAATTCCCAATCGTTTAAGTTTGGGAAAAGATAAAAAGACAATTTTTTAACGTGAACCTCTGGACACTGCTCCATTACATTCTGCAGAAGGCCCTGGTGAAGTCCAACGCGGCTGCGGAGATGTACGATCCTCAAAGACTCTTGACATTAACCTAAACCATCGTGAAACGAAATTGTGAGCGATCAGCGAACAATTTGTCTTAGCTTTACATTGTGGAACGATGCCCAGAGGCCCATAGTTTAAAAAAGGAGAAAAATATGGCGAAAATTCGACTTGCCATGATTGGATGTGGTGGAAATTCTTCAGGCCACGCCAGACGGATGAACGCGAACCCCGACGTACAAATCGTCGGCACCTGCGATGTAAATACGGATATTGCTAATGGCTATATTGATCGGAACATACCCGATCTCAGCCCGCGGCCCGGTGCCTTTGACAACATCGGTAACATGCTCAAGGATACCACGCCGGATGCAGTGCTGATCTCTACACCACACACATTACATTTCGAGCACGGCATGCAGGCACTTGAAGCCGGATGCCATGTGTTGATGGAAAAACCGATGGTCACCTCTTCTAAAGACGCGTATACCCTCGCTGAAAAAGTCGAAGAGACCGGACTCACCCTCACTATTGGCTACAATACACCTTGCACACCGAATTTCTACTATACGCGAGAGGCTATCCGAAATGGAGAACTCGGGAAATTGGAATTGGTGATCGGTTATATTACACAAGGCTGGAAAGGCGGCACCACAGGTACCTGGCGGCAGAATCCGAAACTCTCTGGCGGTGGACAGGCGTACGATAGCGGCGCACATCTCCTGAATAGTCTCTGTTGGGCAGTCGAGTCGAAAGTCGCCGAAGTCTATGCTTATACCGATAATCATGACCGCGATGTAGACATCAATTCGTCGATTAACGTTAAGTTTGAAAATGGTGTGCTCGCTGCGATGGCGGTGAGTGGCAACTGTCCGAGTCCGGGTGGTACGCACATGGCGTTGGTGTTTGACAATGGTCGTATCGAAGTTGACGGTTGGGGTGGCGGTTGGATTCGCGTCTGGAAAGGGGGCGAAGCGTTAGACCCGCCGCCGATTACAGATGATATGTCTGCCGGCTCACCTGACGATAACTTCATTGATGCAGTTTTAGGCAGAGCGGAACCGCGGACAAGCCCGCTGAACGGGATTATCCAATCCGAATTGATGGATCTCATCTACGAATCTGCAGAGACAGGCGTTCCCGCCCGTCCTGAACGCTAAAACAATAGGCGCGGTTTTCTAACCGCGCCCATTCTTTGATAAAACGAAGAAGCTAAGATAACACTTTTAATGTTGCACCTTCAGGGCGCGCTGCTACTGGTCTGATCGGCATCTTTTCGTAAGAACGATAGGCGAGTTCCGCCAAATGGGGTGTCTCAAGGCGAATGTGTCCGTCCGCACGTGAGTGCATGAGTGCATCAAGCACGCCCGTCACAAGCAGCGTCCGTTCTACCGGATACTGCGGTTCACCCGTCACAAACATCTCTTCAATATTGAGACTCAGATAACTGAAATGACCATGCGGCGGTCCGTTCTGTAGATAAACTTCCGTAGCCTCCACTGCGCCTCCAACTTTCGCGGCATACGCAAAATCAGAGACATAGCCATTCAACATCAGTACTGCAGAACGGAATCCATCACTATGCTCAAGTAGGAATGCTGTCGGATTTGGACACCCCTCTATAAACGTGCTATCAGGACGCTTTGCGATCTGCGCGCACGCCATTTCTGCTAACGCCAGAGACCATTTTCCTGCTTCACCGGCTTCCCAAACCGAGTCTCCCTCCAAACATTGTATTGCGACAACTCCAGATTCGCCACCGTGTCGGCGTTCAATCATACATTGTAACGTCTCGAGCGCGTGGAAACCGTAAGACTCTACACCGCCATAGCCGATACCGATAGCCGAGTCCAGTTGGGTATCAAGGGGATGCTCTAAGAACGGCTGCCGCCAACCGAGTGGTAGCGAAGAACCTGCCATGAACGGCACCTCAAGCGTTTTCGCTCTCTCATACATCCAAATTGCATCATCCCAATTGTAGGCAAGATGTTTATCATTGAAGACAGGCACCGACCTGCCACTCGATGCGAAGACACCACAAATCTGCTCGAACATATAGCGGCGCGGGTACATGTGTTGTTCAAATTCGTTATACGGATAATCGCCGTGTTCACCGATAAGGATTACACCATCGACAGCCAATTCGTTGCCACCGAGCGTCAGTGCCTGCCGGATACTCGGATAGATCGGGACGTTATGTTCCGCTGCCAAACCGACCCCGATGTCTCGCGAGTCAACTTGATCGAGATAGATAGACACCAATTCGACGCGCGGAGCCTGTAGTCCGGTATCCGTCGGGAAACCTTTCATGTATTTGGTAGCAATCACATCTGCATGTGAGTGCGGGAAATAGGTCGTGATGATTGCGGCTATTTTTTTCGGTGTTGCCATCTTTATTCCCCCTTTGTTGGGTTTCACTCCATTGAATCGAACCGCCCGAAACTATCTAACAATTTCCGTCCCGACGCCACCCTCTGTGAAAACTTCCAGCAGTAGAGAATGCGGAATCCTACCATCAATAATATGGGTCTTATAGACCCCCCCCATGAGTGCTGTCGTGCAGGCTTCCACCTTCGGAAGCATTCCGCCCGCGATGCATCCATCCTTAACCAACGCATCCACTTCTCGCATACGGATCGTCGGAATCAGGGACGCATTATCTGAGAGGTCTCGAAGGATGCCGCGCGTATCCGTGAGCATGATAAGTTTCTCCGCTTGGAACGCGGAGGCAACCTCGCCTGCCATCGTATCCGCATTAATGTTATAGGTCTGACCATCAACACCGACTCCAATCGGTGCGATGACGGGGACATATCCGCCTTTATCAAGTGCCGTGACCGACTCAGTATTGACACCGATAATTTTTCCTACGAATCCCAAATCAATGTCAATCTCTTGTCCATTTTCATCTGTAATCTGTGTCTGTTGCTTTTCGGCGAGAATTAGGTTTGCGTCTTTGCCGGAGAGCCCGATCGCTTTTCCGCCGTGCAGATTAATATGTGATACAATCTCTTTGTTGATGGAACCGAGTACCATCTCGGCGATCTCAACCGTTTCAGCATCCGTTACACGCAGTCCTTGCACAAATTCCGGGACTTTCCCAACCTTGTCCATCCACGCAGTGATCCGCGGTCCACCGCCGTGAACGATAATTGGTCGGATACCGACATATTTCATCAAGACGATGTCCTGCATAACGGATTGGATTAGCGTCTTATCCTCCATCGCGGCTCCACCGTACTTGATGACGATCTGTCGATCATAAAAGTGACGGATGTAAGGTAACGCTTCAATAAGAACTTCAGCCGTTCTGTTCATTTTATTAGGTTTTGCCCTCTATTTTCGCTAAGATATTGTATACTATATGATACGAAATCTGTGTGGCTTTGTCAAATTAAATCAGTGGTCAGACAGATAGTTCTCAGTATTCACGGGGCAACTATAGTAGCGTGAAAAATTAAGAAGACACTTTTTCGTTAACAAAAGAAGGTGCGTAGAGGGTTTTTGCTTAAGAAATCCGCAGAAACACCCTATCAAAAACACCCCCAGCAAAAACGGTGTTTCTTCAAGGGCCCTCGTCCGTCTTTCAAAGTGCGTCTAATTATTTTACATGTCTCTATAAATTTTGTTGACAAATCCCTTAAAATGTTGCACACTTGAATTGATAAAAAACCGATACGTTAAGGAAAACCGTTTAATGCAGATATCAACCCAAATTTCTCTATTTCACGGAACAGAGGCCCCCTTTGAAGTCTGTGAAGTGCCTATGATAATAACGCCAGAGGACACCCTCGTTCGTGTTTCACTTGCGACGATCTGTGGGTCAGACCTACACACCGTATCCGGTCGTCGAGACGCGCCGACACCGTGTGTGCTTGGACATGAAGCCGTCGGCACAATCGCAGCACCGACACGACACCGTTCAGCCACCGGTGAACCGCTCCGTGAGGGAGACCGCGTCACGTGGAGTCTCATGGCTTCGTGTGGCACATGCGACTATTGTACCGACAGAAATCTCCCACAGAAATGCCATACACTTTTCAAATACGGACACGCGCGGAGCGAAGGGGCTACAACGCTATCCGGCGGATTCGCCACACATATCCTGCTTCGGCCAGGAACAGCCATCTACCACATCCCCGACGATATAACAGACAAAGAAGTTGTACCCATCAATTGCGCGCTTGCGACTGTTGTAAACGGCTTGAAGACCATCGGCACACACCCTAACGAGGCAGCGGTCATTCACGGGGCAGGCATGTTGGGCATCTATGCAGCGTGCTATCTGCGGGAACAAGGCTACGAGACGATTGCTGTTGTCGATATTAACGATGGACGCTTAGAAACCGCCAAACGTTTCGGCGCAACGCACACCTTCAACCCAGATAAACGCTCTACTGCAGAGATTGACACTGCACTAAAAGACCTGACAAAAGGACGTGGTGCTGATCTCGGTGTAGAGGTTAGCGGCATAACAAGTGGACTGCCGAACCTGATTGCATGGTTAGCTGTCGGTGGACGGTGTTTGACGCTCGGATATGTCTACCCAAACGCGCATATCTCTATTGATGCGGATCACCTCGTCAGGAAATGTGTGACAGTCCAAGGCGTCCATAACTATCACTACACTGCCCTTGGGGACTCACTCCGCTTCATCGAAGAGAGCCGAAAACGCTACCCGTTTGCGGAACTGATTGGAGAGACGTATTCGTTGACAGACATCAACAACGCTTTTGTAGCGTCGGAGCGTCGGGATGCACTCCGCATTGCGATTGCGCCGTCCTTGTAAGAATATAGGTTATCAGTTATCCATAAGATCGCGAGCGGAACTCGCTCCTACAGAAGAATCTATCCAACACTGTTTACCATCAGTACGGAGTGTAATGGCTGCGACTTTATCCGTACGAAGTAGTACACATCCACGTTCTTGATACCGCGCAACCACATCTGAATGCGGAAATTGATACAGGCTATTTTCTCCGAGTGAGAAGATCGCATACCGTGGTTGGACTGCATCTATAAATGGTGCGGTGCTTGATGTGCGACTCCCGTGATGTGGTACCTTTAAAATCTCCGAACGGAGATCCGCCCCAGAGGTGATGAGTCGAGTCTCTGCCTTCTTACCGATGTCGCCTGTGAACAAGATGTCAACCTCGCGATATGTCAACTTTATCACGAGTGAATCGTCGTTCTTATCCTGATCCAGCAGGTTGGTCGATGCCGCGTCTATAGGATGTAAGAGGTTCAGTGTAGCGGTCGGTGTGAGTTCGATTTCTCCAGCGTACGGAAACGTATACGGGATGCCCTCCGCTTCTACAATCGCGCGTAGCCGCCGATGTGTCTGAGAACTGATCGGGAGGTCGGAGATGCCGAGGACGCGTCCGATCTCAAAATTCTGTAAAATATATGCAAGTCCGCCACCGTGGTCAATGTCCGGATGCGTTAGTACCACCATATCAAGTTTGCGAATCCCGCGAAAATCGAGATAAGGTTCAATAATACGTTTGCCGACATCATAGTCAACCCATCTCTGCTTCTTCTCGTCGTAATAACGCCGCTGGACACCACCATCGACGAGCATTGTCCGATTGTCTGGAAACCTCACGAAAGTCGCATCACCTTGTCCGACATCAAGTGTAACCACCTCAAGCAGCCTTCCCTTCTCGTGAAAGGCGGTGTCCCAGACACAGATAGCGATAACAAATAGTCCGACGAGGCTCGCGATTCGCCAGTATCTACGAACATAATGCCAATTCGCGAACCCCAAAAAGATAGCGGCGTAGAGGACACAGATACCGAATGACGGTGGTGCTAACTTCACGACACCCCAGGTCTGTCCAAACAGATCAATCAGTGCTAAGAAAATCGAGATAATCGCGTGATTGAGGAGTGCAAGCAGTTTCGCAAACGGTAGATAGATAAAACCGACACATACCGACACCATCCCAAAGGCAACAATAAGCGATACGAGACCGACCGCAAACGGTCCCACGACGATTCCGAGCGGATAGGTTCGGAAGAAATGATAAGCTATCAACAGTGTTGTCCCGATTTGTGCTGCGAGGGTCACGAGATAAGAGAGGATCACCCATTTTACAGCGGCGTTCCTGAATTTTGTCAGGATAGAGACAGGCTGCTGCGAAGCTGCGTCGCCTTCATTTTCCCACAACCGACGCAGCGGTTTCTCCATCTTCGGGACGAAATAGACGATAGCAGTAACAGCAACGAAAGAGAGTTGGAACCCGACATCCCATACCTGAAGCGGGTTCAAGAGGAGCAGCGCGAGTGCCGCGAATCCCAATAAATTGAAGAGATCGGCATCCCGATCTATGACGGTTGCAAAAAGAAATAGGATCGCCATCAGCGAAGCACGGAAAACCGAAGGACGGAAACCGATCAGGCAGGCATAAATAAGTACCGCAGCGATAGTCAGCAGACAAAGTACCTTCTGTGGCAGCCGGAAACACCCGAATCCGAAGTAACAGAACATGGCGACAAGACCAACGTGCAAGCCTGAGACGGCGAGTACATGAAAGGTACCGCTGTTTCGGAAGATGTCCAACGTCTCTGTCGGGAGGTCGCTACGTTTTCCAAGCAAAATACCTTTGAGGAGTTGCGCGTGCAACGACGGTTCGGTTGCCGAAACACCTGTATAGATCGAATCAATAACCTGTTCCGTTCGGATACGGAGTGCTTCTATCCAGCGTAAAGGTAAAAACCCGTGCTGTTCCCCAATCCTCAGAAGTCCTTTCGCGTCAATGATACCGTCAATACCTTGCCGTGCGAGGTAGGCACGATAATCAAAACCGCCTGGATTCCGTTTGTCTTGTGCCTGCTCCAGGACCCCAGTAAGGGTTACTCGTCTACCGTAGCGGAGGGGTACTGTTTTTTGGAACCGCACGAGGAACTTCGCTGAGACGCGTTGTGTGGGATCCGATAGCAGTTGGAGTTCGCCGCTGGCGTAGCAAGCATCCCACATCTCGCCACGATCAGGTTGATATGTCGTAATACCAGAGAAACTGACAGGTTCGTCGTAAAAACGCAGCGGGATCGGTGAATGTGAAACGGTTTCCAAACGGAGCATACCGCCCGCAAAAATAGCAAGATGGAGCAACGCGTAACAGAGATAACGCATTCGGTGCCGTGTCGCGATGCTACCGATTAAACAGAAAAGCACGGAGAGCCAAAGCCATAACGATGGCACAGAAATCCATCTGCCGACAATGATACCGAGTAAATACGGGACAAGAAAGTAGAGTGCAGGACGTGGCTTGAACTTCATCTTTAGGAATAGTTTCCAGTTACCAGTTAACAGTTACCAGAAAAGAGATGTTGTGTTATCCGGGGAAACACCCTATCAAAAACACGCCTCTTAACTGGCCACTGGTTATTGGTTGCTGGCAGAAGATAAGAAAACTGGAAAAATTGTGTCATCTGAATCTAATACAGGATCCTGGTTAGAATCTATTATACCAAGGTTCCCTAAAATATCCACATTTAATTGACTTTTTCGGATCTCTATAATAGAATCTCTTATGTATCTATTAATACCACCACATAGGAAGCATACATGTCAAAAAACAATATTTTATCTCAAATGCCGATAGATCTCAGCGATAACCTACACCTCCGGTTCGCTACCTCGGATGATATAGACGCACTCGTGGAATTCAACGCCAGACTCCACGAGGCTGAGAATGTAGGACCGAATGTCCGAGACCTGATGTCAGGAAATCATCCTACCTGTAAAGCAAGCGATTTCACTGTTGTTGAAGATACGAAAACTGGAAAAATTGTGTCATCTACCTGCCTGATTTCACAGACATGGACATACAGCGGTATCCCCTTTAAATTCGGACAACCCGAATTTGTCGCCACTGAACCCGAATACCGCAGGAGAGGACTCGTCCGAAAACAATTTGAAGTCATTCATGCACTCAGTGCAACACGCGGGGAACTGATGCTCGGTATCACAGGCATCCCCTGGTATTACAGACTCTTCGGATATGAGATGGCACTCGACATGGAAGCAGGAAAGGTGATTGATCGGATACACATCCCGAAATTAAAAAAGGCGGAAACCGAAACGTGTCAACTCCGACCAAGAACAGACGCAGATAACGCTTTTATTCAAGAGCTCTACAAGAATGCAATTGAACCACATATCTTCGTATGCCCGCGGACACCAGCACTCTGGAAATACGAATTCAACGGACGGTCAACGGGGAGCGATGCACGACACGAATGGCGCATCATTGAAGATATGGAAGGCACCCGACTCGGATACGTCCAACATTTACAGTGGTGTTTCGAAGGGTTTAGCGAAGCCGCGAACCCTGGTACTAATTTTCTTGTCATGCGAATGGAACTGAAGCCGCGAGTCGGATATCTGCACCTGATTCCGTCGCTATTGCGGGCGTTATGGAAAACAGCAGAGACAACGCCGGTCACTCCTGAAACCGACAACTCGGAGATAATGGGTATTCAGTTCATGTTAGGACGCGAGCATCCGGTCTATCAAGCGTTGCCTAAAAACGTTGTCCGTTCCGAATCTCCGTATGCGTGGTATATCCGAGTCCCAGATTTAGTGGCGTTTCTACGGCATATCCGACCCGCACTCGAAAAACACCTTATCAACACTGTCGCGGAGAGTTACACCGGCGAACTTAAACTCAACTTCTATCGGAGTGGGATATACCTGAAATTTTGCAAGGGCAGCCTAACGGAGATAGCGGATTGGAAACCGGAGGACATCGAGGACGGTGATGCCCAGTTCCCAGAACTAACCTTTTTGCAGCTGCTCTGCGGACGATGTCGGACGGAGGAATTGACATTGAACTTCGTCGACTGCTGGGTAAACAATACAGCGAGGGTACTCCTCGACTGTCTTTTCCCCGAATTTACGGGTGAGGTGTGGCATCTTTAGGTTGGCTGTCAGCGACGGGTTGTTAGCTGTTAGTCGGCACTCTACAACGGCACAGACTAACAACCTATGCCATAGTAAGCAAGCGGGGTTACAACCCGCTTGCAAGGGACGCGAATACATGAAAACCCGGTTCTATTGGGTCTCGCCGTTCCATTCCAGCGGTGCATTCTGCAGGTATGGCAGTAGCATGCCTTGAAGTTGTCGGTGTGCATGGTGCAAGTGCGCTTTAATCGTACCTTCCGATCGGTTTAACAGCGCAGCAATATCTTTAATTGCAAGTTCATTTCGGTGCCGCAGATTAAAGACACGACGCTGACCCGGCGGGAGCTTCTCCACAGCCTTTTGGATGATACGTCCGAGTTCTTTTTCCTCAAGGACTTTATCGGGAGATGGATGCGGATCCGTCATGTTTAGCACATCTTCGTTTTCAACGGATAATTCTTCAAACGGCAAAACCTTGCCTCTTTTACGTTGACGTTGGAAATCGATGCTGCAGTTGATGGCAATCCGGTAGATCCAACTATAAAACGCCGAGCCGCCTTTGAACTTCGGGAGTGCTTTGAACGCCTTTAGAAACGCCTCTTGGCAGAGGTCTTTTGCTACCTCTTGGTCGCGAACCCGTTGATACAAGAGGTTGTAAATTTTCTGTTGATATTTGAGAACGAGAGGATTGAAAGCCTCTGTGTCGCCGCCCTGAAACCGATTGACAAGCTCTACCTCATCAATCTGTTCAAGTTCCAAATCTGTATACACAGTGGCGGGTTTTTGGCGGTATGTCATATCTTTTTTCTCCCTTTTTTTATCCGTGTTTTTGACTTTGCCGATTAACGATGTGTCGTCCAGTGTGAAATTTATCCCAATTCGTACACACCGCTGGTGCATAAAAGTTCCAAACTTTCCACACATAAGATGTTTTGGGCTACGGGTTGGTTCGCTTAAATCTCAATCAAGAGAACAGTAACGGCTTATAATAGACCGTGAAAGTATCCAGTTATAGTTGACACACCAACAACTTTAGGTTATACTAACAGCAATTTTAGTACTTGATGTCATTACATAGAAAATAGGGGTGGTTTCAACTATTAATGACGCGATTTGTTGATAAAAAAGGTGCATAATTTTAGAAAAATTGAATTTTTGGGTTCGCGTAAGTCCTGAAACGGGTTTACAAATCCGAACTGCTACAAAAGGAATTCCGATGCGTCGGTATAGCATTCAAACCAAAATTGTTCTCCCGTTTTTGCTTCTTTTTGCTATGGTTGCTGTTGTGCTGTCTTTGGTATCCATTGAAATCTTCGCTTGGAGATACAGTGAACAGTTCACACGTGAAACAGAAGGTTGGTTTGATACGATCATAGAAACGGGGTACTTTAATGAAGAAGATCATGAGAAACTCAAGCGCGCCTACAGCGTCGAGATTATGATTTTTGGTTCTGACTACACACTGAATGCGACCACGCTCGATGAACTCTCTAAGGTTGAGTCGGATTGGACGCACTTGGATGATAAGATGCGGCTCCGTGAAGTCAAGCCATACTTAGAGAACCCAGACGGTAACTCCGTCACAAGGGATGTTACGATTAATGGGAAACCGTATAAAGTTTTTTATCTGCCACTTGAACTTGGACGGATCTACTGTCTCTTACGTCCGATGGACGCGATCGCCGAAGCGAAACGGACGTTGACGTGGTACATGCTCAGCATCTCTGTGCTTGTTACAGGGCTGGTCGCTCTCATCAGCCATCTTATCGGAAGAAACTTGACGAATCCGATCAAGATTTTGGTTGACTCTACCACGCGCGTCGCGACAGGCAACCTTGATGAACAGTGTAAAATTAAAACATACGACGAGATTGGCGAACTCGCTGCTGCTTTTAACCAGATGACAAAAGAGCTCAAACAGTCACGGGATAAGTTAATTCAAGCCGAACGCTTGGCAACAGCCGGAAAAATGTCTGCCTCTTTCGCACACGAAATCCGAAACCCGTTGTCATCTATGCGGATGTTGGCACAGATGTTGATGCGGAAACCCGAAATATCAGCAGAGAAACATCAGCAATCGCTCCGTTATATCCTTGAAGAAATTGAACGGATTGATGGCATCGTTAAAGGGTTGATGGACTTCGCACGTCCGACGGCACTTAACCTTGTGAAACAATCGATCGCGCCTACTTTGCAAGCCGTCTTAGCATTGATGGAAGCCAACTTGATGCACCATCAGATCAAGTTAGTGTTAGACTTGTCACCTGAAACCCCGGAAATTGAATTTGATTCAGATAAATTGAAGCAGGCATTCATGAATGTCGTCCTGAATGCAATGGAGGCGATGCCACAAGGTGGTGTCCTGAAGGTCTCTACGATTATAGATGGAGATAAAAGCGTCGGTATCAAGTTTGCTGATACGGGTGTCGGAATACCAGAAGAAGATTTGGTGCATCTCTTTGAACCGTTCTTTACCCGGAAAACGAAAGGCACAGGACTCGGTTTGGCGAATGTAAAACGGATTCTTGAGGAGCACGCGGGGCACGTCGAAATTGAGAGTGCTCTCGGTGAAGGGACAGAAGTATTGCTGTGGCTACCTCTAACGAATAACAAAATTATTTCCGAATGAGCATCTTTTTTGTGGCAGAAAAGCCGCCAGCAGTGAAGGTGTAGAAATAGATACCGCTTGCAACGGGTTCGCCTTGCCTGTTCTTACCGTCCCAATAGACAGCACGGGATTTGTCGTAGTAGATACCTGCCGGTTTATGTCCTAACGTAAGTGTTCTGACCAACTTCCCATCTGTGGAATAGATGGACACATTCACATCTGTTGGTTCTGCTAACTGATACGGTATCCACGTTTCTGGATTGAAAGGGTTCGGATAGTTCGGCAAGACGGATGTCTCCGCGAGCCGTACAGAGGGTGCTTTAGCAGCACTTCCTTCTGAGGGAGAATCGACATCGTTGAAGTAGAAAGTCCGAACGATAACCCACATTCTGCCGCGCAAAAACCAACCGTCTTCAATCTCACCCCAAAGCCTAATTGAACGGTCATTTACGCGTTCCCATCCCTTTACATTTGCTGTCCCCGTAGATGTCACCAGTTCTATATCCGAGACCTGTACAACGCTAAACGAATTCTGGAATGTAAGTGTCTCTTCCCATTCGCGCGTGTCCCCTCGAAACACGGTTTCACCGTAGATTTCGATCGCCTGCATATCCGACCAGTAATCAAGATAGTTTGTCTCAAACGACGGTGCTTCCAATGGCACGATTGCTGTCCTCGGATTGATGTGGAACCGATTCAAGAGTCCTGCATCGATTTGGAATTCGTACCATTCGCCACTCCCTATCTCAAATTCCGGCAGCCATTCCAGAGTCCAATTCGCGTAAAGTTTTTCGGCATCCCACCACTCAAATCGCCCGTTCGGATCTGCAATCAGGATTTCGTTTTGGCGGGTATCATAGCCTACGGCGACGACCCAATGATACCCCGTATTTGAGAGTCGCAGGAGCAGGATAGGTGGACGATTATTTTTGATGTAGCGTCGCACATCGTCAAGCGTCTTACCGGTGTACCAATGCGCGCTGACACCTGATTCGTTAAGTGCATTTCGGAGGTCGATAGGTGATGTACCAAACGCGACGGTCTGGATGTCAGCTGCTCTCCAGATATCCTTGAGTCTTCGGTGTTTTCTGTGGTAATAAAGCAGCATCTGAACACTGTTGGGACCGCAGTTTTTATCGAATTGCTCCAGGATGATGAAATCGTTTCCGCCATTATGTGGGATATACCGATTTATCCTCGGATCAAATGACGATGCGTCAAGGCGAAGTCCTTTAATCGTAACGATTTGGTCGCCGTTGTTATAGTTATAGATCTCCGCTTCGCCGGATATCGGGAGGAGTGCGAGTGTTAGCAAAGCGAACAAGGCGCAAAGTGTTACTTTAAATCGGTTTACCATACATATCAGGATAGAGGTCTGCTGTGTCTGTGGGTGCATAAGATATATTGCGTCTATTTGTGTGCGTCTGCATCGGTGTTTTTTCTCTACCGTGGGGTATGAAAAACACATTTAAGGTTCTGACGAGTATTATACCTTTTTGGGTAGCAGGATGTCAATCTTTTTTCACAACTTCACTTACTCCTATTTTAAATTTTCCTTAGAAAAAGATAGTGATGTGGTATACTGATTGTTAGAAGATAGAAATCACAAAAGCAGGAAAGGCGATGCATTGATTCAACGGCAGGTACGAGATAGTCTCACGTGGCGTGCAGTGCTGATCGGTCTGGCGTGTGCCACTACCGAATGTCTTCTCGCGCCTTATAACGATTACGTTATCCGTAATATCTTCCTCGCAGGCGGACACTTTCCGGTCGGGCCCTTCTTTGTACTGACGATCTTCGTGTTGGGTGTCAATGTCCTCTTGAAACGGTTTTATCCGACCTCAGCGTTCTCGGCGGGGGAACTTGTCACGATTTGGTGTATCATGCTGGCACCTGCAGGCATCCCGTCGTCGGGGATGATGCGCTACGCGCTCAGTCCGATGGTGGCTTATCGCTATCTCGCTACGCCGGAAAACGATTGGGAATCTTTATTTCACCACTATATTCCATACTGGCGTGTGGTACAAGATCATAGTGCTGCGAGTTCTTTCTTTGAGGGACTGTTTGCAGATGAGCCGGTGCCGTGGGGTGCTTGGATTGTCCCCATATTAACATGGAGTGTTTATGTACTGGTCGTCTATTTCGTGATGATCTGTCTCTCTGTCCTGCTACGTAAACAGTGGGTGGAGCATGAGCGTTGCGCCTTCCCGCTCGTTAAACTACCAGCGGAGATGGCGACACAAGGCAGTGGTAGCCTCGGTCCGCTTTTTAAGAATAGCGCGCTCTGGTTCGGATTCGCGTTCCCGGTGTTCTGGCACACGATGAACGGTTTGCACACATTTTTTCCCGCCGCACCCCATATCCCACGCGATTTCTGGCTCGATCCACATCTCGTTGAACGTCCTTGGAATGCCCTGCGTCCATTTCAGATTGTCGTCTTCTGGTCAATGGTGGGGTTTAGCTACCTACTGACCCTGGAGGTGTCGTTTAGTATATGGTTCTTCTTTCTCTTTTACAAACTACAATGCCTTTTAGGCGTGATATTTGGTTTCCAACTCACTTCGGGACCGGGCGTGCAATGGACAGGTAAATCGTTTAGTGCGGCACAGGAGGCAGGCGCGTGCTTGGCGTTTGTCGCTATCGCGCTCTGGAAATCGAGACACCACATTAAAAACATGCTCCAGTTCCGTTCTTCTGACGAAGCACTTCCGCATAGCGTTACGATTTTCGGTCTCATCGCCGGTATCTGTGTACTCGTGTTTTTCAATCATTTGATGGGCATGTCGCTCTTATTCGCGCTCGGTTTCGTTCTATTTCTGCTGGCGATGTATATCGTGCTGACGTGGCAGGTCATCAACGGCGGTATCCCGTTCATCAATCCGTCGTTTTCACCGCAGAGTTTTTTCCTGACAACGCTTGGCACCTCAAAAATCCATCCATCCACATTAACATCAATGATGATGCATCCGGTATGCCTCACATTAGACCTACGTGAGTTCATGATGCCAAACATTATGAACGGTTTGAAAGCAGCCGACGAGGTACGTATCAAAAGGCGGCAGCTTCTGATCGCTATGGCAGCCGCGATGGTCATCGGACTTGCTGTGTCCTACTACTCCGCAATCAAGGTAAGCTACGCACACGGCGCACCTTATACCGGCGGCAGTTGGTTCATGCGGCAACTCGAAGGACTTCTGACGAGTCCAAAGACAAGCACGAATTGGACAAATACTGGGTTTATGGTCGTCGGAGGCACTTTCACTGCTTTCTTAATGTGGATGCGCCAGACCTTTGTGTGGTGGCCCCTACATCCGCTCGGTTATACGATGCTGAGTTCTTGGGCGACCTTTAAGCTCTGGTTCTCCATATTCTTGGGATGGGCACTGAAGTTCAGCATCGTGAAATATGGTGGGTTGAAAGCGTATCGGAGTGCAAGACCGGTGTTCCTTGGACTCGTGATCGGAGAGATGACGTGTGCAGGTCTCTGGGCGATTATCGGTATGATGACTGGAATCAGCACAGGATATCGAATTTTGCCAGATTGAGCATCCGCTTAATACTCGTATTTAATGAGCGAAAAAATATCGCTGTAAGGCACCCGCTCTCTGCCATTGAGTTTGATTAATTCTATCAAGACGGTAACACCGACAATATCACCTTCCAACTTTTTAACAAGATCAATGGATGCTGCAAGGGTCCCACCAGTTGCTAAGATGTCGTCACATATTAGAACTTTACTATTTTTTCGGACTGCATCTTGATGGATTGCCATTGTATCCGTACCGTATTCCAGATCATAGGTGGTCTCAAGTGTCTTATAAGGCAATTTGCCCTGTTTTCGGATCGGGACAAAAGCTGCGCCAAGCCGATAAGCGAGCGCAGTACCAAAAATAAAGCCGCGTGCTTCAATTCCGACAACAACATCAATTGTTTCATATTTATAATGGAGGGTAAACGCATCAATTACCCTATGAAAAGCGGCTGGGTTTCCTATAAGAGGCGTGATGTCCTTAAACACAATCCCGGGTTTCGGGAAATCGGGAACTTCTCGAATAAATTGCGAAAAATCTCGCATTACTTTTCTTCATCCTCCTAATGTAAATGTGTGATAAATAAGTATACGCTAATCTAACTTCTAAGTCAAATTATATCTGTGTCCGACTTGAAAACAAATGGCACCACATGATATTCAAGTCAAAGCGTTACGGATTCAAAAATCCCTCTTACAAATGTTTTACCTTGACATTCGGATGAATACCGCGTATTATAAAAAAGACAATTCGCAATAGGAAGATTTCAAATTACAACAACATAACATTAGGAAATTATGAAAAGACATATCCCTATCCTACTATCTCTATTTCTATTCTGTTTGTTAGGCATCGGGTTGCCCTCCGCATTTCCAGTAGATTTTATCCAATTAGAGCGTGAATTCGCTGGTAAAGGTTCAGCCGACGGACGATTCAGTAAAGACATCCACCTCGCCTTCGATCACCAGAACATCTACGTCAGTGATACCGAAAACCGACTTATTCAGAAGTTGTCGGCGACCGGAGAATTTCTGTTTCAAATCCCAGAAGCACCCGAATCTCCAGATAACATCTTACGGAAACCCGGACACCTCGTTGTTGATAGCGTTGGAAACATCTATATCGCCGATGTGACTGCACATCACATCTCCGAAAATACCGACCCGAAAGTTTATATTTTCGTACCGTGCGTCCACAAATTCAGTCCAATCGGTGAACCCTTAGATACCTACTTTGTTGACACGGTAGATGTCTATCCGAAAGTTGTTTTGCCAGCAAGTCTTATCCTTGATGAAGCCGGAAAAGCGGCATTCGCGATTCAACCGAAAGGGTATGATAGAGCACTCCGCGTCGCACTTAATACCCAAAATGAACTCTATATTTTAGATGCCGAACGCGGACGTGTCCATAAATTCGGTGTTGATGGAGAAAAACTGACCACTTTCGGTCGATACGGTGCAGGCGATGGCGAATTTGACACGGATGCTGCTGACATCGCAATTGATGCCCGCGGAAATGTCCTCATAGCGGACACCGGCAATCACCGCATTGTGCGGTTTGATGCAGCGGGTAAACCACTCGGTAGTTTCGGTAGAAAGGGACGCGGGAACGGCGAATTGACGAAACCGATGGCACTCGCGACACTGCCTACCGGCGAAATCCTTGTTAAAGATGCCAGTCGATTCCGTAGAAAAATTGGGGGGTTGCCGGAGATTGTTGTGCTTTCACCGACACTCACGCAGCTGACGGAAAGCACACCGAGTCAAACCCAACTTGCCGATACCATTAACAACGCGACCCGTTCACAATACGGACCGTTTGCCCAAAGTTCAGCAGTCGCCGCCGATACTGCTGCCCTGAACAGACGTGTGCGCTTGTTGGAAGAAGCAGAATACAGTCGCTACTACGCCGGTGAAACCGATGAGGAAGACGACGCAGAACTCGCCGAAGAACTGAAACGCAAAGACCTCCGTCTGACCCTCTTGCACAACGTGATTTCAAGGATCCAAAAATTTGACAGCAACGGTCAGTATATGGGACGTATCGTTTATGAGACGGATCAACTCAGCGAAGAAAAACACGATCAGACCTTCTTAGACCTTGATGCTTCGGGACATCTCTACTTACGCGACGACAGCGATTTTACCATCGCGCAATATTCTATCACAGGGTTTACCATGAAACCGTCTCACATGAACGGCTTTTATAGCCTACGTGCTGCGAATTTGCAGAACAACTACGCTGAGGATTATGAGGACATCGATTTTTCAACGGATGTCCAAGATGAACTCAACCAGTTGGAATTTAAGAATCTATTGGGATGGACGTATAGCCTCTCTGAACGGTGGCACTTGACGTTCCTTGACGAACTGACGTACGCTGAGCAAGATGAACGTTACATCACGCCTGCGAAGGTGGAAGACAGTTACGATTTCGGAACACAGGCATTAGAGAACGCTTTCGCCGCGAACCTGAAGTTTATCACCAACCCGAACCCGTATCGCTATAAGGAGTTGAATCTATCGGTTGGACGTGTTGATGGGACATCTGATTTGACACAGGATGCGCTCTACGCCGATCTCAACAAACAGCGTAGAGTTGACACAGGTGATGCGAATTCTACGGTCATTGAACTCAATTGGGATGTCTGGTCGCGGACGAACCTATGGCTCCGGTATGCCGATCTCAACCCCGCAGAGACGAGCCGCAATTTTATCCGCAGATTTTATGATGTTTCCGGCGATCTCTACGAGGTCTTTGGCAGTCGTAATCAGGCGCGCCAGTTCCTTGGCGAATTGACCATAAAATTTTGAGAGGTTTTATAAGCATGGAGTTTCGAGCACTTAACGCTGAAGAATTAGAGACGTGGTTAGACCACGTCACGAGTGTTTTTACTGGCGGACGACGATATTTTTCTAATCATTGGCACAACGATCCGTGGCGGGACCCAGAGGGTATCCGTATCGCAGTTGACGACGGTAAAATCGTCAGCACGGTGCGCGTCTTTATCCGCAAGATGTTTTTACACGGTGAACCCGTAACTGTCGGTGGTATTGGCGAAGTCAGCACGCGCTCGGAATACCGTCGGCGTGGACTTGCAACGCAGCTCCTCAAAGACGCGATCAGGTTCATGGAGTCCCGCAATATTGTCACCTCCTCACTTCACGGCAGCCAACGTATCTATGCTGTTGAAGGGTGGGAGAAAGTACCTCGCTACTATGCGAAACAACCCATGACCGCCCGAAAGCAGGTTCCGTGGGATGTACGTCCGGCAAATTTCGATGATAACGCCGAAGTGGAGCGGATCGCTGCGCTTTATGATGGATATGCACGCAAATTCAACGGCACTTTTGTCAGGGATGATATGGCTTATTGGACAGAATGGGTGCGGACAGAGTCGCCGAATGCTTGGGTCGCTGAACGTGATGGGAATATTGAAGGTTATGTTTCCGTCGTCCGCCGCGAGGCGCGATTAAACGTTGAGGAATTCTTCGTTTCAGACCCCGTCTTTGCTGAGGATCGCGGTCAGCAGCTTTTTGGAGATCTGCTCTCTAATGTCATAGCGCAGATGGATGCCGAGTCGCTTGAAGTTATCTATCCGGCCCCGATTGCAGACGGTTTCAAGGCACCGGTAATTGAAGAACACGGCAGTACAATGTATCGCATCAATCAACCCGGCGCACTCCCCAATCCGCATGATTCAATCCCAAATCTATTACACAATCAGCCGCAATCTTTATCACAAGGCATCCAGTCGCATCACGTCTTTTGGTATACGGATGGGTATTAGGAAGTTGCGTCCCGGTGTGAAACAACATCAATATAAATTTCATTGCGGAGGGCTTTTGCTGCATAGCCAAGCACAGCTCGAATGCTTTCTTCCGTTAAAATCGGATAATCCGCGATGATCTCTTCATGAGACATACCACTTGCCAATAATCCCAATATATGCTCCACGCTCAAACGCGTCCCTTCAACAATCGGTTTTCCGCCAAGAATTCCTGGATTAGCAACTATTCTGACCATAATAATATCCTCCATAATGAAATTTGTTAATCTTGCACCACTATTTTACCATAATTTAAGGTTCACATCAAATCGTCTTAGAATTTGCCTACCTACGCCCCAGGCCCATTCAATTTTAAGAGATTATTGGATTGGATGTCTTTTTTTGGGGGATCCGGTGCGAAAATCTTCAGATGCAGTGATGGTGTTTTGTGTTCATGATGTTTACCTCCTTGCGAAATGCTGCGAAATCTAGCGAAATGCTGCGAAAATTTCTGCAGTTTTGATTTTAACATAACTTATATTAAGTGTTTATACCTGTAAAAGGACAACACACAAAACCTACAATTGAATGCCCCCGACAAAAAATTTGACTTCTAATTCGGCACGGTATATAATCGTTTCCGTGACAAAAGTGTGAATTTCATAACCATCTTGTTTTTGGGTTTCCGTTGTTTGAAGTTACAGGGAGGATATGGACATGTCGAAACTACGTGTAGGGGTTATCGGTTGTAGCGGTATCGGCACGACGCATGCATCGGGGATCATCGGTCTGCCGAATGTTGAGTTAGCCGCTGGCTGCGATTTTGTTCAGGGTACTTTAGACGCTTTCAAGGAAAAATATCAGGATAACTGGGATAACATCTCTCTGTATACCAATCATCAGGAGATGCTCGCCGAAGCGAATTTAGATGTCGTAACGGTGGCGACCTCTGACCATCGGCACGCCGACCTCGTCGTTGATGCGGCAAATGCCGGTGTAAAGGGTATCTTCTGTGAAAAGCCGATGGCGACAAGCATCACGGATGCCGACAGAATGATGGAAGCAACCGAGCGGAACGGCACGATTCTGTCGATCGACCACACCCGTCGGTGGCAACCGTTGTGGCGGCATACGAAAGATGTGATCGTCGGTGGCGGCAGTATCGGAGACGTCCAATACGTTATCGGCACATTGAGCGGCGGACGTGCGATGCTGTTCCGTAACGGCACGCATCTTGTCGATGCGATCTGCTATTTCGCTGACTCGGAACCGGAATGGGTCTCTGCCGAGTTAGAAGAGGGTTATGAAGACTACAACGAATATAAAGGCGATGGTGGACATGTACCAGCGACCGAACCCTCGGCACACGGGTATATCCACTTTGCAAACGGTGTACGCGGCTACTATGCCGGTGGACCGAAAACCACGCTCTCTGGGTTCCGAGCAGAGATTGTCGGGACTAACGGCTATATCCTCATCAGTGACCGAGGTGCGACACTCCACCAAAATGATACCGTTGAGACGATTGAGGCACCGTCATGGGATATGACGGGTATCCCTGCTGGGGTGCGAGAATTGGTGAACCTTGTAGCAGACGGAGGCGAACCGGTTTCGCCGGGGAGTGAAGGGTACAAAGTCGTTCAGATTATCATCGGTTTCTTGACTTCACAGCAAAACGATAACGGAAAGGTCCGGCTTCCATTGTCTGAAGGTTAGTCGTTGTCCGCTTTTAAGACAATCGCGTTTTCAGGAGACCAGTGCAGATAGACCGTATCGCCGCGTTGAAAGCGGTGTGTATCTTTCATGCCGATGTTCTGCTGATGCGCAATCAGTGGCGTTGGATAGTCTGTCTGTACTGTATATTGTAGGGTCGTGCCGAGGTAACTTTCGTCTTGAATTGTGCCGCGTAAACAATTCGATGTATCTGGCGTCGGGGTTGTACTTAAGTCGAAACGTTCTGGTCGAATGGCTATAGTGACAGATGCGTTCAACGGCACCTCTTTAGTTGGTGCACAAGTAACCTTGAGCGGTGGATCCGTTGTCAAGGCGATTTCGTTCTCACTGATAAGTACACCATCAAGGAAGTTAGAGGTCCCGATGAAATCGGCGACGAAACGACTCTGCGGTGCATCGTAGATTTCAGACGGCGTTCCTACCTGAAGGATTTTCCCGTCGCTCATCACTGCAATCCGATCAGACAGTGCTAACGCCTCGCCTTGGTCGTGTGTAACGTAAACAAACGTAATGCCGACTTTACGTTGTAAGGCTTTGAGTTCGGATTGCATCTGTTTTCGGAGTTTCAGATCAAGTGCTGAAAGTGGTTCGTCTAAAAGCAGAATGGTGGGTTCGTTAATCAGTGCGCGCGCCAGTGCAACGCGTTGCCGTTCACCGCCGGAGAGCTCACTCGGTTTCCGGTCGCCGTATCCCTGCAGCTGAATTAAATCCAGTGAACGTTCAACAGCATCCGAGATTTCTGATTTCGATGCCTTTTTCATTTGCAGTCCGAATGCGATGTTCTGCGCGACGGTCTTATGTGGGAACAAGGCGTAATTTTGGAAAACGGTGTTGACGGGACGACGATAGGGCGGCGTTTCCGCCATTAATTCATCGTTGATGTAGACCTCTCCGGCGGTAGGATACGCAAACCCTCCGATGATGCGCAGTGTCGTCGTTTTTCCACATCCACTCGGTCCGAGCAGCGAAAAAAACTCACCGCCTTCTATCTGTAGCGATACATCATCTACCGCTACGGTGTCGCCGAACTGTTTTGTTACGGATGTGA
>JAJEEK010000104.1 GCA_022821065.1 Candidatus Poribacteria bacterium
GCCTTGTGCGTTTCTGCCATCCCAATACGCCGCACGCGCTCGACTGTGATATACTCCCGCACGCTGATGCCCTAAATCCAAATCCCGCACGACGCGTCCTTGGATGTCGTATAGGGTCAGTGTCACATCCGCAGGTTTTGCTAACTGATAGGGTATCCATGTTTCTGGGTTGAACGGGTTCGGGTAGTTCGCCAAGAGTGTAGTCTCTTTCGGTATCATTGCAGCCAGCAGCTGCTCCAGGAAACGGATCCCTCTTACGGAAGTTGCATCTGTGAGGTCTGCCTGCTGTGCTTGTGTGAGCCAGTGCTGCACTTCTTCCTGTGTTAGGTGCGCTGCGCCTTGTTGACGCAGGGCAGCAGGTGCGGTCGCGTCTTGTCCGATTGCAGCTGCGACAGCGACGAGGTCTTGGATGTTGACCTCACCATCTCCGTTGACATCCGCAGCGTTTTCGCCGGTTTGCCCCAATGCAGCTGCGACAGCGACGAGGTCTTGGATGTTGACCTCACCATCCCCGTTGACATCCGCAGCGGATATTTCGGTTTCTGTTGTTGAGGGCGGTGAGGGTGCAATCTCCCAAAACAGCACGGTACCATCTGAACTCGCTGTCGCTAAGGTGGTGCCATCCGAACTGAAATCCAAATCATTGATCTGTCCTATATGCGGCGTGCGGATAACTTTCAAGGTGCCGCCAGTAGCAACATCCCACAACACCACTCTCTGGTTTTCTACCGTAGCAAAGGTGGTGCCATCTGGACTAAAAACACCTTTGGAAGCATAGCTCCTTATCGTATATAGCTGGGTGGCGGTTTCAGTATCCCAAAAGTTCATCGACCGAGCAGCATAGTCCTCTGTTACGAGGATCGTGCTATCCGGACTGAATGCCTCGATCTGGCTCATATCATGTAAATGCGGAAGGGTTCCTATTTCGGTGCCGTTGGCAACATCCCACAAGACCGCATCTCCCTCAGGATTCTTCGCTACAAAGATAGTGCCATCCGGACTGAACTCCATGGGATCGCTATGATGCCCCGGGAGAGTCGCTCTCAGGGTATCAGTGAGGACATCCCACAACCCTATTGTACCTGAACGATCTAAAGAAATCGCTGCGATGCACGTACCATTCAGACTGAATGCTGTCTCACTGATTTTTAACACAGGCATAAACCATGTATTAGCCCGCGGTAGATTGTAGAGATTGTCTACAGTATACTCAGTTTTCAGCGTGCCAGTTGCGACATCGTATAAACCGAAATCGCGGAGAATATGGGTGCTGTCCGAACTGAACGTACTCATCTCAATAAGAAGTCTCCGCCCTTCAACACTTCCATGAAGCGTACTTTTCAGCGTGCCAGTTGCGACATCCCATAACCCTCTTAATGCTCCTAATGCAAGGATGGTGCTATCCGGACTGAACAACAGACGCCCAATACGGAAACGATTTTCTAATATATCTTCTACGTTAGCTTCTACAACTATGTGGCGATAGGTGCTGGTAGCAACATCCCACAACCATACTGTGTCGTAAGTATTCGTCGTTGCGAATGTGTTACCATCTGGACTAAAAATCCCAGACCCTGGAACACCTATGTGCCCGGTGAGTGAAAAGAGGTCGGTCTTTACATTCAATGCGTTCTCTATCTCGATCCAAGGTTCTGTCCCCTCGTCCCAAGTTCCTGTTCCTACTGCATGTAAGGTGCCATCCCAACCGAAGTCCAATGCCACATGCGCGTCGTTCTGTAACACTATACCAATAGGTCTGTTTTTCAGAGAAGCTTTCACAGTGTCAGTCGCAATATCTAACAAATGCACAAAGTGTATCTGTTCATGAGTGCTGTAAAATCTATCGGCGTTGGGACCATGATAAAATTGGGCTTTCCTGTCAAATGCAAGCGTCGTGCCATCCGGGCTGAACGCTACATACCTACTCGTTCCGCCTCTGCCGTCAATATACTTTTTCACAGTACCGCTGGCGACATCCCACAACGTCACATCTGCACCCACAGTTGCTAAGGTACCACCACCCGGACTAAACGCCGCACCAATGACCAATTCATTGGATTTATCTGACCTCACGCGCGGGCCCACAGTTAGCGTGTCCATATCCACAAAGTATATCCGTGCCCCGCTCATATACGCGCTTATCACAGCAAGGGTGCCACCATCCGGACTAAACACTAAAATATCTCCCCGATCAACAACAACTGTTTCTTTCGCTAATGTGTTTTCCGTTTCTCTCGAAAGGGTGGCTTGTGCACCAACATCAGTGACATCCCACAACGATAGCCCGCGACCGTCTGATACTGCCAGGGTGGTACCATCCGTACCATCCGGACTAAACGCCAGATCGTAGACCCGATAATGATGCGGGAGGACAGCGAGCTCGGTACCGGTGGCAACATCCCACAACCGCACCGTTTTGTCAGGGCTCCCTGTTGCAAGCATCTTGTTATCCTGACTGAACGCCACATGTTCAACAGCATTTTTATGCCCTGTAAGCAATGACAACGCTTCACCACTCTCCGTATCATAAAGCCAAGTCCCGATATTAGTCCCTACCGCCACTAGCTTTTTATTTCGCGAATATGCCACCTCATTTATTAGACCTTTGCCGAGGCGCGCTTTAGCACCATCAGGGAGTCCCCATTTCGTTGTATCTTTATCCCCATTGGGTGGACCCGATTCCACCTCAGGCAGCGATGCCGTGGTAGCAGTAAAGGTCACGGGAGCTATTATCCCAATGGCTGTCACACGGACTTTGTTGGGACCAAGATTTGGTCCCAACGTCAGTGTTGTTTGTGCCCTACCCTTTGCATCCGTTGTCGTCGTTGTGGCACTGATGTGTCCATCGCCTTCAACGACGCTAAATGTGACAGATATGTCTGTCATTGCAGCACCGTCTGCATCTAATGCTTCCACGACAAGTGGTGCTGTTAACGCTGTGCCTGCCTCACCCTCTTGCATGTCCCCTGATATTTTCATGAGTGCCGAGTGTGTAAGGTTCTGAAAGAAAACTTGAACGCCTTTATCCTTCATTGCAGGAATATGGGTATTCACCGAGGCATAGCTCAGTGGGTTGGTGCGGATATTTAAATGTTTCAGCCAACCTAATTCTACCAGAGGAGATATATCCGAGATACTATTGTCGGAAAGTTTCAAATCGCGCAGTTTTGTGAGTTCCGACAAAGCCGATATGTCTGAGATACTATTGCTGGAAAGATACAGCTCCTCCAGTTTTGTGAGTTTTGCCAAAGCCGATATATCCGAGATATTATTGCTGAAAAGCCACAGCATGTCCAGTTTTGTGAGTTTTGCCAAAGCCGATATATCCGAGATATTATTGCCGGAAAGATCCAGTTGAGACAGGTTTTTCAGGCCTATTTCGTACCGGTTTGTTAATTCTGCCAAAGCCGATATATCCGAGATATTATTGCCGGAAAGATCCAGCTCATTTAGTTTTGTGAGTTTCGACAAAACTGATATGTTCGAGATTTCGTTGTCAGCAAGAGCGAGTCGAGACAGTTTTGTGAGTTTCGCCAAAGCCGATATATCCGAGATATTATTGCCGGAAAGATCCAGTTCGTTCAGTTCTGTTAGCGGCCCTGACACTGCTTGATACAGGTTTGTTGGTTTCGTCAAAGCCGATATATCTGAGTCTGAGATATTATTGCCTGAAAGATCCAGCACGTTCAGCTCTGTTAACGCGGATAAAACTGATATGTTTGAGATATTATTGTCGGAAAGATCCAGCACGTTCAACTCTGTTAGCCCGGCCAAAGCCGATATGTCTGAGATATCGTTGGAGCTAAGATTAATATCTATTAGGTTGCATGCGTACTCAAGGCCCGTAAGATCTTTTATCCCCGAATTTTCGGCTGACAGCGTCTTCAAATTCCGCAGTTTGGATCTCGTAATCAGGTCGCCAATCTCTTGCTGGATTGCCGTTTCTAAATTCCGATCTGGGATCCACCCAACAATTGGCTGCGTTGAAGCACCCGTAAAACGGATAGGTTCACCATTAGAGTATTTATGGACAACATCAAGATAAAAAAAGTCACCAAGGGCATTGGGGTTATCGTGCTCGACTTTTACGTAATCCGATCCCGGCACAAACGTGCGAAAATAGGAGGGAGTGAGAGAAATGCCGTTTTGATCTAAAAACTCCAAGTCTAAGTCCCGCATCGCGGCCCCTTGTGTTGTGATTGGGGGGAATACTTCCCCATTATCACCCCACGAAATAGCAGCAGCGAAAACGTTTTTAGGATCTAAGGCAAGATTGTTATACCGATCTTCGACGAGGCGAGGCGTAATTTTAAAACGTAGTCTCTTTCCGGGATTCACCGTGCCACCGAAGATGATATTGTCCGCGCTGACGAGCCCTGCACCGGATTCATTATCAGGCGTATTGGAAATATTCCCAACCACTTCTGCCCCACGCACTATCGCCGACTTGACCTGGTCGGGACTGAAATTCCATTCCCCGTTATCATTTTTACCAACGGCATCAAGAATTAACGCTGCAACGCCAGCGACATGAGGGGCAGCAAAACTCGTGCCGGATCCTATATCAAACCAGGAGTCCGATTTTGCGAAAAGCTCGAACTTCAGGACTGTCGACTCAATATTCACACCAGGAGCTACCACTTCCGGTTTAATTAAACCTGTTTCAGACGGACCCTGACCAGAAAAGCCAGGTATAGTGTTTGATGACCCATCTATAGCACCAACCGTAATAGCATTCTTGCTGTATCCAGGGACAGAGACCGTCTTCTCAATATCATCACGCCTGGGAATGCTGAAGGTAGAGGTTTGGAGATCGATGCCTCCCAACCATACTTCATAATCTTGCCAACCTTGACCTTCATACCCTTCTACTCGAACGATATACGTCTTATTTGGATTCACAGTGCCCCCTACTTGCTCGAAAACTGTTCCATAGTTCGTAGTCCCGCCCCAAGCGTGGTTCCGAGCAAAAAAGATTTCTTTGTTATTGTTCCCAGCATCCAGAATCGCTAAGTCTAAATCATTAAAAACATCAGAATTAGGAGATCGATTCTTCCATATCAAGGTAACCCGAATTTCAGTTTTTGTGCCAGTATCATCGGTTGCTGGGCCGCTATTAAACTGATGGTTCCTTATAAGCGGGTTATTACTTGCCTTGTTGGGCAGGTTGTTAAATTCTCCGCTTGCCCTCCGTTGTCTTGCATTACCGGCAGCTACTACAAAGACGACTCCCTCATCTGAAGATGAGTCAATTAACTTGCTCATGTCATCTGTTCCGCTCCGACCATACGCCCATGGATCCCACCCCTGGCTTATATTGATAACGTCAGCATCTCCATTTTGAACAGCCCACTCAATTGCGTCCAATGTATCGCTGTAAAGGAACCCTCTTCCATCCCATCCAGTACCAGGAAGGGCCCTAAGGAAGGATATAGTAGCATCCAGGAGGCTGACTCCCGGGGCAACGCCAGTTATGTCATTGTCATTATCCGCCGCGCCAATGATACCTGCTACCAAGGTGCCGTGTCCTCTTGGTAGTATTTTGAGCTCTTCTATTCCTCTTACCTCCGTAACGTTAAGCTCGTAGTGGATACCTATACCGGAGTCAACAACAGCAACTTTGACTCCCGCTCCCGTAACACCGAGTCCATCGGGAGGCGATTTATGAACCTTATCGGCTCCGATTTGTGGGACACTGTTAGCAAGTGTTAAATGTCCTTTACGATCCGGCCATATTTCCGTGATAAACGGCAGTTTTATCAAAGCAGCGATATTTTTAAGGGGAACGGAAACAGCCGCACTGTTAATAATTTCATAAGTATAACGCATCTCACCCTGCAGCCGGCGAATCGCCGCCATTTCACCTATACCGATAGGCGCGTTAGACCCAATGATAACAAAGATATCCCTTTGGGCGATAAAATTACGGATAATCTCCGAGGCTTTCTGATAGAGTACCGGTTTATTTTCTGGGCTTATTGCCGAGTTTTGGCTCGGCGAACCAGCATCCAACGCTGCTGGAAAATAAACAGTGTTGACAATTTTATCGAACTGTTCTCGGAGTTGGGAGTGGATATCCGTTTGCTGTTCTAACAGCACGGGCCCTCGTAGTTTCCAATAGTCCGATTCAGAAAGCGTGTGCAGGTTTAAGCCGCGGCCAATTTCTTCACCCACCACCGCAAATGCGATCTTACTTCGTAGAATGTTATCTGTGAAAGGTGGATGTCCAACTGTAGTTTGTTTAGTGTTTGCTATCTGTAGAGATAACAGCGTGAAAGCAATAATTCCGAAACCGAGTATTAACCGATAAGTATTTCTCATGATCTTACTCCTGAGATTTGTATGAAGCAGTATCGGATTGGAGCGGTTGTCCTAAATCGAAGTCCGCTTTTAAGATACTGCATGCGATGACATCCTCAAAATTTCCATCTTTTTTGATATGTTGCCGGAGACACCCTTCAGTGTACATCCCGATTTTCTCAAGGACCCGTGCCGAAGCAGGATTCCGTGTGTAGTAGTAAGCATAGATGCGATTCAATTTCAGAACTTCAAAACCATAAGCAACCACAGCGCGTACCGCCTCGGTGGCGTACCCCTGGCCCCAATAAGGTTTTCCGAGCCAATAACCGAGTTCGCCTTTCTCATGCTTTCGGTCAAGTTTTTCAAGTCCTATGGTGCCGATGAAGCGCTTGTCGGTTATTAACGCAATCGCGAAATGGATACCTGTTTCTTTTTCAAACGCGTCGTGACAGAAACGAAACCATTCTTCAGCCATACCCTCTTTGTAGGGGTAAGGCACAGAGGTTAAGGTTGATGAAACTTCACGGTCACCAGCGGAACGTTGCACATCTGGTGCGTCCTGAAGCGTAAAGGAGCGCAGGATCAGTCTTTCTGTGTGAAGCGTCGGAGCAGTTTTCATTTTTTAATTTCTCTTAACTTTGAGGGTTTACATAATACCCATTGTAATTTAGGATTTACACAATTAATTCAGGAATTACGCAGACAGGCGATGAATCGCCAGACTACGAACACAACCTCTTGCTCTATAAGCATTTCTCCAAAGAGTAACGGTTTGTAGTGTTGCAATTCATTGCGCCTTGCGTAAGACCTATCAATGAAAAAAATCGTGGAATTTGGACGTTGTATTTTCAGATGCCTACCCAACAATTGCCAGTTGGGTGGAAACGGGAGGTAGAGGGATCTACCCCAGTAATCCGTTTCCAACGTCCATTCGTAAGGATACAAGGTCCTCCGAAAAAGACAAGTAAAATTACGATGCTGCTTAAAATATCCTGCACATCAATGGCGATGTGTGATATACTTAAACACGCACTGGCAATCTACGCTTGGCAGTGCCGCGGTTCGGGAGTCTTGCACACTCGCCGAACCACCTACAAAGGATTTTACGGATGCCAAAACGGATTATAGCAAAAACGAAAATAAAATACAACAATTTTTTTTCTTTTAACCCAATTTTTGTGCCAACTTCAGTCGCCATCCAACGAATTCTGATGGTTCATGGATATTTCCTACGCCCTTTATGCGTGCTGTCTTGAATTTTTGTTATCAAGCTCGCGCACACTTGCGCACAGACATAATGGGAACAGCAAGATTTATGCCAAGCGAATTGTGGCAATATTAGGCGCGAAAACGGAGATTTCAGCACAGTTTTTGTAAAAATCAGCATAAGATTTGTAAAAATCAGCATGGGGTTTGTAGAAAAAGAAGGGACATTGATAGCGAACATAGGAGGCGAAGTCATGCGGAAAGTATTAATTATTGACGATAATCAAAGTTCTCACACCTTGGAGTATTTCCTAAAGGCCGAGGGCTATTCCCCTATCATCGTTGGGAGCGTTGATGGGGGCTTGAAAAAAATTAACGCATCCGAAAATTTGAAAGTGGTCTTGCTCAATGTGGAATTGTCAGCGAGAAGAGGTTTGGATGCGTTGCAGCGAATTAAGCGTGAACACCCGCAGGTTATTGTAATTGTGATTGGCGCGCGCGGACGAACAGCGAGAGAAGCCCCCCCTCTGGGAGCCATGGAAGTTCTGTCTATACACACTGATATGGAAAATATCCGTAGGGCAGTTGATCGGGCGTTTAGCCGGATAGATAGTCGAAGCAACACATTCTCATTTCCTCAAGAAGAAACTGAAGAAGAAATGCCTGAGGAACAGTATGTTCTTGTTGGGGAGAGTGAAGCAATGTTTGAGCTGAATAAAGAAATAGGATGTTCTGCCTGCTTTAACATTTCAGTGCTGCTTGAGGGTGAAACAGGCACCGGGAAAGGGCTGGTTGCGCGCATCATTCACGAAGAGAGTGAACGGGCAGATGCGCCGTTTATTTCAATTGATTGTGGCGCGGTGCCTCATGAACTCCGTGAAGCTGAACTCCTCGGTCATGAAAAAGGGGCATTCACGGGGGCGGAATCGGCGCGTCCTGGCGCGTTTGAACAGGCTGATGGGGGCACACTTTTCCTCGATGAAGTCAGTAATATGAGTCTATCACTACAAGAGACACTCCTCAATGTCTTGCAAGAAAGAGAGGTCCAACGCGTCGGCGGAACACGGACACGCAGCGTGGATGTACGCGTCATCAGTGCTACGCATCAGAAATTGCAGGATATGGTCGCGCAAGGAACATTCCGAGAGGATTTGTACTACCGTCTCTGTGGACATCAGATATCTCTGCCGCCCTTACGCGAACGGCTACCGGATATACCGTTACTGGTCACGTACTTTCTGCAGCGTATTGAGGCAGAAAATGAGAGGGCAAGGTCCGATATTTCTGAAGACGCGATGGGATTGCTCCAGACGTATGACTGGCCGGGCAATGTTCGAGAGTTAGAGAGATGCCTCGAAAGCGCGACAGTCACTTCCCAAGGTGAGGTGATTATGCCGAGTGACCTCCCGCAAGAAATCCGGACGTATCGCGGAGATGAAGGTTCCGACCGGAGCGAACCAGAAACCGAATCTTCGGAAACGCGAGAAACACCGATCTATGGAAACCTGCTTGATTTGCCCGTCATGGTGTTCTGTCAGTTTTTCTCGGATGGACAGTTCTGTCGGTCTCTCTCTGATGGAGCCTCAGGTATCACGGATCGCCAAATTGATGAGTGGTGGAAGGTGTTCTCTACTGATGGACGCGCCCGTGCCAGTAGGGCGGAAAGCGAAATTCATAGTTGGCGGCTCGAATTTAATACGACGGACTTAGAGATTCCAGTCTTCTCGGACGACTGGATTAAGCGGGTGATTGACGATGCTATCTCTCAGTTATCAAATCTTTCCGAACTCATAGAAGAAGCTGAGCCTGTCAGTATAAAAGGGAGAACCCACAAAGGCAGCCTGACTGCAGTGCTACATGAAGTCGTAAAAAGTTATGGCGGAGACAGAGAAAGAGCAGCGAGAGAATTGCGTATTTCCGTCGTGCAGCTTGAGAGGTGGCTGTCGTATCAGACAGAAGATGATGATTCACTTGTCACACCTATAGCGGCTTCGCGCCGGATCGGACGGTTTCATTCTGACGAGATCAGAAAACTTCTTACAGAACCTATCAACTTTTTCATTTTGGAGAAATTCTCACGTCCAGTATGGCGAAACAAAAGTCTGAATAGTCAGAAGCAGGCTATTCACCTCGCTTTAAAAGTGCTCTCTAAGCGTTTGGATAAAGATCACGGCTGTATCTATTTCGGCGGGATGACTTTTGCGCAAATTGACTGGAGTATCTATTACCGGGCACCCTACCTATACACCGACCATGCTGAAGCAGCGACGGCATTAGACGTAGATATCAGAACCTTTTGCAAGTACTGGCCTAAGAACAAAACATTTCCAAGCCATCACACGCTTTTTAGGGAATAGAATGTGTGCCTACAAATCTCTAATCTTGCGCAACGGACACTTGCGTTCCATTTTGTAATCGGTGTTGGTTGTCTACAATAACTTGTGTACCTCTGGCGAGTTGCGAGGTAACCTCAATTTCGCCGCCGTAAACGCCGCCAACGTTCACCTGTTTTGTACGTGCCACGTTTCCCTCAACAACAAAAAGCGTGCCGCTACCGTTCTGGATATTCAAGACAGAGCGCAACGGGAGCAGTTGTACGTTTTTCCGTTCACCCGTTTTGATGGAGATCGTAATGGCGGTTCCGGGTTTAAGACTGTTTTTCAAATTCAGTACTGTCGCGTGGACGAGCACGGTGTTGTTATCACGGTTGACGGTTGGACTGATGAAAGTGACCGTGCCAGCGATATTTTGAATGCCAGAATCCGTAGAGATCAAGACGAGGTCGCCGTTATTAATGCGACGCGCATCCCCTGCAGGTATATAAAATTCCGCCTTGAGGGTATCCACTGCGATGACTGTAAACACCGGTTTTGCTGTGGGTATTGAGGAGAGCCGCGCATAATCTCCGACACTCAAATGTTGCATTGCGATAGTACCGTCAATTGGTGATTGAATCGTTGCGTCGTTTAACTGTTCCTGTGCCAGTTTCAGTTGTTCTGTGGCTTGCCGCACTGCGGCTTTAGCAATGTCAATCTCTCGTTCCCAAGATTTTGCTTCTACCAGTTTTTGTGTTGTGTTGAGGTTCGCTTGCGCCTGATTAACTGCTGATTCTGCCGATGCGATCTCCCGTTCCCAACCGCGGCTCTCAACGATTTTCTGAGCGACAGCCAATTCCGCTTTCGCTTTCTCGACAGACGGATGTGTTGCGTCGTCTTTAAACTGTTCTGCTGTGACAACAGCCTCTTGATAACGGGTTTGTGAAACCTTAAACCGTTGTTCCGCTGACTCAAGGTTGCTATCGCTAACGTGTTGTTTTTCGTGAAGTGCTTTTGTCCGCTCGAAATCGAGTTCGTTTTTATCGAGTTCTGTTTTTGCGCGTTCGAGTGCCTGTTGCGCGTTTGTTTTTGAGCGTTCTATTGACGCGATTGCTGACTGATATGCTGTTTCTGCTTGTGTCAGTTGATTACGGATCCGCATTTCGGCGAGAGACTTTGTTTCTACAAGTTTCGCTTGTGCTGCCATCAACGTTTCCTGAGCATTCGCCAGTTGGGACTCAACCCGCGCTTGCGCGCTTGCTTCCGTCGTTGTGAGTTGCGATTGTGCGCTGCTTAAGGCGGATTCAGCGCGTATGACGGCGAGGGTAGCCTCTTTTGGGTCGCTCTGTGCCAACACATCGCCTTTCGAGACACTTTGCCCCACCTTTGCCTCGAAAGAAACAATTTTACCGGAAACATTGGCAAAAATTGTCACTTCGGCGTTGGGTTGTAGATGTCCGGTGTAATCCTTGGTAGCGACAAAGGTCCCGCGCCTTGCTGTCGTCGTAGACACGGTTACGGGTGTGGTTTGGGCGACTACACTGCTAACACTGAGGCAGCAGATGACGAAAACCCATAGCAGCTGCGCTTTTAGATAAGTCGAGATGGGCGGTTGGAAAATATATTTATTCTTCATTTTTCAGTTTATCCTTAAAATCCTTTGTAAATTTTTGCATCTTCGGATGAATCACGAATTGACAATACGGCTGCCTTGAATTTAATAAAAAATAGTTTTGGTGATAATCTTCAGCGGGGTAGAACGTGTCAATGGGCGTGATCTCTGTGACAATCGGATCATCCCACATATCGGATGTATCCATCTCTGCTTTGGATTGTTCGGCGATGTGTTGTTGTTCTTCTGAGTGGTAGAAGATCGCGGAACGGTACCGGGTGCCGACATCATTCCCTTGTCGATCTAATGTCGTTGCGTCGTGTGTGTGCCAGAAAACTTCTAAGAGTTCCGCGTAAGAGATAACCGTTGGATCGAATTGGATCTGAATCACCTCAGCGTGTCCAGTCATTTCCGAGCATACGGCTTGGTAGGTCGGGTTGACGGTGGTGCCGCCGGTGTAGCCTGAGACGACTTCGTGAACGCCTTCCAATTGCTGAAAGACTGCCTCAACACACCAAAAACAGCCTGCCCCGAATGTCGCTATTTCTAATTGCATCTTTTTGTTGACGGTTTCGCACGGTAGCGAAACCGTTTTCTCCTTTAAAAAATTGTGTGACTGTGCTATGTTTAGTTCTATGAAACGTCTTTTCTTAATCCTAACTTTTCTTTCTTTAATGGCGTGTCAGTCGCAGAAGGAGCAGGCGGGAACGTTTGTTATGCAACTCGGTGCGACGGACGCAGTCCGCCGGGTTGAAGCCTCTAAAGCCTTAGTCGCTATGGGAACCGAGGCGATTGATGCGCTGATTGTAGGACTCACTGATGACAATCCACAGGTTCGTGAGATGTCGGCCTGGGTGCTTAGCGAAATCAAGGAACCTGCTGCCCGTGTTGTGCCTGCCCTTATTACGGTTCTCACCGATCCCGACGAAAATATCCGCGTTGCTGGTTCCGTTATTCTACAGAGTCTCGGTGAACCTGCTGTGCCGTATCTCATTGATGCTTTAAGTGCTGAATCGTCGGAGATTCGGCTGAATGCGGCTTATGCGTTAGGTGAAATCGGTGCACCGCTTGGAACGATTCTACCTGCGCTTATTCGGACACTGACAGACCCAGAATGGAATGTGCGTCGTCTGGTTGTACGTGCCTTGGTCACGATAGGTCCGCCTGCTGTTGATTCGTTGATTCAGGCACTCCATTCGGAGGATCGTGATCTTCGCCGGATGGCGGAACGCGCTTTGAATGATATTGGGACGCCGAAAGCGCGTCAAGCGATCGCCGATGCAAAACGAAAATTTTCCCCTGACCGTTGATACTATTGAGGTACAGATGCCTGTCCCTCAATACGGAGACAGTCATCCCAATAAGCGACAGCATACGTTTTCACGGGTTCCGGTTGCTGTGTCTGTTCGAGGTATTGTGTAATCCAGTCGAGCAGTTGTTGCCGTAACGATCCTCGGATCTCGCCATCCATATAAGCCAGTTGATGGAAATCCGACCTTGCCTCTTCATCTATCTCGAAATCGACTTCCCGGTAGAGCACGAGGTTAACGATCAGACTGAGTGTAAGGCGTTCAATCGGGTTCGGAAAGATACTGAGCGGTGGATCCAACACGAACGGATTTTCGAGAGGTAGTGCCTTGACATAGTCGCACCGATGCTCGATATACGCCAATTGCCTGTCAAGCATCTCGGCCTCCTTGAGGTGAAGGAGGGCACGCGGGGTATCCGTATCTCTGATTGTCACCTGCAAAGTCTGTATCGTAATCCGATATATTAGCAACGCCTTTAGAAATTCGAGTTCTGCTTGCGTATAGATTTGGATGCCATCGGTTTCTATATCTGTGTAGTTGGTGCCGAGTAGGCTCTCTTCGTCTCTGCTGGGGGGGCGGATGACGGCGTGTTCTAAAAGATGGCGTGCTCTATCGTGTAGTCTCTCCATTAGTGTGTTACCGATTTGGAAGAACTTAACGACCCTTGTTTTACAAAGGAGTTGAACGGCTTTATCCAGATCGCCTTTACTACCGTATTCCAATCCGAGACTGGTAAGTGTAAAGGCTGTCTGGATGTGCATTCGGAGTGCTGATTCGTCGGAGAGATCAGCGGTTTTCATCGTGATCAGTTTATGAGCGATGGCGGCGATATTCTGGTAGAGCATATCCGCTTGCTCGCGCGGAATGTGACTAAAAGTATCACCGTGTGCCAATACTTGTGCAAGGAACAGTCGTCTATCGAGGGGTGTCTCGGCGACAAGAGAAAATTTATTCGTTGCCATGTTCATCATCGTCTTCTCCGTCCTCATCGAAGTTGAGCGAATCTAAATCGACTTTTTCCATGAGTTCGGACTCAGTGACATCAATACCTGCTTCCTTATCGCGTTCGACGACACGTTCTGCCCTATCAGCCTGTGCGGCATCAAAGATAGCGGCGAGTTCTTTTTCAACATCGCCCTCGGTATTAATTGCGAAGAGTTCACTAAGGAGCATGTCGAAAACTTCGTAATCGGCTTCCCAGATAGCGTTGGAGATCGATCGGGCGCGTTCATCGACGTAATGAATTACCGGTGAGGCTGGGTCTAAGAAACCGCGTTCAAGGAGCAGCGCAGCGTGTTCGTCTTGAAGTTTTATGCGTCCATGGAGCAGTGCTGCGAGTAGACGGATGTCTAATTCTCTGAGGAACCGTCCGAGTTCCTCCCGATCACACTCAGAAAGTTCAAAGAGCCAGAGGTCCAATGATTCTTCGTCAAGTTTGCCGTCGCGCCAGACAGCGATGTCCAGTAGTTCTTCAAATTGGTCGTTTGAAAGGCACGGCAGCAATGCCGATGCCAGTCCAGTGCCGAGCATTGTGTCCAAAACTTGGAGTACATCCTCAGTCGGGCTTTCCTGAATGAGTTCTGTACAATCGGGGACGAGGTAATAGAGTTGCTCACGTGCTTTCGGGTTACGGGTTGCACTGAGGATTTCTAATTGCAGTTGCTTCCCGTAGCTTTGAAAGAGTTTTTCTGCTTCGCGCGTCGATAAAGACAGCAGCTTCTCACCTTCGGAGCGTGGAACTATTGTTTTTGGGCTGTTCATGCGAACTCCTCTATGAGTTTCCGATATTGAAACGTGCGAATTCTCCGATGACAGATGACATTTATACCTGCGCCTCAAAAATTGTTCCTCACAAAATTGAGGTTTTTCGCCGCGGATTCGACCGGGTCGTCCTTACCGGGCGTTTCTAATACGAACCAACTATCGTACCCGACAGCGTGTGCGGCTTCAAAGACTGCCGGAAAATCGACATCGCCTTCACCCGCGTGGTTACCACCAGTGTCCTTGATGTGCATCTGGGAAATTGATTTTCCTAAGCTCCGAATTTCAGAGGGTGAGTCGTAGCCCAAACCCGTGGCGTTTCCCATATCGTAATAGACACCAACGGCAGATGAACCGACGTTGTCGATAATTCGCTGATGTTGTTCTGCACTCAGCGTCGATTCGATGGCGAGCGAAACATCGTGTTTCTCGGCGGTTTCGGCAGCGGCTTTCAATCCGTCTATGAAACGTCCTGCGTCGATGTGGTCGTCCTCAATTTTACCGTTTCCAAAAAAGGGGACCAGAATGACCTTCGCACCGAGTTGTGGCACGGTTTCTGCGAGATATTGCAGTTTGGCGATGCCTTCGCTTCTGATACTGTCGGTCGCGTGCATGAACGAATAAGCCGTGAAACCACCGGGGGACAGTGAAGATATTTCGATGCCTGCGGCTTCTGATAGACTGTTCACTGTATCGATCCCGTCATCTTGCCAGAGCGCGTGTTCACGGTAATTGACACCCATACAGAGTTCGATGCCATCAAAACCGATATCTTTCGCTTTCTGAAACGATTCTTCAAAGGAAACGGGTAACATGTTGTCTCTAATACCTACTTTCATAAAAACCTCCTAAAGGTAAATAGCATGTAATTCGGATTAAATCTCGATTTCTTGATTAATTCTGAATTTTAACATAATCTTAAGGCGGATTGCAAAGAGATCTGCAATCTTTTTTGAATTCACTGTTAAGATATTTTTTCAATTCGCTGTTAAGTAAGTACGGAATAGTTGAAAAAAAGTTGAATTTTTCTGAACGATATAGTAATATATATCAAATTAATCACGATGTATAGAGCGGACCCAAAGTTATTTAAGGTGAAAGAAACGCTTTCAAATATCGGCGGCGCGCGTTCTGTACGAAAGGATAGAGAGGATTGAAATGAAAAAGATTGTTTGCATGGTTACAATTTTGCTTTTATCTGTATGCCTGATCCCCACCGTTTTCTCGCAGAACTTGATGAGCGACGAATTCATGGGAGCCGGTCAAAACCTTGAGTCCTTCTGGCAAGTCAAGGATGGCGATAAGAGCCCTTGGGAACTCAAGGATGGAGTCCTCGTTGCCGAAGCAGGCTTCGATCAAAACGTATGGACAGATGATACGAGTACGCGTTTTTACCAGATCACAGATCAGGATCAGTTTGACATCGAAACGTCAATGACTGTTGATTATGGGGATGCTTGTACTGTTGCTGGTATTATCGTATATTCTGCAACGACGAAGGATCACCAGGACCGTGATGGTCAATGGGTGACATTGAAGTTGTGGGGGCGCGGTGCTGCACAGGGTAACAACGCGGTGCTGCAATACCAACGTCGTCAAAATGATTCTGCTGAGTTGGGGTATGTCGGTACACAACCCGATTATAATCCCGCGCAAGGTGTTATTCCGCTTGAACTACGAGTCACGCGTGACGGCGACGAGTACACGTCTTGGTTCAAACCCGATGCAGAAGGCGACTGGGTTTCCGTCGGGCAAGTTACCAACGAACTCGCAGAACCTCTTGAGGTCGGACTCTATGTCGGTATCTGTGAAGGCGCAAGCGAGGCAGGGCGAATGACCGTAACGTTTGACTATTTCCGGGAAGCCTCAAGTCCAGCGACAGCGGTTGATCCACGCAATCGGCTCGCGGTTACATGGGGCGAATTGAAAAGACAGTAGCAGCGAACGGTGTTCGCAGCTACGCTAAATTGCTGGCGGCTCGTAAGCCGCCAGTATGTCAAGGAGACAGCATTTGAAAGTAGCGACTATTTTATTCTCTATCGGTGTTTTTATTTTTTTCGGTGCGTTCTCTGCCGAAGCGGCCCCTTCTCTCGGTGATCCGTTTGATGGAAACGCTTTGAAAAATCCGAATTGGCAGTGGAAAACTTCTGACGAAGCAGGCGTTGAACCAAAAGATTGGGATATGGGGAAAACGAAAGCGGGATGGCTTCATGTCACAGGTGAACTCAACCGCAATCTCTGGCCCTCAGACACAACGAACCGACTCTATCAGGAACATGAAGGTGATTTTGATGTAGAGACGCATCTCTATATGGATTACGAGGATGCCTGTGTTGTTGCAGGTATCGCTGCTTACTCCCCGACAACGAAGGACCGTCAAGGTCGCGACGGTGAGTGGGTGACGCTCAAACTCTGGGGACGCGGCCCCGCAAACGGAAATAACGCTGTTATCCAGTATCAGAAACGACAGTTTGACGCTGGTGAAGGACTCGTTGGTACAGTTCCGAATTTCCAAGACCCTGTAGGTGAGATGGACCTTTACATGCGGCTCCGTCGTGAAGGGGACACCTTCACAGCGTGGTGGAAGCGGGAAGCGAACGACGCGTGGATCGATGTCGGCGAAACGGAACAGAAGTTTGATGAACCGCTTGAGGTCGGGATTTACGTCGGTATCTGTGATAGCAAAGGCAAACAGATTGCGCAGTATGAGTATTTTGAGGACCTTCTCGTGCCGTTTGATGTTTCGCCGCGTGCGAAATTGCCAATCGCTTGGGGCGATCTGAAACGTCGGCATAGCGTGCCGGTGCCTCGTTAGTTATGGCTACATTTTATAAAGGCGCGGGGATCGGTACACATTGGCATACTCACGATTCACGACGCGTAGGCTTTACGGCAAGGTCTCCAGGGACTCGTCCAGAGACTGAGGTCTTCATAGATCATATCGTAACAAATATTGCCGATAGTCCTTATATTTCATTAACTCGCTCTTATGCAATTGCGTGGCATTATGCAGTGTTTAATGGGAAGCAGGATCCCAGGCCAGGTAAACCCGCTTATATTTACGAAATAGAGATTGATGATTCGCTACCTCATGGACTTAACCTATTAGATCCTGTTAAAGAGGTTGTTCATATATTGCCACAACCCTTACGAGGTATTGTAAACTTAGACTATATGGCAGATATTCTGAATAACCCAGCACCTCAACTATCCAACCCGAGTAGTGGTTTTTCACCGGATGTTGAGCGGCAATTAATAGCATTAGTTTTTGCAGAGCGGGATGCCGAAGTGTTAGTTCACGGTTATATACCGCCGTTCTGTGTAAAGCACCGTTTTGAAGTAGAATTCTCGCTATCAGATTTGCCTTCTTCATAGGAGAAACTATCATGAGTATGTATGAAATTCGTAGTGTTGATCTCAAAGAAGTGCCAGGCAACGACTTCATCAAGTTCCTGAGGATAGAGATACCTGAGCGGAAGGGTTATGGTCCCATTCCATTCGCCCGAGTTCGGTACGCTTTAAACGGAGACGAGAAAGAACAAGAGAACGGTTTACCTATGGACTTGGGCAAAGGGATTTTTACGGCAACGCTTGAAGATGAAGAACTCAACGGAATTTCTCGAGAAGAATTGGAGGAAGATTTGCGAAAGGCCGCAGTCGAGATCCTTAAGATCGTCCGAGAGAAAGTAGATCCACCGAGTATACTCAAGAGTATCCTGAAAGATTATCCTTACCTGAAATATGATGAGCTCTTTTCGGAACCGCCAGATGTTTTGAAATGCCGTGTTGCGGATCCAAAAACCCCACGTCAGGCAGAAGATATTTTTGAGATAGAACGCAGATTACGCAGTGCTACCGGCGAAAAATATATAGTAACATACGGTGGCTCCGCTAAAGATGACGATAATTTTGATAAAGTGTGGACCAGATTCTCTTTAAAGAGATCCAATTTTTCAAAACTAAGTCCGATGGAGGATAAATGAAACGCGGCTGTTTTGTAGTTGTTGGACTCTGTCTGGCTATCTATGGTAATTTCGCTGTTGCCGAGATTGGTAAGGCAGCCCAACAGGTTCTTGCGACTATTGAATGGGTCGCTATCCCCGAAGGTGAGTTCCTGATGGGTTCGACACCTGAAGAAGCAAACGCCGCATATCAAGATGCGAAATTGCGGAGTTCCATGCTGGAGCAGCATACCTTTGATGCTGAACTGCCACAACATCAAGTCTATCTGAGTGCTTATGAAATTTCGCGGTATGAAATTACGAACGCGCAATATCGTGCCTTCGTTGCGGCGATGAACCGTCCTACACCGCGCGGACACAACGGTGAGGAGACATGGGCAGATGAGACGCTCAACGGCGATACACAACCCATCGTCGGTGTGACGTGGTTTGACGCGCAGGCGTTTGCGGAGTGGATCGGCGGAAGTCTACCGACTGAAGCACAGTGGGAGCGCGCAGCACGCGGCACAGAAGCGCGAATGTACCCGTGGGGGAACACACCACCGAAAGCGCGTCAACATGCCAACTTCGCCCGCCGCTACAATCGTCCGATGCCGATAGGTCAATTTCCGAAAGGCAGATCGCCGGAGGGCATCGCGGATCTCGCTGGCAATGTCTGGGAATGGTGCCTTGATGAATACGATCCGACAATCTACCAACGAAACTGGAAAGGTGTACCACACGATCGGTTCAATCTCCGTTTCCGTGATGTCCTGCGTTCAAGAGTGATTCGAGGGGGTGCCTGGGATGTCGGCAGCGCGTTCCTCCGTTCAAGTTTGCGGTTCAAGTTTTATCCGCTTGATTCAACACATACGATTGGATTTCGAGTCGTCCGTCCACGTCCAGTAATAAAACCATAACCTGCCTATCACTATGTTCCAACGCAAATATTATCGGTTCCATTTGTTGACACCCGTACTAACAACCTTGCTTCTTCTCATGTTTCCATTGCTCGGCAGTACTGAACCTTATTTTCGCGACGTGACCGATGCCATGAGACTTGACTTCAAGCATATCAACGGCTTTTCTCCGGAACGCCGACTCGTTGAAACGATGGGCAGCGGCGGCGCGCTCTTTGACTTCGATAACGATGAAGACCTGGATCTCTATCTCGTTCAAGGCAATTCCCTTTCCGCATCAGCAGAAGTCTCCCACAACCGTCTCTATCGAAATGATGGTGGTGTGTTTGTTGACATCACAGTATCTGCGAACGTCGGTGATACCAGTTATGGACTCGGTGCTGTCGCTGCGGATTACAATGCTGATGGATACCGCGACTTGTATGTGACGAACTTGGGAAAAAATGTGCTTTACCGGAACAATGGCGATGCCACGTTTACCGATGTAACCGAACAGGCGGGAGTCGGTTGTCCATTGCTGAGTGCGAGTGCAGCATTCGCCGATATTGACAAAGATGGGGATTTGGATCTCTATGTCTGCAACTACGTTGAATATGCGCTCGAAACCGACATCCCGTGCTATTACAAGAACACTTTACGTATCTACTGTGGTCCCAACGAATATCAAGGGATCGCTGATGTGCTGTATCGCAATAATGGCGATGGTACGTTTACAGATATTACGGAGTCCGCAGGTGTCTATGAACCGACGACGCGCGGGTTAGGTGTCGTCTTTACGGATGTGAACGGCGACGGTTGGGTGGACATCTATGTTGCAAATGATATGTCTCCGAATACACTTTTTATGAATCAAGGAAACGGAATTTTTCAGGAGGAAGGCGTGCTTCGCGGTGTTGCTTACAACGGTGATGGCTTGGCAAACGGGTCTATGGGGATAGATGCAGGCGATTATGATAACGACGGCGACATTGACCTCTGGGTATCGAATTTTTCGTTAGAGGCGAATTGTCTCATGCAGAACGATGGTGAAGGCTATTTTGAGGATGTGACGTTTGAGGCGAACCTCGCCGACCCTTCTTTCTACTCGCTCGGTTTCGGCACCCGTTTCATCGACTTCGATAACGACGGTTGGCTGGATATCCTCGTTGGGAACGGGCATATCTGGGACAACGTGAAGCAGATTGACGCGAAAATGCGGTACGCACAGCCTGTGCAGCTATTTCAGAACCGAGGTGGAAGTTCAGAGAACGGTGTGACCTTCACCGAAATTACCGATGAAGCGGGATTGAACGAAACGCATTATGTGGTACGCGGGATGCTCTTCGGGGATATCGATATAGATGGCGATGTGGACGTTGTATTGTGTCAGTCGAACCGTCGAACGGTTATCCTAAGCAACGAGGTCGGCAATGCGAAGGCTTGGCTAACGGTGAAGTTGGTTGGAACAGATGGCAATACGGATGCGATTGGGGCGCAGGTCCAGCTGGAGGCAGGTGGGACAACGCTTTTAAGAGAGGTCATCTGCGGCGCGAGCTACCTGTCGGGCAATGAGCTCTGTCTTTTCTTCGGATTAGGTGATAGCGAGCGGGTAGATGACATCCAGATTCGCTGGCATGATGGCGACGTTCAGCAATTAGGAGAGGTACCCCTTCGCCAAGTTATAACCTTCTCACAGGATTGACATTTTTCGCTGTTGATGCTACAATGAACGATAAGGTAGAATCAATGGCTGTTTTTTTATATCCAAGGCGTGTAGCTCGTAACGTAGTGGAGAGCGGATATACGGAAACGGATGTCAAATTCCTAACTACCTGACCGAACCGCAAGGTACAGGAAAAATATGAAGATCGTTGAAGAAAGAGAAGTGTGGATTCACACGCACTTCATCCTTGATAGTTTTTACATCACGGATCAGGAACGCCGTCGGATTTCTATCAGCGTTGAACCCGAACTGATACATCTCGGCATCCAGTACGGGTTGACGTATAACATCGCGCCCTCAAAACACCGCGCCATTATTGTCCTTGAATGTATACCGTTTGACTCCGTCAAGGCGGTTATCAAACAGTTGATTAGCGACGTGATTGAAGATTTTCCTGTCCGTGTTCCGGAACAGCGGAACGTTGTTAGAAATATCACTGTTGCTGATCCAGAGAACAGCGAACTGGGAAGTTCGGAACCGTCTCAAAAATTTTCTTGATGTAGTGATTTATTTTTTTCTTTAAAGGAGCTAATCATGCGAATAATTTTAACGACTTTTTGCTGCATCTTATTTCTTCTTTCAACGGTTGCAGATGCCAAAATCGTTTTTGGATCGAGCCGCGATGGTGGTTCCGGCATCTACGTCATGAACGACGATGGCAGTAACGTAACGCTATTGACCGATAACGGAATGCGTAATTATCCACATCATCCGCGGTGGTCGCCGGATGGAAAACAAATTTTATTTCGGATGCGAGTGGATATGCCTACAAGTTATGAGTGGCACCTTTTCATGATGAGTGCTGGCGGTAAAAATGTTCGTCTCCTCACTGAAGGACATGCTGGAATAAAGGACGAACCTTCAATTTCACCAGATGGGAAGCGGATTCTTTTTACAACGGATACATTCAAAAAACGCGGCACAAACATACTGGACTTAGAGCGCGGTGAAATGATTCATATTCCCGACGTTATCGCTAACTCGTCCGATTGGTCGCCAGATGGTAACCAAATTATCTTCGCAAGCCGTTCATTCGCGGTTGCTGGCGGTGCTGGTAGTGATATTTGGGTTATGGATACGGATGGCGGGAACCTCCGGAAACTTTTGCCTGCACCGGATGTTGAGGGTCGGATCATTGATCGGAGTAGCCCGAGGTGGTCGCCAGATGGAAAGCAGATAGTGTATGCGGAGACCGAGTATACTTTTGAGCAGAGAGGCGTTTTTGAATTCCTGATTCTCAAGGCGAACCGCCATTTGATTTGTGATCAGAACGGCGAACACATACTTCAACTGAGTATATCAAAGAAATGGAAGTCTAAAGATATTGATTGGATGGATGACGGTGAATCCATACTTTTGAGTGCGGGAGAGCTTAAACTAAACAGACTTATGTTGGGCAATGGCTCCCATTAGACATTATAATGATTTAGTTGTAAGTTTTAGTTGGTCTATGTTAGACTAAGAACAAATAACCGATAGGAGACCAACTGATGATGCGTTATGAAACACTCAAGGATAAACCGAAACAACTTCTGTCGCTGACAGGTTT
>JAJEEK010000102.1 GCA_022821065.1 Candidatus Poribacteria bacterium
GCTGTCTGGGCAGACCTGAACCGCAAGAGCGTCGTTGAAGCTGGCGATAAACTCGAAATCGCACTCTACGACGAACGCGGTACTGTTGTCTCTGGTCCCTTCCAACGTACGGTCACAACTGCTGACATCCGCAACGCTTTCTTGAGCCTGCAACTGAATGTTGGCGATGTGCAGCCGAAGGACACCATCCTTGCACAGAACTACCCGAATCCGTTCAACCCGGAAACGTGGATTCCGTATCAACTCAGTCAACCGGCTGAAGTTACGATCAGTATTCACAATGTTGCGGGTCACTTGGTTCGGACGTTAGACTTAGGCTTGCAGCCCGTCGGGTCTTACATGACACCTGCGACTGCGGCGTATTGGGACGGTAAGAACGCTGTTGGTGAGCGCGTATCGAGTGGTATCTACTTCTACACGCTCCAGACCGCAGACTTTGCTGCAACCCGACGGATGGTTATCCTGAAGTAATGTAGCGTAGCAAAACGCTTTTTGGCGAGACTAACAAGCCAAAACGTGCTATTGAAAAATTAAACGCCCCGACCTGCCGGTTCAGCTAACCGCGAATCAACGCCGATTAGCCGTCGGCGTTGGGGCGTTTTTTAGTATATACATGGGAGAAAATATTTGAATTATTTAAAAAACACCTTACCGCTTTGGGGTGTGCTTCTATTACTTTTCGCTGTAAGTACCGGTAGGGCATTTGCTTTCTCTTCTGGTCCGCCGAACGAGAAAACAGGTGCCCCGAATGAAAACACTTGTGCTCAAGCGGGATGCCACGCTGGCAACGACCTCAATGTCTCAGGTGGTTCGCTGATGCTGACAGTTCCTGAAACATATATACCGAATGAAGTCTATACGATTGTTGTCAATCTATCGCGCACTGGACAGAGTCGTTGGGGATTTGAGATGACTGCGCTGGATGCCGATGGTACACGTGCTGGATCCTTTACAGTCGATGATGCTGGGAATACGCAGCTATCAGAAGCAAATGGTAAGCAATACATCAAACATACTTCCATTGGAACTGCTCAAGGCACAACCGATGCACACAGTTGGGAATTTGAGTGGACAGCACCAGATTCTGACATCGGTCCCATTATCTTTTACACCGCAGGGAATGCCTCCAATGGCAACTTCAACCCCATAGATGATTACATCTACACAGCAGACTCGGAATCGACACCGGTGATACCGGTTATTGCTGGTGTCTCGTTGGAAATTGTCGGTGATGATGCACTTTCCACAACGGATACGGTTGAAGGTGTCAGTTATACTCTTACAGTCACGAACACTGGCAATATGAAGGATACGGTATCGCTTGAAGCCTCTGCCGAGGTTGGCATTGGAGGCAGTGTGCTTGGCACGCTTAGCGACAGATCGGTCGAACTTGAGGCTGGCGCGTCTGCTGAAGTGACATTGATGGTTAAAGGGGACCTGTTGACAGAACCTGGGGATTACCCCATCACTGTGACGGTAACCTCTGGTACAGATAGTACGATGACCGCTGAAGTCACAACGACCACGACTATAGAGATGCCGATAATTGCTGGTGTCTCGTTGGAAGTTGTCGGAGATGACGCACTTTCCACGATGGATGCCGTTGCGGGTGTCAGTTATACCCTTAAAGTTACGAACATTGGTAATATAACGGATACGGTATCGCTTGCAGCCTCAGCGGAAATTGGCATCGAGGGGAGTGTGCTTGGCAGTCTTAGTGAACGTTCAATTGAACTTGAAGCCGGGGCCTCCGCAGAAGTGACACTGACAGTTAAAGGGGATCTCTTCGCAGAGCCTGGGGATTACCCTATCACTGTGACGGCGACTTCTGGAACGGATAGCACGATGGCTGCTGAAGTCACAACGACCACGACTATAGAGGTGCCGCCGCCACCACCAACACCCTGGGATGTTAACGACGATGGCACTGTTGATATTCGGGACTTGGTGCTTGTTGCTGGGCAATTAGGTGAGTCCGGAGAAAACCTTACAGGTGACTTGAACTCGGACGGCATAGTGAATATTCAAGATTTAGTCATTGTCGCTTCACATTTCGGTGAGGATACGAGCAATTAGGCAATAAGGTTAGTTCGCGCGGTGTGTAGCACAAACTAAAAGTTTGTGCTACAGTGTGTGATTTCTGGTAAACTAACGTGAAGAGGCTACTCTGGGTTTAACCCACTGTAGCCTCTTATACCACGTAAAATGGAACAGATTTCAAAAGGCGACCTGAATTCAGGAGTGCCTGGAAATTCTGAGGAGCACGTTAATCCAAACGACAGATAGGACAACAAGGAAGCTCATCTGTATTTTCCTCTCTTAGTTTTTATCTTTTACTGACATATAAAATATGACTACGCGCTTCGTAATACGCTGTCCATGAAAAAAGGTTACAAAAAATTTGCATTCACGGAGAATTTGGGGCGTATTACATCGTTGCTTGATAATTGTAGTTTCGTTTTCACCGACTCTATTGCCACTTGTATGAATGAATCTATAGGGTGGCAGAAATATAGGAAGTAATGAACATGGGAACCTCTAAATATCGTGTTGGAATTATCGGATGTGGTGGTATAGCGAATGCCCACGCCCGCGGCTATCAAGGCGTTGAAGAGACAGAGATCGTTGCACTTGCGGATCCGGTTCAGGTCGCACTGGACAGATTTGCAGAGACTTACGATGTCCCTGCTGAGAACTGTTACTTGGATGCGCGCGAGATGTTGGATAACGAAGATCTTGATATTGTCAGCGTTGCGACATGGCATAAACTCCACGCCCCTATGACAATCGCTGCGTGTGCCCGAAGTCCAAAAGCAGTACTCTGTGAAAAGCCGATGGGGGTGAGTTTAGGCGAATGCGATGAAATGTTGATCGCCGCGAGACGGAACGATGTGAAGGTCGTCATTGGGCACCAACGTCGTTTTAATTCTGCATGGACGGATGCCCGAAATCTGATTGCTGAGGGGGCGATTGGTGAACCGAGACAAGTTATTTGCCACGGTGGACAGGGGTTATTGAATGACTGTTCGCACTTGTTTGATATGATGCGCTACGTCCTCGGCGATCCTGAGCCGGAATGGGTCATCGGGAACGTTGAGCGTAAAACCGAGCGTTATGAACGTGACATCCAGATTGAGGATAGAAGTGCTGGCATCGTCGGTTTCGCAGGCGGTTGTATCGGCATGCTTATGCAAGAGATCGGCAGACCGAATTATCAGGGAGGTATCGTTTACGGATCAGACGGTATTGCGGATGTAACGGAGGCGCGCGTCCGGCTCCTGAACAATAAAGCGAAAGATTGGAAAGAACGTCCGTCCGAAGGTACAAACCAGCACGTTGCCCAAGCCGCAGAACTTGTTTCGTGGATCGAAGGCGGTCCCGAACACCGTGGCGAAGCCAAGCACGGACGGGCTGCTGTTGAGATTATCATGGGAATCTACGAGTCGGCGCGTATGCACGAGGTTGTCCAATTGCCGTTACGAACACATGCAAATCCACTGGATTTGATGATTGAGAACGGGGATTTGCCGATCGAACGTCCGGGACGGTATGACATTCGAGCATTCTTGTTGCGCGGTGAATCCATGCAACCAGAGTAGTAAGTTCACACGAGAATTTTAGGTAGCCATGCAGATTACACAAGGCATTAACGTCGGTTTAGCAGCACTGCTGCGTAATAAGTTGCGTTCCGTCCTGACAACACTCGGTATTATCATCGGTATCGCCGCTGTCGTCGCCGTTGTTTCGGTTGGTGGCGGTGCCGAACACCTCATGCTTGTTGAATTGGAGCGGATTGGCGGTGCTGGCATGATTATCTGCTTCAGAAAAGACAAACTGCAGAGAGAGGACGGTGCCTATATTGAAAACAAACATCCCGAATTCATTGAATACGAGGACCTCGGTTTTATTATTGATAACTGCCCTTCTCTCAAACTGGCTGTAGCACAGTCCCAGATGAATCTTCCGGTCTCACACAAACACGTTAACCAGTCGCTTGAGGTCTACGGTATTACGCCGTTCTACCAAGAAGCCAACAACTGGTACGTCCAATTCGGGCGGTTTATCACTGAGAATGATATTGAGCGGCGAGACCCAGTGTGCGTGATCGGTTCGGAGGTCCACAAAGACCTGTTTCAGATGCGGGATCCTATCGGACTCGAGCTCAGAATCGGCAGAGAGCGGTTCACCGTCATCGGTGTGATGGAGGAGAAGGGCAACAGCATGGCGAGTGAGGGTTGGGATAATCGCGTCATTATTCCGATTACCACATTGGGGATTCGTTTTATTGGGCAATATAAAGGTTGGATCTACTTATCTTGCCAAGCCGAGAGTTATGAAAAAGTCGAACAGGCTGTTGCAGAAATCAAAGTCGCTATGCGGCAGCTACACGGCGACGAAAAATATTTTGATTTTTTTACCGCGAAACAGATTATAAAACAGGTAGGAAATGTCAGTCGGATTGTTCAGATACTTCTCGGCGGTGTTGCGAGTGTTGCACTGTTCGTCGGCGGTATCGGGATCATGAATATTATGTTGGTCTCTGTCACGGAACGGACACGCGAGATCGGGTTACGGAAGGCGCTCGGTGCGAGACGGCGGGATATCCTGACCCAATTCCTGATTGAAGCGATTGTTTTAAGCGTTTGCGGGGGTCTCATCGGTATCTTTATTGGCAGTAGCCTCGCCTCTATTTCCGGTCTGGTGATTTCGAGAATCATGAACGCGAGTTGGCCCGCTGTTGTTTCTATCCAAGCGGCATTAATAGCGTTCGGCGTATCCGCTTTTATCGGGATATTCTTCGGTCTCTACCCCGCGAACAAAGCCGCCGGTCTCACACCTACAGAGGCACTACGCCACGAATAGTTATTGGCTTTCGGAAATTATCAGCAATCAGCCTTCAGTTAAGACTCTCTCTGACGATTGACAGCCCGTATCGAGAACTATTCTTCCAAAAACGAAAGGAGCACGCCTTGTGCGAAGTCAAAAAACAACAGTGCGGGCGGCGGTTGTTGGGCTCGGTTGGCCCGGGATGCAACATCTCAAAGGCTATATCGCTGACCCACGTTCAGAGGTTATCGCCGTCTGTGATTTAGACAAAACACACGCTGAAGAGGTGGCAGCGGAATATAAAATACAGAATATCTACACCAACCACTTAGAGATGTTAGAGAATAGAGATATCAATGCCGTAAGTGTTTGTCTGCCGAACTTCCTCCACGCGCCGATTTCTATTGATGCGTTGAACGCTGGTAAACATGTCCTTTGCGAGAAACCACCCGCTCGGAGTGCCCAGGAAGCGAAGGCGATGGCGGATGCTGCCTCGGAAAACGGTAAGACACTCATGTACGCACTCGTGCAGCGGTTCGGTGGAAATGCCCAACGCCTGAAACAACTCGTCACAGCTGGCGAACTCGGAGATATCTATTTCGGTAAAGCCGCCTACGTCCGCCGCCGCGGTATTCCTATCGGTAAAGAAGGGTGGTTTGTTGATAGAGAACGTTCCGGCGGTGGTGCTCTCATTGACATCGGTGTACATGCGTTGGATTGTATCTGGTGGTTAATGAATTCGCCAAGACCGGTTGAAGTTATGGGCGCGGTCTATTCTCACTTCGGGCATCTCGTGCCGGATGATGTCAAATACGATGTTGATGACGGGACCTTCGCACAAATCCATTTTGAAAATGGCGCGACGATTATTCTTGAAACGACATGGGCACTGAACCTGCCCGGCGATAATTATATCAAAGTGGCGGGAACCAAAGCAGGGGCGACGCTCAATCCGTTCACACTTTATACCGAAGTAGACGGCAAAGAGGTGGACAAACCGCTCCACGCACCCCGGATAAACGGGTTCGACGAAGAGGTTAAACACTTCGTGGGGTGCATAGTAGATGATGAAGAACCTATATCTTCAGCGGAGCAAGGGATCATGCTGATGCAGATGCTTGACGGTATTTACGAATCCGCAGAGAAGGGACAGTCCGTGCATATCGCCGATCTCAGCATCCCGAACGGATGAGCTCTCTCTACCTAACTTTCCATGTCTATTTGGCATTTGTAAGGAAATCGTTCCAGCGGCGGATGCAATATCGGGTTGCTAACCTTGCTGGCTTGGTGACCAATTTCTTTTTTTTGCTGGTACATATTTTTGTTTTTACTGCTTTTTACGCAGCAAGCACCGAACCGCAACCGCTTAATCTGAACGAAATTATCACCTATTTCGTTCTTTGCCAAGTCTCTTTCATGCTGATGCCGTTCTGGGGGGCGCGTTCTGAAGTTACGCAAGCGATTAAAGATGGTAGTGTTGCCCTCCAATTAACGAAGCCTGTCGATTTTCACGCTTATTGGTTCGCCGATGAATGTGGTAGAGCCTGCTATTTCCTGCTGATGCGTGGGTTCCCGACCTTTCTTATCAGTATCCTCTTTTTCAAAGTTATAATTCCACAACAATTTACTGTTTTTATGGCGTTCGCAGGTTCGATGGTACTTGCCATTTTCCTGAGCACTGCGATCACGATAGCGATTTTTAGCAGCGCGTTCTGGACTCTGGATACAGCCGGAATTTCTGGGATGTCTGGTTCCGTAATTATGCTCTTTTCCGGTATGTTGGTTCCGATTGCGCTGTGGCCCGAATGGTTAGCGCACATCGCCGCGTGGTTGCCATTTGCTGGGTTGATTGATGTTCCGTTTAGTATCTATTTGGGTAAGATTACCGGTGTTGAGGTCTGGGTGGCTATAGGCAAACAGATGATGTGGTGCCTCGTTTTCATTGGGATGGGACGCTTTTTTTTAACTCGTGGATTTTCTCGGCTCGTTATACAAGGCGGATAGAGGTATCTCTAAAAATGTACCATCTCTCACTCTATCTCCATTTTGTCAAGCTTCGCATCCGATCCCAGATGGCGTATCGGTTCTCATTTGTGTTTGACCTGTTTTCCCAAGCAAGCATTGCTGTTATCGACTTTTTCATGATTGCGCTGCTTTTTAACCGTTTCAAAGAATTAGCGGGATGGAGTCTATGGGAAGTCGGATTCCTTTACGGTATGATCGGTATCTGTTTTGCTGTCGCTGAAATGATTAGTAGGGGATTTGATGTTTTTCAGAATAGTGTGGTGCGCGGCGATTTCGATACAATACTCATTCGTCCGCTCGGCACTTTCTTCCAAGTTTTTGCACAGGATTTCCTACTCCGTCGAGTGGGTCGGTTTTCGCAGGCGTTTGTCATCCTGCTTATTGCCAATTCGCAGTTGGCGATTTCTTGGTCGTTTGCGAAGGTCGGGTATTTGTTGGTTTCATTGGTCGGCGGTACCTGTTTTTTTATTGGGCTTTTTGTAATTGGTGCGACAAGCTGCTTCTGGACGGTCCAATCCATAGAGATCATCAATATTTTCACGAACGGCGGCGTTTTTATGGGGAGTTATCCGTTTTCGATTTATCGGCGTTGGTTTCGGCATTTTTTCACTTTTATTGTTCCATTGGCGTGTGTCAACTATTTTCCGTCCCTTTTTCTATTAGAAAAGGTTGTGCCTTCGGATATTTCAATGCTTGGTGTATATTTAGCACCTTTCGCGGGGTTCCTTTTTTTCGGTATCACGATGCTGTTTTGGCGATGGGGTGTACTGCATTATCAAAGCACGGGACATTAAATAGTTAACAGTTAACAGTACGGTTTTTCTCCGAAAAACCTTTCAGTTAGCAGTTGTCAGTGGCCAGTCGCCAGTTAAAGAAAGGAAACTTGATGAACCAGACTCTCACTGTGAGGCACTTTTAACTGGTAACTCGCAACTGTAAACTGGTAACTATTTCCTCTGATAACTGACAATTGACGACTGACAACCCCTAAAAAAATATGATTCAAGTTGAGAACCTCAGTAAGACCTTCAAAGTTTATCACCACCGCAAAGGTTTTTTCGGGAGTTTTGTGAACCTCTTTTCCCGTAAACACCGTATTGTCAGAGCAGTGGACAACGTCTCGTTCTCTATAAAACGCGGTGAAGTCGTCGGATACTTGGGACCGAACGGTGCAGGAAAGTCAACAACTATTAAGATGTTGACCGGGATTTTGGTGCCGACATCGGGTAGCGTGACTGTGAACGGCTATATCCCGCATCGGCAGCGGAAGGAGAACGCCAAACACATCGGTGTGGTGTTCGGGCAGCGTTCGCATCTCTGGTTTGATCTACCAGTGCAGGAGTCGTTTGAGTTGCTGCAGCGCATCTATCGGATTCCGCAGGCGCAGTATAATCAGAATGTAGAGATGTTCGATGCGTTGCTGAATATTGGTGAGTTTTTACGAACGCCTGTCCGCCAATTGAGTCTCGGTCAACGGATGCGTGCCGACATCGCCGCCGCGCTGTTGCACAATCCAGAGGTGCTGTTTCTTGATGAACCGACGATTGGGTTGGATGTTGTCGCCAAGGCGCGGATTCGTCAATTCATTCAGCAGATAAACGCCGAACGACACGTCACGGTTGTCCTAACGACACACGATTTAGACGATGTTGAGAAGCTCTGCAAACGCGTCATCCTTATTGACAAAGCGAGGCTCTGTTTTGATGGGGAACTCGCTGCACTCCGACGACTGCTCTCAACAGAACGGATTTTGAGCGTTGATTATGCTGAAACCTATTCGGACATCAGCATCCCCAAAGCACATATTACCTATCAGGAAGGCAATCGTGTCCAGTACCGGTTTTCGCCAGAGGAGATAAGCACGGCGGACCTTATCGGTGCGATACTCCAAAGGTTCAAAATCGTAGATATATCGGTTCAAGACCCCGATATTGAAGAATTAATCAAAACCGTTTATGAGGATAACCGCACGCTTGAACAGAAACTTACCGAAACGGACGCAATTGACTTGACAAACCGAAATCCATAGTGTAAAATGTATCAACAAGTTTTGATGAATCTGATGGATCAAGATATAACTGAACCCAATTCCCATAATTAGGAGGATAACCCAAATGGGTCTTAAGGCTATTAGAACCATCTGCGTTCTCACCGCGCTCCTTACCATATTCTGCTATGTGGACGCTGTTGACGCGCAAGACTTTGTAACAGACGGACTCGTTGCCGTGTACACGCTCAATGATGCGGATATAGACGGTAAAGTCGTCAAAGATATCTTTGGTGGAAACGATGCTGAACTTGTCGGTAGTCTCAAATCGGTTGAAGGGGCAACCGATGCTACAGGGGAAGCGTTGGAGTTTGAAGGAAAAGTCGAGAACTACATTCAAATCCCTGAACTCGGTGAATATGAATTTGTGTCTATTGAGTGCTACGCGCTGGAAGGTCAGTTCGGTGGTATTCAAGGTATCGTCTCAACATGGCAGTGGGCCGCTGGTAAAGTCCACTTCAAATTCGAGGGGGGCGAAATCCAAGTCCATAAAAATGACGGGGTCAAGATTCGCTTAGCTGCTGAAGCCGAGACTTGGTACCATATCATCTATACCAGCAACACCAAAGACAATGAACTTAAACTCTACGTTGATGGTGAGTTGGTTGACGAAGGGAACGCTGGAACTACGCCTGAACTTATGAACGAGCGGCGTATCGGCAGTGAACACGATGGTAGATACCTCATCGGTATGATGGATAACGTCCGTATCTATGACCGGATCCTTGAGGAAGATGAGGTCAAGCAGAATTTTGAATCCAAAAGTGATCAACTGCCCGTCGAACCTGCCGGTAAACTCTCAACCACTTGGGGACACCTCAAGGGACTGAGAAATTAAGAAAAGAGACCCTCGGAAACCGAACCGATTACAGACTATTTGGTGAGGTTTCCGTCTCTTAAATAGGTAAAAAATAGTAGCATTATGGTCGTCTAATAGCGACTGCTCGGAGGAAACTATATGTTTTCGACAAGACATTATCTGGGTTATATACTCGCTGCAATCGTCGTCATCGCGTTCAGTTTTTTAGTAGTATCTGTGAGTGATGCGCAGCTCGACGAAGATACAATCGCAGGGATGTGGACCTTTGAAGAAGGAAAAGGTAAAACTGTTACAGATCTATCCGGTAACGGAACCGACGGTGAATTTGTAGGCGATCTAAAATGGGTAGATGCCAAGTTCGGCGGTGGGCTGGAGTTCGACGGTGCGGATACTTGGGTCAAACTCGGCACCAAAGGTGAAGATAAAACCTTAGCTGCCTTGGATTTCAAGGAATCTGAGGGGTTCTCTGTGCACGCTTGGGTCTATGCTGCAGAGGCTCCCAACGGTAAATGCGTCATATGGAAAGGACTCGGATGTTCTACTTGGTCGCAGTTCTTGCTCGGAACAGGTGCCCACGAAAACGGTGAAAACAGTGCAAGTGCAGCGTTTCATATCCGAATCGCGAACGGTGGGGCAAAACTTGAAGTCCTCGGCGACGAAGTGCCAGCGAAAGAGTGGGTACACCTCGTCGGTACATGGGACGGTGCGCAGCTCCATATCTACGTTAACGGAGAGTTACAAAATAGTGAAGATGCTAAGGGACCGCCTTGGCCATCCCCCGAAGAAGTTTATATCGGTGCGGATCCAGGTTGCGGCAAACGCTGTCAGTGGAACGGTATCATGGATGAAGTTGCTATTTTTAATGTGACACTCACCGATGCTGAAATCGCGAAACTTGGAGGCGGGCTTGAGAGCGCGTTAGCCGTTGAGGCTGCTGGTAAAATAGCGACGACTTGGGGTCAACTCAAATCCTCTGAATAGTTATTCCATGGAATATACACTAAAAATCAGATGTCCGTCAAATTTTGGCGGGCATCTTCGCTTAAAGGCAAATCCAGATGAAACCGATTCAAAAGGCGATTATTCCGATAGCGGGGTACGGGACACGCCTCTTTCCAGCGACGAAAGCCGTACCGAAAGCACTCTTTCCGATCATTGCAGAAGACGAGATCGCGAAACCCACAGGAATTACTCAGAACTGTGAAAGCCTTTGGATTACAGGGTCCCTATCGGAATTCTCTAATCTAATGTTTCCCCGACCTCTAACGAAATAATTTCTACATCTTGGGATACCGTCAATTGGCGCAGTTCTTCAGGCGTTCCTGTCAATAATGGGAAAGTGCCATAATGGATGGGGAGAATTGCTGGGACATTGAGCAGTTGTGCAGCATAAGCGGCTTCACGGGGTCCCATCGTGAAATGGTCACCGATGGGCAGCAGTGCCAAATCGGGTTGGTAAATCTCACCGATAATCCGCATATCACCGAAAACATTCGTATCCCCGGCATGGTAGATTTTATACCCGTTAGCGAACTCAATCACATAGCCTGCGGGTTCACCGAGATAGACTGTTGTCCCATCTTCCTCTGTGAAGCTGCTACTATGGTTCGCTGAAACCATTGTAGCCTTTATGCCACCGACGGTGACAGTGCCACCTTTGTTCATCCCGATTGTGTTATCAACGCCTTGTTTACCGAGCCATCCGGCGATTTCAACAATAGATACGACTGTTGGTGAATGTTTTTTGGCGAGTGGCACAGCATCACCAATGTGGTCTGCGTGTCCGTGCGTTATGAGGATTACGTCAAGTGCGTCGAAGGTTTTGAGTGCATCCGGGCAGACAGGGTTGTTTGTTACCCACGGGTCTATGAGAAGTGTTTGTCCATCTGCTTCGATTTTAAATGTGGAATGTCCGAGCCATGTCAGGCGAATACCGTTGTTCAATTTCATTTTTTTAATTATTCCTGAGACCGAAAATAGCGACGATAATGTTATTTGACTAAGGCACGCTATTTTCGGTCTCGGTTCGTTCAGGTGTTTTGAATGACCGACGCTTTTCTCCGTAGGTTCGCCTCCATTTCATTCCGGCTGCTGGGACCTACCAAGGAGTTGTTCGTAATGAAATTATGCCTTAAATGGCATAATTTGTTTTTGCGTTACATTTGGCGTGCAACCCTAAGTGCTTGCAGTTAGAAGGGAAATTGTTTTTCAGGCTTGCATCAGTTTAAAATAATTTCTTTTAGTCTTTGTGCGATGATTTCTATTTCTCCCGCCATCAAGGTCTGTCCATTAATGAGGACCCCGTTCGCGCCTGCGCCTGCGATGTCGATTGAGGGTTCGCCTTCCGCGAGTTGTTGAAGAATTTCATTCCGTGTGATACCGAGTTGTTCTTCGTCAAATCTGATTTCGGTGCGTGGCATCGGCTGCCCGGCTTCGGAAGGGAAACTACGATGGACTGTAACGCCTTGGATGTCCGCGAAGACTTCATCGTAGTAGGTAACCTGATCTTCATAAGCCTGCTGTAATTCCTTGTGATTTTGTCCCAAGTACCACTCTACAGCGGCAAGCAGCCCTACCAGTTCTTCCTTACCGACTTTCATACCTCTACCGATAAAAGGGTGTGGCGGTCCGTTGAAAGCGATCGCCTCAATCAACGATTTACTTCCGACGATCAGTCCGCTGCTTTGGGGGCCGCACAAGCCTTTCCCGCCGCTGAAGAGTGCTAAATCCGCACCCATTTGGGTGAAATGCCAGAGGTTTTCTGGTGGTGGCAGCTGCGCAGCGGCATCGACGATGAGTGGAACACCGTGCCTTTTGGCGATTGCGATGGCATCTTCATAAGGGACCCAGAGATGCTCTCTACCGGGGTTGGCGAAATAGAAGATCGCAGCGGTTTTCTCAGTGATAGCGTTTTCTAATTCGTCAGGCGTTGCTCTGTTTTCGTCGCCGATCTCCACGAATGTGACACCAACCTGACGCACGGCGAAGTCATATCCGACGCGACCGTGGCGGTGGACAATGACTTCGTTTTTCATGGACGCGTCGAGATGCGGCAATTTCTCACGTTTGGTTGGATCCAGTCCCGTGATACACGCGGCGGTGCTGAGGGTTAGGGCAGCGGCGGCACCACAGGAGACATAAGCCGCTTCGTTGTGGGTGAGTTTTGCGATTTCTTCACCGACGCGTTTTTGGAGTTCGATGATGTCTACGAAGTGCTTAGAAGCATCAGCCATCGCAGCGACGACTTCCGGTGGCATGATAGAGCCACCGAGTCGTGTGAGCGTTGCGTTACCGTTAATCACTGTAGGGATGCCTAAGCGTTCATAAATGTTCATAGTCATGGCAGCCAGTCATCAGCGTATTGGTTATCAGTGAGTCAGTAACCAGTAACCAGTTAAAGAGGAAATATGATTCATGAAGTCTTTTTTTATTCTTAACTGTTAACTGTTAACTGGTAACTATTTCCCTATTTATCCTACCTCTTCGCCGTCTAATTTACCTACATGGAGGTCGATTTCATCGCGAGATTCGATTTTATCGACTTTACCGTCTGCCATGTGGAAGATGCGGTCGGAAACATCTAACATTTTGTGGTCGTGTGTCGCCGTGATAATTGTCACGCCGTTTTCATCGTTAAGACGCCGGAGTAGATCAATAATTTCTAAACCTGTTTTGGTGTCAAGGTTTCCAGTTGGTTCATCGGCAAGGACGATCGCGGGGTCGTTTGCGAGGGAACGTGCGATTGCGACGCGCTGCTGCTGTCCACCAGAGAGTTCTAACGGTTTATGCTGCACACGGTCTCCAAGTCCGACGAGTGTGAGGAGATCAACACCTTTTTCTCTGCTGTCGTCAGCACTCATGCCAGCGAAAATCATTGGGAGTGAGACGTTTTCGAGTGCTGTCATAACAGGGATAAGATTGAACGACTGAAAGATGTAACCGATTTTTCGGCAGCGGAGCCATGCGAGTTCGTAAGCGTCGAGTTGTGCGATGTCTACCTCGTCGATATAGACTCTGCCCTCAGTGGGTTTGTCGAGTCCGCCAATCATATTGAAGAGTGTCGATTTTCCTGAGCCGGAGGGCCCCATGATAGAGATGTATTCGCCGCGCTGGATTTGGAAATTGACGCCGCGGAGCGCATCAACGGTCTGTGTTCCCATCTCGTAGCGTTTGATGAGATTTCGGACACGGACTGTATTTTCTTTGGGAATCAGACGCTCGAAACGTTCCGGTGTTTCGGCGAAAGTTGCGTCAACATTACCGATTTCCGTTTGTTCGTTCATTTTTTTCTCCTTGCTAATCTTTAATAAACCCCGCTTGCAAGGGGTTGCGTAAGTTCTACACTATCGTCGCTGTAGGAATCCGAGAAGTCCGGGTTTTTGAGGTTCGGGTTCTGGCATGGCCGGTGCGTTCTGTTCTGGGATAGCGAACTGGATGAAGTTCCGTTTTCCGAGTTGTTGCATAAACGTAAAAAGCGACGTTTCCGCCTCTTTACGTGTCAACTGGTATTGGTTTTGAACGCCTTTGGTAATCTGCGAGATCGTATGTTTGCCGTCACACATTTTCCACACATAGGTTCCGATAGAGTCCAAAACGATCACCCTTTTATCAGGCAGCATAAAAAACTTACCGGCGAGTCGTATCCAGAGTGTATTCTTCTGTGGAATGACCAGTGAGGCTTCGCCTTTATCGTCTATTTCCCACTTTATCAGTTGATTCCGCACTGGAAAAGACTTCATAACCTGCGTGCGATCTACATCGGGACGTTTCTTAAGTTTGAGAGTGTATAAAATTCTGTTTAGCATATTTTTCAAGTTACCAGAAAGAATGGCTATCGGCTATCGGCTATCGGCTTTTGGTTTCTTGGTTTCCGATTGCCTCTTTGCCGACTGCTTCTTTGCCGATTGCCTCTTTGCCATTGGTTACTGTTCCTGTGGCATTCAATACTGTTAGCGACTTTTTGGACTGTCGGGTGTGCGTTGTTGCTACCGATGGACTGGATGACATAGATGCGATTGGAATGATGACAATGCCAGAGATGGAACACGAGTGCTGTCCGTTTGGATAGTTTATCGAACATCAACACTGGACTGAACGGTACACTATCATAGAGGCGTGTCTGTTCTCCGGTAAGTGTCAGACGTTCATCTTCTGTTTCTGTGTCGGTTGTCACCTCAAATCCGTATCCGCGAATCGCTTTAGCATATTTGGCGCGAAACCACGTCTCCAATGGATTCTGTGTGTCTTTATAGTCACTGAGCATTACCTCAGCTGGACCGTATCGCTCAACGCTCAGGCGTCCTCTGTCGGGGGGTGAGAAGTCTATTTTTTCGAGAGGACCGTTAGTTTTTCGGATGCGGTTCGCTGCGAGTTTCGCTACTTTTATAGGTATCTGAAAGCGTGACGGTTTCGCGCCGAACGCAAACAGCAGGTAGCCGCTGAGAAGTTTCTGACGTTCCAATTTATATTCTTTCGGCACGCTTAACTTGAGTCCGTAGGCACTCCACAATGTCAGCGGGTCATCACTACAGTCTACGATTGATTGGAAGATCCGGAGCACTGTCGGTCTCCAGTTTTCTTTAAGTCGTCCCATTACCTGTACGATTATAATCCGTTTTCCGGCGTGGAAAATCAACCCATTGGCACGGATACTCCCCTTCCAACTAAAACCGAGCACGGTGCGTCCCTCAAAAAACTCAGCATCTTTGATAAGGTCAACATTCCGACGGAAGGAGAGGTCAGTCCCTCTTTTGTACGTCTTGCGAATCAATTTGAAGTATTCGTCAAGCGTTGCGTGGAGATCTGGTTTTTTCTTTCGGGTAGGTGCCCATTTAAGTTCGAGACGCGGCATCTCGCCATCATCAAGCCGGAGATAGCCCGTCTTCTGATCCCCACTGAGTCCACTCAGTTCCCATGTCGTAGGAATTTCAAGTTGTATTCCTGCCCATCCAAAAACAGTCCAATCCATTTTTTATAGTTACCAGTTATTGGTTGTCAGCCATCAGCGCATTAGCCATCAGCAGTCGGCAAAGAAGCCATCGGCAAAGAAGCCATCGGTAAAGAGGTGTCCGATAGCCGATAGCCGATAGCCGAAAGCCATTCTTCGCGCTCACTGTCAGCCATCGGTAAAGAGGTTTCCGACTGCCTCTTTGCCGACTGCCGAAAGCCATTCTTCCGATAGCCGATAGCCCTTAAAACGGTTTAACAATGACGGCTTTGGAGACGAGGGCGATTGCGACAGTTCCCATACCGATGAGCCCTACGCCACAAGCGAATCCTGCTGCGAGTACTGGGTTGAACATATACCAACGTTTCATACCGAACCGCTTAATCATGTAGAATCGCCCGATAATTGCCCCGAGTAGCCGCGCGATCATACTGCCGGGATCAGCACCGATACCACCGACAATGCCGTAGAACCACATTGAGGGTAGTTTAAAGTACCACAACATCCCGTAGATGGCGAGACTTCCAGTAAACCCGGCGGCGACATAATCACCACGAATCGCCTGCAGCATCTGGCTATTTCCATCTCGCAGGGATGTTTTCCAGAGACATTCGTTTGTGGCGTTGATGGGCCACATCATCTGTGCATAAGGATACTGCGCACTCGGAATCGGTGCGATCTTCCAGATAAAGTGCATCACCACAATACCGCTGACAATCAGGATCGGCATAATCAGTAATGTACCTGCAAGATTAGAAGTGAAGGTTGTCCCTGTCAATTCAAGTACGCGCCAACTCTGTGTGCCGCGTCCGTAATCTTCGTCTGGCAGTGGTGCGAACCAGATGTCTACCTCCTCGTATCGGCTGAGAATGAAGGTAATTTCATGGAGGTAGGGTATGTCAAATAGGTCGCGTCCTAAGACCCCGAAAGTCCGTGCGGTGATATACGAGTTGAGGGGTGTATATAAGAATGCAAAACCTAACAGGAAGCTCAATGGGAAATTAGGTACCATCCAGTGGATAAGCCAGACGAACCCACCCATACCGATGAACCATAACAGTCCCATCAACCATATCGGGAAATCGCCTCGGTTCGGCGGTGGTGCGAAGGAGCCTCGTTCGCCTGCGGTTTTCTTGGATCTCCGCATTTTAAAGAGCATCGGAATCGAAGCCGCCATCCCGACGATCGCGAAACTAAAAGATTTCCCCATACCGGCAGACATCCAGAAATCGAGTCCGTTGTACAAACCGACAGCGCGAACGTCCAATCCAGGTTTCCACTGGTGAAGTATCTCAAATCGGTAGAGAATTTGTGGGTTCAGGACGAATTGCGTTGCCATTGCGGCGATGAACTCTGTCATCACAATTGGGAAAGGCAGTACGAACCCAAAGAGCATTTGACCGAAATCGGTTCGGAGCGCGAAAACACCTGTCGGTGCGAAGCCTTCAATGCTCTGCGTAAAATCTATCCACGGGATTTTCAGGATCTGAATTGGTGTGCTCATCATGACACCGGTGAGTGATGGGACACCGATATAGAGGAACCCCCAGACGAGTCCTGCCATAGAACCGATAGAGAAGACCCGCCATCGCCAGGTTTCTTCTTTTCCTGTCGTTTCTGCGAGTGCGGTTGCGCCTTGTGCGGTAATGGGTGCCATTGGATATGGCAGCCGTTCGAGGTCCGCTGTGAGTCGGAATAGGATATACTGGGCACTGACAGATCGTAAAGTTCCGAGGAGTTTCCCCGCAAGATAGACACCAATAGGCAGCATCCAGTCTGAATGTAACAAACTCCGGGTTAGCACGCCGACAGAATCCCCTGCGGGTACAACCCACGCCGGTATTTTGTCCGCGATTTCGTAAGAAGCCGCCTGCGGGGTATTGATAAAGTAGGCGTACCAGATAAAACTCCGGTACTGCATCCCGCTCCCGACAGCTGCGCCGGTTAAACCGAGGAGCATATAGAGCTCCTGCCGGCGTGCGGTAGTAAAGGAGCGCCGTGCGAGTTCGGTGAATAGAATAACCGCAACCCAAGGTGCTGCTCCCGCGCCGGATTCGCCGGATACATAACCGAGATAGATGGAACCTGGCATCATCAACAAGCCGACGAAAAGTGCTCCGACGAACACTTTAACCGTCAACCCCGACTCAAAGGTACGGATCCCCCCTTCGATGTCGTATCGCTGCGCCCAAGCTTGCCATTCATCTGCTTGTGATACTCTTTCTCTCGCCAAATCGAATGTTCTCCTTTTTTCAAGTTAGAAGTGGCAATCAGCGGAAACCAAGAGGCAGTCAGCCATCGGCGCATTAGCCATCAGCAGCCGAAAGCCATTTCCTCTGGTTACTGTTCCTCGCCTGACTCTCCGCTGCTGTCAGTGTCTCGTAACTCTTCCCAGAAATGCGCACAGAAGATACCAATTGTCAGCACGAGAGCCGAGAACATTTGCCATTGCCAACGCCCTTCAAGGATGATAACACTAAACAGCCATAACAAGGTGCCAAGGATGATAATAAAACCTGCTACTCTTTCCATCTTTTAAATTTTCCTTAAGAATGGCTATCGGCTTTCGGCTATCGGCTTTCGGTTTCTTGGTTTCCGATTGCTTCTTGGTTTCCGACTGCCGATTGCTTCTTGGTTTCCGACTTGGACCGAAAATATCGTGCTTTTGTTCAATAACATTATTGTCGATATTTTCGGTCCATCTTTAATCTGCCGGTGTCAGTGCTGGATCCATCTGTGCTGTTTCTTCTTCTGACGCTTGTATACCTTCCGTCCTACCACGTTCATGGAATTCTGCCCGAATATCGACGCTGAACGTACGCCAGATGAGCAACTGTTTCCGTAGGAGGTTCAGGAAGCGTCGATTCACACGTTTCCAAGAAGCGATCTCTCCGCTTTCACGGTTGACATCCAACGTGATTTTGAAGAGGTCCTCTTCCTCGCCACCGACCGGTGATGTAACAAACTGGATCGATTGGCTCACACCCAAATCGTAAGGTGCCAACCATACCATCATAGAAATCTGATAGGAATCCTCTGCTGCTTCGCTGAAGGCGACCTGATCGGTATAGAAATCGCTTGCGGATTCGTCCGCGTGTGCCTCAAAATAGTCGCGCATAAAGACGTTCAAGCCGAGTGCCTCTTCCTCAAGCACTGTGAAAGGCAGGTTGAAATGCCACACGTCGCCTTCTGGTTCCGGGAGTTTCCATTTACGCTCGATATCCGGTACAGCCATCCGTGAGGCTTTGATTGCTGGGTAGAGCGTACTCAAAAGCACGACAATCATGACGATGACGGTTGCAACGACAGTTGACATTGATGAATAGTTGAGTGTCAATCCAGCGAGCCAACCGAAGTGGACAAGCGTCGTCGCTATTGCCTGTCCCATGAGATATCCTAAGACAGCGCCGACGATAGCATATACGCAGGCTTCAGCGAGAAATAGGAAAGCGATGTGTACCGGCGCGAGACCGACTGAGCTGTAAATACTGATCTCTCGGACACGCTCATAGACTGCCCCAAGCATCGTATTGAGGACAATAAGTGCGGCAATCAAAATTGGCACAAACAGGTTACCCATTCCGCTGAAGCTCGTCATCCCGATACTGCTATAGAGGTATGTGTCTTTATCACGTCCGACGAAGAAGTCAAGAGCGATTCGGTTCATGAGAGGTGCCATGATGAGATCCAACTTATCAATAGCACCGAGCATCTTCGGATCGTCTTCACCCGGTTCCATACTAACGGCGACACTTCGGAGCGTCCCACCTTGATTCATAACCACTTCATAAGGCAGGATAGCGATACTATCCGGGGTGAGATGGAGGTACTTCTGCAATTCGCCTTCGAGCGTTTCATCGCCAGTAGCACCGCGACTCCGCTGCTGCTGCATCAACTGATAGTCAACGGGCGTAAGTTCTTCGCCGTCGTTATCAGTGAGGTCTTTGAACCCAATACCAAGGACACCGACGACGGTGAAATCTGCCCCGTAGACAGAAACGGTCGCTTTCCCCATGTCGCTTTCAGTAATCTTCAGCAATTCTGCCATCCCTTTCGGGAGAACAATCGCGTAGGGCCACTCCGTGGGCCATTCATTGGCATCAGCAGGATCAAACCATTTTCCGTATTGTAGGTATCTATCAATACCCGTAACAGCGGGTTCTGAATCCGCCATGCCGACGAGCATATTTGCGGCGAAGGTCAGGGCTTCACCCGTCAGTTGATGCGTCGGTGGCGATGTATCTATTTCGTTAGACGTACGGGTCAACTGCACAAACGACTGGTCACCGGTCCCCGAAGACTGATACCATGCGCGCGGGGCGACCTTATTCCGGACGGTCACGATGGATTCTTCGTCCATCTGCTGGATAAAGCCGCTTTGTTCTAAATCTGTAATGGTTTCTGGAATATTGATAGGTTGTTGTCCATCTTTGGTAAGAATTTCGTTCTTACGTTGTAGAAGTCGTTCTAAGTCTGTGACTGTAATCTGCGTCTTCTGCATATCGTTGCGGACAGAGGTTAGTACAGGTTCTTCAAGCGGACGCCAGTATTGGTCGCGGATGAGGAGTCCCGTATAGCGTGGTGTTACCTGTGGGAGACTCGTTCTGTTCGGATGCATAAACGTCCGGACAGAGGTGAACGAAATGACGGTGAAGGTCAGGATAACCAGCGTACAACAGGTCAGGATCGTTCGTCCTTTCCGTTTCCGCATGTTGGAGATCCCTAAAGAAAACGCTGCGGCACTTGCACTCAAGCGACCGACGTCTGCCTTGTAAACCTTGTTCCCTTCTTGCCGAATTTTTTCGAGTTGTTCCTCGAATTTTCGGATAATAATGCTGATGACGATAACTGTCAACGCAAGTACAACAAACGCTATCAAGATAATTATCGGGGTTGTTGTGATCTGGAATGCGGGGTGAACCTGACTTAAGAAGAAGAACACGAGTAAAAAGATGCCAAACGATCCGAGAATCTGCTTGTGGATGTTGGGGAACCCGAAAATGAGCCGTTCCATAAAGTAGGCGAACGGCATCAGCAGCGCGAGGTAAAACATCACACCGTTGACGACATCGTTGCCGGTCTGCTTGACATCTGGGTATGCGCGTGATTCGTAGCCCCACGCGGCACGTGCAAGTTTGAGAGCCTGCTGGTAGTCATTTTGGAGCAGTTCAGTCTCGGCGCGTGCAAGGTATTCACTGGCATACTGATGGAGTTGATCGAGTCGGTCGCTGGAGATACCGAAACGTTTATAGAGTCTTGAACGATTCTCATCAAGCCACCACATATCTCGGACAACGACGTAGGGGGTCATACGAATGCGTCCGTTTTCACGCACGACAAAACCTTCACCGGTGTAGAGCGTAGGGTTCTTCATACCGCTTTTTGTTGCCTTGATAAGCAAGAGGCGTTTACCGATCTGTCCGTAAGCCATTCCGACTTTAATACGGGTGTTGGGTTCACTATAGACGAGTGCGATCGGTTCCGCTGCGGAGACACCCTCCTGTTGCCAGGGTTTGGACATTCCGAACTTTTCTGGTGCACTATCGGTGAGTGCGTCGTAAATTTCGAGTTCTCTCAATGTCCGTAGGTATCGCTGGTCAACCAAATCGTAGATAGTTGTGGACACACAAGGGAATGTAACGACGCGGCATCCGCGCCGACGTGTGTTGATAGGCACTTTATTCGGGAGTAGTTTCGCTCCGTAGTTTCCTAAATCGGGAGCATAGACGATGTCGCCTGAATCTTTGTCAAGGATATATGCCTCAACCTCTTGTGCACCGCCGAGCCGACGTGTTGCTCTGCCCTCCATGGCTAACCCAGGCACCTCGAAGTTGCCTTTGTTATCTCCCATAACAAACAGGTCGCCACGGACCCCCATCATGGTTTTATGTTTTCTACGGAGTGTCAATATTGGGTAAGGCACCGGTTTATTGGGGAGTGCGGACTCACGTGCATCAAATTCCACGACATCACCGAAGAGGTTACAATAGAAATTACCGACGCGAGCGGCGGTCGGCATCTCTTCGTCTCGGAGCGCTTGGATGAGTATTGATGCCAGTGTCTGTGCTTGCTGATGGAGGTTACCACCTTCACGTAAATCAACGCGATCAATTGTATCAAGCGGGGTGTCGGTTAAAACACGAGCATCTTCAATTGTTGCGAAAGCGATACCGGTTTTTCCGACAAGCGTCGCGACTTCACTATCAAAGGCGATTTTGCCGGGGATGTATGTTTTCCAAGTTTTTCCGCCGCTTGCGGATATGGCGTTCACGAAGTTGGACTGTCCGCCGAGTCCAGCAATGGAAATCAGGGTTTTGATGTCTTCAATTTCGTCATCGGTGAAAGTATCCGGATCCTCATGTCGGAGTCGGAGCATTGCGTCAAGCTGCTCGCGCGTTCGAATACTATTCTTCCGATTTTTCTTTGCGGTGCGTACATCGTTTCGAATGAAGCGTTCAACCTCTTTTCGGATATAGTCCATGTCCTTGAGCATATCCTCGGAAGGTTCGCCTTGATTGCGCCACTGCTCGAACTGCATCTTCATAAGTCGGCTCACACCGCTAAGTCCGGTCAGTTTAGCGAAGTGCGAACTGAGCAAGGTTTCGAGCGTCTTCCCTTCGAGAGCAGCCTTGTCAGAAATCCCGTTTGCCACATTCCACTGGCGTGCCATAACGGCTTGTCGGATTTGGTCATCTGTCCACTGCCAGAGTTTACGGATACGGACACCGAAATCGGCATCTTGTGCGTAGGTTGCAAGTTTATTACCGATACTTGCAAACTCGCGGCGGAGCACAAATTCAGGTTCTTGGTCGTAGAACCACCCTTTGTTGAATACACCGAACTGATCCGACTGAGATGAGAGGTCAACACTAATAAAGAGAGATGTATAGTAACGGTTGAATAGGTCTTGGAGTGTGATTGCCGCTTCAATCTGTCCGAGTTTTCGATTGTATTCATCGGTATCAATGCGCAACATCTTTTCAATACGACTCTGAATGTTGCGGAAGCGCGCATTCCGAAGGGTTAGCATGTTATCGCGTAGCAGATTTTTCGTTTCTTCATCAACATCCGTATCCAATGTCGGGAGGCGTTTGAGCAGGTTGTCGAGTGCCACAATATCTGTTTCTGCGCGTCTTTCGACGATTGCCAACAGTTCCTTTTCATTAATGGACGCCGCAACGCGTGAACGGAGTTCCAGTGCTTGTTCCACCTCACTCTCCGATAGGTAGTTTTCCAAGATGAGTCGCTCTTCAGCTAGGTACTCACGTCCTAAAATTTCGGATGTCGCAAGCAAATTCTCAATACGTGTTTGTTCCAATCGTGCGTTTCGGAGGGCGATTTCAAATATCCCTTGTTTATCTTTAAGGAGGTCTGCAATCAGTACACCCGTATCAACGGTCTCATCGGATTCAGCGAAACGTTGTCGGAGTTGGGTATCAATCGTGTTGAGTCGCTCCACACCGGCTTTCGACAGGTATTTCCCACCGTAAAGCAAGTTCCCTGCATCTTGCCATAACGGTGTTTCCTTGAGTTTTCGGATGCTCGCCTTAATTTCATTTTCTACAGGTTGACTATCAGAGATTTGTGAGAGCACTTTTTCGAGAAGCTGATTCTCTTTTTCGACAGCACTCTCTAACGTATCGGTAGCAGCATTTAATATGCTGCGTGCTTTCTTGGCACTATTGAGGCTATGGAGGTCAAGGTGTCGATCAAGGACTTTTTCTGGAGTCCACATCAGCGCAAACTTACGTTTATCGCTCATCTCCCAATCTGCGAGGACAGCGTTAAGTGTCTCTATATCAGGGACGAGTTCTTCTGGGAGGTCTTCTGGCACAGGGATATACCAGCCTGATTCTCGTTGCTCTGGAATCAGATAGGCATCGTTCGGATGCTTCGCATATTCACTAATCTCACCTACTTCAACGGCGCGAATAATTTTATTAACTGCCCAGACATCAAGTCGTGCAGTCGGGAGCGCGACCGTCTCAATTAATTCAGTCTGTGCGGTTCGGCTTGTATTGAGCGCGACTGTCCGGACTTTAGCGAGTCTTCCAACAACATCTCGCAGGAAGTGCGTTGTTTGTAAAGCCTCTTTCTTTGAACGTGCGAGATTTGCTAACAATTGGCTTTTCTCTTCACCGGTAAATCCCTGCTTCTCTCGTTTTCGATTCCTGTCTGCCTGCTTCTTCTGACGTTCAGAAAAATCGCGCTGTTGGTTCGTGAGGTGTACAATTTCGGCGCGCGTCTCCGCTAAACCGTCAAGTGTTATTCCAAGTGATTCGATGTCAGCCTTTACTTCGTGTATCCCATGATAGAAATCGGGCGGAAGATCAACAAGGACACTCCGGTCGATTGAGAGCAAGAGTTTTCTACCGAGTTCATCAAATTCAATAATATCTGTAGAGAGTCCGCGGCGGAGTCCGTGCATTGTCGGCGTACCCGGTGAGTCTGTGTCAGCACCGACAATATCCTGCCCGATACCTTCCATAAATGCTCGCATGCCAGCAAGCCCTTGGAAGTGTCCATCAACTGCGACAAAAAGGACGGAATAGCCGGGGCGATACTGAGGTTGACTAAAGAGGCGAGCGAGCTCCATAAGCGTTGCGATCCCACCGGTCGGATCTGCGCCGGGTGCCATTGCTGGAACTACAGACATAGAATCGTAATAAGCGGTGATAACGACGAGTTCATCGCTGATCGTTGGATCACCACCCTCTAAGAAACCGCGTATATTCTGCCCGACGCGGCGTTCCCAAGTCATTTTACCGCGAACACGAACATTGACCTGATTCCCTTGCGCGTGCTGTTCTTCCAGCAGAGCCATTAGGACATCAGCATCTGATTTGGAAATCCAAAAACGTGGAATGTTAGCGGGGACGGTGCCAAATTTGTTTTCCGCTTCGCCTCGGATGGTTGTTTCAGGCTCGATGAAGATGACAGCGGTACCACCGAGCATTGCGGCGTTGATATAGCGGGTACTGGAGTTGAAATCGAGAAGTACGATCGCACCTTTCGGAATAAAGATATTTGATTCACTCGCAGCGACGAACTCGCCGGGTTCATCAACCTGTCCATTATTGTTATTATCAATACCATCGGTATCGTCGCCGGGAATTTCGTCTGTCCAACCGTCAGCATCGTTATCAATACCGTCTGTTGCCCATCCGCGAATCTCAGAGAGCAGCGGTATCTCGCCGTATTCGTCAATGGTGCCGTCTTCGTCATTATCAATGCCATCGGACGCTTTTTGTAGGTGTTCATTGAGTATGTCATCGGTGATGCTGGCTTCGGTGATACGGTAGCGTCGCGCGAGTGTGGCGAGGGTATCTCTGTCTTGGAGTTCGTACCAGAATCCACCAATATTGGTGCCGTTAAAATCAGCGAGTTCAGCGTCATCGCCGTAAAGAAGCGGACCGGATAACCCACCTGTCGGGATATAGACGGTACTCCCTTCAACCACAGGTGTCGCCAAAAATTGGTTTCGTTTGTCTGCAAGGATAGCAGCTTCATCAACTTGGAAGCTGTCGGCAATGTCTTTCAGGGATTCGCCTGCTAATACGGTGTGTTTAATTCCGTCTGCCAAAAGCGATGTGCGTACAAGGTTGGGCCAAAGCGGGGTGAGTTCAAAAGTATGCAGTACGGTGGCATCAAGCGAAAGCACCTCAACGACACTATCACCGTGATCAATCGGCACAGTGACCGGAAATTCACGGCTCTCAACGTTTTGCAAGCCGATTTCTACGAATCGGTCAAAGATGTACTTACTACCACTTGCAGCTTGCGGATATCCGGTTACGCGGCTCTCAAGACTTGACAGACGTGCAATATCCTTTCGGATGTTGCCGATAGAGATGTCATCTCGGATCTGAATCGCGGCGGTTTTCATGCTGGTGCTCGAAACCGTCTGTGCGTACACGGTATCCGAGAGTCCGGTGACCAACAGTGCGGACACCAAAAACGTCAATACACTTATGATAGAAACAAAACATTGCGAGCGATATTCATACCTACTACGCGTTCTCATATTGTAAATTCCCTCACCTTTCTTTATTTTTCACACTTCTCCCAAAGGTAGATACGCGAATGTTTTTTGCGTTACCTGCTAAGGCACACTCAGCGAAAATAAGATACCGCAGTTTGTAATGGTACGCGGTTCACTTATTTTTTCGCATTCTGGTTTTTTTAAATGTCTACGATACAGACTTTTTTGATACGATATTGGCAATAATGTGTATATTTTATCCTAATATTATAATTTTTGTCAAACTTAAATTAAAATTTGCATTTCGACGCTTTTTGGGTTAAAATATATTTCACGTTTTTGCCTCGTTTCGTAGCAAAAACTTCTTAAAGCTGCCTCTCTGTAATTTTGCCATCTCTGTAATTTTATTGGGGACGCTGAAAAAATGAAATAATGGAAGATAGTCCAACGATGTCTTTCTGATCAAAAGGATCAAAAGGAGTCAAACGTGACCAAAGAACCGAAACAACCGAACGCAGACAAAGTCGTTTCACGTATAAAAGCACGTCGTCATGAATTAAAGTTGACCCAGACGGAACTTGCGAAAGAGGCAAACCTAACGCCTGCCGCAATTTCGCAATTTGAATCCGGAACCCGGAAACCTTCCTTTAAAACACTCTCAAGTCTCTCTGACGCTCTAAAAGTTACCACCGACTATCTGCTCGGAAAAACTGAAAAAAGTTACAGTGATCTGTTGGCGGATCCTAAAGTCAATGCTATGTTCAAAGGAATGATGGAATTTACAGAAAAAGACAAAGAGACGCTCTATGAGTTCTATGAATTCCTGAAAACAAAAGCGGACACACAGGCGGTCGTTGAAAAGAACGCTTCCTGAGGGAAGCGTTGTATGAATTAACGCCGATTTTTTACCCATACCTAAGTCGTGCTTAGATCTGTGCATTCCGAAGAGAATCGTATTCATACGTCGTTCTAAAAGGCTTTAGCAAGATTTTCGTCATTTTTAAGATGACATAGGGATGTGCCGTTCTAAGCATTGACCAAAACAACCTTACCGAAATTTTTACGATTCTCTAACAGTAAGTGTGCCTCATGGGCACGTTCAAGCGGCAAAGTCCGATCGATAATGGGTTCCAATTTTCCTTGACCGGCGAGTTTGACGAGTGTTCGGAGTTCTGGTACCGTGCCGAGGGCAGATCCCATTATCGTTATCTGCTTCTGATACAACTTTCGAATATTAATTTCGCCGATGTTTCCTGTTGTGACACCGCAGGAGACGAGTCTCCCATTTTTAGCGAGGCTCGCGATGCTCTGCTCCCACGTCGCAGCACCGACATGCTCAAGCACCACATCCACGCCGCGTCCATCTGTCCCATCAAGCACAATCTCTGAGAAATCCGTATCCTTATAGTTAATCGTGACATCTGCTCCCATTTTCGTTGCGCGTGCAAGCTTCTCATCACTGCTTGCAGTAGCGAAGACTCTTGCCCCGCTCAATTTTGCGATCTGCAGCCCCGCGCTTCCGACACCACCCCCTACGCCAAGAATCAAGACATCTTCTCCGGGACACAGTTGGGCACGGGTCGTCAGCATGTGCCACGCCGTGAGATAGGCGATCGGCATCGCAGCGGCATTAACAAAAGACAAGGTTTCCGGTATCTGAATCGCGTTTACGGCGGGTGCTTTCACATATTCTGCGTATCCACCGTTCGTTTGGAAACCGATGAGTTCTTGCGTGTCACACAGGTTTTCCGCGCCGCTGTGGCAGTCGCTACAGACCCCGCACGGGATACATGGCGCGAGGACAACTCGATCCGCGACTGCTACACCACGTGCTGCGCCCCCAATCTCAGCGATTGTTCCAGCGATGTCGGATCCAAGTATATGTGCAGTATCCGATCGACGGAGTTTCGCTTCAATCTCTGGTCGGTTTCGTCGGGCGTGAATATCCAGATAGTTCACTGCACAGGCTTCGACTTTAACCAGTACTTCGTTAGCATCAAGTGTTGGCTTCGGAACATCTGTATACTGAAGTACTTCTGTGCTACCTTGTTCTGAGAAAACGACTGCTTTCATTTTTTTACGTTTAACTCTGGGCATCGTTCCACTTCGTTTCACGATGATTTCTGGTGAATTCCAACGGGACTGGACAGCTTGAAACTTTTTTAGAGCACACACGGAAAACGGGCAATAGGTGGGCAAACGCTCTGATCTGCCCTATGATTAGCAGCCTAAAGCCTTTGTAATTCATTTGGGCAATCAGAAAGTCCTAATATCTGTAATTCTCTGGAAAGATAACTAAGGACTGCCTTTTCCAAAGCGAAAGGGTAAATTACCTCGTGCTGTTTTGCGATATCCGGTCCATACCGTTGCATAATGACTGTCAATCGAAGGTGTGCTTTTGCGATGCTTTCTCTGTCAATGCTCGGCATTGTTAATGCATCTTCAATTTCTTCCCTCAGTGTTTGAGGTAGGAAAGGGTTGATATTTTTTACACCGCGGTCTCTCTGCTTACCGCTGCCTATAATTAGTACTTCTGTCAACGACATCACAACAAATGTAGTTCCCATGAAGCCAGCAATGCACTCCTCGCGTCCCAAAACTGTAGGCAGAATAGCAAGCACACGCCAAAATTCGTTGAAATGCTGGTTTAGTGCCGAACTAACATCTATCGATTCTTTGTCTCTACACGCTTCCTTGAATTGAATACATCCTTCAGCGGCAGACAGCACGTGAACCTTAGGGCGTTCAAGAGAAATTGCCTTCCCCGCATGTACCCAGACATCAAGTCGCAAGCCTGCTGTTGTGATACAGGTTATCATCTGTCCGAGGGATGTATCTTTAAAAAGGACTAACGGCTGAATATCAAATAACCAAGATTCAAGTCGTTTTTGGAAAGCCGCCTTATTCTCTTCGGCAACCAGTAGGTGAATATCAATATCTGAATATCTATCGGCAGTCCCGCTTCCGAAGCTTCCTTCAAGCCAGGCTGCCAAAATATGCGCGTCTGACGCTACTTTATCTACAAGTGCATTCAGGTATTCTTGGTGCATTTTCCAATTCCTTACCGTGAATTTTCAGTCGCGCTATTTTTTGGGGATAGACACAGTACTTTTTTAACCGTAGGCACCGTGATTGAGGAAACCGAGTAATCGACGCAAGCGCGGACTCGCGTCTTTATAGACAGAATCAGGCATATTGTAGTTCATAAATGGGTAATACTTATGCCCGACGAGTCGGCGGGCGTAAGTTACCTGCGTGATATATCGGGTGCGCTTGCTCCGATTGGGCCCGCCACGGTGCCACACCTGATTGTTGAACATGATAACACTTCCGGCTTTTCCGAGGTTATATTGGATTTTCTCTTCCCATTGCGTCCCTTCAATCGGATTCGGCGGTGATGCCCCGAAAAGATGTGAACCGGGTATGACCTCTGTACCACCGTGTTCAATCTCTGTCACATCTGTAAGGTAGTAATTCGCAGTAAAGAGTAGCACAGGCAGCCGGACGTTCTTCGGCGGCTCACCGTCTGTTACGATATAGTGCGGTGCATCGTCTTGATGCCACGATGTAATGCCGCCGCCTGGGAATGTTTGAAACGAATTGTTGTGAATAACGTGGCAATTTTCGGCAACAAGTGCTTCGGCAAAGGAAACAATCGGTTCGAGATCGAAAAGGCTGCGATTCGCTTCGCTGTGTTCAAACATCCGATGGCTTAAGTGCATGTTCGCGGTGGCGTTCCCACTGTTTAAGCCGTTCGGGTTATTTTTCAGTGCCCATTCTAAATCTTGCCGAAGTTGTGCACAGAGATCAGGCGGTAAGACGTTCTGCAAGAACAAGCAGCCTCGCTGATTGAAGGTTTCCACCCATTCCTGAATTTGTTCGTCACTGGCAACCTGACCTGCTAAGTAGGTCGTTTCTGCCATTTGCTACCTCCCTCGTTTTTCGCGCACGGAATAGTTTTGCCAGTTATCGGCGCGATTAAAATCACACATCTTCTGATGTGCGTGTCCTTGGCGCAGTTAAGAAAGGCTTCTATCCACCCATCGCAGCAGCAACAATGATACCAAGTGAAACGAGGACACCAGCGACCGCAATACCTGCAGCGACGTTGTTATCCTCGGCGATCTGACGGTTCAGATCGTACGGGGTCGCCATATCAAAGACCTTGTAACCGACCATCAGAATTATTAGGCCGACGATACTAAAGACAATACCTTCAATGATGAAACCGCCCAAGACTTTGAAATCTACCATGGGGACATCTGCGGCGGCTGTGCTATCTTGAGCATTTGCGTTATGTGCGAACATAACAAAGGCAACAATCGCTATGGTAACCAGAACGAACGTGGTGAAAACAATCTTTTTACTCATTTTACAGGTCTCCTTACTTTGGCGGGAATCTGTGAAGAATCTGCGCCAGTGTGTATTTGCCTTAATGTAACGAAACGACACACGACGTGTGCCTACGACTGTCTCAAAAGTTCAAACTGCACATCCGTGGTTGGGTGCAGGTACTTTACCAATACGGTATCCTTATCTTGAATATAGACCCATCCAGATTCAACGTTTTCGAGCGTTTCCACGGCTGGGATCTCGGTTTCAGCATATTTCTTCAGGTCATTAGAAGACGCATCATCGTTTGGCGTTTCCTCCCTTTCTAAGGTTGCGGATTCCTCTGGTGATAATGCGAATTCATAGCGGACCTGAAGTTTTTGTGGTGAATCTCCGTAGCCAGTAATAAGGGTGTAACTGACTTCGCCTTCAACATAACTGAGTTGCCAGTTGAGTTGACCGGAATCGGTTTGGGTGACTGCATCGACCTTCGCTCCTGAACTGAGGTGGACATCGCCAGCAATGGCGGTTTTGATACCCGGATCGAGACCTCGGAGCGTATAGACGTTGACCATAATATCTTCAGGGTTCAGATGCGGTCCTTTACCTTCGGTACAGAAACCGTAGAACCCGTCGGGATAGGTGCCTTTGAGTTCGCCATCGTCCCACTGCTGATACATTGCGCTTACCGTAATCCCTTCTGCAATTTGATGCCAGCGTCCGTCTCCGATGTGCTGGTTCAAGCGTTGGAGGTAATAGGCGAGGACTAATCCGTTCCACTGAACTGGTACACCGAACCAAGGGTGTGTATAGAAAGTTGTACCGAAAACCGGAATTGAGGCGAAATGCATGCCGGGGCGATCAGACAGATGCCAATGGTAAAGAAACGGTAACGATGTTTCTGCCCAGTACGTCGCCTGTTTGAGGTGTGTTTTCTCACGGGTAAGTTCATAAGCCTCAATATAAGCCCCAATTGCATGTGCTGCTGCGAGGACATCGGGTTGATACATCGGACATTCCCACATCTGTGCCCCGCGTGGAATTGAGAATTGCTTCATGAAGTCGAGTGCTTTCAAACCTGCCTCGCGCGAAGCTGGGTTGCCTGTAATGCGCGCGTGCTTCAATAGTAGGAGTGCAGCGTCCGCACAGGTGCCGAGTACGGCTTCTCCGGTTTCTCCAAGTCTCGCTGTTTTCTCGTTTGTCGGCTGCCACCGCCAACTTCCATCTGGTTCTTGTGTCGTGATGCGTTGCTGTGCCTCTGCTTCCATATAAGTCAGTGCTGCATCAACATTGCCGACATAAAACGGGAACTCCCATCGTAAAATGTGGCAGGAGCCACGCGCTGCTAATCCACCCGCTCCAGCATCGGCTACAATATTTTTTACAATTTCCTGTACCCGCTCCTTAACTTGTGCATCTTTTGTGGCAAGGTAATCGTACCAAAGCAGTGTGCCAAAGCCGGGTTCATTGTGTGCCGCCCAATCCACACAGTGCCGTGATTTACCGCTATTTTCGTCCCATGTCGTATGCATGAACCCGTGCCGTGAAAGCAGTACCTCTTCCTCGTCGCTGCGCGGTGGTTGTAGCGGTTCAGGGGTCCCATAAGCGTCTGTCCAATGCTTCACAGCATCTATAATTGAAGCTCTGCTATCAACAATAATTTCGGCTTTGATGGCGAGCGGACGCGATGAAAGCATCGGGTACGGTATAGATGCTTCTGCGTGATTTTCCTGAACCCATTCCGGTATAGTTGGTAGGAATACACCGAGTGCATGATTTTTTTGGTACTGATGCCAGTTCGGTGAGGCAAATATGGCAGAGAGCATCCGGTTTTCGCCATCCCAGGTGTCAAGAGGATTCCAGATAATACCGACAACCGACTTCTGCATCTCAACTGCCATCACCGGCACCGTAATTTTGTAAGGGTGCGGTACAAGGCGGTTATTGAGTGTTGGTGCCGCATCGCGTGTACTTGAAGAAATCTCGTTGCTCTCTAAAAATTCGAGTCCTGGAAAGATTGCCGCCGTTTTCTTCTCTTGATTCCGTCCTTGTCCAGCATAAAGCATCGGACCGCGGAAGGCGAGAAGTTCTCTGTCTCCATCGGTTCTCAGATGAGATTCTGTTTGTACCCGCGTTGCATCTTCAGCGAGTGTCCACTGCATCTCATAGTTCCATTTCACACTGTCGGTATCGGTATGTGTCCCGCTAAGTCGAACAACAGATTCGCCACGATTGTTTCCTGCAAGTTGATAGTTTGTTGGGACAAGTCGGGTCGTTTGACGATTCTGGGCGGCATCTAAATAGGTAACCTCGGAGAGTGCGGGACAAGCTGCGACCTGTTGATAGTTACCGCCTCTTGCTACAAATAGTAGATAATAGGCAAAACCGCTGTCGGCAGGTGTCTCGTTATCAGCTTTAGGAGGGGTATCAGTAGAGCGAACAAAAACGATCCGAAGGTTTTTGTTTCCCATTACAACGCTACCATCTTCCGTTGTGTAGGTGTAAAGTTCTTTCACAACCTTGGCGTTGAGTTTAGGAGATGCTGGTCGGATTTCGATATGCCCTTGTGCCGTTTCCCGCTCTTCACCGGCTGAGGTACGACATTTGAGCGAAACACCGACTGTTGTTAGCGTCGAATGTGAAAAGCGGCGTGCTACCCAAGAGATAGAGGTCTCTTCTCCGGGTTCGAGTTCTTTAACAGTCTGTCTCGGTCGTCCGCGTCGTAATTTCATACCGTTAACAGAAATTCGTGCGTCATCTGCTCTCCCTAACGGTGCAGCACCGACATTCCGTACGGTACATTGAACCTCAAAATCTTCACCTACGGCAACGATGGCTGCTGTCGCGCCTACATTCACAATTTCTAATTTAGGGAGTGCCGTATACAGTGCTATTTTGACCGGTGGTTCTTCGGATTCCGAGGCTTCAAGGCAAATGTCTGTTAGTTCGGAAGCTGCTGTCCATGCTGGCAGGTTAAACGCAATGAATTGCGTCTTCTCATCGTTGAAGTGTAGGAGTGCCACACCACAACGGAGTTCCGGTTCTGGATCTCGCCTCGATTTTCGGAGCCGCGTCTGTTTGAATTTCCCTATCTGGGGTTTGCCCCACAATGACCATGCATAGTTACTATTCCCGGCTACATTGCATTCCGTCAAAAAAGAGATGACGATCTCTTTGCCCGCGTAGTTCGTCAGGTCAATCCCATGTTCTGTCCAACAACACTCTGTCGCTGTCGATTCAAAGCATCTATTGGGTGAGGCTTCCAAGTCTACATTATTATGAAGATCGAAAATTTCGATAGCGAACTTCACACCGCCGGGTTGTCGCATCTCGTCGTCAAATACGACACCATCGCGCAAGCCGATGAAAAAGTGTAAACAGAGTCGTTCTTGGTCCTCAGTATCGGGGAGTGAGACGGTATAATCAATCTTTGCGGCTTCTGTTGGGGTTGGATGTTCAAAGATTGCGGGTTTGGTAACGCCGCCCGCACAATCCGTTCCACTTGCGGAGGCTTGTTCTGTACCCGAAACAGTACTCTGCCCAAACATCTCCACAAAGTCGTAAATCTCCTCAACGATACCGAGTTCCAGTACTGGAGGTGCAGGTTCCGGTATGGTATCTGCCTCTTTGTCTACTTCGTCTGTCTCTTGTGTTTCCGTTTCTGGTGTTTCGTTATCGGCAGCTTGTGGACTGTCATCTGCGGTGTCTTCGGTCTCCTTTTCAGACGAAGGGTCCGCAATCTCCGACGTTGTATCGTCCTCTGTGCCCGAATCAACATCCACTAATGATTCGTCGGGTTCATGGGTATCATCAGAAGGCGCGGCGTTAGAAGTCTCGTCCCCTGCTGCTGCTTCTACATCCGACTTATCAGAAACATCATTCTCGTCTGACTTAGCATTTTCATCGACGACAACCGGATCATCGTGGGCGTGTGTCTCCGTGCTCTCGTCTACAGGATCAGATGGCGCGTCGTCCGTTGGAGGTGTCTCCTCTGAGCCAGGTGGTACGTCATCTTCTCCGACTTCGGTATGTTCGGGGACCGAGGGGGCTGCCCGTTCAGTATCATCTACGGAATTGTCATCAGTTACGATCTCTAATTCCGCTTGGGATTCGTCATTGCGCTGTGCATCGTCAGGTTGATCTTTATCTTCCTCTGTCTTTGCGATGCATGCAGCTAAAAACTGTTGAAAACCAGTGAACATTTTTTAATTATTCCTTGCGGTTCAGTAAGCTGGGTTGTAATTTGATGTGCCTTTCTGTATGTCTAAAGAACACCCAAGCAAAAACCCTTCCACTTCGTTTCAGGTTAAGTACTTGGGCTTACAACCGGCTCCATTTCTGTTTCATCTGTTTCATTTCATCATTGAGCACAGGTTCCGCTGAGGGGGTCAGTACGGGCCATGCTCCAGATTCGTCTTTTAATACCGGCGCGCGCTGTGCGGCGGGTAAAATACCGAAGGGCGCGTGCGGTTCGATTTGGTACCAGTACGCCACGGAAGATGTCTCATTGCTGAGGTGGTTGCCGTGTCCATGTTCAATCGTAACCCGAATTTCCTTTTCAAAACGGATCGGATTTTCGATGTGATAGACATAAGAGCTCTGGTAACCGTTGGTATTACTTTCGTGGATAGCGGAACCGTTATGTGCAAAAGCGTTCTGTTGCATCCCCCAGGCTTGGTTAAGATAGTCCTCCGAACCGGTGCCGTGCAAATCGGGGGGCCACTTATAACCGTCTATCCAGATCATATCATCGCCTTCACCCCACCATGTACCTTGGAAATTGGTGACCGAGAGATTACAACCGATATAGTGTCCTCTGCCTTCAGCAGATAAGATCAGGTAATTGTTGTCCCATGCGAGCCGTTCTGCATTGATGATATTAGCTTCGGGAGTATTTACAGTAATCTCATGGCCCCAGCCGTCACACGGGTTTTCGCGATGGAATTGTGCGTGAAGATAGGCGACATCATCACCGTGCGGTTCGGGATACAGCTCATAGTCGATGTAGAAGTATTGGCGATGGGTCGTATCACCTTCATTGACGAGTTCAACTCTTGCACTTCGGTTAAAAGGCATCTGCAAGTAACTGTTAAGCGCGCACCCTGAATTGAACGTGTTGTTCTGGTGCGTAGAGGCTGAAAAGAGTATAGAATCGTAAGAGTTAACGATTTCGTTTCCGAGCCCAAAAAAATCGCCTAATGGACAGAGGACACTCGGATGTTTCTCGTCGTCCCAAAACATCTGTATCAAGACGTTTCGGTACCCGTTCGGTTGTGTCATCCAGATATGATTGATACAACCGGGACCTTGAATGTCTGCGAGGACGCGCGTTTCACCGGGTGCGATATTCCACGCGTCGTTATTTCTGCCAGTTGTATCCCACGAAGATGCCCGTAACGAACGCGCCTTTTTAACACGCGTCAACGACGACAATAATCCATCGGTATAGGTCATTAATTTGATTTCCTAATATACATCACGCTGCAGCAGAGCACAGCGTACAAAATGGTGATTTTCCACCACCAATTATAACACATAAAGGCAAAAAAGCAACGGAAATATGCTTTTGCCAAGATATTCAGTTGTTAGAAGGACTTTACTTTTGGATAAGTTCCTCTGTAGCAATACGGAACGCTTTTTCCAACGCCTTATCCACCTTATAATGGATCTTCTCGTCAATTTCTGCAGGTTTTTGCCCCGGTCTTCGATGATTCCAGCGTTCCAAAGCAAATTTTACAATTTTATTTTCTCTTTCGCGAATAGAAATATGATTCCATTGATCTTGTTTCGTATTACAGAACTGGTTCAATTTAAGTTGGGATTTGACCGGAGCTTTGCTATATTGCTCATCTTTAGTTTCAAAGTTTTGATTAGATTTGCTGGCATTCGCCGAGCGTGAGTCTAACACTAAATTCCCAATACTATGGAGGTAATTCTCCTCAAAGTCGGTAATTGATAGAATTGAATCATCGGCAACAACTTTCTTACTGTTTTTAGGATTTTGCGGGATGATATGCTCAATGGTGAGTTTTGTCTGCGATTTCTCATTCTTAAACGTCTCTGTGGACATTTCAGGGAAAATCGGTTGTTCTGCCAATCTGAGATGATTTTCGTATTTCCAGAATAGATACCGTTGATCGCCAGTATCAACAACTTCGTAAAATCTAGGTTGGCGCAAAGATCGCTCAAATTCAAAATCGCTGCAATAATCTTCGACGAAATTTTGAAGATTCCCGATGAGTTGATCGAAATCACCCTCAAAATCTCTTGCCAATCGGTACAATTGACTAACCCCTTTGTCTGACCGAGATTTAGTGATACCGAAACGGAACCCAATGATTTCTACTAATTGCGCGACGCGTTTGAAGTCTTGGTCTTCATCTGAGTTGTCCAATTTGTAGGCATTGATAAGCAGAGGATAAAAGGCAGCAGGGCGCCTGAGAGCAAATATGTCAAGGAGATAAGGGGTGCGATTTAGAAGCAATTTATTCATATTTTTAAAACTCCGCCTTAATTCCTTACTGTAACTATTGATGCGATCCGCCGCATCTACCTGTCTATTCGCTTTAATTAGGTCATTTATCTGCTGATTAATCATCCGAACAGGGTCTTGATACTCCTTGTCTTTCCAGATTTCAAAAGCAATAGAATGATACTGCAAAATCGAATCTTCGTCAGTCTTGCCGAGTTCACCTCTACTCTTCCTATGATCTTCAATTTCCTCATAATCTCGGTAAATTTTGCTGAACCGATTTTGAAGATCTTTCAAGGGAGTTTCTGGACTTTTCGATGTAAGGTAGGTTTTATGCATCAAGAAACTTTTAACTTTCTCCAAGCTAGTCAGTGATTTGCCTCGGTTGTTGGTTGTCTCGAAAATTAATGCCGCCTCGGAATCATCCTCCACCGAATAAGTTAAGACCTTCATGTCCCCAATTTTATCTATGAAATCCTTGATTCTATTAGGATGTGTTTCTATCCATTCAGCAAGGTACTCCTTGGCTTCGAGCAATCGGCGTTGGGATGGTGTTTCCACCTCATTATCGCCAGACCCGTTATCCTCCAAGATATAAGATTGAAAAAAGTCGTTATCAATGTCCAAAACGCGGAGTTTATATTCATCATCCTTAATATAAGTCCGCCTTAGCCGCTTAACATCGTTACCCATACTTTTATGTTGTGTCAAAAGCAGTTTCATAAAGATAATGATCGTTGTAATCCGTTGTTGACCATCAACAATGTCTATTATCTTAAATTCTCCCTCTGGTTTCTGTTTCCGAAGCAGAATTGTGCCGAAGAAGTGATCTTTGTTAGTATCCTGATTTTCTAAATCCTCAGTATCCTGATTTTCTAAATCCTCAATAAAGGCATCAAGTTGTTCTTTTTCCCATGCATAGGCACGTTGATATTTGGGGATGTTGAAAATTGTACTACTATCAAATAAATCTTTAATTGTTTTCTGTCCGTCTTGCAATTGTTACCTCCTTATTGCTTTTTCTAACCGTCTAGGACAGCCTGCATCTTCTCCAACCCAATCCGCGCAACTTCTACGGGGTCTTGTTCCCAGTAACTTGGGTTGAACAGTTCCAACGAGATAATACCTTCATATCCTGTGTCCTTCAGAGTAGAGATCATCTGTCCGAGGTCGAGGATGCAGTCGCCGGGATAAACCGTATCAGCATCTGTCTGTTCCGCACGCGAGTTGTACCGGGGCATCGCTAAAGCAAAAGATCGCAATTTCTCACTGGGGCTGTCCTGCATAAAAACTCATTATCAAACCTTAATCGCCTATGGTGTAAAACTAAAAATCGTAGATGGAATTGGTTCGGTATTAATGATACGTTTAGAATAACTAATACCTATATCGAAGCAAGATAAGAAATTTGCGCCTAATAATCCATGTGCATAAGTCTCGACAGGTAAATAGTTAGCCGCAACTTCCATTCCTTCAAAAGTATGACCAATTACCGATAATTTGTTGACTGCGATAATTGCTGCCTTCGTAGTACCACTGGCTGTAATAAAATCAATCTTACGCAAATTGGGATCTGAAAGATCATATCCCAAATCTGATAAAATATCTGGATTAATAGTCGTGAACGAAGCACCAGTATCCAATATTAAATCTAAAGTAACACGCTTGCTATCATCCAATGCATGTATTGTCGCGTGAACCATAATTAATCTGTCAGGGCTTAATGCAAAACGTGTTTGACTCATTATAACAGGCACAATCTCCCTTTTGGAATCTCCCCAGTATAACGTATAACCGCACCACCTTTAAGGGTGCTGAGTTCACTATAAACATCATCCCTTAAATCGCTATGGGCAGTAACTATGCCTGATATAAGTTCTGAAGTTTCATTATTGATTTCAGGATCAACAATAAACAGCCATTGGTCGGGATACTTTTCTACCATTTCATCGCGTGTCAGACGTTCACTTGTCTTTATAGACATTTCACTTCCCCCTTAATTATTACAAGTGTTGAAAGTAACCTCAGCTGCAAATGAAAAAATGGTGATTAAACCGAAACTATATCAGGACTATTGTATCACAAATTACAGCAGAAATGCCAAAAAACACATCAAGCCTTTAGGACAGCCTGCATCTTTTCCAACCCAATCCGCGCAACTTCTGCAGGGTCTTGCTCCCAATAACTCGGATTGAACAACTCCAACGAAATAACGCCCGAATAATTAGCATCTCTTAAGATAGAGATCATCCGTCCGAGATCGAGGATGCCATCCCCGGGGTACACCCTATCTGCATCGGATTGCTCCGCACGCGCAGGTTCGGCAGGTGCGTCGTTGAAGTGGAAGACTGCTATTTTCTCGCCGGGGATACCTTCCATATCTTCTATCTCTCCACCGCCGCGATAGATATGAAACGGATCAAGCACAATCGTACTATCGGGATGATCTGCGACCTCTATTACTTCCCATGCATGCTTGACCTGATTAACACCATCCACGAAACCGAGGAATTCCATAGCAGGTTTAACACCGAATTCGCGTCCGAGTTCAAGGAGTTCGCGGTAATTCTTGCCACCTAATTGAAGGTCTGCCACCTCACGCGGTGGACTTGAGATGATATAGGTTGCACCGACAGCAGCAGCCTGCGCCATCCGTCGTTTCGCTTCCTCAATCGCTTCCCGATGTTCCGTACCTGTCGTATTGAGCCAACCGTGCAGCGCGATGACAGTTGGCACCGAAAGCCCGTGATCGTCAAGTGCACTTTTCACGTCGGCGAGCGAACCGCCCTGTTCCTCGTGAGCCGTTAAATCGTCGTTCCACAACTCAATCGCTGAATAACCCGTTTCGGCAGCGATTCTAATTTTTTCCATTAACCCAGCGGGACGAATTGTGCTGGTATTTAAGCCTAACTGAAACATGTATCTCCTCTATTTTTCCATTAAACCTGTAATGAAGCGGACATCTACACGCGCGAGGTCAATGACAGTGTCTACGGGTTCTCCGCTGTATTCGCTATGGAAACTGATGGGACCCGAAAAACCGATGGTCTGTAATGTCGCCACTGTTGTCTCCCAGTCAACGAAGCCTTTCCCCATTCGGACGACTCTACCGCCACGCGCCCCGGGTGTCCGTGCCAAATCTTTGAAGGCGATGAGCGCGAGGTGCGATTTGACGATATCCAATGCCATATTAATCGGTTCCCCGACGATGGAGAGATGTCCAGTGTCCGCAAAGACGCCGACGTGTTGCGGGTTGAAATCTTTAACGAGATTCATCACGGCGCACGAGTTCAGACCCATGGAGGTGCCTGAATGGTTATGAATGCATGTTCGGGGTCCGTATTGCTCGGAGAGCTTCGCGAAACCTTCCAACTGTTTGCGGATAGCGTCAACTTGTGTCCAATAGCCGCCATCTTCGGCGTGCCAGTGCCAGTATCCTAATTTAATATATTCGACACCCGCTTCACCTGCAGCAGCATAGACGCGCTGTGTCTCTTCCTGTGTCGGGTCGAGAAAATCGCCGGGTGTTGTAACGAGCGGAATGGACAATCCAGCATCGGCGAACTGTTTCGCTGCGTCGGGTAACGCCTGCGTTGCGTTTGCTGGGTTCACCGGATAGCCCGGACGAACACATAAATCCGCGCCACTCACACCGACTGATTTCAAAGCGGTAATGATCTCTGGAACTTCTAAACCTTCCAGATGCTTCGTAAACATAATGAATTTCATATTTTAATTTATGGACTCCTGAACTGCCCCGCCATTACATTACGGGCAGGTTTGCGGTTACATTGAGCGCAATTAAGGAACTGAACAGCCACTTAAAGATTTAATCTACTCTTTTCCATCGGATCATGGTACCTCGAAACATGTCTGTTCCATTACCAATCAACAACGGAACCGTCGTCCGGGTGGTACGACATCGGATTTAGCCAATCGTGGTCGATTTTGTCTTCGAGTGCATCCTCATCGAGTTCAATACCGAGTCCGGGACCGGTCGGTAGTTCAACGAAACCGTCTTTGAAGACGAAGGGGTTCTTGAGATAGCCTTCACCGAGTGTCGTATGCTCCTGCATCACAAAGTTCGGGATAGAGGCATCTAATTGGATACACGCTGCTAAAGAGATCGGACCGAGCGGGTTGTGTGGTGCAATACCACCGTAATAGGCTTCTGCCATACCTGCGATAATGCGGACTTCATTGATACCTCCGGCGTGGCAGAGGTCGGGTTGGAGGACAGAGGCTGCCTGTTTTTCGAGAATTTCGCGGAATCCCCACTTTGTAAAAATTCGTTCACCTGTTGCAATCGGGAGATGCGTACTTCGTGCGATTTCAGCGAGCGTATCAACATTTTGACACTGGATCGGCTCTTCAACGAACATCGGTTGGTAGGGTTCCAGTGCTTTAATCAGTACCTTTGCTGTCTGCGGACTGACTGCCCCGTGAAAATCAATGGCGAGATCGACTTCTGTGCCTGCGGCTTCACGGAGTGCTGCGAAGTGATCCACGGCTCTGTCGATGAAAGCTTTATTCTCGATGATACGTGCGGGTCTGCCCCCAGCGACACCTGTCTTGAAAGCGGTAAACCCTTTGGCAATCCACTCTTTAATTCCGTCTGGGTCGCCACCACCCTTGTAGAGTCTGATGCGGTCGCGCGTGGGACCGCCGAAGAGTTGATAAACGGGAACACCGAGCGATTTCCCTGCCAGATCCCAGAGAGCCTGCTCTACGCCGCTGAGTGCGCTTGTCAGGATCGGACCGCCGCGATAGAATGCGTGGCGATACATCGCTTGCCAGTGGTGGACAACACGTCTCGGATCTTCGCCGATAAGGTAAGGTGCGAGTTCGTCAACGGCTTGCGCACACGTTTTCGCTCGCCCCTCTAAAATGGGTTCACCGAGTCCTACAAGGCCTTCATCGGTATGGATTTTAAGGAAGAGCCAGCGCGGTTTTACCAGAAATGTTTCTAATTTTGTTATCTTCATGAAGGTTCTCCAAAATAACACGGATCGTAAGCAGCAGTCTGTGAAGCGAAATAGATTTTCGCGGGCTTTAGAGGTTATGTTACCATTCACCCTGAATTTTGTCAAAACAATTAATACTTTGTGTTTTGGTGAGTGCGAATCCAAAATTCAGATAATAACGGTTTACCTGAAATTATGCACCTTTTCTATCTTTAATTTGTCTCTGTATTTATTAACAGGAATTCATCTGATAAAAATGTTGTCAAGAGCGGATACAAATGTTACAATTTGTTATGATACATCTATATAATGTTCATCCCCTCCAATTTTTTCGTGAAACCCAGAAAAGGAGAAGTTCACCATGAAACATTCCTACTTCACTGTCTTTGTAGTTATCATTGGAAGCCTCGCGTTTCTGCTCGCGACTTCTCTACCGAGCATAGCGGCAAGTTTTTCAGGTAGAGTCGTTGATGAGGACGGACAACCCGTTGAAGGTCTCGTTATCGCCCTTCCGTCATTTCCGGGCAACACACCGCCAGCCCGACATCAACGGGTGCAAGTTGAGTTGCCTGAGTGGTTTGAAGGGATGTTTCCACCAGCTGCGTCCAGTGAGACGGACGCAGCTGGTGCGTTTTCGATTCGGAACATCGCTACACCTTCGGTGAGTCGATTAACACTGTTTCCTGAACACAATTCAGATTATGAAATGCTCTCTGTCGAAATTGAGGGAATACCCATCTACTTAGATCAACGCCAGCACTTTTTTGGGGGGCTTAATTTTGCCATTGAACCAGAAACAGATATTGAAAATGTGGAGATAACCGTCCGGCTTCGGATGCGTATTCGCGGGCGCGTTCTTGCCGCGGACGGCACGCCGCTTCGTAATACAGGGGTTCAGATCGATGTAAGACGGCGCAGCATAGACGGTAGAGGCAGAGGGAACAGTAGTGGGCCAGCAACGCTGGATGCGGATGGCTACTTTGTGGAATACGTGAATCAAGCGGCTTACTACACTGTCACTGTAAGTCATCAAGGACAGTATGTGCGATCCCAAGAAATTTTGCTTGAAGATGGGCAGCGGCTTGATGGCCTCGTTTTAACCTTGGGAGATAAACCGCCAGCCCCCAGACCGGAGAAAATCGCGGCGGGACAGCCTCAGGCACACGACCCAGCACGTTTTGGCGCGGCGCAGGTGCCTTTAGGACCACCGAGCGGAATGTCAGGCAAAGTTATCGACCCGGAAGGTAATGCTATTGCCGGGTTCACGTTCATCGTTCAACCCATGCAGATCCGCGATGGACTTCTACAACCTGATGGCTGGTTGCTAAACCCTTTCCAGCAACTACCGGAAGGTATGGGGGGACCGGGAATGCCTCGTACGACTGTCAGGGTAGAAACCGATTCAGATGGAACTTTCAGTGTCGCGAATATCCAACCTGGACTCGTCCAATTAAACGTGATCCCAAGTGTTATACTGGAGGCATTTGAAAAAATTGACCCGGAAAAAAGACGTCAAGGCGAGCAGGTCCCGCCCGAATTGATGAGACGCATGAGACTTGATCCGGATAAACGGATTATCTCCATTCAGGTCGGAAAAATCACCTTCTTCGATCATACCGAGATGCATGGTCCTGCCCTTTTTGGTGGACTTACCTTCGCACTGAAGCCCGGTGTTGTGCTTAAAAACGTCGAAATCACAGTCAAATCTCGGATGCAGATTCGTGGGCAGATTACTTACGCTGATGGTACGCCCCTTGCTAACACCGAAGGATGGATTAGAACGCTATGGCAAGATGAGGCGAATCCGCCGAATCATCGATCGAGCGATTCGGCGTACTTTTTTTCAAATGCCGATGGTCACTTTACGATATATAGGGATAAGCCGGGGTTTTACACACTTTCTTTTCTACATGATGGTCTTTCTGCAGGGGCGGGGCCCTTTTTACTCAAAGATGGCGTGGCACCAGAAAATCTGGTTTTAAGGCTTGACGGTAATCCACCCGATGTTGAATGACCCGTCGGTCAGAAAAACCGAACTGGCGATCCTTGAAAAGGAGATACCGAGAGCTGGCAAAGCCTCCGAAGGCGAGTGAATGCCTTATCTCAAGACTGAAGGTTCCCACAGTAGGCACAGGCATCTAATCGGACAGTTCCACCGAATGTTTCACGTTCAGCTGTTAGATAGGTCTCGTGGTTGGTGACGCAGTTTGTGTTTTCACACTGTTTTTCAGTCGTAGCGATCTCTCGTTTCGGCGGTTGTGTTAAGATGAGCTGTTCCAACCCCATAAGGCTGGCAATCAGTGCCATCCGAACTGGGACTGCGTTCGCGGATTGCTCGAAATAGGCAGCACGCGGGTCGTCATCCAACTCATAAGCGAGTTCGTTGACGCGTGGGAGCGGGTGCATGATCATTGCATCGGGCTTGGCGTGCTTCATAACCGATGAATTTAACAGGTAACTCCCACGGACAGTCGCTGCATCCATGTTCGGTGGGAGTCGCTCCTCCTGAAGTCGGTTGACATAGATGACATCCAATCTGTTAATTACCTTTGTAACGCTTTCGACCTCAATGGGTGTTTGTCCATAGTTGTGTTCAAGTTGCGCGAGCACCCAGGGCGGCATCTGTAGCGATTTCGGTGCGATGTGAATCAGGTTTCCGCCGAAACGCGCAACTGCCAGCGCGAAGGAGTGTGCCGCACGTCCGAACTGCAGATCGCCACAGATACCGACGGTTAACCCTTGTATCTGTGATTTACGGCGTATAATTGTATAGAGATCGGCGAGTGCCTGTGTCGGGTGCGTGTGGCTGCCGTCACCACCGTTGATAACAGGGATGTGTGCATGGTGCGCGATGACCCTTGCTGCACCTGCCCAATTATGTCGCACGACAATAAGGTCGGCGTAATTCGTCACCATCCGTGCAGTATCTGCAAGCGTTTCGCCTTTAGAAGTGGAGGTTGCACGCGGATCAGAAAATCCAAGGGTTCTACCGTTGAGTCGTTCCATAGCACTCTCGAAGGAGAGGCGCGTGCGTGTGCTCGGTTCATAGAAAAGGGTCGCCAACAATTTACCGCGGCAGATCCCCGCCCATGTCTCCTGTTGCGACTGCATTCCTGCAGCGAGTCGAAATATCTGCTCGATTTCAAAATTCGACAAATCGTCGAGTGTTACCAGATGCCGCATTTTCCTCCTCTGGGTGCCTTTGTAAGTATACCCGCTGAATCGTTTAGATTTTTACCTGTTGAGAATTTGCATGAACGCTCCGAGGCTGTCAGACTTGCAAGCTTCCAATCAGTTCTTTCATTGATCTCATATTTGCGTTTTTAAGATAGTTGTGAATACCTTTTATCACTTCTATTGATGCTTGTGGATTGACGAAGTTCGCTGTTCCGACTGCTATGGCAGAAGCACCGGCGATAAAAAATTCTACAGCATCTGTCGCAGTCATAATACCACCCATCCCGACGATGGGGATAGAGACGTTTTTGTAGACCTCCCAGACCAGTCGCAGTGCTACGGGCTTTATGGCGGGGCCGGAGAGTCCGCCTGTAACGTTTGCGAGTTCTGGCTTCCGCGTTTCCGCGTTGATTGCCATACCGAGAAGCGTATTGATAGCCGAAAGTGCGTCCGCACCCGCCTCCTCAACGGCGCGTGCGATTACTGTAATATCTGTGACGTTCGGCGAGAGTTTCACCAATAACGGCAGGTGCGTTTGTGCCCGGACTTCCTTAACCAGTTGATGCGCCAATGTCGCGTCAACACCAAAACTCATACCGCCGCAATCCAAGTTCGGGCAAGAGATGTTGAGTTCTACACCCGCGACACCGTCCGCAGTGTTGAGTTTCTCAACGACTGTCAGGTATTCCTCCACAGTTTTACCGCAGACGTTAACGATTACCGGTACATCAAAATCGCGTAGGTACGGGAGCTTTTCCGAGATGAAACCGTCTACGCCGACGTTCTGGAGTCCGATTGCGTTGAGCATACCGGAAGGTGTTTCCATAATGCGCTGCATCGGATTGCCGGGCCACGGCACGCTCGTAACACCTTTAACGACCACCGCGCCGAGTCGGTTCAGATCTACGAAATCTGCATATTCGGAGCCGTAGCCGAAGGTGCCAGAGGCGGTCATGACGGGGTTCCGCATCTGGATCCCGCCGATATTCACACTGAGTGATACGTCTGTTGTATCCATCTGGTTTTTGTATCCGAAATGACAATAACCGCTTAGTGAAGAAATTCGAGAATGCCCTCAAACAATAGGAGAAAAATAATAACAACACATATCTCAATTGGTATTATCACATGGGACCATTTCGTTGGTAATTTGTCTTTAAAAAAAGTTGCAACAGCTAAAGTAGACAATACTATGAAGCTTGTCAGTCCCTCAACGATATTTCCTGAAAGAAGATTGCTCGCCGCCAAGCCTATCGCGCATATCCCAGCGAAAATACCGACAATGTGATGACGTTTCATAAGGTATGCTCCTACAAGTGATATGTTTTTAAATATGTGTTAGAATCAGGGCATCAATGCTATAAGAAATTTACCACTAACATACTTCGGATGTCAAGCAATATTTTGCATTTTCTTGGAAAGAGATTTACCAACTTAGGTAGACAACCCGAAAATCGAAAATAAGTCCCAGGATGCTGATGATGGATGCAACGATCACATCACCGATAACCAAGCCGATGAAAAACGGAATCGACCGCCGGTATAAACGAACACCGCCGGTTGAGAGTAAAATCCGTTTGACTGTCCAACTGATTAAAAGCGGAAACCAGAGTCCAGTAAAGGTCCACCAACTCGAAACAACATATCCGACGGGATGTAGGGGCCACTGAATGAATCGCCAGCGTAAAAGCAGGAGACCGATGGCAAAACCGAACCCACCAGCCGTGTAGAGCATCCCAGCGATACTCGTTTCGCTGGGATTATAGAGCCATCCGGTAAGTCTGTTGAAAGCGGCGCGGGCATACCACGAACGCGCTTGCTCTAAACCGACCTCGTAAGAGAGATGCAGGTGTCCCCACGCTGCAGAGAGCGCGCCCACAAAGATAGCAATCGCTAATACCCAGAGAAGATGCGTCGGATTGAAACGGGTTTGATGTGCAAGCTTTAATCCTTCTAACTGGTGTGGCATGGGGTGCGCTCGGTAAGAGAGATGGTTCAGCCAGAAGAAGAGCGACATCACCGAAAGATTTCGATTCCCAATTCGCCGTGTACCGAGTGCGTCTGTTAGGAGAAGATCAGGACCGGCGTTGTAAAGATCGTGTGCAGGCGGTCCGAGCTCGGCACGGATGCGGGTGATCGTCACCGACATCGCGAAATAGAGAACGAAAAATAGGATGGCGAACCAGAGAGACATCCCCGCCTTCAGACAGAATACGAGAATCAAAATGAACCCAACGAGTGTGCCGATTGATGCTGTTCTATAGCGTAAAGCCTCACCTTCGTCCTGTACGGTGTTTTTGCTTGGGTGTTTCTTCAGGGTACCGCCGCTCCTACTAAAAACTGTTTGTAACACAGTCCTGACATGTGCACGTCCCATCCACAACGTCCAGAGGAAGAGTGCCATCCATACTCCCCGAATTTGTGCCATCTCCTTAGGGAATCCGATGGCACCACGCCAGCCGAAGCTCTCACCAATAATCCTTTGGAAGTGCCAAAATAGATGGAAAAACCAGCAGGAGAACCCTAAATCGAGCGGTATCAAGAAACCCACACCGACTGCAAAGGGGAAGAAACTGATACGGAAACCGGGATTATTCATTGCGCTCCACGGTTTTTCGGCAAGTCGAAAACTGTGATATAGCGGAATTGTTGGAAAAACGGGATCAATTTGATGTAAACTATAGAGCAGGTTCAGGACAGCAGCGATGCTTAATCCGACAGCCATCATCCGCCGATTGAAAAATAGATGCTGTGCGGTTCTCAGGTTAGGGACGTTTGATGCTGCCCGCGTAATTTCGTACGGGAGTTGCGCAATCGGGTAGGTAAGTCGTTCATGCTCCTGCCACTGTTTACGTAAAAGGACATTGAGGCAGATCATCGTCACTCCGATAACGAGACAGAAACCGACCCACATAAGTGTCGGTAGGAGCCACGCGCTTATATGTGCTTGTAGATAGAACGTACTTTCGCCTTCATAAAAACCGCGCAGGACTTCTTGCTTTCCGACGACGAGCCATTCCGGGAGATGCTGATGAAAGAGTTGTGCCCATTCGTTTTCAGTCGTTGCGTACCAAAAACCGTTGCCCATCAACGGCACCAAGACCTGCAGCATGTCGCGCCCGGCAAAAACGGAGGCTTGGCACAGCATCGCATAGATCGTTAGCAATTCTGCCTGCGTGAACGCCAGACTCGGTCGTAAGCGACGCAGGATTGCACTGAGCCCAATAAGCACAAGTAACGTAAACAGCACGTTGAATAGGAGTGCCAGACTTGTTGGTCGGTTGGAGTCCCAAATATAACTGAGATGCAGGATCCAGTAACTATTGAAAGGTATGAGTAGGGTTCCGATCAGTGCTGCACGTAGTGTGACGGGACTTTTTGATGGGGGGCTCATATTAGATTACACTCACCGGAGGAGACGACAAGAAATGTTGACGGTGGCGGTATTCGCTTTCATCGTAATAATCATGATATGTGGCGGTGTGTTGCTCGCACGGCTATCAACGGCTAAAAAATCCAGAGGCTCGTGGATGTGGGGGTGCTTCATCCTCATCGTACTGATTTGCGTGCCGCTTTTTCTTTTAGGTCTCTGTGTATGGTTCCTTTTTTTTACTGATATATCATCGGGGCGCTTCAGTCCGTTTGGTTAAGTCGGAACGTCCGGCGTAGGTTATAGGTTTTCTTGGGTAGAAGCCGGTTGGGCAGCTGTCGGGGGTTTACCAGCGAGATAAAGAAACCATAACGTAAGAGCAATCGCCACGAGAATCCACAACACGCCCCAAACTTCGGTCGAAACACCGGTCACCTCCGAAAGCATCCTTGCATCCGAACGGAGATGAGACCTATCAAGCACATCACTCTTGATGTCAAGAATCGCATAGAGACAACTCGTAACACCAATGAGCCGCAGAATCCAATCGTTGACTGTTTCTGGGAGAAAAAATCCGATAGCGATTAGCACGACACCGAAACCGATCCCGAATAGGTACGTAAATGTGCTTTCACCGAAACCGATAGAGATCGCCACCATCCCCAAGCCGATCAAAATACTAATTGCTTTGTCGAAATGCGTCCGTGCTGCGAGAAGTAGGATAAGTCCGCCCCAGAGGAGACTACCGAGATACCCTGCAGTCAGCGTCCAAAAGCGGGAACCGCCTTGTGTCAGCGCATGTCCACCTTGTTGTGGATTAATCTGAATTTCGACGATCTTGCCACCCGTTACGATTGCCGCAAGTCCGTGGCTCACTTCATGCATGAACACGACAAAGATTTTCAACGGATATACAAACAGCGTGTCCCACAGAAACACGATGACGATAAAGATCAGAAGCAGCGCAATATAACGTTTAAAAAGCGATAACATGGGTTCCCTTCTTTTCAATAGAAAGTTTCCGGTTTGCGAGCGGCACCGAAAAGTGCTTGCACTTTACGAGCAAATCTGTTATAGTATATCACAAGATGCTTAAAATATACAATTCTAAAAGCAAAGGTGTGCACCTACACGGTGCAACTGTATAACGAAATGAATACGTTTGGTCACCTTTTTCGGATTACGACGTGGGGTGAATCACATGGCGGTGCTGTTGGCGTTGTCGTTGACGGATGTCCTCCGCAGATTGACCTTGATATATCCGTAATACAATTTGAACTTGATCGTCGGAAGCCGGGACAGAGCCATCTCACGACACCGCGTCAGGAAAGCGATACCGTTGAAATACTCTCCGGTGTATTTGAGGGTAAAACGCTCGGGACACCTATCTCGATGTTGGTATGGAATAAGGACGCGCGCCCCGCAGCTTACGACCATTTAAAAGACCTTTACCGACCCTCACATGCCGATTATACGTATCAACAGAAGTACGGCATCCGAAACTGGCAAGGTGGCGGCAGAGCGAGTGCACGAGAAACGATCGGTCGTGTCGCTGCTGGCGCAATTGCGAAACAGATCCTACGTGAGAGGTCTGGAACCGAGACACTCGCCTATGTCAAACAGATTCATACACTATCAGCTGACGTGGATACAGAGACAGTAACGCTTGACGCGATAGAAGCGAGTCCTGTGCGGTGCCCGGATCCGATTGTGAGCCCTAAAATGGCGGAACGCATTGATCAGGCACGGCGCGATCAGGATTCGCTCGGTGGTGTCATCGAGTCGGTAACCCGCAACGTTCCTGTCGGACTCGGTGAACCGGTTTTTGACAAACTCAAGGCAGATTTGGCGAAAGCGATGATGTCGCTCCCCGCAACGATGGGTTTCCAAATCGGATCAGGGTTTGATGGCACTACAATGACGGGTTCCGAACATAACGATGCTTTTTATCTGGAAAAAGACGGTGAGGCGGGACGCGTTCGGACCCGCACGAACAATTCCGGCGGTACACAAGGCGGTATTTCAAACGGCGAAAACATTGTGTTCCAAGTCGCATTCAAACCAACCGCAACGATCGGTAAACCGCAACAGACGGTCGATGTAGACGGAAATGAGGTGACGTTGGAGGCGAGCGGACGACACGACCCGTGTGTGTTGGTGCGTGCACCTGCGATTGTTGAGGCGATGGCAGCACTTGTCCTCACAGATCATCTACTCCGCCAACGGGCAAAATCTTGATGCAAGGTCAAACCCTTATAACCACACACGATGTCGACGACCTCTTTATCTCTACGATTGTTCGACGCATACAGCGACGCGCTTATCCGAACCTTCGGAACATCATCGCTAAAACGCATTCAGCCGACATCCAGTCGCAACAGGACCGTTCGTCCCGACTGCGATTGATGTGTTCGGTATCTTTACCTATTTTTTGTTAGCGAAAATTTTCCTGTTTTAGCGGAGTTGAAATAAAGGACTTAGACAGATGGTGGCAGAAGCAAAAATCAGCGCGATTTCACCTGATGAGACGTTGGAAGCCTGTGCGCGAGAGATCATCGTGAACTATTTCCACGAAATGATGTCCTATAAAGACGGAGCCAAGGACGGGCGCGACATCGAATTTGTCCACGATATGCGTGTTACTTCACGTCGTTTACGCAATGCGATGGACAATTTTGCCGACTGTTTTCCGAAAAAATCGTTCCGAGAACACTATAAAAGCGTGAAAGCGATAACGCAAGCGATGGGAGCCGTACGCGATTTTGATGTTCTTGTTGATCATTTTCAGAAAACGTTAGACGCTTTGAATGAGACGGAACAGGGGCACATCCGTGAACTTATTGAACACCTGCAGTGTGAACGAGAGGAAGCGCGAAAACCGATGCTAACTCTTTTCACAAAACTTGAAGAGACCGGTTTTGAGGAACAATTTCTGAACTTCTTCAATAAATAAACGTTTTACCTGATCCATGGGAAGCGAAGATGGCGAAAGCACACAAAATCAGCGGTGTTAAACCACTCGGCAGTTATCGCGAAAACGCTCGTATTATTCTTCCGCAGAAGCTCGAAGAGGTATACACGTGGGAGCCGTTCATTCGGGATGCCGCGAGACGTGAAGAGCTCCATAACATGCGAATTTCGATCAAACGCCTCCGTTATACGATGGAACTCTTTCGCGTCGTTTACGAGTTGCCGAAGGCGTGTTCCGAACATGCGGTGGCGACAGACGATAAACGTTTTGCTGAATTCCTCGCTGTAATTGTTGATTTGCAGGGTATCCTTGGTGACATCCATGACTGTGATGTGATTTTACAGGTTTTGACCAACTATACGTGTCAATCGGCGTTGGACGCTGTGGTGCTCGGCTCCCTATCCGCTACTGGGAAAGACGGTATTGCTAAACTTATTGATCGGACGAGAGAGACCCGAAAGGCGGATTACGAAAAATTTATCGAAAAATGGGAGCAACTATCCGCTGCAGACTTTAAACAGAAACTGTTATCTTTTTTTAACATAACCAATTTAACGGGAGATTATTAAGAGATGAGCACCAATGTTGTCGGTGTCGATATGGGCGGTACCAAGATCTTGTCCGCAGTCATTGATGCAGAAGGCAATATCTTAGGGACAGCCAAGCTATCAACGAAGGCAGCTGAAGGAACATCTGCTGTAATTGATCGGATTGCTGAATCTATCCAGAAGGCTATAGACAAGTCAGGTGTTAACGAAGCATCAATTGAGGCAATCGGGATCGGTGCGCCGGGTCCCCTTGATCCAGCAACAGGGGTTGTCATTTTCGCACCGAACCTCGGTTGGAGAGATGTGCCACTGAAGGATGAACTTGAAGCCCGAACAGGCATTCCGGCATTTGTAGACAATGATGTGAATGTCGGAACGCTCGGCGAGCACGCCTTCGGTGCTGCGCAAGGGGTCCAGAATGTTGTCGGCATTTTTGTTGGCACTGGCATCGGTGGAGGTATTATTTTGAAAGGTGAGTTATTCCACGGCGCGAGTAAGACTGCTGGCGAGATTGGACACATCATCGTTAAAGCTGGTGGACCGCGATGCGGATGTGGCACGCGAGGTTGTTTAGAGGCAGTCGCAAGCCGAACCGCTATGGCGAAGCAGTTTCGGAAGGCGATTGAGAAAAAAGGTAAGAAAAGTGTGCTTACTAAACTCACGGGTGGCGATCTCAGGGTCATTCGGAGCGGTGTATTGGTGAAGGCGATTCGGGCAAATGATAAACTGACGCTGAAAGTTTTCAAGAAAGTAACCAGATACCTCGGTATTGGGGTCGGCTCCATAGTAAATTTCCTAAACCCGGATATGATTGTATTAGGCGGCGGCGTTGTCGAAGCACTTGACGACACGTTTATAGACAATATCCGATCCTACGCAGAAAAATACGCGCTCCCGAATACGCTAAACGGCGTCCAAATTGTACGTGCAAAACTTGGAGACAATTCAGGAATCCTTGGCGCAGCGGCACTGGCACGCCAACGGTTTGAAACGACATAAGTAACCAGGACGCAGCGGTATCGTTTTATAGTAATACCCAAAAGTAAGTTGACGCTTCTGGGAATAATAACCCCTCCTTCGCTGTGAGGTTTGTAATTCCGCCTATTCAGAGTACCGAAGTAATTATAGGTTCCACTATATGAGTCAACGGAGGGTCGGTCTATGTTAGTAGATGATAATAGGGAAGAACATCGGATGATGATTTTCGGCAACGATAGCCGTCTCGTCCAGGAGCGGTTAATCGTGGAAGGCGACGCGAAACCGGACCGTATTCTGGCGCAGAAGGTTCACGCGGAGTCTTATACTGTTACGTTGTACGTTTTGCTGAAAGATTATGGACTCACTCCGGTTTTTCGTATCAAACCGCGGATCCGCTTCCATCGCTCTAACTACGATAATCTCTCTTCAAGCGCGCCTCTCCAGTATAGTTGCGATGATATTATCCATTTTGCTGAACTCAAACGTGGCGTTGATTTGACGGAAAAGATAGACGACGTGAAACTTGCAGAAATTCTCGGTGACGCACCCGCGCTCACGGATATAGCAGATGATGTGGCGTTGCAACTCGTCTCACAACGCGATGTGTCGCTCCGGAATCCGCCCTTTAAAACCAAAACTAAGGTTTTTGGAAAGAGCGAAGATGAAGGTGTGGAAGAAGGGGGTATCCCTATCGGGACATTTCTTGATGCCTTGAATCAGCCGCAGCGTACTGAGCAAATTTTCAAGCGGTTTGCGCGCGGCAGCGAATTCGCACGCGACCTACGAGAGGCTTTGGCACCCTATGAAGACTTTGAATTTCAATTTGGACTCTATTCCCGATATGAAAGACGAGATTGCGTCTTGGCGAATGGAGATGCGGAAACCAGTGGTAACTATCGCGCCACTTTTGATCCGTGGACGGCACTCGGTTATATCCGAACCGACGGCGATATGCAGCAGTTCCAAATTTTAATGCATGAACGCGGGACACGATGGGAACATAAGATTATGCTGGAGCAGCTGGATGCGCCAACGCTTGATCGTCTTGCCACGGAGATCCCAACGCTTCGCCGTGAGTACCTAATCGGGCGCGTCTTATCGAAAAGCCAGACCGCCTTGACCCGCTTGGCTGAACTTCGCCAATCCCAGCTGAATCTCACAACCGAGTTACACACAGGATATACACTTCGATTAGAGATACCGATCTCTAAAAAACGGTTTTCTGTCATAGAGCATCGTCGAAAATTGCGTGAGACATTTAATAACAGCGGTGCTTACCGTCTGCACCCACTGAACGGTGATTTTGTTGAGAGACATCATAACTTGGCAAAGGGCCTCCGAAACGGTGTCGTCTGGACGCTGGACTCCGTTGATCTGCTCGTAGGACAACCGGCTTTAGAGCAGGAAGATGAGGAATTCCTTATTGTCAAGACACCGCATCAAAACAAATTCGTCGTCCGTTCTGCCGAAGAACTCCGGGAACGCCTGCCGAACAACGGATTCGAGAAATGTTGGAATGAAGCCGTTGATGCAGGGGGGTATACTGTCCTCAGTCAAATGAGTGGTAGGGTCTATGCGGTGAACTATGGACGGCGGACCACCGGCAGCATCCACGAAGGCAACGTTACGAAAGAGAAGGTTGCCCACTATTTTTCGATCGAATACTTAGGGACAGAACCTACGCGTACTGGCGTTTCAAATTTCGGGATACCAACAGCAGTACAGCGCAGTTTCTTTGATAGGTTCCTTAATAGACAGCCTGTGCCTCCGCTTTTTAACCAATTGATAAAGACCGAAGCACAGGTTATAGAAGAGATGAAACTGCTCGCTCGGCATTGCAAAGAAAAACTGGAGATTCAGTGATTAGACATTATAATGATTTAGTTGTAAGTTTTAGTTGGTCTATGTTAGACTAAGAACAAATAACCGATAGGAGACCAACTGATGATGCGTTATGAAACACTCAAGGATAAACCGAAACAACTTCTGTCGCTGACAGGTTT
>JAJEEK010000058.1 GCA_022821065.1 Candidatus Poribacteria bacterium
AGGCATCTGAATTGTTTTTAGTTTCGACCCACCAATGGCGTAGATTTTACCATCCACAACTGAGACGGATACGCCGGACCGCGCTGTCGGCATATTCGCCTTTTGTTCCCATGTATCGGTTTTCGGGTCGTACATTTCTACGGTTGAAGTCGATGTATCCCCAAATTCGCCCCTTTTGAGTTGTATATTACCGCCGATCACGAACACTTTTCCATTCACAAGAGATGTCGCAAAACCTGTTCGCGCTGTCGGCATGTCGGTTTTCCGCGTCCACTGCAATGCAGCGGGTACGAGAGAATTCCGCTGGGTATCGGACACAAGAGGCGTTTCAGCGGACTGCAGACCTACCCCGCCGTTTTTATCGGCGGAAATCGATCCTCCGACCTGACGCCGCAGATCGGGCTTTAAATCAATATCGAGAAGGATAGCGGTGTCAACAATTTCAACCGTAGGTTCAGCGACTGCCTCGAAACTGTACGGTTTCTGAAAGTGGGCGAGATATTGGTTGGTCGCCCCTAATAGCATAGCAAATAGAAGAGTCGCCACACCAAAAGCACTCCACGGGAGCAGTGGTTTTGCAACCGGAGGTGGTGTCGGTTTCAGGTCAGCAACCTGTCGCATGATGTTCTCTGTTAGGTTGGTGGGGAACTGGGCACCACCAAGAACTTCCTGAACCAAGAGTTCTTGATCCTCCCGCAAACGCTTTCGCGCCCGCCAGAGGCGGTTTGTAATCGTGTTTACTGAGACACCTAAGAATTTGCTTATCTCCTTTGCTGTCATTTCACCGAGATAGTGGAGCGTCATTACCGTGCGTTCACTTTCTGGCAGTTTTGACAGAAGTTCTTCGGCGATTTCGTGGCGATGCTCAGTACTTTCTGTTTCGCGTTGTTCTGAGGTATACTGGTTATAAGAAGATTCCTCTATTTCTTCCATAGGCGTGTCCTCCAGCGATTGCATCGCGGGTTTGTGTCTCTGGAGCCAATTGATACAAAGCCGATTTGCGATGACATAGAGCCACCCAGCAAATAGGTTAGGGTTTTTGAGTGTTGAAAGTTTCTTGTATGCTTGAAGAAAAGTATCTTGCGTAATCTCTTCGGCATAGTGAAAATCGTTAACTTTCCGCCACGCGAGCGCGTGAACTCCCTTTTGGTGCCTTTGCACTAAAGTGTTGAAGGCATCATCGTCGCCTGACAAAATTCTGTGAATCAGTTGAGCATCATTTTCCACCGTCACAATCCTCCATAATACGCGAACAGATTTAGTTGTACCTGCATTGCCATAATAAGTTATTGCTTAAGTCGTCCCCATGTTATTGTGAGTTTCTGTTGGGCTTCAATTGCGAGTGCGTCCCCAATCTTCGCGCCATTTTTACCCACCAGATGATGCGCATTGCCCGATGCATCTGAAAATTGCTGTGCCCCACCCGGTTCATCAAAATGCCATAAGGCAACCGTCTTTGCGTCATCTTTGAACTTTCCGTCTGGTATAAAGCCTTTTTTGTTGACATCGTAACGCGCCTCCGTTGAGATGCGGACCTCATCAATATAGCCTGTGAAAGAATCATAAAACTGTTCTTCCTTAACAAGTCTCCGAATTTTTTCTTCAAACCCGCCAAGCACGAAGTCTTGTGGAAGTGAAGCATTATGTCCGAGAGGTACACCTTGTTGATTTGTCCTTACGAAATCATTGACGATTATTGTTATCTGATCTCCATTTAACTGATAAGCGATGTGGTGCCATTGGTTCGACTCAAGTGGGATCGGGAAAGGGAGTGTCGTACCGAACTCTCCCTCAAGATAGGAGCTCATTAGTAAGATGAGGTCCCCCTCAAAGTGCTTGATATTTAAGGCATTCGCCAGATTATTTAGTAGCGGTTGAAATTCATCGTTCACGATGAGCATACGCATCTGTTGATGGAGTATGATTCCTGCTGTGTTCTTGTCGGGCGGTGTGGTGGGATATATCCATGCTTCAAAGGTGAATTCCTCCGTGCCATCCGGTAAGAGATAACCAAAGGTTTCAAAATCTAAAACGGCGTAATCATCGACCCCGTCGAGGACTAAATAGTTACCTCCCGCGGGAGATGGCGGTGGCAATGCTTTGGCACGCAGCGGAATTAATGTGAGTAAAAACAGAGCAGTCAAAATTGACAGATTTCGTAGATTTTTCATTTTTTTACTTTTCCCCATGTCGTGGTTAGCAAATGCTGCTCTGGTGAAACTGGCAAGGCATACGTAGGATCGAACCAATCCCCACCAAAATTCCATGTCTTATGCGTCAACTGTGTTTGGATGCCGCTCCGTACGTCAATTTTTAATATCTCGTGTTGCCCATTAATGGGGCGTGTATAAAGGACGTATCGTCCATCCGGCGATAATTCAGGTGCCCACGCATACCGTCCGGCTTCATCAACGAGTTGGTGTAGCCCCGTGCCGTCACTATTGACAATGAAAATTGTATTTTTGTCGATCCATTCATTATGAAGATGTCTATCTTCAGCGGCAGGGAACGGATGGTTGTTCCCGGAAAAGACGAGTTTATCGCCTGTCGCCGACCAAGAGGGATCGCTTTGCCATTCTATCGCTTTGTGAGGTAAGAATCGTGTTTGCGACTGTGTGTGGAGATTGACGAATGTCAGGCGTTCATCTATGATACAAGCAATTTCTTTGCCATCGGGGGACCACGCCGGATCCGTACCACCTATAACGAATTCTTTTTCTTTCTCTTTCCCTAAAGTCGCAATGTAGATAGTGGACATGGAACTATTCCAGCCTATAGCACCATAAGCGAACTGGCTGCCGTCCGGCGACCATGTCGGACTGCTTTTATTTCTTTTTCTTTTTTCGTTGAAGACGCGTCGGACGTTCGATCCATCAGCGTTCATGAGATACAGATCGTCAACTTCGCCGTTGCGATCGGAGACGAAGAGAATCTGCTCGCCCGTAGGAGACCAGGCAGCTTGTTGATCGTTAGCAGGATGCTGTGTTAGGTTTACTTCCTCGGAACCGTCCGGATTCATGATATAGATTTCATAATTTCCATCTCGGACAGAGGTAAATAAGATTTTGGAGGTCGTCGGTGCTTTCGCGAAAAGTGGAGAAATACTCACATTCAGGAGTATAAATAGATTAACTGTGACACAAACGAGTAAGTGTGTTGTTTTCATGCTGCCTCCACGGTGTTCAACCGCCACGGTTTATTATTTTTTAAGATTAGCAGATACTGTCTATTGCTTTCTGGCTTTTGGTATGTCCGTTTTCTGCGTTCGATTTCCTTCAGCAATGAACTGACCCATATTGATAACGAACAGAGGACAAATAATCAAGACACATAACGTCCAACGTCCTTTCACGGTTTACCTCCATTTAACTTTTGACAATCTGTATGTCAGACTCCCAATACCACATTTCCGTTTCCACTCAAATGACTTCAAACCTACGCAAAACGTGTGCAGCGGCATTGCCTGTGTCGGTCAGGAACTGCAAGATATATCCCCGTCCGAGTATCGGATGATTACAACTATCTTAAGTAAAAGTCGATGTAGGTGTTTTTGCTTGGGTGTTTCCCTTAGGTTGAGCGGTAAAGATTCAAATGCCTTCATTTCTACAGAAGATGCCACTGTTGATAGCCCGTCATCTGACCCAGCGATAGCGAAACCCAACAAACACATACCGCTGAACACGAAAAGCGTTTGGGTTTCACTGGATTTTTTTCTAACTCAGGGGTTTCAAGGTTCTCTAACGTTGATTGTCTGTCAGGGATTTTTTGGCATCCGCCGTTCAACCCAACCTACAAATCACAGCTTGTGTATCACGCCATTTATAATTAAAGACACAATTTTTGGAAAAAAGTTGTGCATAGTTTGAAAAAAAAATAAAAAAGGGGATTTTGGCAAGTATTTATGTTTCGAGAGTTCAACCTCGTAGGAACGGGAGGGCGTATACAAAAGATACGCCCCAAAGACAGAAAAATTCAGAGGACGAAAGAGGAAGGACGTGTATACTATGTTAGAAAATGTTGTGGAAAGTTCTTAGGGATATGCTTTACTGATGTGCTTCAAGTGAGATGTGGAATATACCGCTGCGGAGGGTGGCGATATATAATTTTTGATTATTGACCGCAAGATCGCCGATTTTACCTGGAACATTGGGTGCGATTTGTTTCCACCGATCATCAGTATCTAAGCGGTAGATACCACTTGTATTGTTAGCACCATAAACTGTAGCACCATCCACAGCGAGACGCTCTATCATTGTCTGTTTCCCCATTTTATTCGTTAGTACGCGCCAGTGTGCGCCGGTTTGCGAACTTAGCACGCCTTTGTCAGTTGCGACGTAAACCGTGCTTCCCGCAAAGGTTATCTCCTTGAGATGCGTGTAGTGAAGTGGAAGGATAGGTGTAATATTTTTCCAACTCTTTCCGCTATCGAGCGACTGAAAGAGTGTGCCATCTCGCTTACCGACGTAGACGGTTTCGCCTGAAGCTGCTAACTTGAGACCGTTATCATGGCCATATTTAGGTATTTCAGTTGTATCGATTAAACCGGTGTCTGTCCATTCCGAGTCGCCGCGGTTCCATTTGAAAAGCTGCCGCTTGTATTCGGCGTAGAAGGTTTCTCCACTGACTGCAAACCCGCCGATTTCTCGTTCTGTCTCGGCGAAAGCCAGTGTCATTGACAAGTTATCGCTTTTTTCAAGATTATGCGGCGAACGTTCTTGTTTGAGGCCGTCGTTCCAGGCATCTAACTCAATGAACTGTAAATCTCGTTTAAAAATAGGTGCGTCTGGCACGAGGGCTGCCACTCTGTCGCTTGAAGATAGTTGGACAACGCAGAAGTCATTCTCTTTACTCGCAATTCCATAAAGGGCATCACCAGCAGTTACTAACTCGGAGACAAAAACAAAGTTAGAAGGCGTTGTTCCCGTACTTATTGCTTGGAATTTAGGATCGCTGTCATTAATGCTAACGGTTTCCCATGTCTCACCACCGTCAATAGATTGGAGAAACTCACGTCCAGTGTATGCGTAGAGGCAATTTTTAAGTGCCACCAGATCCTCTATTGCGGTCTCTATTATTCCGTTCATAAATGGGGACCACGATTTACCGCCATCAATTGTGTGATGAATACCAGACAAATTGGCTTTACAAAAAGTATTTTTGTCTACTGCTACAACGCCTTGTGGTAAGAGCAGTTCAAAAACTGTCTCATCTATCTGATCCAGAATTGTCATACCGATTGCTGTGTGCATAAAGTCGGACTTATTTTCGTGTGTTATCTCGGTCCACGACGCGCCCAGGTCGTTTGAATGGAAAATTCTGCTTAATCCCATCTTGCCACTCACGATTATTTTTTCTACAGACGTTTGCTTTGACACAATTGACCATGGAAAGGGATCAGAACCCATTTCAACGTAAAGGTTGTTGTCAAAGCCTGTTACGGTGTAGACTGCGCCCGAGGGTCCTATTGACAGTTTTTGCCAAGTTCCTGAATCGCAACGGTAGAGTCCATCGGCGGTGCCAGCAAATAGGGTGTTTCCAACTGCGGCCATTGTATAAACGTTTTTGTCTGCCAATTCATCCGCTAAGAGATTCCATTGTATGCCAGCGTCTATGGATCGGAAGACACCTTTATTTTGGAGGGCGAGATACAGGACAATGCGTGGAAGCGCGTTGTGAGCGTCTGTTTCGTCTGTGATAAGGAATCCGACAGCGTGTCCTTTTGGTCGAGGGCAGAATGTCTTCCACGTCTCGCCATTATCGAGTGAACGCAATATTTTATCAGCGGCAGCGATATAGAGGGTATCGTCATGTTCTGCCATCGGCATTCGGAACCCACCGGTCGGTATATCGGTATTGATGCGTGACCACGCGGTTGCGTCTGGTTCGCGTCTATAGATGCCGGATTCTGCGGCGGCATAGAGGGTTTTGTCAGATGTCGCAAAAATATCGCGTACAGCACCCCCATAGGGACCATTTGTTCGGTTCCAGTGTGAAGTAGAGAACTTAGCGAGATCGTCCTGTGTATTGGATGTTGAAGTGATTTCGGTGTTTTGAAGACCGGTACTGCTGCTTTTAACCGGTTGAACGGCACGTCCGACCTGATGCCGCACAGCCGGTTTTGCGTCGATATTAACGACAATGAAGGCATCAACAATTTCAATTGTGGGTTCGGATTGCGCCTCGAAACTATAGGGCTGCTGAAACCGAACGAGGTATTGATTGCTTGCACCCAGCAGCAGTATAATCAAAACCGTAGCTGCACCAAAAGCCGCCCACGGTAGCAACGGTTTCCCAACTGGCGACGGTGTCGGTTTCAGGTCGGCGATTTGTCGTATAATGCGTTCGGTTAGGTTGGTCGGTAATTGGACACCCCCGAGCACCTCGTGAACCAAGAGCTCTTCTTTCTCCTCTAAGCGTTTTCGTGCGCGATGGAGCCGGCTGTGAATCGTCTTCACAGACACACCTAAGAATTTACCAATTTCCTTCGCTGACATTTCTCCGAGATAGTAGAGCGTCATTACCGTCCGTTCGCTCTCTGGGAGTCTCGTCAGAAGTTTTTTGACGATTTCACTCCGATGTTCGGCGGCTTCTGTCTCACGATGCTCTGATACATGGTGGGTATAGGAGAATCTTTCCGCTTCTGCCGCGGATGTGCCCTCCAGAGATTGCATCGCAGGTTTTTGCTTACGCATCCAATTCAGGCAAAGCCGATTTGCAATAACATAGAGCCATCCAGCAAACTGATTGGGATTCTTAAGTGTGGAGAGTTTTTTGTACGCTTGCAGGAAGGTATCTTGCGTAATTTCTTCGGCGTGGTGGAAGTCACCGATCTTCCGCCATGCAAGCGCGTGAACACGCTTTTGGTATTTTTGAACCAAAGTGCTGAATGCCGCATCGTTGCCTGACAAGGTGCTGCGAATCAGTTGAAGATCATCTCTTTCCATCACGGTTCTCCATAATTAATGAGTTGAACGGTATTATACTATGTTGTCTGTTTTTCCTCAAATATCCATACGGAAGAATTTCAGGAAAGCCACGGTTGTTAGCACGATTGCGAAAAAACAGAGCAGTAGTAGATCCAGGGCAGCATGCTGGAGCGTCTCTCCTAAGGTCGGTTCTACGAGCGGTGGAGGCGGCATCGTAGACGGGATCTCCTCCATGTTGTGGTGACCAAAACCGCCCTCTGATATTTTGCTGAATATTTCCGTATCAAGTGTTTCGTAGTAGCGAGTTCCTGTTTGAAAGTAGGTGTTTTTTTTCGCCTGACCGGTTTGCGTCGCATCTGTCGCAAGAAAAATGAAGGAAGCCGTCGGTGTGATTCGGGAAAAGTTCACACCGATTGTATCTTGGTGTTTTCTTTCTCGCTGATACCGTCTATCGAGTTGCGTCGCGAGGTCCCGGTATTTTAACCGAGCCTCTTCTTCAAGCGGTGCCATCTTCTCATTCATTTTCTCCATGTGTCCCGGACCTATTGTGAAGACCGCAGTCCCGACCTGCGAGTGGTTAGATTTCTGCATCTCAGAGAACACTTCGCTTATCATTTTGCCTCTTTCCGCGTCAAGGCCCGCCCGCAATTCTGCTCGCTTCGCTGTTTTTTCCCTATAGACGCTTTCCGCTGTTGAAGTCGGCGCGACAATTTGTGCTGCAAGAAACCCAACACGCGGTAAAATGAGGACAGCGAACACCCAGACGGTAAATGCAACGATAAGTGCTGTCTTGGAACTGTCAAAATAAATTGAGATCACTGCCCCTACTGCAAAAAAGACCGCAATGTAGAGCAGAGAGACACAGATAAGGCAGAGGATGCGTAGAAAGATGTCCGATTCAGATAGCGGGAAGCCTTGCAAAACGAGTACGAGTAAACCGATGATTACCGAGACTAAGAACGGAAGGATGAAGACGAAGTATCCACCGATGAGTTTGCTCCACAAAAAGATATCGCGGGGCAGCGCATTGGCGAGCGTTATTCGTAGTGTTCCGGCTTCTCTTTCGCCAGCAACGGCATCAAACGTAAACAATAATGCCAGTAGACTAAAGACGGTGCTGACAACAAACACAAAGTCGAGATGCCCTAAAAGAAAGGCGATCGGTGCTGTAGATAGTGATGCTTCTCCCCGCGTGATGCCGTTGCGGGTCATACCGAGGTAACTCGGAAGCGCGGATTCTAAACCCGTCGCAAACACACTTAAAGGAGTCGGTTTAAGAATCACCTTGGAAACTTCAAGATTCGTATCCGTCGCCAGTTTAAATTTAATGCTCATACCCTCCGGTTTCTCACTATTTTCGTCTTTGAGGGCATTTTCGTCTTCGAGCGTTTCTTGTTCTTGGTAGTCAATTTGGCGTTGGAGATAATGATGGTAATTGATATGCAAGTTGATCGGGATGAGCAGGACGCACATCAGTAGAAGCGCGACGAACCGGGCACTCAAGATGTGATGCATCATCTCTTTCTGAATTAAGGTCATTAACATGACTGCCCCCTCATTTCATAGTAAAATATCGTAAAATTTATACTAAAGTTTGGACAATTTTTTTACGTTGACCATCAAATATCCAAGCGTAAGAATTTCAGGAATGCCACTGTTGTCAAGATCACCACAAAGAAGCAAAGTAACAACAAATCGACGAAAGCGTGGTGGAATGTATCTGCTAAGGAAGTATCTGTAGGAGCCGGGGGGAGGTGGAGTCTTTCCTCATCACCCAAGTTGAGATAGACATTCCCCGTATTTCCGGTGAAATAATTTGTGAGATAATTTGACATTTTGCTGAAATACTCCGCATCCAGTTGAGAATAGTAATGCTCTGCCTCTTGAAAGTAGTTATTTTTTTTCATATTGCCAGTTCGTGCTAAATTTGTGGCGAGATATATTACGGAAGCTGTCGGTGTGACCCGGGAAAGGGTCTTGCCGATGAATTCTTGCCTTCTTTTTTCGCGTTGATATTTCCGATTAATCTTCTCAGATTCGTTTTGAAGTTTCAATCTGTATGTTTCTTCAATAGGTGACATGCGCTCAGTGAGTTCTTTTTGCATCTCTCCCGTAAAATTGATATTCCCTTGTCCGCTGGCTATGTCACGTAACGTTTCAAATTTTTTATGTTCTAATTCTTCCGCGAGGTTCTTTCGCAGGACTGTTTTTTCCATATAGATGCTCTGTTCTGTTTGCATCGGCGCGATGACCTTGGCTGCAAGGAACCCGATGCGCGGTGCAATCAACACCACAAACACCCATAAGGTGAAAGTAACGATGAGAGAAGTTTTAGCTGTGTCTAAATAGGTAGAAATCAGGAGACCTATCGCGAAAAAAACGGCAATGTAAAGCAACGAGACAAAGGTGAGAACGAGCACCCTGCCTAATATTTCAGGTTCTCCAAGAGGATAGCCTTGCCAGACAAGCACCAGCAAGCCAAAGATAAAAGACACCAAAAACGGCGCGACGAATACAAGATACCCGCCAATCAACTTACTCCACAAGAAAATATCGCGTGGAAGGGCGTTTGCGAGGGTTATCCGAATTGTTCCTGTCTCCTTTTCTCCAGCAACCGCATCAAATGTAAACAGCAGTGCCAGCAAACTGAAGACATTACTAATAAGAAAGAGAAAATCAAGTTGCCCTAAAATGTAGGAGAAGGTCGCTGAAGCGAGTGCTGGTGCCCCTTGTGTTATTCCGTTGCGCGTCATTCCAAAGTAACTTGGTAGTACTTCCTCCATCCCGTTTACGAAAACACTCAACGGGGACGGTTTGAGAAAAAGTTTGGAAACCTCAACAGTCGGTTCAGGTGGTTCACCGGACAGCATTGATCTCACCAGGGGTGCTTCACTCCTTGCGAGTTTGAGGGATTCTTGATAGCTCACCTGTCGTTGACGGTAGTTGCTATAGTTGATAGAGAATGTGAGCGGGATGAGTAACAGACACATTAAGAGGAGCGCGACAAACCGGACACTTAGCACATTATGCATCATCTCTTTTTTTATCAATGTAACCAACATGATGATTCCTCTTTTCTATGGTGGCAATTTTATAGGATATGCCCGGCATTGCGTATCCAAACCGGGCATATATTGTGCACAACCTGTTTTCCGACCTTTCTATTCTTTTCCTTCGATTAACGCTGTAACCTTTTTTAGCAGAGCCTCCATATCTGTAAATACGGCTTCAACAACCAACTCCGAATTTAAAAGAATCGTTATGCGTTTTGTTTCAAGCTGTGCTGTATCATTGTTAAGGAATCTCAATATCTCGGATTTTTCATCAACCCATAAAGGCATTGATATCTGATATTTTTCTTTCAACTCCGTAATCGCCTTTACAGGATTGTCCGTGCTAATGCCGATCGCCTGCAATCGTGCGGCATCAATGTTTTTAAGATGCTTTTCCAAGCGTTGTAAATCTGGTCCGCAGGAGATGCTGTCTGTTGAAAAGAGGTTCAGTAGCACAAATTTGCCGCGGAACTGCTTCAACTTAACAGGTTCACCTGAAAGGTTGCGGAAAGCGATATCTGGTATAAGGCTACCTATAAGTTTCTCTGCTTCAGTCTTCTTGAATGTGTGAGATTGCTTCGCAAAGTGTTTAAGCAACGCTTTTCCATCTTCTGTCTCAAAATACGCATCGCCGAGATGCTCACGCAGGGCAGCCAAGTCCTCCGCAGAGCGGATATGAAACATTTTCTGCTCGGGTTCCTCTACAATTGACTTAACTGAAACTGCTTGCTTATTGACAGTGCTTGGTGCTTCTGAAGGGTTAGACGCAGCAGGCTGCTTCGCAAAGTGTTTAAGCAACGCTTTTCCATCTTCTGTCTCAAAATACGCATCGCCGAGATGCTCACGCAGGGCAGCCAAGTCCTCCGCAGAGCGGATATGAAACATTTTCTGCTCGGGTTTCCTTGTAATTTTCACATTTGAAACGCTATTATAGATGTCTCCTTGCGGTCCGTTTCGATAGAGTTTTCCGCTGATACTCAGGTTAAGAGAATGATGTTGACAGCGGACAATGGGTAGCATATTGCCTACTATTCCCAATAAAATTTCTTGGTTTCTCTTCTGCTCGGGACGAAATTCATAGAGATAACTACACGGCAGCGTCGGATCTTCCGCGCCTTCAGTTAAGACACCGGGTTTACCCTGTGTCGCATCCGCAGGACAGAGGAGGGCTTTTTTCTCAAGGTGTTCTGGAGAAAGTTCAGAAAGCCATTGTGGTTCTGTCCCTGCTTTAGCCCGGTAGTTTTCGAGTGCAAGTTTTATCTGTCGTAAATTCTCTCTGCACGTCTCAATCCCTCTGGAGTCCTCAGAACTTTGTTTTTCCGCAGGTGAAACTAACTCCTGTGGGTATGCATCTGCTAAGAGGAAGCGGTTCAAACGAATTAAGTCTTCGCCTTTTTCGGGGTTTTGCGCAAGAAGTTTCTGAGTCTGTTCGCTGAGTAGAATGCTCGCGAAGTGTTGATCATCGTAGAGGGAATCCTCTTGGATCAGGCGATTCAGATCCGCAAGCAGTTCTTTCTGTAGTGCAGGCGATAGAAGACTTATCCCATTGTATTCTGTCAATAGCTGCTGTGTTTTGGCGGATAACTGCGATGTAAGAGATTTAGAGAGAAAGGCCCGTGTATCTTGGAGTTTTACCGCTAAACTCCCTGGATCCTTAAGAGAGTCCGAAGAAAATAAGATCGGGCTTCCATCTGCAAGCAACGCAGTTTTTAAACTGATCACCATCAATAAAGTCGCGATCAGAAACGTTGCGATTTTACTCGGGATGTGTACTGTTTTTACCATCTTTAAAATCTCCTTTTGCTTGGAAATTAGACGCATTCTGTGCGTAATGGACAAAACGCTATTCTTATTTTCAATGTAGTGTATTATGCCTTTCAGTTATTAAAGACACAATTTTTCGCGGAATGCTTGCATAATTTGAAAAATATCGAAAAAATTTAGGTTTTAATCTCAAAATTGGTAAAATTGCTTGTAGGAATGAGAAATGGCGAAAAGAACAAAACATTTGACATTTTTTTTACTTTAATTATAAGATGTATGCAATCTTATAACGGTTTCTCCCACTCCAACGAAACCGAAATGTGAGAATGGTATTCCATCGAAAGTTACTAACGTGAGGTCCCGCCTCACAGTGAACGTATCGGAGGTGAACATGTCACAGAAAGATGTTGCGTTGATGGCGCACCTCATGCGCCGCGCAGGGTTTGGAACAACCCGCACCGAACTGGAAGCCTACGTTGAAAAAGGCTACGAGAATGTAGTTGACGACCTCGTCCATCCTGAACGCGGTACCCCCATTGATGAAGACATTTTAGAACGCTACTTCGGTAGTGAAGGTGGTTATGTCGGAATTTGGATCTATCGGATGCTGAACAGCAGATGCCCACTTCAAGAGAAAATGGCACTCTTCTGGCATCATGTCTTTGCGACGGGGTTAGGCAAAAACCAGCACATCCTTGCATCCACGAACCAGATTGATATGTTTCGACGCGTCGGTATGGGGGAGATGCGAAACATTCTACTCGAACTCTCCAGAGACCCAGCGATGATCTTCTGGCTCGACAACAACGAAAATCGCAAAGGTGAACCGAACGAGAATTATGGTAGAGAACTCCTTGAACTCTTTTCACTCGGTGTCGGCAACTACACGGAAGATGACATCAAGAACTGCGCCCTCGCCTTTACAGGTTGGACATTTGGGCAACCGATTCCGTTATACCCGCACGGGTACTATGCGCCGCCTTTCCTGTTCGTTGAAGAGGAACATGATGACAGAGAGAAAACCTTCTTAGGGCATACCGGAAATTTCAACGGCGATGACATCATCAACATTATTGTTGAGCAACCCGCTTGCGCGAGATTTATCTCCAGACACCTCTACAATTTCTTTGTCGCAGATGAACCGCAAGTGCCGTCCTGGAATGTAACACCGCCGCAGGATCCAGAGGCTATTGAAACACTCGCAGACGCGTTCATGGCATCCGATGGGGATATATCCCATGTTCTGAGTGTCCTCTTCAATGCCGACTTCTTCAAGGAAGCCCGATTTAAGAAGGTAAAAAGTCCAACGGAACTCGTCACCGGAATTCTGAAGCTGGTCGGGACAGGTCAAGGTCCACAACCTGGGATGGCGCAATATGGGAGTGCTACCCAATTGATGGGACAGAAATTGCTCGATCCGCCTACTGTGGAGGGATGGCATACCGGTAAAGAGTGGATTGACGGCGGTTTGCTTACTGCCCGTGTCAACTTCGCTGTTCGCGAAGTCAGTGATGCGTCGAAGCCGGGTATTCAGGACATCATCGCACGTCTGAAAGATAATGGTAACCCGCTTTCACCGGAAGCATTTGTGGAGAGTTGCCTTGACTTTGCCGGTCCGTTGGTGGTCGGAGACACGACGCGTCAGTATTTAACCGAATTTGCGGAAGCGAACGGTGAGATCGATTTCAGAGATGATACCACTGCAGCGGAGAATCAGGCACTGCTCGTCAGTATGCTCCAATTAATTGTGGCATCAAGAGAGTATCAACTTGGCTAACCTTTTTGTACAGCCTTCGGCTTTCAACCGTCAGCGGTCAGGAACAAGAGGCGGTTTTTAAACGAAAACCTCTTTGCTGATTGCTGATGGTGACGCAAGCCGCGTGTGGGCTTGCGGGACAATGCTGAAAGCAAATAAAAGGAGACATTGACATGCGTACCACTGAGAAAGCTCCAGTCCTCGTCGTTGTGCAGCTGTCAGGCGGCAACGACTTTATGAATACGCTTATTCCATACACGAGTGGGATTTATCACGATTCTCGACCGGTTGTTGGTATCAAAGCGGAAGATGTGATACCGTTGGACGTGGACGATACCTTGGGATGGAACCCGCACGCCGGCCCACTCAAAGAGATGTTTGATGCCGGTGATGTCGCCGTTGTGCAGGGAATCGGCTACCCAGATTCAAACCGATCGCATTTCCGTGCGATGGATATCTGGCACACCTGTGAACCGCTGAAGATCGGCGATGAAGGTTGGGTCGGCAGACTCGTCCGAGAACTCGACCCGCAGAGCCAGAACGTCTTAACGGGCGTCAGTTTCGGACAGGGGCTACCACGCGCGTGTGCGCTTGCCGGTATTCCGGTTACCTCTGTCGGTGATTTGGACAACTACGGTCTGATGACCAGTATTGGTGATGAAGGACAACGTACAAAAGCACTTGATGTATTCAAGAAGATGTATAGTAGCACGGTCGGCAGTGGGATGGTGATGGACTACCTCAGCCAAACCGGGTTAGATGTCATCAAAGGCGCGGACGAACTCAAGAAAGCACCAGCGATGTATACGTCTGAAGTGGAATACCCACAGAGTTCGATTGCCAAAAGTCTACGGGATGTTGCTCGTGTCCACCTCGCTGATCTCGGCACGCGCGTTTTCTACACGCAGCACGGCGGGTACGACAATCACGCTAACGAAGTTCCGGCACACCCACGCCTCCTGAAAGATCTGACAGAGGCGATTCAAGCGTTCTTCACCGATTTACGCTCCCAAAACGCCTCCGAAGAGGTCGTCATGTACGTCTTCACCGAATTCGGCAGGCGGATCCGAGACAACGCCAGCGGTACAGACCACGGCACTGGCGGCGGCGCGTTCATTATCGGCGATCGCGTGAAAGGCGGACTCTATTCAGAATATCCGTCCCTTGATCCGTCGCGTTGGGTACACGGCGAAGACCTTGAACACACCATCGACTTCCGTGGCATATACGGAACACTCCTTGAGCAGTGGATGGGCGTAGATCCGACCCACATCGTCGGCGGAAATTTTGAACAGATCCATCCATTTTCAGTGTAGTTTGCAAACTGAAAGTTGCTATTCTAATGACGTTGGACAACGGGAGGAGACATATCATGGGCAGACCTTACGGCTTGCTGCGCGCTGGGTTTCCGTACTTTAAGTGCCTGAGCATGCGGCGCACGACAAACTTTCCGGTTGACATCGCAATCGGAAAAGAGGGACGTTTGTATATCTTATGCCGGAGCGACAACACGGCGATGATTCGGAAATATACCGTTGAGGATGAAGACCTCGGCACAATGGGGCGTTATGGACAAGGTGAGGGACAGTTTACATGGCCCGTAACAATCATCGCTGATAGCGAAGAGAACATCTATGTCTCCGATGAATATCTGCATCGGATTGTCGCTTTTAACAATGAAGGTGAGCATATCGGTACATGGGGTGAACACGGCACCGATCCCGGACAACTCAACGGACCTGCCGGGATCGCTTTCGATTCGGACGAGAATCTCTATGTGGTGGACAGTCTGAGTCATCGGGTACAGAAGTTTACGAAAGATGGTAAATTCCGCCTCGGATGGGGGCATTATGGCGACGGTGAAGGTGAATTCAACATGCCGTGGGGTGTCGCCGTAGATGAACTCGGCGATGTCTACGTTGTCGATTGGCGAAACGATAGAGTACAGAAATTTAATGCTGAGGGAGAATTTCTCTTTGCTTTCGGTAAATCCGGCAGCGGCAACGGCGAATTCAACCGTCCTGCGGGAATTGACGTTGATCTGCACGGCGATGTTTACGTTGCTGACCGCGGTAATGACCGGATCCAACTTTTTAATGCTGAAGGTCGGTATGTGCAGAAGTTTCTCGGCGATGCTACCTTGTCAAAAGTGTCGCAGGCTTATATGATGACAAACGCCAGTCCGAACCGGATGCGCGATATGGCGGACTTAGAACCGCAAAAATACCTGCGTCAACCGAAATCCGTTGCAGTCAGCGATGATGGATTGATGTTCGTGCCGGATTTTGGATCCTATCGGGTACAGGTTTATCAGAATATGGCAGTGCCGTTGACAGAGCAGGAATTTAGCCCACCCCGCCGATCGGTTACATTGCATCAAGAATAAGAATTAGGCGAATATAGGAATGTAGAAAAGCCAAGTGTGCCTCTATACGCTTGGCTTTTTTGCGTACGGCTGGATAGACAAATTTTAGGCAGACTAAAAATTGTATTGAACGATGCATCGTAACACATTTTTTTTCAAAATGCACATTTTCTGACCTAAAATCGCGTCTTTAACATTATAACGCTATTATCTTTTCATTAGATTAGGAGGCACCTCATGAAAAAAGAAGACGATGCCCAGTTGATTCACGAAATATTATCGGGTGACGATGCCGCGTTTAGCCGCTTAATCCAAAAGTATCAAAGAAGTGTTCATGCTCTTGCGTGGCGGAAGATCGGGGATTTTCACTATGCTGAAGAGATTACACAAGATACCTTTCTCCAAGCATACAAAAAACTCTCGACACTCAAAAATCCCAATCAATTTGCTGGGTGGCTCTATGTTATCGCCAATCGGCACTGCATTGCTTGGATGCGCAAACAGAAACCAACAGTTCAATCGTTGGAGGAGACATCCGTGAAAGAAACAGAAAAGTCAGATTACAAACGTTATGTCTCTGCACAGCGCGAGGCGGAAGCCATTGAACGTCGGTATGAAATCGTTGAAAAACTTCTTGAAAAACTACCAGAGAGTGAGCGCACTGTTGTGACGCTTTACTATCTCGGTGAAATGACCCTCAAGGAGATAGGTAACTTCTTAGGAGTATCGGTGAACACAATTGCCAGTCGACTCCAGCGTGCGCGAAAGCGTTTGCAAGCAGATCAAGAACTTTTGATTCAGGAAACTCTTAGTGGGGTTCAGTTATCAGAAAATCTAATAAAGAACATTATGCGACAAGTCGCCGATATCGACCCCACACCGCCAACGGCTACGAAACCCTTGCTTCCGTGGATTGCTGTTGGCGCGTTTACTATTTTGGCGATCCTCTTGTTAGGTACTAGCAATCGGTATCTTGTTCGCTTCCAGAAACCCTATAGTTTTGAAGCAGTATCTCAACCCACGATTGAAATTGTGGATGCCCCTATCACCCATAATATGGATTCTAAACCGTCCGTCCGAAATCAGATTGGACAGCCTACGTCCGATGATGAAAAGGGTAATGTGAATCCGCAGATTTCTCAGAAAGTCTCAACATCCGACACCCAAGGCGATTCTTCAAATGGAAGCAAGACGATACAAGTGGATGCCTATTGGGCCCCGATTGCTGGCACTGCACTTAACTCGCCCAAGCACGCTGCCCTCTTTAATAACCTTTCACCCGCTCATCCGAGCCAAAAATATGAGACGGACGCTTTCAGTGTCTTTTTCCCGAAGGAGAATTTCACGGTAGGACATCTATGGAAACTTGATGTTAAAAAGATTATACCGTTCCTTCGTCAATTTCATCCCGGAGCGACTGCGGAGATGCATAACAATCCAGGCACAGAGTTTGTCCTGAAATTTTTCGGCCTGACGCTGTTTCGTTCAAGTACGTTTGAGTCAGAGGGAGCCTATGCGTGCCTACGGGCAGTCTCACCAACTTATGCCGAAATCGTCTTCAGGATCCACGCCGAATTCCTACTTGATAGAGAAGCTGGTGCTTACTTTACCCCAGCACAATTCACCGGGCGACTCATACTCAACCGGAAATCTGGTACGATCCGCGAGTTTTGGCTCTATCTTCCGCTTCGCAATACCAATGTTGACATCAACGCCTATGGCTTAGCAGATATGGTTTTCGTCCCGCGCATGGAACTGGTCGGACGGAATACACAGGATCAGCGTGATATTGTTTGGAAGACTGCCATCACTGAAAAAAAAGCCAAGGGTTTGTTGGAAACTGCCTTCTACAAATTTTCAGAAATTGAGAGGTCCCCTATTGAAGATGTTGTTGCACAAGCACAAGCCAAAAAACGCCCAATTCATGTCGTTCTAACATGGGGTGCTTTCGACGCGGAATCTTGCTGAGCGACCGGTAAAACCTTGAGGGCAGTTGTCCTCTCTGATTCTAAGATCATCAAGTTGCTCAATAAACACTATGTCAGTGTATTTCTTCTCCTAAGAGATCTACCGGATCTTCAGAATGGGGCAAAAGGTGATCAAGCAAGCAAATTAGCCACACTGGTCACCGAAACCTATAAAAAGACTATCACACACAATCCGGATCATTCGGTAAACTCTTTTGTCCTATCGCCCCAGTTGGAGTTGATAGGTCATTTACCTTACCAAACATCGAATAAACCCTATACAAATGAAAGAGGATACTATACATTTTTAGTGGACGCTTTGGAAAGAGTTAAGAAGCACTAAATTCGGATCAGGTTTAGTCTGACTTAGTTAGTTTAGCACGAGTCGCAATTTTAGGTAAACTGAAAAACCGAATTGAACGTTGGATAATTATGCTAACCTGAATTTGCTAAAGGGGTGTTGTCCCACAAAGTGGTTTCTTAATCCACCCAAAGTGTTCCACAGCATTATGCCGTGTTTATAATGAATTCACGCGGTGTTAGTGCACTCAGTGGAGGTCAAAACGAGTAAATGAAGTTGAGATTCGTCATAGTTATGTTTGTGTTCACTACCATGCCACTCTTTGTTTCAGCCCAAACCGGTGATATTCAAGGAACTGTCTATCAGCGAAGCACGGAAAAGCCCTTGGCGGGAGCGGATATCCGCATTGTCGAAACAGAACAGACCCAGAAAACCGATGAAAACGGTGTCTTTCAATTCACCGAACTCCCTGAAGGTAAATATACTTTCGTTGTTACACATCCGAGTGAAACGGCACCAACACAAATTTCTGCTGAGATCAGCAGCGGGGATACGACCGAAATCAAAATATACTTAGGCGAGGCAATAAAATTAGAAACAATTGTTGTCGAAGGGAAACGTCTACCACCCACGATTAGTCGCACGGAGATTCGTGGGAGTGAGTTGTTACGTATTCCGGGTGCTGCCAACGATGCACTCAAGGGTCTGACGACGCTTCCGAGCATCGGGATTCCAAACGATTATTTTGGCGTGCTTTACATCCGCGGTAGTGAACCCGGATCAAATCTTTACTATCTCGACCGGACACCGCTCGGTTATCCATTTCACTGGGGCGGTTTATTGTCAACCATCAGCTCAGAAACTATTGAAACAATTGACATCTACGCAGGCGGATACGGTGCGGAGTTCGGCTTGGATTCGCAAGCCGTGCTTGACATCCACGCTCGCGACAACATTGCGGACAGGTTAGACGGAAAGTTCAACTTGAATATCCTCTATTCTGAAGGGCTGCTCGAAGGTAGAATCGGAGATAACGGTTATGTTTCTGCCTCTGGACGGCGAAGTTACTTTGATTTTATCGTAGGACCGATTGTTGAAAGTCAGACAGGACAAGAACAGCAGCTGCCCTACTTTTCAGATTATCAGTTTAAGTTTGCCTATTCGCTCGGTGAAAAGCACCATCTCACAGTGAACGCCTTCGCCGCCACTGATCATTTCAAAATAGAGGAACAGGCAACGCTGGTGGAAGAAGGAGGGGAAATAACAGCAGCAGCGGATCCATCAAGAATTCCGCCCGATCTGGTGGAAGGAGGGGCGGAAATAGAGGTGCCAGCAAGAATTCCACCCGAAGAGGCTGCGCGCTCGAGTGCTTATTTCAAAAATGGGTTTACTGGACAAGGCATCCATCTACGTTCAAACTTTACCGACCAACTCACTTCCTATCTATCGCTGACCCACTCTCATAACTTTCTCAATATTGATTTCAAGGCTGTCGTTGAAGAGAGGTATTCTCTGGAATCTATTAACGGTGAATGGGATTATGCGGCAAACTTTGTCCGTTATGACATAAAGGTTAGCGCGCCTGTTTGGACATTGCGCGAAGATATTTCCTATAGGTTAACACCGTCACTTCAATTGGAGTCCGGTTTTCTTTTTGCTTTTAATCCGGCGACGAGTTCCGAAAAGGGCTGGCTTGAGGAGAATTTTTCTTCAGATCATGACTTGACTTATACGACGGAGATAGATGGTGAAGTCGTCAATGAGGACACTTTTGAGGAGGTCCACGACGAATTCGGACACGATTTTTATCGCACGGAGGGGTACTTGCAGGGACGCTATGATCCGCTTTCGTTTTTGTCTGTGGCACTCGGTATCCGCTTAGATTACCTGAACGTAACGGAGCAGTTATCTCTTCAGCCGCGGGGAAGCGTGAGTTTCAAGCTGCCGGGGGGTTCTAACCTCCGTTTCGCTTATGGTCATTATGAACAGAACCCGCTACCGTATCGGTTGTTATCGGAGGATGGCAACCCGACGTTAACACCGAGCCTCACACGGCACTATATCATGGAACTTGAACATCCGCTTTCATCACGGACGGAACTCAAGTTCGCCACCTATTACAAAGACGCTCAGAAATTGGTAACCGCAGATGAAGTTTCAAATTATCTCAATCAAGGGAATGCATACGTTGGCGGTGCGGAAGTCTTCTTACGTCATCGCATACAGGACAAGTTCTTCGGTTGGCTTTCTTATGCCTATACACATGCCGAGCGACGTGAGCAGCCAAACGCTGCTTATCAACCCTACTTATTTGATAATACGCACATCGTCAGTATTGTTGCGAATTATAGTTTCACGTCAAATTTCGAGATAGGCGCGAAGTGGCAGTATTTAAGCGGGACCTCCGAGGTGCCTATCAGCTCTGTCGTTCTTATTCAAGATCCGGTAACGGGCGGGTTAAACCCACTTTTGGCGAGTGCTGACGAGCAATTAAGCACCGAACTGTCTCCATATCATAAATTAGATGTCAGGATAAGTCGTAAATGGAAAGTTAGTGGCATAAAAATAGGTGGGTTTCTTGATATTTTGAATGTATACAATCGTAAGAATAAAATAAAATTCATTTTTGAAGAAGCGATACTTGATGTGCAAGGTCAGGAAGTCAGCATTGACCGCGAAGTCTTTGACGCACCGCAAATACCTCGGATAGTTTACTTTGGATTGACGCTTGAATTTTGAGGGCAGAGATTTGCGATTTAAATGTTCCTCTGATATAATACCCCTATAGTGCTGAAGGAAGCGTAGGCGGACGACAAAGGGAGTAGATATGAAAATCTGGATTATTTGTGGTATCTGTGTTCTGATGTTTACTGGCTGCACAACTGTTGCGTCGCAGAAGATGCGGGCAGAACGCGATCAACTGCTTAAGAATTATGAGGAGCTACGCGAAGAAAACAGTGAACTGCAAGCAAAAAACAGCATCACCGATACAGTTCTTGGGAAGTGGAGATTCCTGAGTCTTGAGATGGCGGAGAGCGGTGTCACGCAAGAGGTTGCGGAAGCTAAAGCCGCGCTTTACGCCCTTGAACTGAAAAATCTTACACTCGAATTCTTTGAGGAGAAAGGTATCTACCATTACCGAGGCAGAAACGGTGGGACGGAGGTCTTCGGTCAATGGACTGTGATTACGATTCGGTACGGCGATGAACCGTTTCCGTTCATCCGGTTCATCAGACGCGGCGGTCCAAAGATGGCGCGACTCCTCTTCGCAGCGAGCGCGGATGGGAGAGCACTTGGCTTGTCGAGCGCGCCTGGATTCAGTACAGCAAGGGATATAGGTATCTCAGTTACGCCTGACAGACTGTATCTCACAATGCACGGTAAGATGCAATCAGGTCCCGATGGCTGGGTACAGAGTGGTGGTATACGTTGTTATTTTGAGAGGATTGAAGAATGAAGATATTAGTTGCCTTTGGTTTGATAACACTAATTTTCGCGGGTTGTACCTCGGCGGAATACCAGCAGATGCAGAACGAGCGGGAACGACTTCGTGCGGCGTATGAGGCGGCGCGGATAAAAAACGACAGACAGACCCCCAAGGACACCCTTACGAGCGAAATGTTGGGAACATGGCAGTTTCTTGGTATAGAGGTCTTAGAGAGCGATTTGAGTAATGAAATTGAGAGTACTGCTATCGCGCTTGATGAATTGAGCCGTAAAAACTTGACGATCCGATTTTTTCAACAGAACGGCATGCGCTTTTACGAGGGTAACAACGGTAGTATTAGCGTTACCGGTAAATTCTCAATCTACGTTGAACGAGTCGCTGAGGTGCTATACCCAAAACTTGTTATGAATCGCGATGCAGGTATGACCCCTGGGGAGTTCTTGTTCAATCGTCAGGGCGTATTCAGTGGTTCGCCGGCAATGTCCAAGGTGTTAATTTCTGTGCAGGGGAATCAACTTCACCTGACGTTAGGCGCGGGGGTATCCGAGACACCGACACCTGATGGGTGGGTTCAGAGCGACGGCACCAGATATTCCTTTGAACGGGTGAAATAAAAAATCAGAAAGTAGAGGAGGGAAATTGCGATGAAAACGTTAATCATGTTCAGTATTGTGGTGATGGTTTTTACGAGTTGTGCGATTTTCGCGCCGCAAGAGATGCAGGAGGAGCGGCGACGTTTGCTTGCGATGCGTGACGCTGCACGCGAGCGGCACAACCCGGAGAGAGTTAAGCAGGCGGTAAAGGATCTTCTCGTCGGTAAGTGGCAGTATGTCGGGTTAGAGGTGGAAGAGGGAAACGTTTACGCGAATCGGGCGAACCGAATGCCGCCGCAGGTTGCGGATTCGCCGAATGCTGCTGTTGTCGGCGTTCCTAACAGCGGTTCCGATGGACAGACAGCAACACCGAACGTTCCTGAGCAAGAAGCAACGGCACCAGACGCAGAGACCTCGAGCGAAAAAGAAGATAAGGAACAAAACTCGGAACCCGAAGAAGGCGCGACGCGTCTGCCGCCTGTTGAGGTTACGGATCAGAAATCGAATCAACGGATCCTTGGCGCGAAGGCTGCGCTCGTCGCTTCTACACGTAAAAACCTCACACTCGAATTTTTCAAGGAGCACGGTTCCTACCATTACAGCGGTAGTAATCGCGGCACGAACGTCACAGGACAGTGTTCCGTTACCACGAAGCGATACGGAGATGATCCGATGGCATTTATCCGTTTTAATCAGCGGACAGGACCAGAATTGCTCGAATTCCTTTTCGGTTCCGAATCGATAAAACAGATAACCGCGAAGCAAAAACAGAAACGAACTGCGATGACACAAAATTTCAATCGAAAAGGGGCTTTAAGGGCGACCTCGCGCTCAATATCTTCGATGCCAGGAATTACGGTGACGGACGATACACTCTCTTTAGTCCTCTATGGGGATATGCAATTAACGCCGAGGGGATGGATGCGAACCGGTGGATTGAGATGTACTTTCAAACGGATTGAGTGATACTACCCAACGCCTAAAGGCGTGGGCTTCGGTTTCATAGCGACTGCGGTTTTCGCTGAAGCGTCCACCGTCTTATTATCGCTCCACCAGCAGGCGATTATTCCGAATCAGATCGGCATTATCGTGGCTTATGTCACGGGTATCCCCGCCTGCAAAATGTTTTTCGCAGCGTTTATGTCTCTGTCGTGGTGGGAACCACATTCGGGACATATCCACTCTCTATCAGAAAGCGTTAGATTTTCGTTGTGGTGTCCACAATCCGAACAAGGTTTTGTCGTGGCTGTCCACTGTCCCGCTTTCAATAATGTTTTGCCGTATTTGGCACATGTCCATTGAAGTATCATT
>JAJEEK010000089.1 GCA_022821065.1 Candidatus Poribacteria bacterium
TGAACCACTTGCGTACACGAATTGGTTCCTTCAAGAATTTCCTACAAAACCGAGTGCGTTGGTGTTTGTGGATATGATAAATGGAAAATGGCGTATCGGAAATTCCGAAAGTTTGCAACGTATCGGCATCGCACTCCTTGAAAAAGCGGATGGTCAGCCCGATAGACCTGAAAAAGATAAGTAAACGGACGACCCTCCCTTAATAGTCTTCAGTCGTCAGCGAAATAGCAGTCAGCAAAGAGGGTTTCTTGCTGATAGCCGATAGCCGATGGCTGAAAGCCAGTAAGAGGTGAGTTTATGCGTACACTTTGGCTTGTTATCCAGCGAGAATTCGTTTCAAATGTGTTGACCTCCCGATTTATGATTGGGTTTATCGTATGCCTGCTTTCAACCGCCGTTGCGGTTTTCGTGCAGGTGGACGACTACGAGAAGCGTTTGGCGGGATATAATACTGCTGTCCGCGAAGCAGAGATGGAAGCGCGGGAATGGGAGCTCTACTCCAAGATCAAGCCGAAAGCACACCGGAAACCGAATCCGCTAAGTATCTTCAACGTTGGAACCGAGAACTTCGGCGCGAATACCGTCACCGTTGAACTCGGAAAACCTGTCTTTGAACTCTCCTTCCCGATATGGTCAGCACCGACGCAGAAGCGCGGTTCAGACAATCCTTTCCTTGCGATGTTTCTGACTGTTGATGTGGTTTTCATCTTCAAAATCGTGCTCAGTGCATTGGCAATCCTGTTCGCTTACAACACAATTTCGGGGGAAAGAGAGGACGGCACCCTAAAACTCGTGTTATCCAATTCGATACCGAGAGATACAATAGTGTTTGGAAAATACCTCGGCGGGATGCTATCGCTGTTTCCCATTGTTTTCATGAGTTTGATCGTAGCACTGATCATCGCACTTTCTTCACCGGTTACCGCTTTTGACGGCAACGACATTGCACACATTGTGCTAATATTTGCGGTTTCACTGTTGTACGCGTCAACATGGTATCTTTTAGGGTTGCTGCTGTCGGTTTGGACGAAGACAGCTGCGACGACGTTGATCCTTTCGATGTTTATCTGGGTGATTCTAACGAGTGTTCATTCAAATGCAGTGGCGTTTGCAGTAGAGAAATTTCCACCTTATAAGTCGAACCCTGAGTCGGAAGCACTTCAACCCGCCTTCGAAGTCTGGGATCAGTTCAAAAAAGAACGAGATGCCTACATCAAGCAGAGAGGTTACGACAATTTGCAAAAGTCAATTACTTGGGAATCTGAGAAGGGTGAGGACGGTAAACCTACGAGAACTCGAACAGGCATGGGTACCTTTTCTGAGTCCGGCGGCTATTACTTAATGGAGGGGTATAACATCAACAATGTTAGCAAAGCGAACACCACTATCTTTCAAGAAATTTTGGGTTATCAAGAACAACTTCGGGTTGAATATGCCGATAAAGCGGAGACAATTCTCAATAAGCCTGCGGAAGAACGAGAGCGGAACGCGAAATTTGCAGACGCGCTTTCGCGCATCTCCTTCGCGGATACTTATGACTTCGCTGTCGGAACAATAGCAGGTACGGATCGAGGAAGCTATAACGATTTTATTCAGAATTCCAGAGCCTATAAGCGTGAGATTGTTGAATATTTGAGAGATAGGGAGGCATTCTCTTCTCGGGCGTGGTTTTCTGATGACAAGGGCGCAGCAGAACTGACAGATCTGCCTGATTTCCAACATCAACGGCTCTCACTTTCCGAAAGTCTATCGCGTGCCTCCATAGATATTTTGATCTTGTTGGCATGGAATATCGTCCTGTTTATGGTGGCTTATGTGTCTTTTCTCAGATACGAGATGAGTTAGAGATAGTTGTCGGGGGGCAGTCAGAGGTAGATTGTTACATGAAAAATTCTTCACTGACAGCCGATAGCCGATGGCTGACAGCCATAGGGGAAACAAATGATCCGACAAATTGCGAAAAAAGAGATTCATCACAACCTCACGACACTCCGGTTCGCTTTAATGGTCATTCTTTTACCTGTTTTGTTTATAGTGAATGCTCTGATATATAGCTTTGGCAGTGGTGGTTATGCCATGCAGATGGATAACTATAACCGACGCGGAACGGAAAATAGGGATCATGTTATAAAATATGCCGATCAGAGCTTGGCAGAATTAGCACTTGTAGGACCTGGGGAGATGCGCAAACGTCCGAGCCGTCTGATGTTCTGTGCCGGTGGTGTTGATGAAGTGGTTTCGCGTTCTATCAAAATGAAGAGCGAGGGAACGATCAGTCGAAGCGGCGGTGGCAAGGATGAAGATTACAAGTGGCGATCGCCATTAAAATTAGAGTATAAGGTGGAGAGTGCCAGCGGCGCACCGACAACGCGGGTCAAAATTAACTGGGTCTTCATCGGTGTCCTCATGAGTTTCTTCGCGATCTTGTTCACTTTTGATACGATCGCCGAAGAACGAGCGAGTGGCACGCTGAGCCTGATGATGTCGAACACAATCTCCCGTGGACAGGTGTTGTTGGGGAAATATCTCGGTGCTTTTGTAACGCTCATGGTACCACTTATTATTAGCATTCTAATGAATTTACTGATCATCTATGTCTTAGGCGACATCCCGTTTGGTACGAGCGAATGGTTGCGGATTTTGGCGATGGTGGGTCTATTTGCCTTACTCGTCTCTATTTTTATTTTTCTCGGACTTTTCTTTTCCAGCCGTGTCTCAAACGCTATTACAAGTTTAGTCTGGCTTTTACTCACTTGGGTTTTCTTAGCATTTGTCTTTCCGAGCTTGCTCGGCACCTTCGTCGGAAACCTGAACCCGATTCCATCGGTTGACGAAATTTCAATGCGCAGACGAGCACAATTGGATCAAATTGACGATGAATGGAAAGAAGGTGAAAACAAACTCAAAAAAGCACCCGCTATCGAATATCCCTCACGGACGCGCACCTGGGCGGAATATTTCACGGCGATTGGAGATACCGAAAAGCAGATCGCGGACCAACATATTGATCAGCAGCTTCGACAGGTACAACTCGCTCGTGACCTCACCCAGATTTCACCGATAGCGACTTTTCAGTATGCGATGGAAGGATTTGCCAACACAAGTATCGCCGGTTATATGGATTTTGTGAAACAGGCGCGTCGGTATCGGCAGACGTTCATAGACTTCGTCAAGGCAGAGGATCAAGGCGATCCAGAAAGCCTACATATCTATCCTGTACGAGAAGGGTTATCTCAGAAGCCTGTGAACCCAGACGTTGTGCCGGTTTTTGAGGAACGGATTTCTTATCGGAATGTGTTATCGCAAGTGGGATTGCTGGTGCTGTTTAATCTGCTGTTTTTTGTTCTGGCGCAGGTTTCTTTTTTGATGAGCGAGATAAAATAGGGGCGGAAGTGCCTACACCAGCTATTGATCTCCAACGAGGCAGTCGGATTCAAGTTTCCCTGTACCATGTATGGTGTTCGTTTTGCAGGTAAGGCCCCAGCATATTTCGGAGCCTTTGACGTGCATGGTGTAGGGACGTTTTAATCGTGCTCTCCGACTTCTCCAGCCGTAAGGCAATCTTTTTTATCGGGAGTTCGTGAAAATAGCGTAAACGAAACGCACGGCGTTGTCCAGATGGTAGTTGATGTACGGCTTTGCGGATAATATGCCCGAGTTCTTCCTCCTCAAGGATTTGACAAGGCGACGACTGCAGCTGGAGCATCGGAAGGACATCGTCTCCGTTTTGCGGCAATTCTTCGCACGCAAACACTATTTGCTTACTTCGTTTGCGGATAAAATCAACACTGCAATTGACAGCAATTTGATAAAGCCACGTATAAAATGTCGATCGCTTTTTGAAACTCGGTAGGGCTTGCCATGCCTTTAAAAATACTTCTTGACAAAGGTCTTTTGCTGTTTCACGGTCGCCAACCCGTTGATAAATCAGGTTGTAGATTTTTTCCTGATATTTCCGCACGAGAGGATTAAACGCCTCTGTATTGCCATTCTGAACGAGCGTGACAAGTTCTTGCTCATCAAAATGGTTGAGTTCAGTGTGTGTTGTTGAAGCGCTGCTCATATTTTCTCCTTGTATAATATATTACTCAATCCATTGCATTGTTTCTCGAAGTTTCTCTTTTGCCTGTGCATAGTCTCGGCGTGCCTGATAAAAGACACGTTGTGCTTCTGTAAACTGTGCCTGTGCCTGAAACGCGTCGTTAAAAGTCACGCCTTGATAACCCGGTATATCAAATGTTGCTTCATCAAGCACCTGTTCTATTGTCCGTAACTGTTGCTCACGGATTTTCACACGCTTTTCTTGGATCTCCATCTGTTCTTTCGCATTCGCCACGGAGTGATAATCACGTCGTACCTCTACACGAATCGACTTTACTTTTTCGACGTATTCCAACTGCAGTCGCTCCATTTCTGCGATTTCCACAGAGCGGAGATTTTCAGTCTTTTTCCCATCGTATAGCGGTATATTCAAATTGAAGCGGACCTCCCAGCCATCTTGCGTGCGCGGGTTCGTTTCAAAAATGCTCGACGTATCTCGTTCTCGATCCCATATCACTGGGTCGTAGAGTGCTTTCGCGTCCCATGTTCTATTCTGCTGATGTTGTTCCAACAAGACATGGAGGTCTTTGTAACGTGCTTCGGCAGAGACCTCAGGAAACCGGTTCCAGATTGTCTCTGCAGCGAGACGCTCCTGACGCACGATGTCCCCTTGTAAGTCGCGTAAGTCGAGACTGTTTGTAAGGGCAAGTTCAACGGCGGCATCGAGTGTTATGTCGTCATCTGAAAGCGGTTGTGAGAGTGCCACTTGTGCAAGTGGATCGAGTCCGGTCAGTCTGATGAGTTCAGCAGTATCTATATCGAGCCGACGTTGGAGTTCATTAAGCGCGAGCTGCTGTTCGGACAATTCAAGCTCCGTATTGAGACGGCTCAGAAAAGATATCCGTTTTTCCTCATGCTTGATTTCCGTGCTCCTTAATTTTTTCTGGAGTTCCACCTCAAATGCACTACGTTGCTGGATTTCTTCTTGCGTTAGGATGATATTGTGCCAGAGATTCCGAACAGCGTGAACGATCTCTTTTTTTCCGCGTTCGTATTCGATCTCCGTTTTGCGCACCGCTTCTTGTGCCGCGTCGAGGCCTTGAGGGATCTCACCGAATTGTACGAGAAGCATACTCATCTGCGCCCGGGTGAGATAGTCTCTCTCGTCAATATCACCCTCTTTTTGGCGTTGGTATTCACCCGTGATGCCTACTTGTGGCAAGTACACAGCTTTCGACACACGAAGATTCGCCTTGGCCCGCTCTAATACCTTCTCCGCTTTTTTCACCGTTTCATTGTTCTGTAAGGCGAGTTCTATCGCGCGGGCGGGTCGCAGCGAGACAAGTCGCTGTCCTGAAACGACACTCACAATACCAAAAAATAAGGTGCCCATCACGAGTGCCGTCAACCTTTTTTTCATTCTTAGTCTCCATAAATCTTTGGGAATAGTGCTTATCCATCTGAGTTTTGTGGTTCGGGGGGCGCGAGCACAGCTCGCTCCTACAGAAAGAAGCGTTTTCTACGAGCAACAGAACCCACGACTAAAAAAATCTTACGCATAATTTGAAAGTAGATAAAACAATAGCCGCCAATAATCAGCATTTAGCAGCCAAAATTTATTGAGAATCTCTTGCTGACTGCTGATCGCTGACAGCCGAAAGCCACTTCTAACGTCGGCTAATGCGGATTGTGACAATAACAATCCCAATCATGAGAAGTATCAACGCACCGAAGAGGAGCGTCGTCACCGACATCTGGGTCTGTGATTCAACTTGCACCGTTATTGAGCGGTCGCGTGCCTCGAACTTCCGGTTATCAACGGTAACTTCGGCATTCAACTTCGCCTGATATTCACCTACGCCGATGTCCGCCGGAGGACTTAACGTCAGTTGTATCTCCTTCTCTTCAGTCCGGGCGAGTGAATTGATAACTTCAGGGGTAACGGTATATTTCCAATCTGTATTGACATCAACGAGCATACGGATATCGACGAGATCGCGGGTCCCGATGTTCTGCAGTGTCGCTGTCATGTTGACCTCTTCGCCGATTTTGATCGTCTGGAACGCGTTCTGCACAAACACTTCGATCTCCGGCACACCCTTCGGAATGAGTTCAAACCGCTCGACACCGCCTTGTATGCTCGCAATCTGGTCAGCGGATAGGTCTAACCGATTGTTAACGCCGCCAAGTTCGTTTGCTTCAGCCTCGTCAAGGACTGCCACATAGAACTCAAGTGTGCTATCAAGGTAGGAGGCATCCAATTCCTCCGGCAGATAGACAATCAACGACAAATTCCGCTTCGACTGTTCCTGCGTAAACTTGACTTGAGACTGTCGAGACCGGGTCTCTGGATCTTGAAACTCAAATGAGAGACGGTTCAATAGGTTAATAACGCGCAACTGGAACGTGTTCTCTGTTTCCGCCAACCGATCCAACGTCAAATCATAAGTGACACTATTGCCAAGATTCCCTTCCTGCGAAAATCGCAGCGAACTGACGTTTACGACATCCAGAGCGGATTCTTTTTGCAAGTAGATCAAACGCGTTTCGGGTTGCGGCAGTTCGGGATAATTGAGTGAGACCTTCAGGCTATCAACATCTTTCTGGAGTTGGAACGTCAATTCTACCGCCTCATTGTAACCGAGGACTGGGATTTTTTCCTCGTAAGGTTTGACGATGTTCGTGTCATCAGTGACATCGAGTAAAGAGACATAAATGCCACGTATCTCATTCGCCGCGGCAATCTCTTCAGGTGTGGCATTGCTTGACATCGATTCAGTTGTTGAGGTGTTCTTTAACTGAAGCGTTACCATCATCTGATTGTCCACCCGAAATTTCTTCGCACTCAAGATAGAGATATAGCGCGTGTCCTCTTCAAGATGGATTTTATACGGAATTTCCTGATCAAGATATTTGAGGCTCACGATGACGCTGTCCACATTCCGCCGCAGTTCAAAATCGAGCGTCTTCTCTTGCCCGTCTTTCAGCGTTGGGATGCGAGGCTCATAAGGAAAACCGATGATGGCATCCGTGTCGTCTTTGATAGAGACATAGACGTTATTGATTTCTTGTGCCGTGCTGGTGTTTGCTTCCTCTGTTTCGTCATTGAGTGCACCGTACTTAAGAACGACTTCCAACCGCCGCCGATCGCCCTCTTTATAACGCCGCGCAGACACGACAGTGATATGCGGATCCTCCTGTTTAAGGTGGATGTTCTTATTGTCCTCACGCCCCGAATACTTCAACTCTACAACAACATCTCGTATATTCTCTTTTATCAACTCAAAATCTAACGTGATAGATTCATTCTCTTTGAGTGCCTCGATCCGTTGTTCGTAAGGTTCGGTGATAATCGCCCCACTGGAGCCATAGCCTTCTTGCTCTTTAATTGTAACGAAGATATCGTCAATCTGTGCGCTAAGGATAATATCTTCGCCGACGACTTCCGAGCTTTCGAGGAGTTTGACAGGTGATGAACTATTCCGAAGCGTAATTGAGAACCGCTCTCTGCCATCGTCAGATTCATACAGCCGTGTCGCTTCAACGCTGATGTGCCATTCATCTTGTAGAGACTCAAGCTCCACCCGTTGCAGCTCCAGTTTTGCCTGTTCATAGTCAGAGACAGCCTTTTCGTAATCTTCTTTTGCAGTATTTACTTCAGCGACGGTGACAATGTTATTTTCCTCCATCATCATCGCCTCGAGTTTTTCGACCTCAATCTTCTTCTTTCCCATCAGCCTTTTTGCTGATTCCATCTTCTGACGCTCGATTTCTATCTTGATATGACGGTCCTGTTCATCTCTGGTTCTCGTACGCTCGCCATTAGGCGGGGCAGGCTCTTCTGCAAATGCCAATACGGTAATTACAAACAGCATTCCCACAACGCTAACAAGAGCCAGCAGAAGCGTCAAAGATTGGGAAACTGGAGGATTGGAAGATTGGAAGTCCATTTCTTCCTTTTCTCCTTCCAACCATCCATTCTTCCATCTTTTTTTCCATCGTTCCATATTTTCACCTTTCAATAGTCAACAGTTAACAGTAGCCAGGCACCAGTTAAAAGAAACTTTGTTAAACGATAACCTCTTAACTGAAAACTGGTAACTATTCCTCATCTTCCGCAGGTTCGTATCCGGCAACGTAATGGAGATACAGTGCTTCAAGGTCCTCTGCTTGAATCTCTTCGCGTGTCAATTCCCGTTCAAGATTGCCTTGCACCAGAATGCCGATCCTGTCGGCGATCTCCTTGGCACGGAAGATGTCGTGCGTGGACATGAAGATGGCTTTGCCTTCCTCTTTGAGTTCACGGAGCAGATTCAGGAAATCGGCACCACCCTTCGGATCTAAACCGGAAGTCGGCTCATCAAGCAGAACGGCTTGTGCATTCTTCATAATTGCAATAGCAATGCCTAAGCGTTGACGCATCCCTTTGGAGAAGGTCTTGACGCGCCGTGTAAACGCTTCCTCCGGCAGACCAACACGTCCAAGCGTTGCATCAAGTTCTGCGTTTGATACCTTCTTGCGTCCACCAAGTTTCGCAAAAAAGGAGAGGTTCTGCCGGGCTGTGAAGTTCCGATAGAGTTCAACGTTCTCGGAGACATAAGCGAGGTGCTTCTTCGCCTCCAAGGGGAACTTCGGAATCTCAATGTCGTCTACCAGTGCCGTTCCACTCGTCGGCTCAATGAAATTCAGCAGCATGGAGATCGTCGTACTTTTTCCAGCACCGTTCGCACCAAGGACGACATAGATTTCACCGTCCTCTACTTTCATGTTCAATTCGTTGACGGCTAAAACACTTTCGTTATAGACTTTCGTGAGATCACGGGTTTCTAACATCGGGTTTCTCCTATGGTTGATTTGCTATAGGACTATGATATCTAAGGTATAGGTTGTATTCAAGTCGTATCTATGGTCAATTCTTCTAAACAATATATGCCTATATCATATAGACGCGTTTTAAGGGTCAAAAGGTTGCAATATTTTTTCTAACACCGAATTTCTACCGTAAAACCTACCTTTGACGGCATTTTAGTCGATTAACTCTATCTTTCACGAAAACTTCAGAAAAAGCGCGCGATAAACCCTACCTATCTACTATAGTGGTGGATAAGGAGACCTCTTCCGAATGTGCCGATTTGGTTGCTCGGATGGCGATGCCGGTTTTTGACGACGTTCTAAAGCCTCTTGAACACCCTTGAGTCGTCTCTTTATCTCCTCAAGTTGCTTTTTGGCATTCTCAAGTTTTGCCTGAGTCTGATTAAGTTGCTTTAAATTCGACTGTTCCTTCGCGCGCTCCAGTTGTTTCTCACTGCGTTCAATCTGTGCCTTGAGGCGTTCAACCTGTTTTAAAGATTTCTGAACTTTGTCGTGAACCAACTTATTGATATAAGCAACTTTATAGGCTTCCCGATCCTCCATTAAAGGCATGTCTAAAAACCCGATTTTCTGTAAATCTGGATTGTCCTCCAGAAATGCCAAAGTATGCCGCTTTGATAGATAGATCTTGTAATCGTCGAAGTTCTCTATAGTAATGCCTCTCTGCAAAAGCATCTGGAGCCACTCGACCCGTGAATATCTGGCATCTATTTCGCCGCTAACTGCAAGCTCGCTACTATAAACGACATCATCCTCACAGAGTGCCATGACTCTCGCCTTGGAATACTTTTGGTTGTACGCCGTATCAAAAGCGTACATCAATGCCTTCACGGTTTGCGGCCCGTCGTAGGTTTCAGGAGTCGTCGGGGGTTTTGGTGACTTGACCTCTATCGCTTCTATGAAGGTATTGACCGTTTGTGAATTCACTTGGGTCCCCCAAAAAGTAACGATACCCACAACTGTCAAAAATGTGAGCATTTTTACAACACTTTTACTTCTCATTTTCGTTATCTCTCCTTTGTTAGTGCTGCCTGATTCAAACATATTTCTCCTTGAAATGGAGTCTCGATAATAGAACTCAAAGTCCCCCTGATAAGGGGGATTTAGGGGGTTAAAAACGTTTTCGTTATGTCTCCTTCGTTAGTACTGCCTGGTTTAAACATATTTCTCCTTGAAATGGAGTCTCTATAATTAATGATCCAATATGTAGATGAAAAGGGTGCATAATTCCAGAATCGGTGTGTACATCAAATATCTAATCTAAAGAATTTTAGGAATGATACGGTTGTCAACACAACTGCAAAGAAGCAGAGCAGTAATACATCCACAACCGATCGACGGAGCGTCTCCGCTAAGGTATCGGTTTCCAAAGGTGGCGGTTGTGTAATTTTAACAATATCAGTCGCTGGATTGTACACTCTCCTGGCGGCATAATCATCGATTTTGCTGAACAAATCTGTATAGAGCATGTCATAATAGCGATCCCCCGTTTGAAGGTAATTGCTTCTTTGTATCTTGCCAGTCTGTGTTAAACTTGTCGCCAGATAGATGAGGGAAGAGGTCGGTGTGATTCGGGAAAGCATCTCACCCGCCTGTTCTTGTCGTTTGGTTTCACGTTTGTAGTCTTGATCGAGTCTGTTAACGTGATCCTGGAATTTTAATCGATGTTCCTCTTCAACGGGTTTCATAAGTTCATTCATCTTCTCGCCTGTTACGATTATACGTCCTTGATCGTCCGGCGGAATTTCCCTGATGAGTTTCATTTTTTGCTTTTCGAGGTCCGCTTTCAAATCGTCTCTCAAGGCTTTTTTTTCCATATAGACGCTCTGGGCGGTTCGTGCCGGGGCGATAACCTTCGCCGCAAGAAAACCGAGGCGCGGTGTAATTAGGACAGCGAACACCCAAACCGTGAAGGCAACGATGAGGGCTGTTTTCGCACTGTCCAAATAGGTAGAAATCGCTGTGCCTATTACAAAAAATACCGCAATGTAAAGGAGCGAGATAGATGTCAGACCGAGCACTCGTGGAAAAATGTCTGACTCACCAAGAGGAAACCCTTGCCAGACAAGCAGAAGTAAACCCAACAAAAACGACACCAAAAAGGAGACAACGAACACAAGGTAACTACCGATTAACTTACTCCACAAAAAAAGATCGCGCGGCACAGCATTTGATAGCGTAAGCCGAATCGTACCTGTCTCTCGCTCCCCAGCAACCGCATCAAATGTGAACAGAAGCGCAAGCAGACTGAAGACGGTACCTACCACAAATAGGAAGTCGAGATGTCCTAAAAGTTGAGAAAGCGGAGCTGAAAACGTAGGCGGTGGCCCCTGTGTAATCCCATTGCGCGTCATCCCAAGATAACTTGGCAATGAATCCTCTAACCCCTTCGCGAAAACACTCAAAGGTGCCGGTTTAAAAATAAGTTTGGAGACTTCAATCTCTGGCTCCAGGGGCATCTTCGGGTTCATTGTCTTTTCTTCAATATTTGCCAGTTTAACGGCTTCGTGGTAATCTACCAAGTCTTGACGATAACTTTGATAATTGATAGAAAGCGTGAGCGGGATAAGTAAAACACACATCAACAGAAGTGCCACAAACCGGACGCTCAGGATATGATGCATCATCTCTTTCTGAATTAGCATTAGAAACATGTTTTCACCTTCTTTACAACGGACACTAATTGCTACTTTTTGGCTTCAAGTAACTTGTTAACCTTTTGTGAAAGGTTTGCTGGATCGAAGTCTATAAACACATCTTTGACAACGAGTTCCCGGTTCAAAATAAGCGTTATGAGTTCCGTTTGCGATTCGGACGCATCTCTATTGAGAAGCGTCTGCATCTGGTCGTTTTTATCAACCCAGATAGGCATCGAAAGTTGGTGTTTCTCCTTGAACGCCTCAATCGCTTTCGCGGAATCATCAACGCTGATCCCAACCGCTTGCAATTGCGTAGCATCGTAGTTTGCAAGCAGTTTCTCCAGCTGTTTTAACTTCGGCCCACAAGTAGTGGAATCTAATGAGAAAAGGTTCAAAAGGATAAATTTACCGCGGAGGTCCTCTAACTTAGCAGGTTTCCCTGAAAGATCGGTCAACACGATATCTGGCATCGGTTTGCCCAATAGAAATGCAAATTTTTCACGATCTATGGATGCCGTTGTTAATTGATTGAGCAGTGCTTGACCCTCTGGTGATTCAAGAAACGCCTCACCGAATTGTTCTTTAAGCTTTGCTTGTGGATTGTCCGACGGCTTAATTTGGAAGACGGTTCTATTGACCTCATTATTACCACCTTTAAAAGGCTGATCTTCTATCTGCTTTCTGACTTCTTCGGGCAGATCCGACGAGGAATTCGTTTGGATAGAAATGGATTTCACTGTGGTGTTGTTATAAATACTTCTCTGCGGTCCCTTACGATAAATTTTTCCACTGACGCTGAGATTGAGCAGATGATGTTCGCAGCACACTATAGGCAGCATATCGCCTTCTATTTCCAACAGAAATCCCTGTCCTGTTTTCTGTTCAGGACGAAATTGATAAAGATAGCTACACGGCAGTGTCGGATCCGATCCGCCTTCGGTTAGCACTCCGGGGACTCCTACTGTTGGGTCTGCAGGGCAGAGCAGCACATTTTTCTTCAGATATTGTGGAGAAAGTTCGGAGAGCCATTGCGGTTCCGCACCTACTTCAGCGCGGTGGTTTTCGAGGGCAAGTTTTATCTGCCTTAAATTCTCTCTACATTTTTCTATCTCTTTGGTACTGTTGGGCTTTTGTTTTTCTATGGGCGAGGTTAATTCATAAGGATAGGCATCTGTCAAAAGGAGGCGGTTCAAACGGATTAAGTCTTCACCGTTTTGCGGATTTTGCGCAAGAAGCTCCTGCGTCTGTTCGCTGGGTTCGATATGAGCGAGGTGTTGGGCATCGTAAAGTGGGGAGGCTTGGAGCAATCGGTTCAAATCATCGAGCAGCGCTTTCTGAAGAGCCGGGGAGGGACTACTTATACCATCATATTCGTCCAGCAGTTGCTGTGTCTCAGCAGAGAGTTGTGCAACTATGGGGCTGGACACCACGGCGCGTGGGTCTTGAAGTTTCACCGCTAAACTGCCCGAATCCTTGAGATCATCTTCAGACAAAAGCAATTGACTTGTGTCGGCGTGTGAGGCAAGTTGTGTGCCTACGGTTATCAATAAGGTCGCGAGCAGTAGCGTTAAGGTTCTGGTGGATAGGTGAAATATTTTCAATCGTAAGACCATTTTTCTCATATTCAAAATCTCCTTTTCCAAGATTCAAGCGAATGCAGCGAGGTGCTACGGTTTTACTATGAAATCTCCGCGGCAGGTATCGCTTTTCTGGGTTGTACTGTTGTGTTACACACTATCTGTCCAGAAAAGTTGCAAACGGTTGAAAACTCGTTGTTTTTTTATCATCGAAAGTTCTGATTAATTGTTGGTTTTACGATAGAAAACAAATACCTCTATAGGAATGCCGCTCTTATCATGGGTAATCACTACAATCATATAAATCACAGTTCATCTTCTTTTTATGGGTAATCATAATCGTCCTGAAGTATTGATAAATAACCTTGATTTTTTATACAAAATATGTTATCATATATTTCGTAAATACGAAATTATGCGGTGAACATGTTTGATAGAAAATTTAAAAACGCTATAAACTTGACAAAATTGATCGTAAAGCATATATGAACTTCCAAACACACCATGACCGCTATCTACAAAACATACACCGCACACAAATCACCGGTGAGGCGACCCCAGAACTCTCACTATATCCACACCTCCAAGCCTTCCTTGAAGGCCTGTTTGTTGACTTCGGTAGAAGCACCGTCACACTCACACAAGAACCGAGACAACTCGATCAGATTGGGAGACCCGATTTCATCGCAATGGATGGGTTGCTGCCTATCGGTTATATTGAAGCAGAAGCGTACGGCAGAGATTTAGACGCGCTCACCGGGCATGCCCAAACGCAGAATGCCCGTTTTATCGAAAACCTTGATAACTTAATTCTCACCAACTTCGTCGAATTCCGGCTGTATACGGACGGGCAGCTGCGTGCGACAGCAAACGTCACAGACGAGCCTGAAAAGTTAGAGACATTACTGGAACGGTTTCTGAACGCCGGACACGTCCAGATCACCTCACCAGAAACACTCGCAAGATACCTCGCCAGACGGACGCGGGAACTCCAAACACAGATCGCAACCACACTCAGCAATGAAAATAGCGAGATTTATCGGATGTTTTCAGCGTTCAAGGAGACGCTCATCTCTACGCTGACACCGGACGATTTCGCCGATATGTACGCCCAAACCCTTGCTTACGGGTTGTTCGCCGCACGCTGCACACTCCCCAACGCGACCAACTTCTCGCGACACGCCGCCGCCGAGGCACTCCCGCGATCAAACCCGTTTCTCGTCCGACTCTTTCATCATGTCTCCTCTCCGACCTTGGAAGCGAATGTCACCTACATTCTGAACGACATCGAAATACTCCTCCGAAATGTTCCGACAGAGATGCTTCGCACGGCGTTTGCTGCCAGAAGTCATCTTGAAGATCCAGTAATCCATTTCTACGAAACCTTCTTAAAGGAATATAATCCGAGTCTCCGCTTTGAGCGCGGAGTTTTTTACACACCTTCACAAGTTATCTCCTACATCGTCAAATCCGTCGATAGCCTTCTCAAAACGTACCTAAACAGACCCGACGGTCTCGCCGATGACAACACGCTCATCCTTGACCCCGCAACAGGCACCGGTGGCTTCCTCCTGACAGTGCTGGATCACATCAAAGAATACGTCACAAAGACCTACGGCACAGCGGAGTGGCCGCAATATATCAACGCCCAGCTCGTCAAACGGATCTTCGGGTTTGAACTGCTCGTCGCCCCGTATACAATCGCGCATCTCAAGTTAAGTCTGTTCCTGCAAGCGCAAGGCTGGCGTGCCGATGAACGCCTCCGCATCTATCTCACAAATACCTTGGAGCAACCGCAAGAGATGCAGCCATCTTTGCCCTTTGCAGAGTTTATCTCTGATGAAGCAAACGCAGCATTGTCAGTGAAACGGGATGAACCAATTCTCGTTATCCTCGGCAATCCACCATATCCATTGGAATCTGCCAATCCAAGCCAAGATAGTGATGGAAATTTAACATTTATTGGAACTCTGGTTGAAGATTATAAGCCGGTAGATGGACAACAGTTAGGAATAAGGGATCAAAAGAAACCACTTCAATCGGACTATGTGAAGTTTATCCGGTGGGCACAATGGCGCATTGATAAAAACGGCGAAGGTGTTATTGGCTATATTGTCAATAATAGTTTTCTTGAGGGAGTAACTTTCCGCAGGATGCGGCAGTCTTTGATGAAAAGTTTCAATATCATTTATTGTTTCAATTTGCACGGTAGCAGCAGATTCGGAGAAATCATACCCGACGGCGAAATCGATGAAAATGTCTTTGATATTCAGCAAGGCACTACAATTTTGTTGTGTGTTAAGGAACGCGATAACGCTGCTCCAGCAAAAATCCATTACGCTGACTTGTGGGGAAATCGGGCAGAAAAATATAGAATATTATCAGAAACCGAAATCCAAACGACGGAATGGCAAGTCCTTCACCCGACATCTCCATTTTACCATTTTTTCCCGCAACGTATCACACCAGAGCAAGAGACAGTATACATCCAAGGTTGGAAAGTCAACGATATTTTCCATGAGCATTCAATTGGAATTCTTACTGCGCGGGACAAACTGACGATTCATTGGGCCGCTGAGCAGGTGCACGAGACTGTAACAGATTTCGTTTCACTTTCTGAAGATAAGGCACGAGAGAAATACGGACTGCGAAGAGATACCCAAGACTGGAAAATTCACCTCGCCCAAGCAGATCTCCGTAATCACCCAGATATCAAAAAACACACTGTGCCGATCAATTATCGTCCACTTGACACGCGTTGGACCTACTATACTGGGCAATCGCGTGGATTTCATTGTGCTCCTCGTCCGGCAACTATGTCTCATTTTCAAAATGAAAACTTTGCCCTCTGTACACATCGCAGCCTCAGAAATTCTCTTGCATGGCAGCATGTTTTTGTTGTCAACGGAATTACTGACGGCAATTGTATATCAAATACAGATGGCCCCACACATGTATTTCCACTATATCTATATCCAAATTCAGACGAATTAGGTATCTCCACAGAACGGACCCTCAATTTCAAACCCGACTTTCTGACCGCACTCTCAGAGGCGTTAGGACTTCCACAGACAGCACCATTTAATCTACCCGAAAGCGTTTCACCGGAGGAAATCCTCGCCTACATCTATGCTGTACTCTACAGTCCGACCTATCGCGAACGGTATTACGACTTCCTGAAATACGATTTCCCGCGGATCCCAATGCCAGAGAATATAGAACAGTTCCGCACCCTCGCAGCGTCGGGGCAGCATTTGATTGACGCGCATCTCTTGAAAGACCTACAGATTCCCGCGGGGCATCGGTTTGAAGGTGAAGGCGACGGCGTAGTCAAAAAAGCGCGCTATGAAGATGGTAAAATCTGGATCAACCCGACGCAACATTTCACGGATGTCCCTGAAGAAGTATGGGAATATGAAATCGGCGCGTATCAAGTCTGTGAGAAGTGGCTAAAAGATCGAAAGGGCGAGGAGTTGCGTCATGAAGACGTGCGTCAGTACCGTGCAATCTTGGTGGCTATTGCGGAGACACTCGCGGTCATGGCGGAGATTGATTCAGTTTTGTGGTAGGGTGCTCAAATGTGATCTGCTTTCAGACGAAAATAAATTTGCCTTTATACATTATATATGTTATTATATACATAATAATTAGATTATATTAAGCAAAAAAAAGATAAAAATAACCCTTCAGTCGAACAAAAGAAGGGTGGGGTAAAACGAAACCCATTTTTCCTAACAACTGAGGATTGCCGCTCACGCAAATGTTACACTTTTCGCCAAATTATTTTTTTTCACCTATAATACAATCGCCTTTGAACCCTTACAACGACTAAGTTTATCGCAATAACCCATCCACCTCGAATGTTACATAGGTGTAACATTTTAAGGACTTACGCGTGCTGCTCTTTCGTAGCACGATGCACTTCGCATCTGGGGTTTTTGCTGGGGTGTTTCTTCAAGTACGCCGCAAAACTTTCCAGTTTGTGACACCAGAACGCTCGGTTTTCCGAAAAATCTCATCTAACAGAACAAGCTGCAGTCAAAATTGCGTCCGTCCTGAAATTGATAGATTTAAATAAGCACCTCAAAGCATCGTCAAATGACGAAGGGTCAACATTCTGCTGCATCCCAAACCTGAACCCCCTAACCCGGCGGAGAAAAAATATAACGCAGATTTTTGCGTACAAAAAAAATTAAAGTGTCTTTATTATCAAAGATGGACAGTCATTTTTGACGACTAAAGTTTTCGTAGGTTGGGTTGAACGGAACTCAGAAGATAGATGTGTTTCCAAATACCTCTCAAATCCAGCGGAGGGCTTCCGTGACCAAGAACGCAGTGAAACCCAACTTCACACCGCTAGAGGTTCAGAGACCCCAAAGGCGTTGGGTTTCTCTCGGTTTTTTGTGGCACGTCCGATCCATCAAGAGAGTTTAGACTTGCGTTACTTTTCAGAGTTTTGAGGGGTCAAATATCCAATCTGAAGAATTTTAGAAACGCTACGGTTGTCAACACAACTGCTAAGAAACAGAGCAGCAGTAAATCCACCATAGAGTAACGGAGGGTTTCCGATAACGAGGTTTCTGCCATGTCTGGCGGTGGGGCGATCTTCTTTGGTTCCGGCTGCTTTGATGTGAATCTGGCTATCGTTGCAAACTGATCGTCTTTAATTTCACCGAAATACGCCTCCTCAAGTAAGGTATAGTAGCGAGCCCCCATTTGAAAATAGGTGTCTCTTTTTATTTTCCCGGTCTGTGCCAGATTCATTGTAAGGTAAATGAGCGAAGATGTCGGTGTGATTCGGGAGAAATTTTCTCCAACCGATTCTTGCCGCTTCTTTTCACGTTGGTAGTCTCGCTCGACCTTATCGACTTGCTCCTGAAATTTCTGTCGATACTCGGCATCAATCGGTGCCCTGAGATCCGCTATTTTCTTCGCATCCTCATTAAAATTAATAGAGGTTCCTAAAGCTTCTACTATTTTTCCGCTAATCTCGTGTTCCTTTTCTGTGCTGAGGTTATTGCGGATCGCAGTTTTTTCCATATAGACGCTCTGAATCGCGCGTGTCGGGGCAATAAGTTTGGCAGTAAGAAACCCAGCGCGTGGTGCAATCAATACGGCAAGGACCCAGACGGTAAAGGCGACAATGAGTGCAGTCTTCGAGTTATCTAAGTAAGTGGAAATCACTGTCCCTATTGCGAAAAATACACCGATGTAGAGCAGCGAGACCAACGTCAAACTTAACACGCGTCCGAAGATATCAGACTCACCGAAAGGGAACCCTTGCGAGACAAGCAGGAGTAAACCTAACAGGAACGCTACCAGAAACGGGACAACGAACACGATATATCCGCCAATGAGTTTACTCCACAAAAATAAATCTCTTGGTAATGCATTTGCCAAAGTGATCCGGAGGGTTCCTGCTTCTCTTTCGCCCGCAACAGCATCAAATGTGAATAACAGTGCCAGTAGACTGAAAACTGTGCTGACGACAAACAGAAAATCAAGGTTTCCTAAAGCGGAGGAGAGTGGAGCTTCCCCAAGGGACATCGAACCCTGTTTTACACCGTTGCGTGTCATCCCAAGATAACTCGGAAGAGATTCTTCTAAACCCTTCGCGAATACACTCAACGGCGTGGGTTGAAGAAAAAGTTTAGAGACTTCCGTGTCCGGGTCTGGGGCATCTGGCAGCTTTTCTTCAGATTCTGGGGTCGAGAGTTTAAGGGATTCCTGATAATTGACCTGGTTTTGGAGGTAATTACGGTAATTGATGTGGAGAGTGAGAGGGACAAGCAACAGACACATCACGAGAAGCACGACAAACCGCACACTCAGAATGTGATGCATCATCTCTTTTCGGATTAGCGTCGTTAACATTTAGCGCGCTCCTAAGTTTGTAAAAGCGGCGCTTCTACCTGTGAAGCGCGTTTAGATCATCGTTACTTTATACACACCGTTGCGTGGAAAAGTTCCCGAAAAAAGTTTGTATAAAAGCTATTTTGCGTTGTGCCTCTGCGGTTGTGCGCTCGTTTTCCGCAGCGACGTATCCAGAATAGGTCGCTTTTTGTCGCTGTTCGTCGTCTGGCTCCTCAAGCTCCTCAAGTGGCTGCGTCCACAACCGTTTTTTCCGAAGCCAAGAACTGCAACGATTCGACGCGATGACATAAAGCCAGCTTGCGAACCGCTGCGGTTTCTTGAGTGTGGAAAGCCGTTTGTATGCTTTCAGAAAAGTGTCCTGCGTGATTTCCTCAGCGATATGGAAATCCCCGATTTTCCGCCATGCGAGCGCGTGCACCTACTTCTGATATTTTCTCACCAGCACAGCGAAGGCATCATCGTCACCTTCAAGGACGCGTTGGATGAGTTCGGCATCGTTGTTTTGCATGAGTCGCCTCCACAAATAGATGGTTACATAATAGATAGTTGCATAATCGTGCGTTCATTTCTGGTGACGCTACTTATGGATGGAACGGGTGCATAATTCTGCAAAAAACGCTTCCAACTCCTTCTTCTATTATTTTTTTCTTTTTTTAAAAGCAATGGAGACGTGAGGGCCCATAAACGAACTGTACCATCTTTACTGCCACTTGCGAGCGTTACACCATCCGGACTGAAGGCGACACTTTTGACAGGTGCTGTATGCCCCGTGAGGGTTACAATTTGCGCACCTGTCCCAATATTCCAAATTCGGATTGTCTTGTTCTCGTTCCCACTTACGAGTGTTAACCCGTCGGGACTGAAATCCACACTCCACACGACAGATGTATGCCCAGTGAACATTTTTAGTTGCTGTCCTGTGTCCGTATCCCATAAACGAACAGTTTTGTCCCAACTTCCACTTACAAGCCTCTGTCCATCAGGACTAAACGCAACACTAAAGACCCAATTTGTATGCCCTCTGAGCGTTTTAAACATTTCTCCAGTGGCGATATTCCAGAGTCGAACGGTATTACCGCTATTTCCACTCGCCAATGTTTTTCCGTCGCTACTGAAGGCAACGCTGAAGATATTCTCTGTATCCTCGGTCAGTAGCACTACGCACTTAACAATTCAGCCTTGTATTCTTCAACAATTGCCGCTAAAACAGATTCGGGAATATCTTCTAACTGCGACGCTAATTCCTCTTCGACATTAACCATCAGGCTATGATCAAACGTTTCGCGTTCGGCACAGGGATCAAGGTATTCACCGTGTGCCTCCAGTAAGACTGCCAGTTGTGCAGGGGTCAGACCTTCAGAGATGCCGTGCAAACCCCAGGCAGTGCCACGATAGCCTTTTTCGTAATCAGCATCGAGGTATTTCTGAAGGATTTCTTCCCTTTCGGCACCTTGGGCACCGCTGTTCTCAAGTTCTTCTGCAGCAGCAATCGCACGCGGATCCAATTCGACTTGAAACGCTGTTGATGCATCCGCCGCTGCAACAGGATAGATTTTATAAGATTCCATGTTCCCTCCGTTAGTTGCAAAATAGAAGGGCGGTCCACAGGACGGTTCAGAACCTCCCGCATACTTCCACCTTTCCGATCTTCCATCCCACAAGCAAAGGAAGATATTTTGCGTAAATGCTATTGCTTCACACCACAGCGGAGAGACCACCGTCAATATTGATTGCTGTTCCCGTAATAAACGATGCGCAGTCCGAGACAAGGAAAGCGACGAGATGTCCCACTTCACTCGGTTCACCCAAACGTCCGAGCGGATGCTCTGCGCCACGTGCCTCCCAATATTCGTCAAGTGTTCCCGGAGAACCCGCTGCTTTCCAGGCACGTTCGCCTTGTGCACTCTTAATTGAAGTAAGACAGACAGTGTTAACCAAGATTTTGTGAGGTAAGAGCTCCTTAGAAAGTGCTTTTGTCAAAGCGATGCCTGCAGCACGGCTCACCGAGGTCGGGCACGAACCGGCACTCGGCTGTTTGCCCCCAGGATGCGTGATATTGATAATCCGCCCACTACCACTGTTTTTCATGTGCGGGATCACCAACCGCGCGCAGCGGACTGCACCCATCAATTTAAGGTCTAAGTCGTCATACCACGCTTCGTCGCTTGTGCTTTCAAAAGCACCACCTGCGGATCTGCCGGCATTGTTAACTAAAATGTCGATTTTACCGAAATGATCTCCGGTTTGTCCGATAAAGTTTTCCAGTGTCTCCGGTTTCGTTACATCTGCCGGAACAGCGAGGACTTCACCCGCTGTTTGTGTGCGGATCTCTTCGGCGGCATCTGTCAGAACGGTTTCGCGTCTGCCACAGATCGCAACTTTCGCACCCTCTTCACACAGACGGACGGCAATACCTTTGCCAATTCCCTCGCTTCCACCGGTGATGATCGCAACTTTTCCAGTCAATCCGAGTTCCATAATGCCTCCGTATTCTTTTTAAATGTCAGCGATACTGCAGTGTTATTAAGTCAGCGAAGATATCGCTTCCGGCACCGCCTTGAGTACATCGCTTGCAATGAGTCCGTGAATACCTAACCTTTCTGAGGCGATGTCTCCTGCTAAACCGTGGATATAGACGGCAAGAGGCGCTGCACTTTCGCCTGATAAACCTTGTGCCATCAATCCTGCTATGACCCCTGTTAGGACATCCCCCATGCCCCCTGTTCCCATGCCCGGGTTACCGGTGGAATTGATCCACACGTTTCCATTTGCGTCAGAGGTAACGGTAGGCGCGCCTTTAAAGACGAGTGTTACACCGTGTGCATTCGCAAATGTTTGTGCGGTACGGATCCTGTCTTCTTCTAATGTAGACACCGGCGTATTCGTTAACCGCGCCATCTCGCCGGGGTGCGGCGTTAGCACTGTCTCTCTACCTAAAAACGACATCATTTCTGGAGTTTGCGCGATAGCGTTCAACCCGTCAGCATCAATAACCATCTGTCTACCGAGTTTGTGTTCGCAATTCTTACGTACCAGTTGATGAACGAGTGCCACTGTATCCGGATGTTGAGAGATGCCGGGACCTATTGCGAGTACGGATTTCGTCTTTTCCGCGAATTCCAGGATGGCTGAAATCGCTGATACCGATAAGCTGCCTCCCTCCGTTTCCGATAGCGGAAGCGTCATCACTTCAGGCAAGAGACCTTCTAATATAGGATTCAAATGTTTCGGGATCGCGAGCGTTACCAGTCCTGCACCAGCGCGCAAAGCTGCCTCACTTGCGAGTGCCGCCGCACCTGTCATACCTGTAGAGCCAGCGACCACGAGAACACGACCATAACTCCCTTTGTGTGAGGCGAGAGGACGTTGCGGTATCCATTCTGACGCTTGTGCTGCCGTTGTCCAATGGACCTTAATACCTTGGGCATCGATAACCTGTTCCGGGAAACCGATGTCAACAACTTCCAACTTTCCGGCGAGTTCGGCACCCGGATGCACTAACAACCCTCGCTTAGGTAGACCTATGGTGACCGTTCGGTCTGCTCGTACACAGATGCCCAACGGATTTCCTGTATCGGCATCAAGACCGGACGGTAGATCAACGGAGAGGGTCGGTATGGAGAGTTTATTGATAGCATCAATGAGGCTGGCAATTGGATCGCGGACTGCGCCGCGCAATCCTGTACCGAAAATGGCATCAATCAAGAGTTCACAACTGGTGATGTCGGTATCAGATTTGAGTGCCGTATCCGTATCCGTCAAAATTGTCTCAATCCGTAACCCACTTTTTGGCGCAGTTTGCAAGCCAAAACTTGCTGTTAAACGTTTCGCAATCTGAAGATTAGTCTCCGCTTCACCAGTGAAGCTATCTGCTGGAGAGACGAGGAAGACATGGACATCGTGTCCGGTGTGTGCGAGTTGACGGGCGATGACCAAACCGTCGCCACCATTATTACCTTTGCCGACGAGGATGCCGATCCGTTGCGCTGTCGGATAGTGCTGTTCAATTGCACGGACAATGGCACTCCCAGCCGTCTCCATGAGAACAATACCGGGAATGCCGATGCCTTCAATAGTGTCCTGATCGATTTGGCGCATTTCTGCCGCAGTCACGACTTTCATGTTTTTTATCCTTGCGCCAAGCGAGGAACAGCGGGTTCGTTTAACTGCGGTTTTGAAATAAGTCCCGCAAGCCACCGTTGTCCGCTTGCTGCCGGCATTTCATGCAGTGTCATGCTGCAGTTTGTCGGCAAGCACTAACAAGTGTGCTTCCATCTGCTGCGCTGCCTGTTCTAAACTTTCTCGTTCAACCCGAACTTTCTGAACCCGTTCGTCTTGATGGGTTTGAAGACAGAATGTTAAGTTTGTTCGGAGATCAAAAAGGCTCTGTTCGATATGGTCTTGGAAGGAGCCTTCCGGGTACATCCATCTTCTGCCTCGGGTCTGTCGTAAGTTGAAGTGGCAGTGTCCGTTATCACCACCGAAGCAGTCGAAACGCATAATTTCGTCGTCGTAGACGTACAGTGAAGCTGCCGGACCGCGTCCACCGGCATCATCACGCCAATATGCCTCTAATCGAACGTTATCCTGTATCGGGTATTCCACGAGGTCGTGTTTTCGATTTGCCATCTGTAAGTCCTCCTTGGGTGTTTCTGCACAGTAACGCATCTATAGGATTAGGTTTCAGGATGTATAGAGGTTGTCCAAACTTCAGTCTACGAAGGTATTCTATCATAATTCGCCAGACTTTCCTACATTTTTTTACATCTTACTTCCAGATTCGGTAGGTTAGGATTTCTAATCGGTGTTCCGACCCGTTCCTGAAAAAGGAACAGCGATTTAAGCAAAAATCTTGCATATTATAGTAAATTCCAAAAATAAATACACACTTTCAACCCTCCGGTAGGTGCGGTGTTTTTGATGGGGGTTTTTGATAGGGTGTTTCTTCAATTTCCGTCCTAACCGCACCGATGCTAAGTGTATAAGTAATTACAGGATCTACTATAATACCGACCTGAATCCTGTACGGTTTATTTGCTTGGCGGTTTCTTAGGTCTCTACGTAGAATGAAAACTGAAAACTTATGGAAAAAATAGGTAAAGTACTTGACAAAATGTTGACATTAAGGTAAACTTATCTTTTAAGGATGCCACGTTTGACGATTTAATTTATCTGTTTGGGATAATGCACCGAATCTTGGTGAAACGCAAACGATGTACCTAAACGTATACCAAAAAGTTGAAAAAACGAGTCAACACAATAAAGGAGCGTCTTATGAAAGACCAGCTTTTTAACGGGAAACTTCTTTTTTCCGTATTGGCTATTTTGATATGTTTGACATTTACAACAGTGAGTTACGGTCAAGATAATGGAGAGGTGCCTGCCGAAGAGGTCGCCGAGGAACCTGCTGTCGAAACTGAGGAACCTGCCGAGGAACCCGCAGAAGAACCTGCTGTTGAAACCGAGGAACCTGCCGAGGAACCCGCAGAAGAACCCACAGCTGAAACCGAGGAACCTGCTGTCGAAGAACCGGCAATGCCAGAAGAATATGGCTTTGATGTGACGCTTGAGCCGGGCTTGAACATGATTTCTATTCCATTGATGCCAGCAGAACCTTACACTGCGAAATCGTTGGCAGAAATGCTCGATGCAACCGTCGTCATCCAACTCGATAGTGCAACGCAACGTTTCATTGGCTACACGATCGCTGATGAAGGCGATGGCTTCGGCATAGATGGCGGTATGGGGTATATCGTCAATACACCTGCTGGTGCTATGGCGAAGTTTACTGGTAAGGCGTGGGATAATCAACCTGAACCGGAAGAACCCGTCGTCGAGGAACCCGTCGTTGAGGAACCCGTTGTTGAGGAACCTGCTGAAGAGGTTGTTGAAGAACCTGCAGCCGAAGAGGAAGTTGCTGAAGAACCCGCAGCTGAGGAAGAACCCGCAGCCGAAGAAGTCGCCGCCGCACCCGCACTCTCAACCTTTAAGAGCGCATGGGCGTTCATCGTTACCAGCGATATTCGCGGTATGCAGACAGGCACCGGATACACACTCGTCGCTGAAAACCTCCGAACTGGCACCATCGCTACGGAGAATATCACCAGCGATGTGAAACGTTCCTCCGCTGTCTGGGCAGACCTGAACCGCAAGAGCGTCGTTGAAGCTGGCGATAAACTCGAAATCGCACTCTACGACGAACGCGGTACTGTT
>JAJEEK010000069.1 GCA_022821065.1 Candidatus Poribacteria bacterium
AACAGTACCGCGTTCGTCGTAGAGTGCGATTTCGAGTTTATCGCCAGCTTCAACGACGCTCTTGCGGTTCAGGTCTGCCCAGACAGCGGAGGAACGTTTCACATCGCTGGTGATATTCTCCGTAGCGATGGTGCCAGTTCGAAGGTTTTCAGCAACGAGTGTGTATCCGGTGCCTGCGTGCATGCCTTGGATATCGCTGGTAACGATGAACGCCCATGCGCTCTTAAAGGTTGAGAGTGCGGGTGCGGCGGCGACTTCTTCGGCTGCGGGTTCCTCTTCGGCTGCAGGTTCTTCAGCAACCTCTTCCTCTTCGGCTGCAGGTTCTTCAACAACCTCTTCAGCAGGTTCTTCGACAACAGGTTCCTCAACAACAGGTTCCTCAACAACAGGTTCTTCGTCAACCGCGGGTTCCTCAACGACGGGTTCCTCAACGACGGGTTCTTCCATTTCAGGTTGGTTATCCCACGCCTTACCCGTGAATTTCACATCAGCACCAGCAGGTGTGTTGACGATATATCCCATACCACCATCAATACCGAAACCGTCACCTTCATCAGCGATCGTATAACCGACGAAACTCTGGGACGCAGCATCCAGTTGGATGACAACGGTTGCGCCAAGCATCGCTGCCAATGATTTTGCGGTGTAAGGTTCTTCCGGCATCAACGGAAGGGCGATCATGTTCAAGCCGGGTGCAAGTGTGACATCAAAACCAGGACCTTCGGTTACGGTCGGTTCTTCAACAACCGGTTCTTCGACGACAGGCTCTTCAACAACCGGTTCTTCAACCACTGGTTCTTCAACGACAGGCTCTTCAACAACGGGTTCTGCAGGTGCATCGACCGGTGTGATCATGAGCATCGCTGTCGGTTCTGTCCATGCGAACGCGTCACTGACATCAGCACCACCTTGGATACCTGGGTGCGCCGCAATCACGCCGCCTTCGGTCGGAACGCGTGCGTTGCTGCCTGGCGGATCCACTTCGGCATCCAAACCGAGCGGTCCCGGAATGTCGGAAGCCATCTCTGTGTTATCTTCACTACCCGCATCATAAGCCATCAATTCAATGGTTTTCGTGACAGGCATTCCGTCTGCATCAAAGAGGGGTTCGTCAATTAACGCGATGAACGCATCGTTCGTTGAGACTAACATTGAGCCGACAGAGAGCGAAGAATTCACCATATCAGCAGTTATGGTGACCGTCGAAGATTGACCCGGCATCGTATACCGACGCGTCATATCCGCATTCATAGCAATCTGGACGTTCGCGCCAGCAGCCGCTGCGAGGGCTTCAAGTCCTGCGGTACTTCCACCTTCAGCAAGCATGACAATCGCTGGACTTGCAGGTTCACCGGGGACAGCAAGTTTAACGCCAGCAGCGTGTGCTGCGAAAATCGCAGGGGATAGCGTTTGTCCGCTCTCACCGTGTACACCCTCTGTCAGGTTCGTGAGTGTAATCTCGAACATCTGGCTGACCGGCATTTCGACAGGTTCTTCAGCGGGTTCCTCGGCAGGTTCTTCTGCGGGTTCCTCGGCAGGTTCTTCTGCGGGTTCTTCAGCGGGTTCTTCAGCGGGTTCTTCTGCAGGTTCTTCTGCAGGTTCCTCAGCAGCGACAGTCACCATGCCATCTGCGGTTGCGGCTTCCAACTCGGTCCCACCAGCACCAGAAACAGTCACCCCTGTTAGTGTGATAGAAGATGCTTTCGCCTCAACGACTTCAAAGGTTATTGTAGCGAGTGTGCCATCGCCATCCGGTGCCTCACCCAATGCGACGAAGTCAATGCTACTATCAGAGGCGAGCCCAGTAGGCGATACCCCCGGGAAAGCGGCAAGGTATTCCGCGTTATAAGTACTAGAGACATAACTAAGTGCTGTTGGATCGAAGTTAACCGTTACTTGGTATCCAGCGACACCTTCGCCACCCGTTATGTTAATATTCACCGTGAGTTCTTCCCCGGCCGCCGGGGATTCAATTTCAGCAGGATCTACAGAGACAACGGCTGCGCCGTAACTCATGGCTGTAAATCCTAAACATATTACAACAGCTAACAGAGAAAATAGGACTTTCCTGTTAAAAAGCTGGTCTTTCATAAGACACTCCTTAATAATTCATAAATATTGTGACGTTTTCTCTACCTATCGGTACAGAGGTAATCCCTCGTTTGCGAATGTGGCTCTCCTCAAGAGCCGTATTTCTGTTATAAGGTGCAGAGGTAGTTCATTCAAACGAGGTCTCTTGTAAAAGGTAAGTTTACCCTAATGTTAAAACGTTGTCAAACCAAATGGAGTTTCAGTTTAAATTGAACAATTTTCGTAAATTAGATGAACATACCTTATAGTTATTTTTAAGTATATCACAAACCATAAAAGAAAACAAATTAAAAACATATTACTGACTTACGCGTGGTGCAAGCGCGTTCCAAACATCGCCTAATTCAGCGGTCGCCTTGTAAACCGGATAGAGTGCTTCCCACATCGCCTTGCGCGCCGCGACAGCGGTATCCGTATCTCCCTCGGCAAGCGCAGTCTTCAGTTGATCGCCCATCTCTTGCTGGACAGCTGCACAGGTTCGCGCCAATTCTTCAAGCAGTTGCGATGCATGCACCTGCCGCGCAACGAGTTCCGCAACAGATACCTGCATATCCGGTTCAACATCATAAGCACGGGCAGGTGTAAAATTGTGCGGAAGTCGTTCGCCATCCTCTGTCCGCGGCGTGTGTGTCGGATGGATATGTGGTGTAACAGACAGGTACATCGTCATCGGTTCATCGCCAAGAACACGCACCGAATGCGGTTGATCAGCCAAAGCGATACACATTTGTCCCGGCCCCAACTCCTCCGTTTCACCATCAATCTCAAATTCGACACGCCCTTCCAGAATTAGGAAAATCTCGTGTCCTAAGTCATGGCTATGGAGTTGCGCACGCTGTCCAGGCTCCATCTTTAGGAACCGCGAGCGAATCTGCGGTGTCACCAACACATTGCGGACATCTGTGCGGTAGTCATAAACAGGGAATCCCATTACGTTCCTCCATACATTTTTCTGATGAATATAGCATTTTCGGAAAAAAACATCTAATTCGCTATAGGGTAAACCCCACGCGGCGTTCCGGTCCCTGTTTTATTCCGCGTTTTCGTAATGATTCGCGTCTGTGGCGGGTGTGTCAATTTCCGTATGAAGTTCCTCAAGTGTTTGACTGGTGGCGGCTTTCTCAAAGAGTACCTCCAGCTGATGGCGGTTGTCAAGTGCACGGATTTTTTCAGCGAGTGGCTCTGGCACATTACGAAATCGGAACTGTAAGAGTTTGAGAATATCTTCGCGTTTGGTACGCGTTTCACCTTGTTCAATGCCTTGTTGCAAGTAGTGTTCTGCCATGCTCTGCATGAGTTGTCCCTCTTCAATGTCGCTGGCGATGATCTCAAGCAGTCCTCGGAGGTTTTCTGTGTTTTCTAACAACCACTTCGCGCTCCTGTCTGGAAACTGTTTAATAGACGCTAAGGAAGCAAGAAAGTCTTTAAGGTCTAACATAGTCATGTTTGCTTTTCGCCCGTTTCGTGGTGACTTTTCCCTTTTTTCTATTCTACGACTTTTTGCCTATTTTTTCAAGTTTTTTCTCTATCTATAGAAACGTTTTTTGTTGACATCCTTTTAAATATAGATACAATATTCACAACCACTTGGTTCATCATTTTAAATTGAAAGGACACAAATTTTATGGATTTGACACGTCAACCGCCACGTCGTCCCTCAAACCTTGCGGTTGCTGGGATTGTCGGGGCAGCACGCATGACAGACAAAGCACGCGCCTATAACAACGAAACGCTCGGCGAGTATGTCTACGGTGAAAACTCCGGTCTGGATCAGCGCGTCTTAGCGTTCTTAGGAATCTCAGCCGACGCTTATGCCGAGGCAGCTGGAGAACACGATGATACAGCACTCGGGAACTGGGTGCTTGAGACAAGTGAAAAGAGTGCAGCAGAAATCGCCGAGTTTAATGATGCTGAACTGACGCATCTGCCCGATACCGACGCGCACAAACAACGCTTGAAGGATCGGCTCGCTCGCTACGCCCCCGATAGAACTGACATCACGACCGTGTTACAGTCGATGGAGCTCGACGATTGGGGCAGTTTCTGGCAGGTTGATCTCACCGCCGGTCCACCGCGCAGCGCACGCGCAAAAGATGTCGCTGGTATCTGCGGGGTCGCCCGGATGGCTGATAAAGCACGCGCCAAACGCGCGGGGAAAATCGGAGAATACATATACGGCGACGATTCCGGACAGGACGTACGTATCCTAACTTTCCTCGGTATTTCAGCTACAGATTTTCAAGAGGCAGCCGTGAACAATCCGAACGATCTCGAAATCGGCGCATGGGTCCGCCAAAACTGTGATAAATCAGACGACGCAATTGAGACGTTCAACGAAACATTGATAAACTACGCGCCCAATGAAGCATCACAGGAACGGTTTAACGCACGCCGCCAAGAAATCGATCCGACCCGCACCGATATCACAACCTGGGTCGCACTCCAGGATCTCGACGATCAATTGAGTTTCGGCATCATAGACCTCAACCGTCGCGCACCGCGGAGTCCATACAACACCGATGTCTATGGGATGGTTCAACTCGCACGTCTGATTGATAAGGGGCGCGCTTCCAACAGCAACACACTCGGTGCCTATTTCTATGGCGAAGATTCTGGGATTGATCGAGCGACGCTTACATTCCTCGGTGTCTCTGCTACAGAATTCGCTGAGAAACTTAAAACGCTATCAACCGATGCAGAGGTGGAGGCGTGGTTGAAGGCGGAGCATCCGAAAAGCGATGCCGACATTGCAGCATATAACGAGCAGATGACCCACATGGGACCCACAGATGAACGCTACAAAGCCTTAATGGCAAACATGATTAACAAGATTGCCCCGGAACGTACGGACATCAATACATGGTTTGCGTTGATGCTCCTTGACGATGAGAAAACCTTTGCATCATAGATTGACTGAATAGATGAAAACATGTAGGTTGGGTAGAACGTAGTGAAACCCAACATTCTCATGACATCAAACCCGTTGAGGTGACACTGTGAAAAACCTTGAAGCGATTGCCAACGTTCAGTCCGGAAAAAGTTCAGTTGCCAACGCCGCATGGTGGGGATTCAACCCAGAAGATGCAACAGAGACCCTACAAGCAGCGGTTGATTCCGGCGCGAAGCGGCTGGTCGTTCCGAATATGCACACTGATTGGATCGTTCGCCCTATCAAACTTGCCGGGAATCAGGAGTTGATTTTTGAACCCGGAACGGTCGTCTCTGCGAAACGCGGCGAGTACCGCGGCAGAGGCGACTATATGTTCACGGCACAAGATGTCGAGAATCTCACGATTCGTGGATACGGTGCGACTTTCCGTATGTGGAAACAGGACTATATCACCGGACTTGTACTCGAACAGATGGGGTGGAACCGATGGTACGGACCCTACGAAAAAGCAGAATGGCGAATGACACTCGCAATTCGAGGCTCTAAAAACGTAACCGTCGCAGGCTTAACGCTCGAAGATAGCGGCGGTGACGGTATCTACATCGATGGAAGCAAAGAACGCAGGTACTCTGAAAATGTCCACCTACGCGACATCGTTTGCAACAACCACTACCGACAAGGCATCAGTATCATCAGTGCCGAAGACCTCAAAGTCGATAACTGCTCGTTTTCCAATACATGGGGGACACCGCCTTGCTCCGGCGTAGACATCGAACCCGACAAAAGCGAACAATGCATAAAGAACGTGGTCTTCTCCGGGTGTAAGTTTATTGATAACGCTGGCGACGGCATCGAAATCTTCCTCGCGCATACCACGGACGAATCCGATGATGTGACAATGCGCTTTGAAAATTGCTATATCAGCAGTAAACATGGAACAGGGATCCGTGTATCAAAGATTAGAGATGAGGGACCCGGTGGCAGCATCGAATTCGATAACTGCACAGTTGAAAGCACCGTCGGTTTCGGCATCAAAGTGCAGGAGAAATCAGCAAAAGGTGCGCGGGTGACCTTCACAAATTGCAGTGTCATCAACGCCGCCAGTGATCGCCAGTTCGGCGGCGAATGGTCCCCGATTTCGTTATCGCTGCCGCAAACAAATATCGTCCAAACCATGGGCGGTATCGACTTCATCAACTGCTTTATTGAGGACAGTCACGACCGCCCGGCAGTCGAGTTCACGCAACGAGAAAGCGATTTGCCGCTTCACGATGTCACCGGAACCGTCACGGTTTTGAATCCCCACGGTGTTCGTGCGGAACTCGGCAAACAGCGTGAGACGCTTCCACTACTTATCAAGGCATACGAATAGGACACAGAAATATGGCGAAAGAACAGAAGACCCTTCCTGCAAAACCGCTGCCATCGGATACGCTGAACGCTGTCTTGGAGGATTTCTACCAAAATGGCGTGACGATTGTCCGGAATGTCCTCTCACGTGAAACGTGTGAACAGATAATCGCCCGCGTTGACGAGATATTCACCGAACCTTATTTCGCGCAGATGCGAAACGTCAAAGGCAATCGACAAGATGGCAAAGCCCCTATCGTCGTACACCGTCTCTTTGAGTGCGATCTGATGTTCCGGGATCTGCTCGTGCGTGAACCGATTATCAGCATCGCCGAAACAGTGCTCGGAGCGCACTGCCACTGTATCGCACAAGGTTGTATCCTGAACCGAAAAGATCTCGGTATCAATCGGTTCCACATTGACGACGGCATCGAATTCCCGATCACAGCAGAAATGAACCGACACGATCCGAGGCTGCGGATGCCTGTGCTTCGTATGTCCGTCCAAATCGCACTTACCGATCAGGACGAGGTTAAATACGGGCCCTCTCAATTCGTTCCGGGTAGCCACTACTCTGGGCGGCAACCCGATAATCCAGAACATCCAACGTTTGAAGGGCAAGGACCGGTTTCGCTGCTCATGAAAGCCGGTGATCTTTATCTGCTCAACGGGCAGACATGGCACCGCGGTGCGCCGAACCAGACCGATCGGGTTCGATACCTGTTCCATCAAGTTTATGGGCAACGTTTTGTCGCACAGCGGTTTTGGCCCTACCTAAACTACCGTATGCCTGATTACGTCTTGGAAGGCGCCGATGAGCGTCTCTTGCGCGTTCTTGGGAAACACCCAGAAATGGCGTATGGATAAATTGAAGGATATACGTTGTTGTGGATTTTATCACTTAAAACAACAAACGCTTTAAAGAAAAACGATCAAGCAAAATATGAATTGTAGTCAAAAAGCGAAGAATGTTTGCCCCTGCTGGGGATACAAAGAAAATAACGGACCAGAGGTTTGGGGACAACTCACCCCAGAATATCGGATCTGCGATACAGGCATACACCAATCACCGATTGACCTTGTGAATCCTACACCCGCAGCACTTCCAATTATTATTTTTAACTATCAGTCGGCATCCGTGAATATCCGCAACACGGGTAACACCATGGAAGTCGCGTACCCGAATAAAGACAATTGGATTGAAATTGATGGGATGAAATACCACCTTTTGCAATTCCATTTCCATGCACCCAGTGAGCACACGATAGCAGGGGAGCTGTCCGATATGGAGATGCATCTCGTTCACGAAAGCGAAGACGGTACGTTGGTTGTCATCGGTGTGTTTATTAACAGTGGAATCGTCAACACAGCGTTTGATACCTTTTGGCACCTTATGCCCTCCGTTGCAGATGAATCCGAACAGCTCACAGGTGTCGCTCTAAATGCATTTGATCTGTTACCGGACCCAAAACGGACCTATCGTTATGAGGGTTCGTTAACAACGCCGCCTTGTTCAGAGGGGGTCAAGTGGATCATGATGACAACACCGATTGAGATGTCTGAAGCACAAATCGCAGCATTTAAAGCGATCTTCGACGGCAATAACCGTCCCGTGCAACCCTTAAATGGACGAAAGCTGCTGGTGGATGTTGGGCAGAACGAATAAGATTGACAAAGCAATCCGGTTGGGATATAATATCTCATTAGGTAATAAAATTGAGACTTAAATAAAATACTCTTCAAGCCTGCCATAATGAACTTTGAATGGGACGAACACAAGAATCAAGAATGTATCCAAAAGCGTGGAATTAGTTTCAAACGCGCTGCCCGCGTCTTTGATGACTCTAATCGGATAGAGCGCGTAGATATTCGATACGACTATGGCGAAGAAAGAATCGTTGTCCTTGGTCGGAGTGCTGGTCGTATCTTGTATGTAGTTTATACTTGGCGCGGTAACGTACGCCGCATCATTTCAGCAAGAAAGGCAACTAAGGATGAAAGACAAATCTACTTTAGCCAAATATACTCGTGAAGAACTAGAGCATGTTCCCGATGAAACCGATTGGAAGAAAGTTGACACAATGACCGATGAAGAAGTTTACCAGGACGCATGCAATGATAGAGACGCTCAACCCACTGATGAAATTTTTTGGGAAACTGCCCCTCTTCCCGCTCATTTTATTAGCATTGACCCAGATCTATTAAAGTGGTTCAAAACCCATATCCCTGACTACGAAGCACAAATTAACACCGTGCTTCGGTCTTACGTGGAAGCAAACACGCGTCAAGGACGAGATACGGGATGAATCCAAACCCTAATTCCCTGGGCGCCAGCCGGCAATCGCGTTATTATGCCTGTACAGTGCTGAAGGTATAGCGTATGAAAATTCACAAAAGGAGATAACATAATGTTTATTGCCACAAACAACGCCATCTATGCTGTTGAAGATAACGGAAACAGTGAACCCACCCAAATCTATAACGGTACAGACCCTCAAGATTCCGGCGGAAACGGAACCCATGACGCGATGGTTTCACTATCAAACGGTCAAGCCGTACTGTCTACCTTGTCGGATGGCACGCTACTCGTTTTATCAGAAGATGATGAGAAACGGATTCCAATAGGTATAGAGGATCCGATCGCTTCATTGCTCGTTGTACGCGAAGATCCGCTGACCCTGCTCATCGGAACGGATGAGGGGGCTCACGTCTATCGCCTCGTTGGAGAAGAAGGACCTGCTGAACGAGTCGCCTCTTTCGACGAATTAAAATGCCGGAAAGATTGGTATACACCGTGGGGCGGTCCCCCAGCCGTACGGACGCTTGCCAAAACCCAAGACGGTTTTTGCTACGCAGATATCCATGTCGGAAGTATCATGCGTTCACCTGATGAAGGGATTTCTTGGGAACCTGTCACACCCGAACTTCATAAAGATGTCCATCAGGTCGCTACATGTCCTGCCGACGATAATCGAGTTTATGCGAACACGCAAAACGGCGTTTATATCAGTGCCGACCGTGGGCACTCCTGGGAGAATCGGATTGAAGGGTTGCCGCGTCGCTACGGCACCGGTATCGCTGTCCATCCAACAGACCCAGACCTTATGATCGCCACAGTCCAAAATGGACCCAGAGGCGGCGGTGCTTGGCTCTGTCGCTCGGAGGATGGCGGAGCGACCTGGACAGAACTCAACGATCAACTCATAGGAGCCACCGATCGAATTCGGACGGGTTATATCGCCTTTACATCTGATGGAACAGCGTGGGCAGTTATCGGAAAGACCCTTCATATCGGAGAAGATCAAGCCACAGATTGGAGCCCGTTCTGGACACCACCCGAACACGAGTCATCATCCAGCGAATATCCAATCCAATCCCTCGCCGTTTAACCTACCGTTCGGGTTAGTATTGAAAAGATCGTAAACTATGAAAATATTGGGCATCGACTTTACTTTCTTTGCGGTGAGCGATATGCAAAAATCGCTCACCTTTTATCGTGACCTGCTTGGAATTCCACTGGCATGTTTGGTGCATGAAGGCACATGGGCAGAATTTGAGATAAATCCCGGCACTTTGGTATTAGGACAGGATTACGATTTCATACAACCCGGCGGTGGAACAGTCGCGCTCGCTGTTGATAACGTGAAGGCTGCATTGGAAGAATTAGAACAATTAGGCGTTCAAATCCATTCGCCTCTCGGGGAATCTGCCGTATGTTTCTGGGCAATCATCAAAGACCCTGACGACAATTGTATTATCATACATCAACGAAAGGATAAGACAGTCGGTTGAAATAAGGAACAATCCTTTGATCCAATACGCAAAAGAATTTCTGACCCTGCAAATTAGATTTGCACAAAAAATCGCTGATATCTCAGATCAGCCACTTGCAGAAGTCCTCATCGACTACACCATATTGCGAACGCTTTTCAATTTGCGAGTCTCCCATGACATTCCCAATCCACTATGGGATGCGTTCATCACAGGCCTTGAATTGTCGCATAACCTTGAAGATTGGACCTACGATTTCTATCTCCAGCGGAGGACGGTTAACCCAGATATCTCCGGCAATAGGCAATTTTTTGGATGCTTCTCCTATGTCTATCCGTGGCGCGGCACGAGAAAACTCCGACTCCATTTTGAAAATCGCGAGACCTCTGAACACGGGACATTGAGTAAGGAAAGAATGGCAACCCGAAAGTCGGAGTTGGCGGCAATGTTCCGATACATCCAAGCCAATCATTCCGACGTAGAAACGGTCCGCGGTGGTTCATGGCTCTATAATATTCCAGCCTACCTAAGACTCTTTCCACCAGATTACGTCCAAACATCAAAACCGGTCGGTTATGAAACCATGTTCTGGGCATTGTGGGGACAATTTGTTGCCCGCCACGGATCCCTTCGACAACCTGCCGCTACACAATTTTTGGAATGTCTCAAAGCGCAGAAAACGGTTGAAGACTGTCTCCAATGCTTCCCTTACCAAGTGCTGAGACCTGAATGTCCTATCGAGATATTTTACGATTTTTATAATGCGTGAACCTCAAACAGAGGTTTCCCTCCCTTTTTTCCTTCAGAGATATATTCGCCCTATTTTTGCAATTTAGAAAAATTGTCGGTATAATATCATTGAAACCTATCGTTTCTATATGAAGCATACGTAACCTAATTTATTACTTTTCCAGGTGTAGGAAAAACTGTCAGATGGAAAAGGTTAAACTGTAATTTCTAAAAAGGGTAAATCCATGAAAATTTGATATTTCTTGCAGATTTTTTTGACATTCACGAAAATTGTGGATATAATTAATCCAATTCTTATGATTCTCCGTAAATTTATCGCGCTTTTATTTTACATCCACAACAATTATGGATATAATTAAGTGATAATGAGATTCGTTATCAATTTTTCAGGTGTCTAATATCGAGCAAAATTCAGAATTCCACGCTACCAAACAATTACAATATAATAATGAGTCTCAATATCATATTATAAAATCTATATTTATGAAGAAACAATTGGTTTTCCCCTTAGTTTGGGGACTGTGTATTTTACTAAGCGTCGTTGCTATTGCCGAATCAAACCCGTTCTCCGTCTCAGGATACGGTCTGATTAACTACGCTCACTTCGATTGGGAACTTGATCCTGACAGACGTGCCGCTATTGATGTGGAACGTTTTGTCATCGCACCGAAATATCGTATCAACGATACGATCCGACTGGAATCAGAACTGGAATTTGAGCACGGCGGTACGGGTAGCACGATGGAATTTGACAAATTTGAAGAGTTCGGAGAATTCGAGATGGAAATTGAGAAAGGCGGCGAAGTGATCGTCGAAAAACTCGCCGCTGTTTTCTCCTTCTATCCATCCTTTAATCTCCGCGTTGGACATATCATTGTCCCTGTAGGTCTTGTTGCCAAACGACATCGACCGCAACACTACTTTACGACGACACGTCCTGAAGCAGAAACACACCTTATACCAACGATCTGGCACGAAACCGGTGTCGAAATTTTCGGCTCACTCGGGGTATTGAATTATCAAGCGCAGGTCGTTAACGGTTTGGATTCCACCAGTTTCAGTTCACGACACTGGATCGTTCCTGGACACCAGTTACGGTTTGAAACTGTCAACGCTGAAGCCCCCGCGTTCGTCGGACGCCTCGATTACGCGTTTAACGAAAACACGACCATCGGTATCTCTGCTTACTATGGGGACACCGCAGCGAACCGTCCGAAACCGGATGTCGATTTCGATGCACACGTCGGTATCGTCAGTCTTCACGGATTTTACGAAGTGAATGCTGTGAAAATCCGAGGGTTGTTCCTCTGGGGCGCACTCGAAAATGCTGACCAACTATCCAGAGTCAACCGTACCCTCTCCAATAACCTCAATGTGAAACGAACACCGATAGGCAGTTCAGCACTCGGTTATTATATTGAAGCAGGCTACGATATTTTATCATTTTTCAGGCAACCAAACAACAGCGTAGAAGATAGTGCCCTGAAGGACACGTCTCCAAAACAAGCGTTGGATCTCTTCGCGCGTTACGATTATTACGATACAATGGCGAGTGTCGACGGGATTATCTTCGACAATCCGCGGTGGGAAAGAAGAACGTGGACCTTTGGGATCAACTATCACGTCCATCCAAAAATGGTTTTCAAGAGCCACTATTCCCTCCGACGGTTAGCAACGACGGATAAAAACAGGGAAAATACCTTTGCACTCGGCTTCGGTTTTCAATATTGATAGAGTCATCAGTTATCATGCCTCACAGTGAGAGCAGTCATCAATTAAAGAAGGTATTTTTGCCAGGGTGTTTCTTCGCGGATAGTCCGGAAGTCTCTTTCTGAAAACTGAAAGGTTTTTCGTAGAAAAACCGCACTGACAACTGATAACCGACAACTATTCCATGGAGATTTTTATGAAACTCTATAAAATTTGGACACTATTGTGTTGTTTACTACTCGCATCCGCTTTTGTAGTAGGATGTGGCAGTGATGAAGACGATGAACACGACGAACACGATCACGGTGCGGCTTTTGACGCGGGCACAATGCTCGACAACTTCTCCAATAACGTCGTGTTAGCAACATACACCGATCTTGATAACAAGGCGGGCGAATTGTTAGCGGCTGTCAACGCTTTGGCAGCTGATACTTCGCAAACAAACCTCGAAAAAGCACAACAGGCATGGGTAGCCACCCGGACACCTTGGGAACAGAGCGAAGCATTCCTGTTCGGTCCCGTTGACACGCAAGGACTTGATCCGGCGTTAGATAGCTGGCCCGTTGATCACGTTAATCTTCAGTCCGTTTTGGACAGCAATAATACATTAACAGTCGATTTTGTCAGCGGATTAGAAGATACACAGAAAGGATTCCACACAATCGAATTCCTGCTGTTCCGTGAGGGCAACCAGCGTCAAGCTTCTGACATCACGGATCGAGAATTGGCGTATCTCGTCTCAACCACAGAGAACCTCAAGGCGAGTACCTCTCAACTAAGATTGGCATGGGCACCAGAGGGCGAAAACTTCAGCAATACAGTTGCGTCAGCAGGCGAAGGAAACCCTGTATATCCATCCCAGAGTTCCGCCGTGCAAGAGATGGTCAACGGTATGATTGTCATCGCTGATGAGGTGGCAAACGGGAAAATATCTGATCCTTACAACGAATCGGACACAACCCGCGTTGAATCCCAATTCAGTTTTAACTCCATCTCAGATTTCCAAGATAACATCCGTGGAATTCAGAACGTCTATATGGGCAAGTTTATGACAGACGGACAAGGACTCAACGAGTTCGTAAACAGGCACGACGCAAATTTAGACGCGCGTTTCCAGCAAGAGGTACAGGCAGCGATTGACGCTATCGGGGCAATCCCTGACCCGTTCCGAGATTCGATTACCGCGAACCGTGGTGCTGTCCAAGCAGCAATCGATGCTGTCAGAACCGTTCAGCAGACGCTCGAACAAGATATACTCCCGCTCGTCCAATCAAGCGAGTTTAATTAGAGTCGTAGGCACGCGCCGTCGTGCCGTAAACACAAAAGGGCTATTTCGTTTTACGGGGAACAGTGGAAACGCCGTTCCCTTACTATACATCTGTAGCATTGTTGTTATGTCAATAGCAAGAAAGATGAAATATTTTTACTCTTTATTGTTCCCCATCCTCTTCGTATCAGTTTTGTTAGTCGCGTGTGACTCAGAATCACCTGTAGCTGTAGAACCAATACCGGTATTTTCCACAAGTGAGCTTGCCGGAGGGGAAACAACCGTCTTTGACGCGTCAAGCCACGCATTTTCTACCCCCGCGCCTAACCTTTCGGAAGCAGCACTCTCAAAACATCTGGAAGGCGATGTCGAATTTGAGGCTGTTTTTGTGACAGCACCAGCAGTCATAAATCCGGGGCTGGGCCCCATCTACAACAACGTCTCGTGCATCAATTGTCATTCTCGCGATGGACGTGGACGTCCGCCGGATCCAGATGAAGGGCTTGTATCCTTACTCTTCAGACTGAGTCTCCCGAATCCAGAAGATGCAATAGACGGAAAGCCCCCTATTCCGGTTCCTGGTTTTGGTACACAACTCAATAACCGCGCGATTGTCAACGCAAGTCCAGAAGGTAAAGTCAAGATTACCTATACTGAGCAGACACTGACAACAGCAGACGGCACACGCGTGCATCTACGCTACCCTGACTATACACTTACAGAAACCTATCAGCCACTGCCGGAGGAAGTTGAAGTCTCACCCCGCGTCGCACCGGTCGTTTTCGGACTTGGACTGCTTGAAGCGATCCCTGAAGACGTTATCCTCGCTTATGCAGACGAAACCGATGCAAACGGGGACGGCATATCGGGCAAACCCAATTATGTGTGGGATGTCGTTCAACAACGCTATAATCTCGGTCGTTTCGGATGGAAAGCGAACCAACCGTCACTGCAGCAACAGGTCGCAGCAGCGTATCACGACGATATCGGGATAACGACCTCACTGTTCATGACAGAAAACTCGGCAGGACAACCCCAACTTACAAACCACAACGCAAAACCAGAAGTGAGCGACGAGATTTTAGACGTGGTGACATTCTACGTCCAGACCTTAGCAGTGCCAGCGCGGCGGAACGTGGACGATCCACAGGTCAAACAAGGCGAGCAGCTTTTTGCCGAAGCGCAGTGCGCCAATTGCCACGTGCCGACTTTCAGAACTGGCGTTTTAACAGGTGTCCCTTCCGTCAGTAACCAGACAATCCACCCGTATACGGATATGCTTTTACATGACATGGGCCCTGGGTTAGCGGACAATCGCCCCGATTTTCACGCCAGTGGTAGCGAATGGCGGACACCACCGTTATGGGGTATTGGCTTGGTAAGAACAGTTAACGGACATACCAACTTCCTCCACGATGGCAGAGCGAGAGACCTTATGGAAGCGATCCTCTGGCACGGCGGCGAAGCAGAAGCCTCACGGAAAGCGGTTGAACAGATGTCAAAAGCCGAACGAGATGCACTCATCGCATTTTTGGAATCACTGTAAAAGTGCAAATTTCATTTTCGGAACTGGAAACCTACCGTTTCTCAAGCACCATTTCTTCACCAGTAGGGATTACGAGAACAAGTGTATCACCCTGTCTCGTACAAGCGGATTGCGCAAAGGGTTGAATAAAATCAGACCTGAAATCCGTGTCATAATCTTGCTCCGCTTCCACGATTGCTTGATCAAATGCTCTCTGAAAAAAATCTTCGGGTTCAGGTGCTATGTGCATTTCCGATTCTTTTGTAAATAAGGTGAGCGTCTGACCGTCGAAAGCGTAAGTCCCCGACCAGGTCCCAATCGTTTCAAGAGTAGCAGGCGGTATATCTCGAAAATCAATTATAGTTTTTTCTTTAAGATTGCAAGCCCACGAATCATTAGCAGCAAAAACGTAGTTAAGTTGTTCTATCTTGATTTCTGCTTCGCCATCAACTGTGAAAGATTCAAGGTATTCTTCTGGAGTCATGCCGAAGATTGAAATGACCGTCCAAGAACCGTGCAATTCTTCATTTGCCACCGTCGAAATAGAGGATTCAACTGCTGATTCTTCGCCTCTTTCTTCCCTTAACTCTTCAGGTGTCTTCAAATCTTCACCGCAGCCAACCACACCTAAAAGCATCACACCAACAAGTAAAACTGGAATCATAAAACCTTTCGGGATCATTGATTTTCCTCACAGTAGTAGACACACATCGTATGCCATCACACCAGACAGAACCGATGCTATAACTTTGTCTTCAAAGCACCCCAGACCGTCGGCAACTTCTGAGTCGGTTCTACAGCAAGTCCGATTTCAAAATTTTGAAGTACTTCATTGTATGTGAGCGGTCGGTTGTAGATACGGACCTCATCAATAATGCCGTGAAAAAAAATTTCTGCGCCGCCACGATTGTTCTCCGCACCAAGATAGACAGGTTCCAGAAACGGGAGGAAAACGGCTTCTGAGACAATAGGTCCACCAAAAGGGTAGCGTTTACCGTCTATATGGATCATTTTTCTGCTGCGTTCGCGTCCGGATGCATCTACATAAGGCTCATGTGCGTAAACAATGTGATGCCATTTCCCATCAAGGACTCGAACCGACTTTACAGAAATAGTAGACCTGCAACCTTTTGCTATCCCATACTGAACATAAGAATAGATGAGATCCTCAATCACAACGTTATTAAGAATCGTAATGGGTTCCATGTTTACGCTGAATTCCAGTCCCCACCCCATACAATCCACGTCAACGACTTTGAAAAGCGTCATATCGCCTTTCTTGAAACTCGGTTTGATCCAAGCCTCAAACGTCGCTGAACGCATCTGATTCCCAAAATCGCCGAGGTTTGTCAAATTCACGTAATCGTCGGAACCATCAAACGCCAAAGCATCCTTCACCGGCCCAGCAACAATCTTCGGATCCCCAACAATCGTGCCATCATTTTTTCCCCAGACATCTTTAACCATGTTATCAGCGATGTCTTGCCGGTCAAACGTCCAATAACTCACAAGTCCATCTGTCACTACCGACTCAGCATATCCAACGTGGCAAAACGTAATGATAGTTAACACTGAAATGAAGATATAGATTAAATTTTTCATGACGACTTCTCCTTAATCCGTAATTTCGTCGTAAGAAACAATTGAATTTCAGGGACTATCATTTTTTTTTTTCTAATTTTCAGCGAAATCAACATGAACTCCCTTTTTCAGAAACACTTTCCACCGCTTTGGTGTTTTATCTCCGGCGATGCGGTCAATCTGACCTGTCACACGGATTCGGACAGTCTGCTCCCGCAGCTATGTAAAGGATCCCGTATAATTCAAACGCTATTCACTTAACCCAATAAAAATTACCACTGGAAGCGGGCCAGTCAAGGACATACAAAATTTGAGATTTTGCCTCATATTTCTCGACTTCATCACGGACTTCTGTCCAACGCTTCTGTATTTCAGCGGGTTCAAGATTCTGAAAGGTCTCTGGACTTCCGTATTCTGGAACAACTTCCTGCCAACATGTCATTGCAAGATTTTGCAGGTTTTTGATCTTTTCTTTCCGAGACGTGTACGTATCTCTAATTGCTTCGTCTATCTGGTGAATGATTTGTGGTACTGACATTTCCTTTCCACCTGTCATCGTTTACCTACTCCGTCCGTAACCTCGGATCTAAAGCATCACGGACGGCATCACCGAACAGATTCGCAGGTAGCACCAACCCGAACATAAAGACAAACGCCGCGGCGAGATTCCACCACACAATCGGATCACGGGCGAGTTCCAAGCGCGCCGTGTTAATCATGTTCCCCCAACTTCCTGTCGTCGGTTCAACACCGATCTGGAGGTAACTGAGCAACGCCTCTGTCAGCACTAATCCACTAAACCCTAAGATCGCAGTGATTAACACGATATGCATCAAATTCGGAATGAGATGTTTGAGAATAATTAATCCGCGCCGTACACCGAATGCTTCAGCGGCTTGGATGTACTCCAATTCTCGGAGTTTCAAGGTCTCACCGCGCAGGATACGACACAATCCGGTCCAGCTACTAATCCCCATGATGAGACAAAGATTGAATAACCCTTGCCCAAAGAGAAGCATGAAGGCGACAATGAGCAGAATAGACGGAATAGAATCAAGCGTCGCGTAAATGTATTGAATGACATCATCGACCCATCCGCCGAAGTATCCCGCCATAACACCGAAAAAGATGGCAAATGGCACAGCAATCAGCGTGGTAAATCCACCGATAATGAGTCCTGTACGGACCCCTTTTAAAGCACGATAGAAGACATCGCTACCAACTTTGTCGGTACCTAAAAGATGTGTCCTCGGATATTCAAGCGGCGGGTACTCCCGAACCGTCCCTCCATCAGGTGTCTGAACAGTACTTTTGGCATACAAATGCGTCGCTAACGGCGCAGAATAGGTTTTCTCAACCCGTTCGCGAAGCGGCGTGCAGAGCCGGTCGAGCAGACTCAAGCCTCTCGGTCTATAAACGACAGCACCTTCCTCGTTTCGCGTGAGTGCCTGGTCGGTTTGACGGAACAATGGATCGCGCCAGATAATACTATCCAATACACCGATAAGGAGATACCCCAAAAGGATAAAGAGACAGACCATAGCGAGACGGTTCCCACGTATCTGTCTCGCAGCGTTACACCAATGCTCCTGCCGCGCAGCGTATCGGACGAGCCACACCGCAGCAACAATCAACACAATAACGATAATATTCTGGTACGCATCGGAACGCCAGACCCAACTCAATCGGTCACCGAGCCCGATGCCTTCAGGGTCCACACCAATCAGAAACATAGGCATTTTAATAGTTATCGGTTATCAGTTGTCAGTACGGTTGCTACGCAACCTTTCAGTTTTAGAAGTTAACAGTTGTCAGTACGTTCGCTACGCTCACTTTCAGTACGCAGTTAAAGAGGGATATTGACGCATCAAGTCTTTCTCTTAACTGATAACTATTAACTGAAAGGCGTACTCGCCGTACTGT
>JAJEEK010000005.1 GCA_022821065.1 Candidatus Poribacteria bacterium
TGTATGAAGTTTAAGAATTTAATTCGGTAATACAATAACCTCTTACTGTAGGAGCGAGTGTTTTTGCTGGGGCGTTTCTTGTGCTCGCGATCTTTAACGATTACCGAAATATTTATTTAATCTTCATTTAGTTTGTGACACAAAAACGCTGGATTGGACGCAGAATTTCATCTAACAGAACGGTTTACACCCCAAATTGCGTAAGCCCTGAGGAGTTTTAAAAATGAACAAATTCACATTCGCTTTATATGCTCTGTTTATCGCAAGCTTCTTAGCTGCCGGATGTGCGGCACCATCATTTTTGATGAACCCAGCCGAACCACCACAGCCATCACCAGAAGAACAGATACAACAAACCACGGAATCCTTGGAATCATGGACAAGACAACCTATTTCAAAGGTTATTCGCGAATGGGGTTCACCACACGGAATAACTAACGACGACGAAGGTTCAATAATTTACATCTGGCAGACGCAGATGCTTGAACAGACGCATCCAAACGAAAAAGAACACCGAATACTTTCTCGACGACATCCCAGTGATAACCAACGTGGAACAGAGGCATATTTGCCAACTGATCACTTCTACGAGTTTATGTTTTACACGGACACGGACGGTGTAATTTACAAAACACTCGTGCAAAAGGATGAAAATCCCAGCATTGGTTCCGGGAGTTTGAGCGTCTCTCAAGAAAGATCGAGGACTCCGAGATAACACAATGAAGCTACCGAAAATTTCTATCGCATCCCATCGCATCACACGGCTCATCATCGGCGGCAACCCGTATAGTGGCATCTCGCACCGCTCCGCAGCGGCATCAAAAGCAATGATCGATTACTATACGACGCAGCAGATTATCGCAGACCTCCAACAGGCAGAGGAGAACGGAATCAACACCGTCCTCGCCCGTGCTGATCAGCATATCATGCGCGTCCTCAACGAATACTGGAACACAGGCGGCACCATTCAGTGGATTGCACAGACCCCGAAAGATACAGAATACGCAGACCTCAACGAGTACCTACAGATCATCGCACGTTACAAACCGATTGCTATCTACCATCACGGCGGCACGACCGATAAGTTGTACACAGAAGGACGACTCGGTGCATTGCACGAGAGCCTCAAACATATCCGCGATCTCGGTTGTGCTGTCGGAATCGGTACACACGATCCACAGGTCCTCAAATATTGTTATACCATAGGATATGATGTTGACTTTTATGTCTGTGCATTGTATAATCACACAAGACATAGAGAACGCTATCTGCCAGATGATCGTTACGCAGCATTCGCTACCATAAAAGCGATACCGATACCGATAATCGCTATAAAAGTATTGGCCGCTGGTAGGAACGAACCGCACGATGCCTTTCAGTTGGCACTCGAAAACATTAAACCGACAGACGCGATGGCAGTCGGCATGTACACACAATTTCAACCCGACCAAATTCAGCAGAACGCGCGAACTGTCGCTCAACTCACCCACACCCTGTAGGCGCGCTTTGTAAGCGCGCCGGTATGAATGGACCAAAGAATGAAGCGAATTGTAGAACCAGAAGTCATGGATACAGCCGAAGCCGCCGAAGCCTACGATGCGATGGGGCACGGCGAGGTTGACAAGGCTTTTGTAGACCGTGCCATCGCACTCGGCGCAAACACCGGACATTTTCTTGATGTCGGCACCGGTCCGGCACAGATTCCCATTCTCCTCGCGCAACACTGTCCCGATCTCCACATCACCGCTATCGACCTATCCGAGGAAATGCTAAAAATAGCAAAACGCCACGTCGCAGATGCCGGTCTCACTGATCAGATAACACTCGAACGCGTCGATGCCAAAACCTTACCCTACCCCGACAACACCTTTGACGGACTCATCTCCAACAGCATTGTGCATCACATCCACGATGCCATGCAGGCACTCAAAGAGATGGGCAGAGTTATGCGGCCTCAAGGCACCGTTCTCATCCGAGACCTTATCCGTCCTGAAACGCCAGCAGATGCGCAAGCGTTTGTTGACAAGTACGCCGCAGACGACACGCCTTACCAACAGAAGTTGTATTACGACTCTTTTCTCGCCGCGTTTACTATTGCCGAAGTCAATGACATGCTGACGCAGATGGATATGCCGGATGCTGTTGTCGTCCAAAGCACCGACAGACACTGGTCCATTGAACGTGCTGGATGATTGTTTGAATCAGGATTTACAAAATAAGAAGGGTTCGCACAGCTGCGCATTTCCTCTATAATGACAAGTTTTGTAGGGGGCTATCACTTTTTGACTTCACTATAATCCTCGGCATCTGTTTGTGTCGGTTCTTGGCTTTCAGGGTTATCGAACAGATCAACAATCTGACCGATTTTTCCAGGATTTCCGAGCAGATAAACTTCGTCATCCAACTCAATCCGTAGTTCACCGTGCGGATTCGTTAAAATCTGTTCCCTCCGTCGGACGGCTAAGACCGTCACCTCGTATGTCTCTCGTAAAGCGATTTCTGCCAGTGATTTCCCAACAAAAGGTGAGTTCGGATCAACCCATAGGACCGAAATCTCAAGATCAGGGAAATCCCCCTTCAGAGCGGAAACGGGTGGTGTGTCCTTGGGCAGCGTCCGGAACATCTTATAACCATTAGCCCGGACCTCCGCAACGAACTGTTGAATCTGATCATGAGGGATAAGATATTCCATCAACACCCGCGTGAAAATTTCGACGGAGGTCTCGAACTCCTCTGGAATCACTTCGTTTGCCCCAACACGATATAACGGTTCCACTTCTGCAAAATAGCGCGTTCTGGCGATAATGTGCGCCGTTGGATTCAAGGCGTGGGCGGTTGCCACAATTCGACGCGAGGCAGCAGCATCAGAAATTACGACCACAACAACGCGCGCCGCTTTGATGTTCGCATGGTGAAGTACAGCATCGTGAATAGCATCACCGTAGAAAATCGGCTCACCATTCGCGCGTTCCGTTCCCACGATTTCGGGATTCATTTCGACGATGACATACGGGATGTCTGCCGCCCGTGCTGCTTTTGCCACGTTTCGTCCGTTAACCCCGAAACCAATAATGATGACATGGTTCGTCTGCTCAGTATCTTCCGTTGAAGCGATGGATTTTAATCCCGACACGAGCCGTCTTGGCAGCGGCAATCGTAGTATCCCATCGGCAACATGAGGTGCCGCCGAGATGATAAACGGTGTCGCAGCCATCGTTACAACTGAAACAGCGAGAAACAGGTTGTAATTTGCGTCACTGAGCAAGCCGTGTTCGATACCCGATTTCGCAAGAATCAACGCAAATTCCCCTACCTGACTGAGTGTGAGGCCCGCCAGAATCGCCGTGCGTAGAGGGTAGCCGAGCATCGAGGTCACCCCACCTGCAATGATGCTTTTTGCCACGAGAACACCGATTGTCAGTCCCGCGATCAATAACGGCTTTTGAAATAGTATGTGAAAATCGAGTAACATCCCAACCGACACAAAGAAGAAACTCGTGAACACATCCCGAAACGGTGAGATGTGACCAAGTGCGTCGTGGCTCGACTCCGATTCGGAGACGATTAGCCCTGCAAGGAAGGCACCAAGTGCCAAAGATACACCGAAACGCGACATCAACCAAACGACAGCGAGGCAGATTGCAAGAACGCTCAACAAGAAAATCTCTCGGCTCCGCGTTCGCAGTACTTGCGATAGAATGCGCGGCACGATGTATTTTGAACCAACAAACACCATAGCAATCATCGCCACACCTTTTGCCAAAAGTAAAATGAGCGCCCTGCTCATGTCTCCGGCGTGTCCAGCAAGGATTGGTGTGATCAGGATCATCGGGACGATGGCAATATCCTGAAAAATCAGGATTGCCAATGCCGTGCCTCCATGCGGCGTTCGTGTCTCATCCCGCTCTTGTAGCAATTTCATCACGATCGCCGTGCTGCTGACGGCGGCCAGGCAACCGATAAAAACCGATTCGTTGATCGCCTGTCCGAAGTGCCAAGCCAGAGCAAACGCCGCGAGCAGCGTCAATCCGACCTGTAAGGAGCCCCCCAGCAACACTGCTTGCTTAATCTGAAGCAGACGTTTCAGTGAAAATTCGATACCGATGGTGAACAGCAGTAAAATTACACCTATCTCGGCTAGGATTTCGACTTCGTGGTCAGCCTGAATTAACTCCAATCCGTGAGGCCCCGCAATCAATCCTGTCACGAGGAAGCCAACGATCGAAGGCACACCCAATCTATGACAGATGAGTAGAACGCCAATCGATAAGCCGAATATGATGCAGATGTCATAAAGTAAAGGAATTTCCATAACTCATTCCAAATTGTGATGCGTTGTGAGTGGACTGCCAAAGGAAATATTTATGCCCATCTCTCAATTATATCATATCTCATTTTGAATTTCAAATACAAGACGGAATTCGGTCTTCCAAAACGAACTTGACTTTCGCTTCGGAATATGTTAATATGTGATTATTGAATTTAGAGCAAAGGATGTGAAAGAAGTGTCAACTACCCAATTCTAAAGACTTGGGAAACCTGTGAACATCCGTAGCCACACGGGGACCCACAAGTTAAACGGTTGACTACAGTAAGATATCGCGGCTCTGGTGGTGGCACACCCGAAGATGCTATGGATGCTCCCCAAGTCTATACCCGCTCTGAGACGTGATCTGGATGGGGCAACATATACCCCGTAAGGGAGAAGACAAACTTATGTTTGTGCCTGTAAAAACCAAAGACGGACAGCCCCTGATGCCTCTGCATGCCGCACGCGCAAGAAAACTCATCAAGCGTGGCGAAGCGACACCGTATTGGAATAATGGCATCTATTGTATCCGTCTCAACAAAGAACCCTCTGATAGGGATACCCAAGCGATTGCTGTCGGTGTTGACCCCGGTAGTAAGAAGGAAGGTTTTACCGTCAAATCCGAAGCGTATACCTATTTGAATGTGCAAGCCGATGCCCACAACAAAGTCGGTAAGAAAGTAGAAAAGCGTCGTGAGTTGCGGCGCGGTAGACGTTCACGGAAATGTCCGAACCGAAAGAACAGGACGAACCGACTTGCGAACAAGGTCCGTATGCCTGCTGGCACCCGCGCACGTTGGGATTGGAAACTTCGTATCCTCGATTGGTTATCAAAGTTATTTCCGATTACAGATGTTTGTGTCGAGGACATCAAGGCACGAACGATAGAACGTGCGAAGAAGTGGAACACCACTTTCAGTCCCCTTGAAGTTGGCAAAGAGTGGTTCTATGCTGAAATCGGAAAACGGTGGCAGTTGCTGACGTTACAAGGGTGGGAAACTAAAGAGATACGGGATAGACTCGGACTGAAAAAGTCGTCCAAGAAGTTATCAGAAACGTTTGAGGCACATTGTGTAGATTCTTGGTGTCTCGCTTATCATGCTGTTAAGGGCGATGGCGTTGTTGATAATAGAGAGATGTTTTTTATCTCTCCGATCCGGATTGTCAGACGCCAACTTCATAGACAGAACCCACAAAAAGGGGCAAGCGTCCGCGGTATGGTGGCACGACTCACAATGGAGTTGTTAAGAACACGCTCGTCAATCATATCAAACACGGATTGACTCGCGTGAGTGGATTTGGCAAGACCGGTATTTCGCTGTATTCTTTGGAAGGCAACCAGCGTCTTTGTCAAAACGCGAAAGTATCAGACTGTAAAGTGCTAAGCCGTCTTAACTTCAACTATAGGAGGGGGCATTCCTTCCAACGCTAAAGCATTGGGTCTCCTGCCCGAAGATTAGATGAAAACGGAGGGAGAACTGAAAACAGGGACACGGATCTACGGACTATTGACGAGAACGAAATGGAGCAGATATTACAATGGATAGAAGCAACGCAGCACTAACTTCAAGAGTTACTGTGGCAAGACGGCGAAAGTGGTTATCTCTGCTTTTGGAGACTGGAAGCGAAAAGGTTGCCTCGGCTTACCAAAAATACGATCAGCTCCACAAAGCGAATGTTGAAGCAGTCAATAAAGGAAACGCCGCAACTATGCCGAAGTCAGGAGCAATCGGGCCCGTGAAACCTATAACCACTGAAAAACTTTCAGCGATGTCAAATATTGAGATCGCTGCTTATTTAAAGGGTTACACGGAAGAAGATATCGGGATGCATGTGCTTGAAGGACGCGGACTCGCAAATACACTCACAGAATGTGTGGCAGCAAATCCACAACGGTTTACGGATAATCTACTGCCCTTCCAGGACGTTGGCAACCTATATCAATCTTCACTTTTGCAAGGTTGCTTGGACGCATGGCGCAATAAGAAAGACTTTAATTGGGCAGCACTGCTGGAGTTTATCCATCAAATTCTCTTGTCAAAACAGTTCTGGACTGAACAGTACAATGATGGCTTTAATTATAGAAATTGGGTGGTGTCGACTGCAGCGGATTTGATATCAGAAGGAACGAAGGACGACACACACGCGTTTGATGCACAACTCTTGCCTCTTGCTGAAGAGATTCTCTTGATTCTCGTAGATAAGACACAGCAAAGCGTTTCGACTCTTGATAATCTTCCCACTGATGTTCTGAATTCAGATAGAGGTAGAGTGTTTTCGGCGATAGTAAACTACGCTTTGCGATTCGCTCGTACCAACGAGTCTGAATACAAAGATTGCCGATGGTCCTACGCAATTAGAGCGGATTTCACCAAAAGACTGGATCGAAGTGTTGAACCTTCTCTTGAATTCTCTTGGACGCTTGGGTTTCATCTACCCTATCTATGGTATCTTGATAATGAGTGGATTCGCCTCAACATAAATCGTATCTTTCCACAACGTGATGAAGATCATTGGCAAGCCGCTTTTTCTGGGTATCTGTTGCACCCGAGTGTCCGCGAAGAGTTTTATTTGCTGCTCAAAGCACACGGGCACTACCGGAAGGCATTGAATACTCACTTTGCTGATGCGGAAGTACTGAATGGGCTTGTTCGTCATATCTGTACAGGTTGGATAGAGAACAGCGAAACCTTAGACGACAAAACTAGTCTCATTTATCAATTGATACATAGTGGCAATCCAAACCTTCTTGCCGGTGTAGTATACTTTTTCTCTCGACGCGCCGATAACTCATCCGAGAAAATGAAAGTGAAGGTCATACCAGCGTGGCGCGCCCTATTTGAAATCCTTTCCCAACACAGTAATGAAGCCGCATATCAGAATGTTTTAGTTTCGCTATTAGGATGGCTCGGGCTCATTGACAAAATAGACGCAGAGGTACTCAGTTGGGTAAAGGCAGCTATAGGCGACCTTGGTAAAGTCCCAAATTACGGTTTGACTTTGTCACGCTTTATCAAAGCCTTACGCAAGCATGCACCGAGAACACCAGAAATGGTGGGAGAAATCTATCTGAAAATCCCTCAGCGTATTGTATGGGATTTACAAGTAGAAAAGGACGATATTATAGCAACTGTCCGAATTCTATACAATAACGGGTATAAGGATATTGCCGATGTGATCTGCGACCAATTTGGAGAAGCTGGAGTCAATTTCTTAAGGCCCATTTATAGCGAACATCAGACCTAACCGCTTTCATAGGCAGGAGGAATGTTTAATTTTAGATGGGAAATTTTATCCTACCCCACTACAATCAAAGAAAGACATTTATGAAAAGTTTTAATGGCATTTCCTTAATTTTACTCTTGATTTTTACAGCACTCCTATTTTGCTACAGCTGCGGTGAACAGGCAAACGGTGCTGATGGAACTGTTATCGCGGAATTTGAATGGAACGGTAGACACCGAATCACGTTTGAAGAGATGATGAAGGAAATTAAAGAACTTCCTGAAAACAAGCAACGCCAATATCAGAATAAAGAAGGCCTCCAAAGTTACATGATGCTTATGGCAGAGAGCCGTTTAATTCTCTGTCTTGCCAGAGACCAAAAACTGAACGAAGATCCAGAAATTCTCAAGAAAGTCAGAGATCACTTTTCAGGTTTTCCAGACACACCAGAATACCGTAAGAAACGGGAAGACTACGTCCATCAACTTATGGTTGAAAAAATGGTCGAAATGGAAGTTGATGGAAAAATAAGATATACTAATGAGGACCTTAAGTTGTATTATGAAAAGCATAAGAACTACTACATTAGTGAAGCAACAGTTCGCGCAACGTGTATTACACTTGATAATGAAGACTTTGCTAACGAGGTTCTAGATGTGATTAAAACTGGCAAAGATATCGTGGAGATAGCAGAGGAACTCGCGGAAGCAGGCAGATTAGCAGATGGACCGGGAACTAATCGAGATGACCCCGGTAATACCTACTCCTTTTCTAGGAATGCTTCACCGCGTTGGTCAGAATTCATCAATGCTGTTTTCGATATGGATGTTGGCGAGATGACTAATGTTATCTTTGAAACCGAGGTTGACAAGGAAACCTACTACCTTATTTTTCGGAAAGAGGAGTATCAACCTGCCCGGAATCAAACGTTTAGCGAGGTCAAAAGGGACATTGAGCAAGTAGTTGTAGAAAATAAAACACAGGCACGTATTATTGAGTGGATAACAGAACTGTCTGAAAAAGCGAAGCTTAAAACTTATCCGGAGAATATTCCTCAACCATTTTATATCGGTGAGTTTACTACTATACAAACCCCTCAGCAAATAGCGAGAAAAGCTTTAGCCTCTACAGTTCTTATCGTTATGGAAGATGCTAAGGGTCAGTCTCTCAGTTCGGGGAGTGGTTTCTTCGTCGGCCGCGGCATGATTGCAACTAACCTCCATGTTGTTGAAGGAGTCTTCAAAGGGTATGTCAAACAGGTTGGTGAGGATACAAAACGTCGTATAGAAGATATCATTGCTATGAATTCACAGCAAGATTTAGCAATTCTCAGAATTTCAGATGTAGGTGTCCCTATTTTTCCACTTGGCAACAGCGATAAATTGCAAGTCGGCGAGCCAGTTTACGCCGTGGGCAATCCAAAAGGGTATTTGGAAGGCACATTCACAGAGGGAGTCGTAAGTGGTGTGCGTGAGTTTCAAATTGGTGTTAAACGTATCCAGATTAGTGCACCGATTTCTGAAGGAAGCAGCGGCGGTCCCGTGCTAAACAGCAAGGGTGAGGTCATCGGTGTTGCAGTATCGGGACTCACCGAGGGACAAAATCTCAACTTTGCGATCCCTTCAAATTATCTCAAAGAATTGCTCTCCAAGGCGGGTGTGCATCAATAAAAACTAAAAATGCTATAAACTTTTGCTCCTAACATGACTTTAGCATGTGATGAATATAAAGTCCTAATCCTGGCCATCCCATAATCCTGCAAATCCTGATTCAGACAATATTTTTTCTACATTTCCTTTCCAAAAATATGTTATAATATTAACAAATCCCGAAGAGACAAACCCAAAATTTCGCGTTTACATAGGAGGAACCGTAATGCCCAAAATTATTTTTGTCCTATCGCTATGTTCACTCTTTTTAATCGCCAGCCTCAGTATCGCCAACGTCGCAGAAGACGGACTCGTCGCTTACTGGCCCTTTGACGAAGGCAAAGGCAAAGAAGCCATGGATGTCACAGGTAATGGACACGATGGAGAACTTGTTGATTCGCCCAAATGGGTTGAAGGAAAGTTCGGCACTGCTTTGGAATTTGACGGGGCAGGGAGCCGCGTCGGTGTTGCCGATGACGATGCA
>JAJEEK010000019.1 GCA_022821065.1 Candidatus Poribacteria bacterium
TTTTCTGCTGTTACTGGTAAAATGGGGGTATACATTCAACCCAAAGCGATAGTGCCAGGACATGGAATGGACTCAATAGCATTTTATGCGAGGACTAATTTCCTAAAAAAAATGATCTTACCATCGGCAGATGTGCATCCGCAGCTGTAGTATAGGAGACCGTTAGCCTGTACTTCCGAGCCCACACTGTTAGGAAACCATTGTAGCATAGGAGACTGTTAGCCTGTGCCTCCCAATCGTCTAGACTTTAGTAAGGAAGATGAAGTCGTATGAAAACGGAAAAAAGGATGGCGGTAGATCCAACCACAAAACAAAAATATGAAATAGAACTACCAACTTCTGAAGCGGTCAAACAGGAAATTCTTAAACTTGATTATTCGACCCATGGAATCACCATAAAAGAGGCAACAGAGAAACTCGCGGAGAAATTTGGGTTATCTGGTGAACAAAAATCAGCAAAGACAAAGAGGGGTGAGCGGTATCTTGGCTTTTTTCATTATGAGGTAGTTGGTCCTGAATTTGAAAGCCTCTTAAGGGAGGGAAAATTAAAACAACCAAAAGGGAGGGGAACCCCTTATGTCCTCTCCGGCGATGTACCTCCACCAGCCCCTTCTGACGGAGATATTGAAGATATTTATCAACAGATTAGAGAAAAAGTGACTGAAGACTTACTTCAGGAAATTAAAGCAAATTCGCCTGCCTTTTTTGAAAACCTTGTTATTGATTTGCTTGTAGAAATGGGATATGGCGGTTCAAGAGAAGATGCTGAAGCCGTGGGACGTAGTGGTGATGGCGGAATTGACGGTATTATTAACCAAGATAGACTTGGTCTCGATGTTGTTTACGTTCAAGCAAAACGATGGAAAAACAACGTGGGGGTCCCTGAAATTGCCGGTTTTGCCGGAGCATTAGCAGGAAAAGGTGCTAATAAAGGAATTTTCATTACAACGTCCGATTTTACCAAAGCTGCCAAAGACTACGATGCTGCAGGTTTCAAAATTATTCTCATTGACGGAAAACGACTTGCCCAGTTAATGATTGATCACAACGTCGGGGTTTCTACAGTGAAAACTTATGAAATCAAGCGAATTGATTCTGATTATTTCATTGAAGATATTCAGTAGTATTTAGGGACGGAGTATGTTGAATAGGGAATGTATAAACTAACAGGTAATATATGCACAGGCTAACGGTCTCCTATGCTACAGAAGAAGGCAGCAAAAGAACACAGGCTAACAGGAAACCATGCTACAAGGGATACAAGCAGGATGAGTCAAAATGAGTTTAAATCGTTTTACCGTCGTAACTTACCTCATATACAGACACTTGGGGCAACTCTTTTTGTAACATTCCAACTTGCTGGATCTATACCGCAGTATGTATTAGCGCAGTGGAGAACGGAAAAATTACAATTTGACAAGGAGGAATCAAGGTCTCTCAGGTTGCCAAACGACTCCGAGCACGCGTCAACGCAACACAGACGTTTTGAGGAAAAAAATAAATACTTGGAATGGAGAAGGCAATGGTTCCGAAAATTTGAAAAAACCTTAGACATCGTAGAAAGTGGACCCGTATGGCTCAAAGATGATCGGATTGCCAAGGTGGTAGCGGATAGTCTGCACTACCGAGATGGAAAGGTGTACCGTTTGGATGCCTATTGTATTATGGCAAATCATATCCACGTTGTATTTGCGCCGCTTGCACTGCCATCTTCCAAAACAGACGTTGTTAATTCGGCGGAAAATACAGCACAAACGGAAGATTTGTGCTACAATTCACTTTCTTCTATTATGCAGTCTCTTAAAGGATATACCGCTCGCAAAGCTAATCTTCTGTTAGGGCGGAGTGGTGCATTCTGGCAGGGAGAAAGTTACGATCACGTTGTCCGAGACGCAAACGAATGGCATCGGATTGTCACCTATGTTCTCAATAATCCCGTTAAGGCAGGTTTAGTGGATACATGGGAAAAATGGCAATGGAGTTATTGTCGATTAGATTTTTTACCAGAACCTAAAACATGAGTTGGCATCACGTAATCTTTTGTAGCATAGGCTGTTAGCCTGTGCCAGTGTAGTGTAGACTGTTAGCAAACGTGTTTCCGATCGTCGGTGATCTTTCATTATCTTTACCGCGAATTCTGACTCGTAGAAGACTTTCACGATCTTTGAAAAATCAATCTAAATGTGATACGAATTGTCCGAAATTTAGTAGGTGGAATGGGAAAAGCATAAACTAACAGGCAATATCTGCACAGCCTAACAGGCTATGCTACAGAAGAAGGCACCAGAGAGACACAACCTAACAGGCTATGCTACGCGAAACACATCCGAAAAGGAGAATTGCGCTATGAAAAAATGTATCTTGTTCATCGCTGTCTGTGGCATTACGTTCGGCATTGCTGCGATTGCCATGTCGCAAACCTATTTTGAGGACAATTTCGACGATCCAAAGGCATCTGAAGATAAATGGGTACCGCTTTCCGGAGAATGGGAATCAACTCCAAAATTCAGTCAACTGTATGAGCGTCGTTGCCGATGACTTCTGGGAGGACGAATGGAACGATTACACCTTTGAAGTGAAAGGGAGTAAGGTCAGTGGTGCCGAAGGTTTCCTGATTATGTTCCGGTGCCAAGGCTTGATGCAACCCCGCGGGTTAGCCCTTGGAGACCATCCACCACGTATGGAGGCCCTTAAGCCTTCGTTAGAGTACTGGTGGAACCTTGGTGGTTGGGGAAACACGCGCTCGCAGGTCGAGTCGTGGGGTGGCAAAGCCGGGGCACATAGCAATCACAGCATTGATGATGATGAGTGGTATAACATCAAAATTGTCAATAAACCAGATAGTTACACGGTTATCCTCAACGATGAAGAAGTCGCGAAAGTGGACGATAACACTGAAAACGGAGTCGGCAGAATCGGACTCGCCACATGGTCAACAGTTGCAAATTATGACGATGTCATCGTTTATGGGCCTGACGGTCCCTCATTATCGGTTGATGCCAGAAGCAAACTTGCCACAACTTGGGCACATCTCAAATCCGTGAAATAGATTTTGAAATCGTTTGATAACCTATAGCGCGAGGTATCAATACCTCGCGCTCCCTTTATGCTGAAAGCATCAAATTTTAGGAATTGACAGCAGATGCAAAACTACTTTTTACCGCCACGAATCGAGTTTGGCGACGGTGCCATCCAACACTTAGGTGACCACGTCAAAACTTTTGGATGCAAAAGACCACTCTTGGTCAGCGACGCAGGTGTTATGAATGCCGGTCTCCTCACCAAAGCGATAGACGCTTTACACGCAAGCGGTTTGCCATCCGTTACCTATTTAGACATCGAACCGAACCCGACAGACCTCAGCATTAACGACGGCGTAGAAGTCTACAAATCGGAAGCCTGTGATGTCGTCATTGCGGTCGGTGGTGGAAGCGTGATGGATGCCGCTAAAGCGATCCGTCTCTTGACGACGCACGCGCCACCCTTGGAACCGTATTACGCCGATGTGGGTGGTATCGAACGGGTCCGAGACGATATGCCACCACTCATCTGCGTTCCGACAACTGCAGGCACCGGTAGCGAGGTTTCACAGGGCGCGATCATTACGGATACATCGTTCAATACAACCGACCGATGGCGGAAACGCGCAATCGTTACGCCGTTCAATATGTCGAACATCGCACTCTTGGATCCGGGGATAACACTCGGTATGCCACCCGCGCTCACCGCTGCCACCGGTATGGATGCCATCACGCACGGTATTGAGGCATACACGGCAACGAAGTACCACCCGATCGCCGAAGGCGTTGCGTTGCAGGCACTCAGGATGTTAAGTGCGAATATCCAAAAGGTCTATCACGATGGGGGAAATGTAACTGCCCGCGGCGAGATGCTCTTAGGCTCGTGTATGGCGGCGTTTGCATTCCAGAAAGGACTCGGTGCTGTCCATTCGCTGGCGCATCAACTCTCCACGGATGCCCCTATCCCGCATGGGGTCGCGAACGCGATTCTCCTTCCGCCGGTCATGGAATTTAACTTCTCCCACGCCACAGAAAAATACGCCGAGATCGCTCGCGCTTTGGGTATAGACACCAGCAGCATGGATAATGATGAAGCAGCACACGCCGCCATTGATAAAATTAGGGCATTCAATAGGGAGTTAAATATGCCGAAAGGCCTCGGAGACGCGGGCTTAGACCGAGCAAAAATCCCGAAACTCGGTGCAGATGCGATGCTTGATCACTGCCACAAATTCAATCCGCGAGCATGTACGGAAGCGGATATGGTGGCACTGTTTGAAGCAGCGTTTTAAAGTTGATAGGACCTATAGAAACGTGAACGTAAAAAAAGTTTAGAAGCACCATAGGTGTCAATTTAGGGATTTTTGGTGCACGCATTATTCGTTCTCAGGTTCTGGAAGCCTGTAAAGCCCGCGTCGAACCTTTACAATTTCACCCATATTTACAAGGCGCGTAAGTTCTGTATTTATCGCTTTTGGATGTCCTTTAATCGCTGCCACGAATTCGGGTGTTGTTTTCTCCCCGTCAGCGAGGAATGAAAGAATCTGCACCCGGAAAGGAACACGTACCTTCCCACCCCTCATCCTTTGCAATACTCGGTTCGCCTGCCTTGTCGAACATCCTAATACACGTTCCACTTCTTTTCTGCTGGATTCAGATGTTAACTGGTCGCGTTCCGTCTCAAAACGTTGGCGGGTCCCTATCACCTCATCGAGTTTATCTAACCCCCCGGCGACATCAAAATCTTCCCAGTCAAAAAGGAGCGTTTCCTGTCTATCGGTAATCTCAGGAATTCGCAAACCCGTAATCAGCATAACTTTCTTGTTTGCGAAACGATTGAGTTGAGCCAGTTCCATAATCTGTGTGAATATACAGGTGACCGTCTTTTCATAAACGCTTTGGACGCGTTCGTCTGTGTAGCGGTAGGACTCCGGTTCCATTGCATAAGAAAGGGGCTCCTCGTCGTTTCCGAACAAGATCTGCGTGCGCTCCAAAATAGCGTGTTGCTCTATTTCCGGCACGCCAACTATCCAGATAACATCTGCCTCTTGAAAAGCGGTTTCCAATCCCTTCACCCTTCGGAAATCGGTCAAAAAACAGACGTTCTCATTTTTCGCGATATCCTTTAGTTGTCTAATTGTGTAAACATGCGTTATAATCCCGTGTTTAATACTCGGATCCCGTTCAATTTCGGCTTGGATTCTCCAAAACAGCTGCTGCCCCGTTTCAGACACTCCGAGAACATCCCACGTGTTACTGATATCTAAAATTGCCTTCAGTGGATAAATACCGGTGCGAATCTGGAAAACTCGGTTTCCGGGAACCCACGCTATCGGTTGGGTGGGAAGAATCTGAGTTTCCTCATCCAAGAACGGCCGACGTAGATGCTCGCCGTAGAGAGCCGGTGAGGTGACCAAAAGTTGGCTGACACTCGGATGAAGGACCGGCGGCACCCAGAAACGTAGGGCTTCGTCCTCCCAGCGCATCGGGGCATCAGCGTCCCTCGTGTAATGGTCAAAGAAACGTTTGAGTTGATGCCAGAATGTCCAGTCTGGATCCGAACAAACCGTTGGGAACTCCCGAATGTTTTCAACAATCGACACATCCGAGCCCTCCAGCCTGACAGCATCGGCTATCGGCATTAAGACTTTCATGTCTTCATTCGGTACAAAAGTATGGCGTTGCAAAATAGGCAATCCTTGTGCCGCCAGTCTATCTGCGTCTGCATCGTCCAAAGGAATATAAGCAGAAATTCCTCGCTCAAGTTTGATTGTATAGTGTGCTAATTCTTCTCCCGCCTCTGCATCCGTTGCGCCTCGGGCGCTCCCTTTGCCTTGTCCATTGACGTGGCACATCTGTTCGATAAGTTCTTCTTCCAGCCATTCAAACATCTGCATCACTGTTCGGAGGCATCTGATGGAGTGAGTATGGGATTTGTCTCTGATTTTCACTGCATTGAGTAGGAGTATAGCAAAGTTTCCTAAGACACTGCCTCGCCAGTTGGCAACCCATTCCTCTAATTTGGTTTTTGATAATTCGCATTCAAGAAACAGGGTATTTTCTCTCAGGACATTAATGATACAAAGCGGATGTGTTCCATCATGCCTTTCGAGGAGTCGTTCCACTATTTTTCCGTAGTGTGGATCCAAAAACAGTCGAGAATCCTCTAATATGTATGTTTTGGTAGTTTTTAGGGATTCTACTTCACCCTCTTTCTCCGAAGCTACATCGGAAATAAACCCAAGGACGCGCGCATTCCTATCGAAAGCCCGCTGCACCTGAACACCAATTTCTTCGTGTGTTTCAGAAGTCTTTTCGGTGGGATTGGACTTTTGTAATATCGGAGCCGGACGTTTTATTCCTAATGGACTGAGTTTTCCTTCCCGAACGGCAGGCACCTTATCGTCTACAGGAAGCCCTGTCGCGGGGATCGGTGGCAAGATACCAGTATCCTCCCAAACTTCCGTTATGAGTGTTGCTTCAATAGGCAGTCCGGTATCAGACGTAGCGGCACGTATCCACACGCCCTCTTCGTTCTCCCACAATGAGACCTCTGTGTTGTCACTCTCACGCTCTTGTCGGTGCCAATAGTGAAATCCATCCGCTTGCCTGACATAAGCAAACCCGCGCTTGAAAAACGCCTCTTTGGCGAGATCAAGTTTATTCGATCCGAGCGAGTAGGGTGCATCGGCGGTGTTCTCTTTGTATTGAAGGCTTTGGGGAAGGGGTTCATGAAGGACTGCGCGAAGTGCATCGATAGGGGCAAAGAGTACCTCTTTTGGAATCACGGGGGGGTCTAACAGATCGCCAATCAGGATTTCATGGCGTGCATCCCAGCAAGTGTGTCCTTTCTCGCCGAAAATTTCAAGATACGGGTCGTGTTGGTGCGGATTTTCTGGTGTCGGTGTCCCTTTATAGACGTACAACCGTGTTTGCTCAGTGTTCGGGTGCAGGTACCCCGGTACCCTGCAAGAAAAGCGCAACCCTCCGGACTTTGACATTGTCAATAACGGGTTCATAACGGAGTCAACAAGTGCTTGAATACAGGCAAGAACGGCATCAGGCACCGCACAGATAACTTCATATTTAAAGTCGATGTCGTGCCAGGGCGCGTCATCGCGTGCCGAAGGAATCCCAGTATACACATGAATCCCCCACGACTTTGACCATTGCTTGGTGCTCCAGTCCACCGCCTGTTGACGCTTCAAGAACCGATCGCCCCCAAAAGACCGCGGCGGACGGTCAGATCCAGGGGCTCGCCCTATCGGCATAAAGGAAATGCCTGCGGCCTCTAAGTCTTGAAGTATCACAGGATATCTGTGCGCACAATGGACTGTGAAGTGGTACGGAAACCGTTTGTAAGGCAGCGGTGTTACGACCGTGTTTCGTTGCTTAAGTGGCTTCTCGTGCCGCTGGTGGCAGCGCGAAATAATATCTGACAAGACATTGGTTGTCATCGACCCGTCTCCTTTATGTGATGCGCATACGGCATACCCCTGTAAAACCTTCAGTTGATAAAAAGAACATAGAGTCGTGTGCAGATCAATTCACAGGAGAACAACACACTCATTGAAGTCATGGCGCATTTCATAAAACTAACCTAAAAGAACCTTGATAACTATTGGCTGATGCAAAAATTTGATAAATATCCGTTAGGGATATATTATATCAAAAATATCATTTTAGGTCAATTTTTTTAACTTGATATTCCGAATTTTAGGATAAGGCTTACGCATTTTTCCATAGAATTCTACATAATACGTGCGTCAGGCAGAGTTTGAAACCCCGCCTGCAAGTGAATGTGCGTAAGTCCTAATCAATAGGCACAATCCACCCGCGTGTTAGTGCTGGTTTATAAGCGTCATCGCGTAGATAATCGGACGTTTGCCATAAGCAGAGATGTTTGCCATCTGGCATCCAAGCAACGGATGTCAGTTTCAGGGCTGTGCGCGCAATAGGCATCTTCTTGCCGCTTTCGAGGTCATAAACCCAGACCTTCCAGCGGATGCCTTCGCAGTCCTCTCGCTCCATATATGCCAACTGTTTCCGTGTCGGCGACCAAGACGGCGATGTATGGTTCAGAATTTCGCTCTGCGTTAAAGCCTGTGTCGTCTCTGATATGTGCAACTGGCTGTCAATCCGTTCCGCTGGACGGTTACTCCCCGACAGCACATAAGCCAATCGCGTCCCATCTATTGACCACTTCAGTTGGTGAACCTTTTGATGTTGCGTCTGTATTTCTTTTAGCCGTTCGCCATCTATACCTTGAATGCGGACACCGACATAGTTTGTGTTGTTCACACCAAAAGCGACGCGCGTCCCGTCTGGTGCCCAAGCCGGTGCGGGGAGATACGTATAAGAACGCCGCGAACGTTCAAGTGGCACCCGCGCAATCGAACGTAAATCACTGCCGTCGCTATTAATACGGTAGATGACATCCATCTCCGCAGTTTGAGAGAAGTCGCGTCGTCTAAAGACCAAACGGTTTGAAGTCGGCGACCATGCTGGGCCTTCACCATGAACCAGCTGCTTAATGCGTCCGAACTTCCAATCTACTGTATAGATATAACGTTTTCCGCCCTCATCAACCTCAAACGCCAAAAGCCTGCTGTCGAGTGACCATGAGAGATGCGGATTGTAAAACTGTCCAGTATAGAGTTTCCGCGCTTGTTGTCCCGCTGGGTCCATGATCCATAGTTCATTTGCGCGCCAATACCGGCTGCCCAAGTCATTCCTTTTCAGGAATGCGATAAGTTTTCCATCCGGACTCCAGATCGGGTACTCGCCCCCCTCAATCAATTGCATCCTACGCGGTGCAGCGGCTGATAAATCTCGCTCGCGTCCAAAATTGGTATTGAACAAGACCCCGTCTGTTTCTGCGAACTCACCGAAGGCGAACTTATCCATCCATCCTCGTGTACGGTTTGGAAGTTCGACTTCATACCACCCATCCAAACTTTGCACAATCGGCAAACGCACACCGTCGTTAAGGTTTAACAGTACGGACCTCCCGTCCTGAGTTGTGTATACGGGTGCGGTATCATGCACAACGACCCCCATTTTTCGAGCCTCCTCTATTGGGGCGCCTTCTCTCTCATTGCTGAACGCATAAACGGTGCCGTCGCCGGAGGCAGCATAGAGGACACCGTCGGAGATTGCAGGCGCGGCTTCCACAAAACCGCCGAACTGGTACACCCAAGTCTGTCTCTGTGATGCCATATCAAAGGCATGGAGCTTGCCATCGCGCGCGCCAATATAGACGGTATCGTTTGCTGTCACAGGATAACTCTCACTCCCGTTTGTATTATCGCGCCACACCTTCGCGTTATGTTCCGGAAAAACTGGACGGAATACGCCGTTCGAGCACCGGTATTCGATGCCACGGATATGAACCGTCCGCTCGCGAACCGATTCAAGCGCGCCGGTACCCGCGTTCAGGAGATAAATTCTTGATGGGAACGCGCCGACATAAACCGTATTATTTACAACAATCGGCGGAGCATCCATCCAATTTTTAGTTTTGAACTCCCACAGTTTCTCACCTGTTTTCGCAGCCAATGCGTAGACTTTGTTGTTCCGAGCACTAAAATAGACGCGATCTCCGAACACAGTAGCGGAATAGCGGATAGCATCTCCGGCATCAAATACCCATTTGATGCCCCACTCTTTAGCATCCAGCGCGTATAACTTCCCATCGGTTGAACCGATATAGAGGATACCGTGTGCGATTACAGGGGAAGCATAGAGTGGACCGCCGGTCTTAAATTTCCATAGCAAATCCAACGGCGGTTTCAAGGTTTCATCAGGACTACTGCCAGAGAGACCTAAATCATACATGAATGTATGCCAGTCTATTGCCCGAGGCAGCGGTGCAGCAGATTCCAGTACTTCAGACGATACGCGTTGCCCCTCACCGGACTGTGACACCTGCTCTTTTTGTTGTCGGTCACATCCCCACACAAGCAGAAACACAAGTAGAACTATGAACGCATTCGTGCAGTTTATGAGCTTCCAAAATTGATTAAATAATAAAAATCTACTCCAGTACACATTGCTCCCTTCACTAAAATTTTGGGTCAGAAAACTGGGGTTACAAGAGAACCGCGGGCTGCGGTTGGCGAAACATCTTATTTCAGTTAGGTTATCACATCATCGAATAATATGCAACCAAAAACCTAATCTATTCCAGAGGCACTCCGTAAATCATGACCTCTTTGACCTATTTTTTAAAGAAACTGGGAGCGGAGGCAACAAACATGACAAACGGATGAGAAAAATACCAGCTTCACGGTACGTCCATCGGAAATCTACAAAAATGACGAAAAATTTGAATTTGAGGCAAATCTGTGTTAAAATTTATCATCTAATCTTTACAACATAACATCAATTAACATCAATTTTTAATTTAAGCGGTGGAAAATGAACAAATTATTAGGTGAAGTCGACCCGCAAATCGTTGAGATCGCCGCCAAAGACCTAACGCGCCAGCAGGATTCTCTCATGCTAATCCCGTCGGAGAACTATGCCAGCCGCGCTGTTATGGAAATCCAAGGTAGCATCCTCGCCAATAAATACGCGGAAGGTTACCCCGGTGAGCGTTACTATAACGGTTGTCAATTTATGGACGAGGTGGAATCCCTCGCAATTGAACGCGCAAAAGCACTCTTCAGCGTTGAACACGTCAACGTCCAACCGCACGCCGGTAGCCAAGCGAATATGGCAGCCTATCACGCGCTGCTCGAACCAGGGGACACCATTTTAGCGATGTCTCTCACCCACGGCGGACACCTCACCCACGGTGATAAAGTCAACTTCTCAGGACGCTATTATAATATCGCCGCTTATGGCGTGAACGCTGAGACCGAACGGATTGACATGGAAGCGGTCGCGCGTCTCGCAGCAGAACATCGTCCGAAACTCATCGTCGTCGGGGCAACAGCCTACCCTCGACACTTCGACTTTGCTGCATGGCGACAGGTTGCCGATTCCGTCGGCGCATACCTGCTCGCAGATATAGCACACATCGCCGGACTTATCGCTGGCGGCGTACACCCCGATCCTATTCCCTATTGCGATGTAATTACGACGACAACACACAAAACCTTACGTGGGCCTCGCGGTGCCATGATTATGTGTAAAGCCGAATATGCTGACCAGATTGACCGTGCGGTGTTTCCCGGACTACAAGGGGGCCCTTTCCTGCACACGATTGCCGCAAGAGCCGTCGCATTTAAGGAAGCAAGCGAACCCGATTTTAAGACATATCAAGCACAGATCGTTAAAAATGCAAAAGTACTCGCTGCAAGGCTTATCGAAAACGGGTTCCGGCTGGTGAGCGGGGGCACAGATAACCATCTGATGCTCATGGATATCACCTCAAAGTATGAAAAATTAAGTGGACGACAAGCCGCCGATCATCTGGAAGATGCAGGGATTATCGTGAATAAAAATACGATCCCTTTCGACAAGAGGAAACCGAGAACGACAAGCGGTCTCCGGCTCGGGACACCGATGATCACAACGCGCGGTATGAAAGAAGATGAAATGGTGCTTGTCGCTGATTTTATTACAGAGGCGCTCGAAAATCGACAAAAATCCGCTATTAAACGCCAGATCCGGGAGAAGGTCAAGAACCTCTGCTCACAATTTCCGATTTATGAATTTTTAAAATAGTTATCGGCTTTTTCGCAGAAAAACCGAACTAACAACTATGGATTATGAAGCGGCGCTCGCCTATATTGAAGCATTTATTGACTATGAAAGAAGTCCGGATTTTTCGAGACAGGCACGGCTCTACAATCTCGACCGAATTTCCTTGCTGTTGAACGAACTCGGTAACCCACACGATAGATTAAAGGTTATCCATATCGCGGGAAGTAAAGGAAAAGGGTCTACCGCCGCACTCATCGCGTCCGTACTGACGCAAGCAGGCTACAAGACCGGCTTGTTTACATCACCACACCTCATTACGCCGCGAGAAAGATGTTGTATTGATGGTGAACTGATTTCAGAAGTAGAGATTGCACGCTGCATTGAACGCATTAAACCCGCAATCGAAGCCGTTTCCGCTTCCGAATTGGGGCCTGTTTCGTTTTTTGAGATATACACCGCACTCGCCTTCACCTATTTTGCTGACAAAGCGACGGACTTTGCCGTTATCGAAGTCGGTTTGGGAGGTAGACTGGATGCAACAAACGTCGTCTCACCTATTGCGACCGTTATCACACCGATCGGCTTGGAACATACGGCGATATTAGGTGAAACTTACGCTGAAATAGCTGCCGAGAAAGCAGAGATCATTAAAGATGGATGTCCACTGACACTCGCACCACAGCATCCAGAGGCACGAGCAGTAATTGAAAAAGTCGCAAACGATCGGAATGCAACGATCATTGAAACTAAACCGCCGGGTGCAGATTGTCAATCAATCCGCTGTCTCGTCAAAGATGACGATAAAGTGGTTATCGCGCAACAATTTGATGTGGAAACGGATACCGAAAGTTATCCCCAACTAAGGATACCGCTCCTCGGCTACCATCAATATGTGAATGCGACGACAGCTATCGCAGCGATTGAATGCCTGAAAGAGGGCGGATACGCTATTCCAAAAGCCAGCGTTTACGCGGGATTCAAAAACGTGCAGTGGCCCGGACGTATTCAAACGGTTAGGTCGGCACCTTTTGTCGTATTGGATGGCGCGCACTCACCCGCCGCGATGCAAGTTCTGTGTTCGACGCTTCGGGAGTGTTTTCGCTACAATCAAGTGACTTTTATCGTTAGTTTGATGAAAGATAAAAATCTCATAGCAATTGGCGATGTGCTTTCTAAAACAGCGGATACGGTTCTAACAACGCAAGTTTTCGATAATCCACGTGTGATGCCCGCTGAAACCATACAAAATGCCTGGTCGAGTACATGTCGAAGCGTTACGGCATATCCAAACCCAGAAGACGCAATCGCGAAAGCATTAGCGTCCGCATCACCGACAGACTTGATCTGTATTACAGGTTCACTCTACCTCGTCGGTTTGGCACTCGAACACTTTTCGACTTGCAGTGAGCATTAGTCAATCATCTCGCGTTTTGAAGGTTGCATGCCGTCAATTGTCGAAGAATATAATCGACTGAAATAACAGCAACAAGGGAAAAAATCGGTTTTAGTAGATCCTCGCCCATTATCACGGAACGGAGCCGTCTGAAAATGGACAGAAAACCGAATAGAACTCGAATCGTAAAAAAAAGAATTAGAAAAGAGAGGTATTAAATGCTTGACATCACTTGCAAAAGGCGGTGGCTAAATTGGAAAACATTTCTCCTATCCATACCCGTCTTGAGTTTAGCCACCGAGGCTTTTGCCCAAACAGACCCTCGTCCAGCCGTGCCTACGGTCTGGTGGATTGCCCCTATTGGCGCACTCATCGCTTTGGGATTCGCCTACCATTTCTACCGTTCTGTGATGAAACAGGACGAGGGTACTGAAACAATGCGCGACATCGCGCAATCCGTTCGCGAAGGCGCGATGGCATATATCAGACAACAATACAAAGTCGTCGGTATTGTGTTTGTTGTGCTCTGTCTGATCTTTATTTTCATGGCGTTCGTCCTTGATGCACAAAATAAGGTCGTCCCGTTCGCGTTTCTAACAGGCGGCTTCTTCTCAGGACTCTGCGGTTTCCTCGGTATGAAGACCGCGACCAACGCCTCTGCACGCACAACGAGTGCTGCTATGCAAGGACTCAACGCCGGTTTAAAGGTCTCGTTCCGGGCGGGTGCTGTCATGGGGTTGATAGTCGTCGGATTCGCGCTCCTTGATATTACCGGATGGTTCCTCATTCTCTACTACCTCTTCCCGAAAATCTTACCCGGATTCCTGGAAGTCAATCCGCTACCGCAAATCACTGTGATTATGCTCAGTTTTGGTATGGGTGCCTCAACCCAAGCACTCTTTGCGCGTGTTGGTGGTGGGATCTATACCAAAGCGGCGGACGTTGGGGCAGACCTTGTCGGAAAAGTTGAAACCGGACTTGCAGAGGACGATCCCCGCAATCCTGCAGCCATCGCAGATAACGTCGGCGATAACGTCGGCGATGTCGCTGGCATGGGCGCAGACCTCTATGAATCTTATGCAGGCTCAATCCTCGCAACTGCGGCACTCGGTGTCGCTGCGGTCGCTGCGAAAGATCACAATAACCTTGCACTCCAACTCAAATATCTCTCTGCTCCGATGATTATCGCTGGTGTCGGTGTGATCCTCTCCATCTTGGGCATCTATCTCGTACGGACAAAAGAGGGGGCGTCGATGAAGCAATTGATGGGTTCATTGAACTTCGGCATCAACGGCAGTGCTATAGGCATCGCAATCTTGTCGCTTCCGGTCCTCCTCTACCTCGACCTCCCGAACAAATGGCAGATATGGGGCGCGATTGTCACCGGACTCGTCGCAGGATTGATTATCGGTAAAGTTACCGAAATTTTTACCTCCCACGATTATTCGCCAACACGGGCCATCGCCAAGCAGGCACAAACCGGACCGGCAACCGTGATTATCGAAGGTATCGCTGTCGGTATGGAATCAACAGCAATTCCGGTTATAACAATCGTCTCCGCCGTCGCTATCAGTTACTATCTTCCTGGCGGCATGCAGGAGCCGTTGATGGGGCTTTACGGTGTCGGTATCGCCGCTGTCGGTATGCTCGCGACACTCGGCATTACGCTCGCAACTGATGCTTATGGTCCCATAGCAGACAACGCCGGTGGAAACGCGGAAATGGCGAAACTCGATGAAAGCGTCCGAGAACGAACGGATCAGTTGGACGCACTCGGTAATACCACAGCCGCTACCGGTAAAGGGTTTGCTATCGGTTCAGCCGCGCTAACGGCACTCGCGCTCTTAGCCGCCTACTTGGAAGAAATCCGATACGGCTTAATCCACTTGGCAGGTAAAGAGACACTCGATATTGAAGGTGAAGGCACCGTTGAAACAGTGAAGGTCTCTGTTAGTCAATTCATGGACTATTACGATGTCACGCTGATGAACCCGCAAGTGCTCATCGGGCTGTTCATCGGGGCAGTGATGGCGTTCTACTTCTGTGCATTGACAATGAAAGCGGTCGGACGCGCCGCCGGCGCTATGGTAGAAGAGGTCCGCCGTCAATTTCGTGAGAGACCCGGTATCATGACAGGCGAAGAAAAACCGGATTACGCACAATGCGTCGAAATCTCGACCGTTGGTGCGCAACGCGAGATGATCTTCCCTTCACTCATCGCGATCGTTGTACCCGTCGCTGTCGGTCTAATTTTCGATGTCGGTGGTGTGTTAGGACTGCTGGCAGGCGGTTTAGCAACCGGCTTCGTACTCGCAATTATGATGGCAAATGCCGGTGGCGCATGGGATAACGCCAAGAAGTTTATTGAAGAAGGCAGTCACAAAGAGGAATACGGTGAAAAGGGTTCTGAGCAACACAAAGCCACCGTTGTCGGTGATACCGTAGGCGACCCGTTCAAAGATACCTCCGGCCCCTCACTTAACATCCTGATTAAGTTGATGTCAATGGTGTCTGTCGTGTTTGCAGGTCTCATCGCAAAATACGGCGGCATACTTAGCAGTTGGCTCGGTATGTAGTGGTTACGGTATCAAACCTCATCCCGTGGTCTGGTGACGAAACCCGTAGCCTGAAACGAAGTGGAAGGCGGCTCCTTTGAAATAACACTTGAGGGAACAAAGCAGCTCGATTGACCGCAAGGAAAATTTAAAAACATGAAACTAAAAATCGCCATTATATACGCCTTAAGTGTATCTATCTTTTTCATCGGATGTCAACAGTTAGATGACCAGATGAAGACAGGACTCGATGATCCTGTATCTGTTTCTGTGGATGACGTGAACCCGGACGAAATCGCCTATACAGGCGCGGTCTTTATCGGTGACGCAAAGGATCAATTCGGCACCGACGAATACGCCTTAAACTCTGCCACTATCACAGATGATACGCTAAATATCAGCGTATCCTATAGCGGTGGGTGTGAAGCCCATGAATTCACACTCGTCGTTTCGGAGGCGTTTCTCGAATCGTTTCCGGTTCAGCTCCCCGTTTCTATTGCCCACGACGCGAACGGCGATACCTGTGAAGCATACCCAACAGAAAACTACCGCTTCGATCTTACGCCGATCAAAACCATGTATCAGAACGCTTACCGACAGGAAGCAGGAACCATCGTTTTACGACTCAAAGATGCGCCAGAAGGGAACCTAATCTACGAATTCACAATGTAATCATAACTATTAAATCTCGGTGTTATAGGAAACCGATTTCCTATGCCTCCGCCTTCTGCTTGTCTATCAATTTGTAGGAGAACACAGACAAATGTCTAATAAGTTGAAACCCCGCAGTTATGCGATTACAGACGGGCCCGACCGCGCCGCCGCACGTACAATGCTCATGTTCGGTGACGGTGGGCTTTCACCTGAAGACCTTGACAAACCGATTATCGGGGTTGCCAATACATGGATCGAGATCGGTCCCTGTAACTTCCACTTAAGAAGACTTGCCGCTAAAGTCAAAGCCGGTATCCGTGAAGCAGGTGGAACGCCTCTGGAATTTAATACCGTTAGCATCTCGGACGGCATCACAATGGGTACCGAAGGTATGAAAACCTCGCTCATCAGCCGAGAGATCATCGCCGACTCGATAGAATTGGTTTCCATCGGTAACATGTTTGATGCCGTCGTCGCGCTCTGCGGATGCGACAAGACCGTTCCGGGCACAGTCATGGCATTGGCACGTTTAGATATTCCATCGCTCACACTTTATGGTGGTTCAATCATGCCGGGCAAATTTCAGGGACGCGATGTCACGATTCAAGATGTATTTGAAGCCGTCGGACAGCATGCGGAAGGCACGATTACTGTTGAAGAACTCGATGACCTGATTAGTAAGGGGTGTCCGGGGCCCGGTGCCTGTGGCGGGCAATTTACTGCCAATACCATGGCGACGGCCGTTGAAATGCTCGGTATCGCGCCTATGGGAAGTGGAAGCGTTCCAGCTGTCTTGGAAGAAAAGGACAGCGAGGCATACAGAGCCGGACAACTCGTTATGGATATGCTCGCCGCTGACCGGCGACCGAGCCAAATTATTACCCGTAAATCGCTCGAGAACGCGATTACCTCTGTCGCCGCGACTGCAGGTTCTACCAACGGTATTCTACATCTCCTCGCCATCGCACACGAAGCAGGGGTCCCGATAACAATTGAGGATTTCCACACGATTAGTCAGAGAACACCCGTCCTCGCCGATCTCAAACCCGGTGGACAGTTTGTCGCCAACGACCTCTATGAAGCAGGCGGTATTCCGTTCTTAGCAAAACGCATGGCAGAGGCAGGACTCCTCCATACCGATGAGATGACTGTCACAGGTAAAACCATCGGCGAAGAAGCAAACGTGGCAAGCGAAACCGAGGGACAGCAGGTCGTCAGACCCGTAGATGCACCGCTCAAGCCGACCGGCGGATTCGCAATTTTGAGAGGGAATCTCGCACCGGATGGATGTGTTATCAAGTTAGCCGGACAGGACAAAACCCTTCATCGCGGTCCAGCACGAATCTTTGAACGTGAAGAGGATACCTTCGCCGCGATTAAAGGCGGCGAGATTAAACCCGGTGATGTCGTCGTTATCCGCTATGAAGGGCCGACCGGCGGTCCTGGTATGCGTGAGATGTTAGGCGTAACGGCAGCAATTGTCGGTGCAGGTTTAAGCGAAGAGGTTGCACTCTTAACCGACGGTCGGTTCTCCGGCGCAACGCACGGTTTCATGATCTGCCATGTCGCACCTGAAGCAGCGAAAGGCGGTCCTCTCGCTATCCTCCAAGAAGGCGACGAAATCGTGATTGATGCCAAGGAACGACGACTGGACGTTGAACTCTCCGACGCTGAAATCCAGGCACGTTTTGAAAAATGGACACCACCGGAACCGCGCTATACACGCGGGGTCATGGCGAAATATGCGAACTCTGTGTCTTCTGCTTCTGAAGGTGCCGTGACAGGATAAAGTTTTTCCCTTTTTATTTATAAGGCAGGCTTTTATGCCTGCCTTTTCTTTTTTGTTTTTAAATTTGATTTTTCCCATGACTTTTTCTGGTGAATATGATATTATTTTCATAATCGTTTACGATGGAATACACTTGAGAAAATTCGTTATCCACTCCTACATTATTACCCAAGGCAGAACCTTTTAAGTCATAGGTTGTCTTGTTTGTAGGAACAACGCAAAAAACAAAAATTCGGGGAAACTAATGAATCTAAAACAGCCAATTATGAAACTTTCTGTCGGACTGATGAGCCTAATTTTACTGATAATTGCCGGATGTGGTCGGGTTGACCCTGGCATGATGGACAATAAACCGGTTGAACTTGAGGCTGTAGATCCGAACCTCGTCAGGGCGAACACAGCATTCGGATTTAAGTTACTCAACGAACTCCGAAAAAATGAACAGGATAACAATACGCTCGTCTCGCCGTTCAGCGTCTCTGTTGCGTTGGCGATGGTACGCAACGGAGCCGGGGACGAAACTGAGCAGGCGATGATAAATGCGTTACAACTGCAAGCGTTAGACCCGCAGTCGCTCAATGCCAACTACGTGTACTTGCAAAGGGCACTTCAGGCACCCGATTCAGAGATAACACTGTCAATTGCCAACTCGCTCTGGGGAGCTGCAGGTATAGTGTTTGACCCTGGTTTTCTGGATCGGAATCGTCAATTCTTGGATACTGAAATCTCAACACTCGATTTCACCGAACCAGATAATGTTTCAACGATTAATCAGAGTGTGAGTGACAGCACCGATGGCAGGATTTCAGATATTATTGAGGCAATTGCGCCGTCAACGGTGATATGCCTAATTAGCGGAATTTATTTCACGGGAGATTGGCAAGAAGAATTCGATATATCTCGAACTGTAGACAAACCTTTTTATGTTTCGAACGATGAGATAACTGAGATAAAGCAGGTTCCAATGATGCACAAGACAGACTGGTACCCGTATTATGCAGGCGAACACTTCCAGGCTGTAAGTCTCCCTTACGGCGATGGTCAAATGGGTATGTACATCTTTCTACCGAACCAGGACACCGATCTCAATGTCTTCTTAGAACGTTTGAATGTTGAGAATTGGGAGGGTTGGATGTCGCAATTCTCTGCGCCATTCTCTGAGAGAGAAGTGGAACTTGTCCTGCCCAAATTTAAACTAATATACTCAGTAGAACTTGCGAGCGCGTTGACAGAACTCGGTATGGGTATTGCGTTCGATGGTGCTAACGCAGATTTCAGCCGTATGCGGGTTTCACCGGTGCCTGTGTTTATTAGCTATTTAAATCATCACGCGGTCGTTGAAGTCAATGAAGAGGGGACCGAAGCCGCCACGGGGACCTTTGTTTTTCTCGACGAATCCTTTGAAGTATTAGCAGAACCAGCAGAAGCATTTATACCGCCTATTCCGTTTGTTGTAGACCGACCGTTTTTCTTTGCGATTCGTGATAACCAGACAGGGACAGTGCTATTTATGGGTGCTGTTATGGATCCCACGATGTAGGTGGAGTATGCCGTATGAATGAACAGAGACCGATCATTCTCAACCAAGCAGAACTTGAATGGGAAACATGGGACGATCCAGAACTCGCTGCTAAGAGTCCGGTGCGTTGGAAGATTCTTATATCCAGTGAACGCGGCCCCAGCAGTCAACTCGCTACCGGTATAGCAGAGATGACACCGGGGACCTTGCTTCCGCTCCATCATCATGCCCCCGCAGAGACCTACTATGTCATCAGTGGGAACGGGTATGTAACAGTAGGCGATCAAGAGGCATCACTCCGTCCAGGCGCATCAGTCTTCATACCCGCTAATGCGAAACACTCACTCCGTTGCACCGGCACCGAGAACCTTGTTTTCCTATTCACTTTCGCAGCGGACAGATTCGATGAAATCGTTTATCATTTTGATACGTAGTATTCGTTTGACAGCTCTACGAGGGTAAGTTATCAGCATGCCAACATTAAAAACAGCAGACACGAAACCTATCACCACCAATGCAGATGCCAGCTTAATAGACATCGGCGACGGTGTCACGCGACTTGAACTGCACAGCAAGCTGAACATCATAGGCGACGGAATGCTGGAGATGTTTGATGCAGCATTGGATGAGGTGGAAACCAATTACGTTGGCATGGTTATCGCTACGGAGGCGAAGCATTTTTCGGTAGGACTTGACCTTATTCTCCTGCTGGAACGCGCTAAGAACCAAAATTGGGACGCAATTTCGGGGACACTCCGAAAACTGCAAACCGTCTGTACAAGACTTCGGACCGCGTCAAAACCTGTCGTCGCGGCAACGACGGGTATGGCACTCGGTGGCGGGTGCGAATTCGCACTCGGTGCGGATGCCATCCAGGCGCACACCGAAAGCAGTCTCGGTCTCGTTGAACTCAACGTCGGACTTATTCCGGGGGGTGGCGGCACGAAGGAAATGGCACTTCGGTGTTTAGAAGGACAGACGCTACCAGCACCGATTCAAAATCTGTTTCCGTTTGTTAATAAGGCTTTCGACACAATCCGCGAATCCACAGTCTCACAAAACGCAGCAGAAGCACAAGAATTCGGCTTCCTCCGCCACACGGATGCCATCTCAGCAGATCAAAAGACGCATATTGCGGATGCCAAGCAGCGCGTGCTCTCCATGCACAAAGCAGGATACAACCCACCAGAACCGCAACAGGTATTTGTTATCGGTGAAGAAGGGATCGCTCGACTCAATTTACAGACGCATCTCCTGCGACAGGCTGGCACTATTGACGCGTATACGCAATATCTTGCTAATCAATTGGCTTATGTCCTCTGTGGAGGCAAACTTTCAACGCCGCAATTCGTCCCCGAACAGTATCTGCTTGATCTGGAGCACGAGGTTTTCCTCAGTCTTTGTGGCAAACAGGAGACGCACGCACGGATAGAAGCGACACTACAGAGAGGAAAAAAGTAATGCGAGCGACACCGAGCGTGGTTATCGTATCGGCAGTGCGAACAGCCGTCGGAAAAGCAGGAAAAGGCACCCTGAAAAATACACGTCCAGATGAACTCGCCGCCGCTGTGCTCAGCGGTGCTGTTGAACGACTCCCACAACTTAACTTAGAGGCAATTGATGATGTCATCATTGGATGCGCGACACATGAAGGCGCGCAGGGATACAATGTCGCTCGTATCGCCAGTTTACGCGCAGGATTTCCCGTCTCCGTGCCTGCTATGACAATTAACCGTTTCTGTGCATCTGGTTTAGAGACAATTGCAATGGGTGCCGAACGGATTCTATCTGGGCGCGCTGAGATCGTCGTTGCTGGGGGTGTAGAGAGCATGAGTCAGGTCCCATTCGGTGTTAACCTCTCGCCGAACCCTGCTCTTATAGAACACGCACCGGATACCTATCTCAGCATGGGGTTGACTGCCGAAAATCTGGCGAAAAAATATAGTATTCCTCGTAGTGAGCAGGACGTTTACGCGTATCAGAGCCACCGAAAAGCGATTGCAGCCATTGATGCTGGCAAATTCTGTGAAGAAATTCTACCGCTGAAAGTAGAGGAAACATACCTCAACACCGAAGGTATAACTGAAACTTTGAGTTCTGTCTTTGATACCGATGAAGGACCCCGCCGGGACACTTCACCAGAGGCACTGGCATCCCTTAAACCCGTTTTTCTTATGGACGGCACAGTAACGGCTGGCAACGCCTCTCAGATGAGCGACGGTGCCGCCGCTGTCGTCCTGATGTCCGAGGCACGAGCGAAAGCAGAAGGTTACGATCCGTTGGCACATTTTGTCAGTTATGCCACAGCCGGTGTCCCGCCTGAAATTATGGGAATCGGACCGGTGCCAGCAATTCCGAAGGCACTCGCGTCAGCAGGGTTAACGCTGAAGGATATGGATGTCATAGAACTCAACGAAGCCTTTGCTGTACAGGCACTCGCTGTCCTTCGCGAGGCACAACTGCCACCCGAAAAGGTGAACGTCAATGGTGGTGCAGTCGCGTTGGGACACCCCCTCGGTTGCACAGGTACAAAACTCACCGTGAGCCTGATTAATGAAATGCGCAGACAGAACCACCGCTACGGTATGGTAACGATGTGTGTCGGTGGTGGCATGGGTGCCGCAGGCATTTTTCTAAATCTGACATAAGAAAAAGGAGGCTGTGTTTTCTCCTCTACCCGAAGGTAGCCGAGGAAACACCGAAGATTATTGATGAAATCCGCGAATTTGAAAGAGATATTTGAAGTGTGGAATCGCGTGAGAGTTTGGGAGCCAGAAATGCGCATTGACTTGGCGCGTCGGATTTTAGATACCGTGGTTCCCTCACGCATTCAACCACCCCCACAAACGATGTCATTGGATGAGGTGATCGGTATTGCGAAAACGGATGCCCCACCGCCTACTGATGAGGACTGCAAGAAAATTCTTGAAGAGGAACGGACAAAAAAACACGGATGATTCACGCACTATTAGATACAAATGTAGGCAGATTGATTGTTACACGTGATCTTGCGGGGTTTCCGCTTAACAATATCCCAATTCTCACGCCACAACAGATGCTATTAAAGTTGACAGAGAACGATTAAATTTAAGAAGGGAAATAATGTTTAGATATTTTTGGTTAACTATTGTTTTTATAATTACTATGAGCGGATTGACAATTGAAGCGTCTATAGAAAAAGCAATTTTACTGAAGGCGCATGGTTTAAATGACAACGCAAAGCGTGAACTTATCAATCTTATTTTTCACGAAGATTCCGAAAGGAAAGATATATCTCGCGCATATTATCTACTCGGCGCGATCGCTTTTGATGAGGATAGGATTCAACCTGCCATAAAGACATGGGGTTATATCGTTGAAGAATATCCGAATTCCGATGAAGCGTTGATGGTAAAAGAGAGAATGGATGAATTATCCAAAGTGACTTTAGCAGCTTATACGGAAAGTATTGAAAGTGCTGATTATTCCGTGGCCAAATTGTATTTGAAAAATGCAGAGTTCTGGTCGGACGGTAAAGATGATCACTGGATGATTGATTCAAGCTGGATTCCTAAAATAGAATTCGCGTTAAAATGGTACGATAAAGTTATCTCTGAATTTCCAAGGAGTGAGGTAACTCGTAGTGCCTACATTGGAAAAATACGAACCTTACTGAGTTGGAGAGAATTTCATAAAGAATTAATCGACATCAGCGATGACATCGTTGGTAGATTAATAGCAAGTGCAATTTTTCGTATCTATATTGGACAGCTTGTTGATACTTTTCATAATTTCGAGAAGGATTTTCCAAATGATATTACACTTCAGGCATGCAGATTCCAGATTGGACAAGCCTATTTTGTTGTAGGTATGCCCCTTCACAGGTCATTTCGTATGCCATTTCACAGGTCACCTCGTACTAATGATTTAGAAGAAGCTTTAAAACAAGCGGAGTTTATTGTAAGTGCACTACTGCACAGAATATCTCTTGCTGATGATTTAGAACAAACTTTAGAACAAGTGAAGAATAGTGATTTAGAACAAACTTCAGAACAAGCGAAGAATGATTTAGAACAAGCGAAGAAGTGGTTTGAAGAGGTTATAACTAATTCAGGGGACAATGATACCTTTTATCGCCAAATTGCCGAGGCGAGAAAAAATGAAATTATTAACAGAGTTAGATAAATAATATACCTATGTGTTAATTTCTTATATTACTAACCAGTGCTTTGTCCATTCACGTTTTAGGAATGTGATAGATTAATGCCGCTGGCGAGGTTTCCTAACCTCGCCTATCAAAACATGGTCGTTTACCTCCAATTTCAAAGTAGATGAAGCATTATATCGCCACTTTGCAACAGTGGTATTTCCATAGAGGTCAATTATAAAATTATGCAAACGCATGTTTATCTCTCCATAGCCGGAGAAAACCGAATCGCTATTTATACGTTTGATGCTTCTAACGGTGGCATCGAACTTCAAGAAAACATCAACGTCACCGGTTCTCCCGGTCCTTTAGCACTCTCACCGTGTGGCGACTTCCTATATGCCGGGCTGCGGTCGAGCCGCGAAATCGCAAGTTTCCGCATCGACGCAGAGACGAAACACCTCTCACACCTGCGGACAGTCAAACTCGATGCCGATACCTGTTATATCGCGCCGGATAAAACCGGAAATTTTCTGCTCTCCGCCTATTACGGTGCAGGTCAGGTTACTGTTCACGCAATCGGGGACGATAAAACCGTCCAAGGCGATCCGATTCAGACGGTTAAAACCGATATACACGCGCACTGCGTCGAGACGGATGCCTCAAACCGATACGCCTTCGTACCGCACACTGTCCCTCGAAACGCCATCTATCAGTTCCATTTCGATGAAAAGACAGGCATGCTCACAGAGAATATAATCGGGAATCTCAACCCGGGTGCACCGATTGGACCTCGGCACTTCTGTTTCCATCCGAGCAAACCGATCCTCTATTTCTCGAACGAAAATGGATCGAGTGTTTCGGCGTACAGGCTTGAGGAAGAAGGTGAGCACCCCGGAATTCTATCAGACCTACAAGAAGACCTCTCTACGCTCCCCTCAGACTTCGAGGAGGACAACACCTGTGCGCAAATCCACATTGATCCACAAGGGCAATTCCTCTATGTCTCCAATCGCGGACACGATAGCATCGCAGAATTCGCAGTTGACGAAGAAACCGGCAAACTCAGTGCTATCGGGCATCAGCCAACTGAACCCACACCCCGCGTTTTTAACATTGACGGAGCAGGAAACTTCCTTTTTGTCGGCGGTCAAGGGTCTGGCAAACTCGCCACCTACCGTATAAACCGTCAGAGCGGTGAATTGTCGCCACTTACCACATACACAGTCGGCGAAAACCCGATGTGGGTGCTTTTTATTTAAAAAGAGAGAAGATGGCACAAAGTGGAACTTTTATTACATTTGAAGGTGTGGAAGGGTCAGGTAAAACCACACAAGCACAACGGTTAGCGGAAGCCCTCGGTCCAGATGTTGTACGCACACGTGAACCCGGTGGAACGCCTGCCGCTGAACGGATTCGCGATATCTTTTTAACAGCTGACGGTATAACAGCACTGACGGAGCTGCTACTGCTGGCAGCGGCACGCGCGCAACACGTAGACGAACTGATACGTCCCGCACTCGCTGAAAATAAAATTGTTATCTGCGACAGGTTTACCGATGCCACTGTCGCTTACCAAGGGTATCGCGGTGGCATCGATCTTGAACTGATTCACCACTTAAACCGCGTCGCTACCGGCGGTTTAACTCCAGACCTCACCTTTATTCTCGACCTGCCACCGGAGATCGGCTTACAGAGACAGCAGACTGGCGAAACGCATCGCGACCGTTTGGATAGAGAGCCTCTTGAACGACACAGAAAAGTCCGTGAAGGCTACCTATCCGCGGCGAAAGCAGACCCCGATCGCGTCAAACTAATAGACGCAGCACAGGCCCCCGATGCCGTTCATGCCGCGATCTTAACCGAGTATCAAAAATATCTATCACGGTAGAAGCATCTCTGAGAAGAAACATGCAAAATCCAATCATCGGACACCAACAGATTGTCGAACAAATCCAACATACCGTCGCATCGGAGCGGATCGCCGGTGCCTATCTCTTCGTTGGACCGGCAGGTGTCGGAAAAGAGACGGTCGCCCGCTATTTCGCACAACTCATTTTCTGTCAGCAAAAGACGCAGCCGCCTACGCTATGCAGGACGTGTCTGGCTTGTCGGAAGATAGATTCAGGGAACCATCCGGATTTACAGTTCGTCCGACCTGAAGGAAGTACACTAAAGATAGGACAAATTCGGGAGTTACAGAAACAGATTATCTACGAACCGCTTGAAGCGAGTCGGAAAATCTACATCTTGACGGACGTGGAACGGATGAATGCAGAGGCAGAGAACTGTCTACTCAAGACACTTGAGGAGCCGCCAGCCGCCTCTGTTTTAATCCTTTTGACGTCAAATATCCGAGCCCTGCTGCCGACGACACGTTCCCGATGCCAAATCCTCCAATTTCACCCGATGCCGACACAAGAATTAGCTAAAATCTTGGTCGAACAGTTTTCGGTAGTCCCTGAACAGGCGACGGCACTCGCGATTGCAGCGGATGGTGCGATCGGAAAGGCACTCACACACCTCGAAAAAGGCGATGTCCACACGGAAGAAGTCCCAGAAATTCTCAAGGAGACAGATCCATTAGCCGCCTTCAGACTTGCCGAACACTTGAAAAATAACCCCGAAACTTTAGGCGAGTTAGTCACATGGTATCGCGACCTGCTCTTTCTGCAACAAGGCGCGCCCACCGAATTAATAACACATATCCACTCTATTGTGGAACTCCAATCCATTGTACCGCGCTACTCTCGGCTGCGTATACAACAAGCCATCCAGACAGTCTTTGACACCAAATCCCTCATCGACAATACCAACACAAACGCCACCTTGGCTTTAGAGGTCATGTGTCTGAAATTGCTAAAATAGGTTCATCTCTCCTTTAGCTTCGCATCACTGACTGCTGATCGCCGAACACCGAGAAACAGAAATTGACAAACAGCACTGATCGTGGTATAATTTTTAGCATACGAATCAACACTATCTGACCGGAGTTCAAAGAAACACAATGAGCACATTTTACATCACCACGCCTATCTACTACGTCAACGGAGAACCACACGCCGGACACGCCTATACCACGATTGCTGCTGATGCTTTGGCACGTTATCACCGCCTCAAAAGTGAAGATGTTTTCTTTCTCACGGGTGTCGATGAACACGGCGCGAACGTCCATAAAGCCGCTGAAAACGCCGGACTCGCACCGCAAGAATATTGTGATAAAATGGCACCCATATTCACTAACCTATGGGAACGCCTTAATATTTCACACGATGTCTTCCTCCGCACAACAAGCGATTTACACAAACGTGGTGCCAATAAATTCCTCAATGCACTCTATAATAGCGGAGATGTCTATAAAGCACCTTATCAAGGGTACTATTGCCGTCCGTGTGAGCGATTTGTGCCTGACAAAGAGTTGACAGATGAAAAAATTTGTCCTATCCACAAATTGCCTTTGGAGCAGCTCGAAGAAGAAAACTATTTCTTTAAACTCTCCAAATATCAGGACCGGTTGCTCAAGCACATACACGAAAACCCAGAATTTATCCACCCTGAAAGTCGCCGCAACGAACTTCTGAGTGTATTGGAATCCGGTTTGGAGGATATAAGCATATCCCGCTCCTCCGTCTCGTGGGGAATCTCGTTGCCGTTTGACCCGGAGCATATCGTCTATGTCTGGATCGAAGCCCTAATGAACTATATGACAGCACTCGGTTATGAGACAGATAGCGAGTGCTACCGCACCTTTTGGCCTGCTAATGTCCACATAATGGCGAAAGACATCACCCGTTTTCACGCGCTTATATGGCCCGCGATGTTGATGGCTGTTGATTTACCGCTCCCTAAACAGGTCGTTGCACACGGCTGGTTAACGAAGGACGGCGAAGCACTCAGTAAAACGCGCGGTATCGTCATTGATATGGACACCGACATTGAAACCTACGGATTGGATGCCTTCCGTTACTATCTCCTGCGCGAATTTAGTTTCGGCAACGATGGTGATTACCGTCCTGCCCGTTTGCACGCCCGCTACAACGCCGATCTCGCGAACGATCTCGGCAATCTACTCAATCGTGTCCTCGGTTTAGTCAACAAGAACTTTGAGCGGATTCCCACACCGACAACACCGGGGGAATTCGACGATGAAATCGAAGCGATGGCGCAGACCACTATTGATCAATTAGACGAACACATAAGCGCGTTCGCGTTCGATGCTGGATTGGAAACCATCTGGGAGTTTGTCCGGCGTATCAATCGCTATGTTCAACAGACACAGGTCTGGACGCTCGCGAAGCCAGAGACCAAACCGAGAATGGGTACGATCCTTTACAACAGTTTGGAGGCACTCCGGTTTATCTCTGTGCTGATTTCACCCGTTATCCCCGAAACCGCCGAGAAGATTCAAAAACAGATCGGTTTATCGGAATTTGATACCGTCGCAGAATGGGGACGTTTACCGGCAGGCTTAACTGTCAGCAGAGGTGAACCCATCTTCCCGCGCGTTGATACCAAAAAGGAGCAACAAGCGCAACCCAAAGCGGCTGGTAAACCGAAGCAGAAGCAGGAATCGAAAACGACAGACTTGGTCTCCTTTGCCGATTTCCAGAAACTTGACCTGCGCGTCGCACGTGTCCTCTCTGCTGAACCCGTTGAAGGTGCTGACCGACTCCTCAAATTGCAGGTAGACCTCGGCACTGAAAAACGACAGGTCGTCGCCGGGATTGCCGAACATTACACGCCAGACGCACTCATCGGCAAACAGGTAATCGTCGTCGCGAATTTAGAACCCGCAACCCTCCGTGGTATCGAATCACAAGGCATGATTCTCGCAGGAAGCGGCGACTCCGTTGTTCTCGCAACCGTTGAAGAAGAGATGCCGCTCGGCACACAAGTAAGGTAGTAGGCATGCTCCATATGCCGTGAGAAAATGGAAAACATAGAAAACATCCTTAAAACACGTATCCAAGACAATGCGGCACAGACCTTTGTTGTCATTGTGCCGACCGATGCCGCACGTGTGAACCGTCAGCGCGAATTGGTCGGCTATCACCCAAACCGCGCTGTTGCCAACTTGCGCGTGTATACCAGTGTGGCGTTCGTTCGGCAGTTATACAGTCAAGCACATCCAACAAGACAACACATCTCAGAAGGCATCCAAAACCTCTGGCTACACGAAATTGCAAATCCTCAACCAAACAATCCAGATGCCCACCGTTATAATACATTTCGACCCAACCAGAACATTTCTGTCCCAGACAGCACGCTTTCCCTCGTTGTAGAGAAAATTAACCACCTCAAGGAACGTGGTGAGACATCCGAGGACATTGAAGCAGACAATCCAACCAAGGTTGACCTTGCACGCATTTATAACGATTACGAAGCTAAACTTGAAGACGGTTGGATAGATGAACAGGGAAGACTTCTATACCTTGCGAACAATTTCAATCCAGAGTTTATGCAAAGGGCATTTCCCAGAGTTGACCTTGTTGTTGTTGAAGGTTTCACCGTCCTTTCTGAAGCCAATATCAAGATTTTAACAGGCATTTCCAGAATGTCTAAGATAGAGATGTGGTTTCGTACCGACTATGTGCCAGAGAACAAGGCACTCTATCAAAATATCGGAGATATCGTCTCACAGTTTACAGACGCGAACGCCATTATCGACCCTGACTATGAACGGGATCCTGATCGCCACAGAAATTTTGCTGAAAACCTGTTTCGCATAGAAACTGGGAGCACACATTCGGGGACCGATCCGCAGACAACGTCTGAAATTAAAATGATGAGACCCGCCGATAGGTCCGATGAAGTTGAACAGATTGCGTCTCTTATCCAAAAACGGGTCTTAGAAGGACATTGCAAACTCAGTGACATCTGCGTCGCCTACTACAACATCGGACAGTATCAGCAGCGCATCGCCGAAACCTTTCCTGCTTACGGCATCCCCTATTCACTCGAAGAAAACGCACCGATAACAAAATCTGAGGTCATCAAATCGATCTTTTCTCGTCTCTCTTCAGATCGAACGCCTTTAGATGATGCCTATTTCTCTGAAGTTCAAGCGGCACCACATACACGTCTATTCCATCCCAACGAGTTTCAGGGGTACATTGACGAGTTACTCACAAACGGAGAGGTCGTTCAACACGTTCTCAACCCAATGCTCGGAAAAAATAGCGAAATCGTTGAAGGCGAGATTGAGGCATACCGTCAATTCCAGAGAATTGTTACCGAACTCTGTAGCGTCTTAAAATCGGAAAGTGATAGATCATATCCGCTGAGTGAATACATCGACAAACTCCTCCGCGTTGCGAGGCATACAAACTATCGCAAAAGAACATCAACAAAGGGGGAAACCGTCAAGATTGTATCGCTCGGTGAACTCAGAAGCATGGCGTTTGATACCGTCTTCTTAGGTGATTTTGTAGAGAGCAGATTTCCAGCAAATTATCGTCCCGATCCAATACTCCCAGAAGTCCCGTATCGAGATGAAGAGGAGCTGCTACGCGATAATCGCTTTCTATTCTATCGGGTACTCAAAGCTTTTCGCAAGCGACTCTACCTCCTTGTGCCACAACGTGAACGTGAAGCAGACCTTATTCCGTCCCCGTTTCTCAGACAATTAAAGGCGATTGCGCATGTTGAAACTATTGAGGCTGCGAATCCCACACAAGGCAGTGTTCCGGGTTTCCTCAGCACATACGGTAACCATATATGGACAGCAGAAACACCCTCCGATAAATCATTCCCTGATCATTTAACAAACATGCGTCCACTAATAGATCATGTTGTTAAGGTTGAGCAGAGCCGTGAAAAAACGCACGAACATCTTGCCTATGAAGGTGTGTTAACTCCAGAAACCCTTTCTACTGAGAGCCGTGCTGGTTTAGAAAAACGGCGACAAAGGACCTATTCTGTTACAGAATTGGAAACTTATGCCAAGTGTCCGTTCCAATACTTTGCAACTGAAGTCTTGCAACTCAGCAGCGAAGATAGAGAAGACACCGAAGGTTTATCCAGCCTCGAAAAAGGTGAGTTAGTTCACAATGTTCTCGTTAGGTTCTATAATAAGCGTCGAGAGCAACCCGCCATTAGCCAGTGTGATGCAGCAAGCTTTGAAGAGGCAAAGCAGCAGCTAACTGATCTCATAGATGAAATGATAATAAACGACGATGCCTCCGACGATCTCTTTCGGACAGTAGATAAAGCACTCTTAAAAGTCACATTGAACCAATGGCTTGCAGTGGAGCGCGAATATGATGTAACCACTACGCCGCGCTATTTTGAAGTCAGCGTTGGTCGTAGGCAGGGGATAACGGATTCTGTTCTCAGTCATGCTAAGCCTATCAACATTGACGGGGTGCGTCTCAACGCGAAAATTGATCGTATTGATATAGGTGAAGGTGTTTTTAATGTTATTGACTACAAAAGTGGAAGTTCAACGCCTGGCATAAAAGATATTCTCGAGGGACACGCACTTCAATTGCCTATCTATCTCGAAATAACGAGGCAATTGCTGGGCACCGAGTACGCAGCAGCGGCAGGTTTGTATCATAAAGTTAGATTAAATGATTGTAGAATTACACTCGCCATTGGAAAAGCGTCTTATAGAAATGCGGCATACATTCTGCAGCGAAAAACAGGGCAGATGTTGTCCGATGAGAATTTTGAGGGTGTTATTGATCGTGTCAGTGGCTATCTGACACAGTACGTTAATGGAATAAGTGCGGGCAATTTTCCGCTTATTACACGGGTTGAAACATTCGTAGACACAGTGGAAGAAGGCGATACTCCCGTCACGCCTAAAAACAAAACCGCGCCCTGCGGTTACTGCGACTATAAACGCATCTGCCGTGTCGGCGCAATCTCTGAAACGCCTTCATCAGACGATTAACGTCCTTTAGTGTTATTTTTTCATGGCGCAACTTGAACTTCACCGTTGAGAAAAAACTTGCACACTTCTGATAAATCTGCTATACTCTTTTTGATTTTTTAATTACATTGCTTGCGCGCCCATTAGCGCGCAACTTGCAAACGCATGTTAGTAAAATAAAACAGGAGGCTATTTTTAAATGGCACACACATTACCTGCGCTCCCTTATGCGCATGATGCTTTGGCACCTCACATCGGTGCCGATACGATGGAAATCCATCACGGCAAACACCATCAGGGTTATGTTAACAACCTTAACGCTGCTTTAGAAGGACTCGGTGCGCTCGCCGATATGGATGTTCACGAGCTGCTCCAGAATCTTGACCAGGTCCCGGAAGACAAGCGTCAAGCCGTCATCAACAACGGCGGCGGACACGCCAATCACTCCCTTTTCTGGTCGATTATGAGTCCTAATGGTGGCGAACCCGGCGGAGAAATCGCAGCCGCGATCACCTCGGCCTTCGGCTCACTTGAAGCCGCAAAAGATCAGTTTGTTACTGCTGCAAGCACACGTTTCGGATCCGGTTGGGCATGGCTCGTCCTCGGCAACGACGGCTTGGAAATCTATTCCACCGCCAATCAGGACAGTCCGATTATGCAGGGACATACCCCGCTTCTCGGCATCGATGTTTGGGAACACGCATACTATCTCAACTACCAGAATCGCCGTCCAGATTATATTGAAGCGTGGACAAACGTTATCAATTGGACCCGTGTTAACGAACTCTACGTGGCGAACGCCTAATTTTCCATCACAAATTTCGGGTGTGGTAGGGGTAGGCATGAACATCGTTTCAAACCTACCCTCTACTTCCGAAATAATCAACTGACGACGCATCGTCGCTTGGAAGATTAATTTTCTTGACATCTCCCTTTAAATGTGTTATACTTAAAATGTATACACAATTTTTCTTAAGCATCGCCGTGAAACTTCGTAAAACGGTGTGCGTCATTAAAAAATAAATAGATACCCTCAAAAAGCGTTGAAGGGGAGGAGTAAGTCGATCGGGCTTGCAAGAGATGGAGACTCATGGGCTGAAAGGTCTCCTCAAGTTTCCACGACTGAAGGTCGCCTCGGAGCTGCAAATCTGAACAATTGTAGGAGCAAGCTTTGCTCGCGATAAGTAGGATTCGCCGGTGTGATGCCCGTTATCGCATCCCAAAGAGTGCTCTTTCCCAAATCGGAAAGGGAATTGGAGTGGTACCACGGTAAGGTCAGTCAAATGTCCTTCTCGTCTCCAAAGATGGAACGAGAAGGTTTTTTAATTTTAACAACTCCCCGTAGGATTCAAATCTACGACTTGTGAGGAAAATTGGCATGGAACTTTCAGGAGCGCAGATGCTCGTTGATAGTCTCAAACGGGAAGGTGTCGAATATATCTTCGGTGTGAACGGTGGCGCAGCGATGCCGATTTTCGATGCCCTATACGACGAGACCGAAATCAAATTGATCCCGATGCGGCACGAACAGGGTGCCTCCCACGCCGCTGATGGCTACGCCCGCGCCACTGGAAAAGTTGGGGTCGCACTCGCAACCTCTGGCCCCGGCGCGACCAACCTTGTCACAGGTATTGCAACTGCTTATATGGACTCTATTCCGATGGTCGCAATCACTGGACAGGTCTTCACACATTATATCGGCAGTGATGCCTTCCAAGAATGCGATGTTATCGGCGTAACACGTCCGATCTGTAAACATAGCTACCTCATTAAAGACTGCGAAGAGGTCGCAGATGTTGTCGCTGAAGCGTTTCATATTGCAAGCACGGGGAAACCCGGGCCCGTAATTATCGACATCGCTAAAGATGCACAAATACACAAAGCACTGTTTCAATACCCAGAGACAGTTAGCATCCGCAGCTACAAGCCGCAGGTAGACGGTGACCCAGCACAAATTACGAAGGCAGCGGAACTCATTAAGGAAGCCAAACGCCCGATGCTTTATGCTGGGGGTGGTGTCGTTCTCGCGAATGCCAGTGAAGAACTGCGGCAACTCACCTATAACACACAGATTCCGATTACTGTTACCTTGATGGGACTCGGTGCGTTCCCCGAGACGGATCCGTTAGCGATGGAAATGCCCGGCATGCACGGCTCCTGTTGCGCAAATTACGCCTTCACCGATGCTGACCTTGTTATCGCTATCGGTGCAAGGTTTGACGATCGCGTTACGGGCGATCTCAGCAAATTCGCACCGAACGCTAAAAAGATCCATATTGATATCGATGCGTCCTGTATCGGAAAAAATGTACCGGTGGATGTCCCCATCGTTGGTGACGCGAAAAACGTACTAACAGAATTGAACAAACAGGTCGGGATGACAGATATTGACCCGTGGCGTAATCAAATTCAGGAGTGGAAGCAGAAATACCCGTTTGAATATGAACAGAAAGCCGATAAAGTCATGCCGCAATACGTTATTGAGCAGATCTACGAACACTACAGTGATGCGATTGTCATCGCGGATGTCGGGCAGCATCAAATGTGGGCGGCGCAGTACTTCAAATTCACGGAACCTCGACAGTGGCTCAATTCCGGCGGTCTCGGCACGATGGGCTTTAGCCTCCCCGCCGCAATCGGCGCACAGCTCGGATGTCCAGACAAAACCGTCGTCAATATCAACGGTGACGGCTCCTACATCATGACAATCCAAGAGTTGGTGCCAGCGGTCACAATGAAGCTGCCGATTAAGGTCTTTATCATCAACAATATGTACTTGGGGATGGTGCGTCAGTGGCAGGAATTGTTCCACGGCAAACGCTATTCTGCTGTCGATTACCACGACAACCCGGACTTCGCGCTGCTCGCGCAGGCATTCGGTGCGACAGGCTTACGTGTCGAACACACCGAAGATGTTGCACCCGCACTGCTGAAGGCAAAAGGGATTACCGACGGTCCCGTCGTCATCGACTTCATCGTTGATGAAGAGGAAAACGTGTTCCCGATGGTACCAGCCGGTGCTGGACTCGGAGACGTTATTCGCGGGTTAGCCTAACGATTTTTATGATTAACTGCTTTGGGCACTGCTGCATTCCATTACGCAGTCGTTTTTGGTGAAGAATGAACCCTTAAATCAGAAACGTAGTCCGTAATGGAATGGAGGTGTTTTTGCTGGGGTGTTTCTTCAGATATACGGAAAGGCACGTTGATAGCCCAAACCCCCTTGACCGAACCGCAAGGTAAAATTAAAAAATGAATCCAGAAGAACGACACATTTTTTCCGTTTTGGTCGAGAACCGATTCGGAGTGCTGGCACGCGTCGCAGGACTTTTCAGCGGACGCGGCTTTAATATCGACAGCCTCAACGTCGCCGAGACGCATGACAAAAGCATCTCACAGATTACCCTCGTTACCCATGGCGACGCACAGATAATTGAACAGATCTACCAGCATCTGAACAGATTGATTGACGTAATTGAGGTTACAGACCTTACAGCCGGAACGCATGTTGAACGTGAACTCCTTCTTCTCAAGGTCGGCACGCCTGATTCACAGACACGTGCCGAGATTCTACAGGTTGCGGAGGTTTTCCGTGCCCGCGTTATTGATACGAAACCCGCATCTGTTGTGCTTGAAATTACAGGCGACGAAGGAAAGTTGAAAGCAGCGATTGAACTTTTCGAGACTTACGGGATCCTTGAATTAGCACGGACCGGTAAAATAGCAATGCTGCGCGGCTCCGAGAAATAATTTTTAAACGATTCGCAAAACGTGCAATCGGAATTGCTGGTGTTCCCAAACGAACCGCAAGGAAAATTTAAAAAATGGCAACGATTTATTACGATAGTGATGCTAATTTTGATTTACTGAAAGAACGCACCGTCGCCGTCGTCGGCTATGGTGCACAAGGACGCGCACAGTCGCTTAACCTCAAAGACAGCGGTGCAAACGTTGTCGTCGCTTTATACGAAGGCAGCCGGTCAAAAGCACGTGCAGAAGCCGAAGGCTTAACTGTCAAGACCGTCGAAGAAGCCGCAGCGATGGCAGATATTGTTCAGGTACTCATCCCAGATGAACGCCATGCAGCTGTCTATCGCGATCAGATTGCGCCGAACATGGAAGCCGGGAATATGCTCCTCGTCTCGCACGGGTTCAGCGTCCATTTTGGGCAGATTGTACCTGCTGGCGATATTGACGTCGCAATGATTGCACCGAAGGGACCCGGTTCGCTCGTCCGTGAAGTATTTGAAGGCGGTGGTGGTGTGCCGTGTCTCATCGCCATCCATCAAGACACGACTGGTCTCGCACGCGATGTCGCGCTCGCTTACGCAAGAGGCATCGGCGGCACTCGCTCTGGGGTCATTGAAACGACTTTCCGTGAGGAGACCGAAACCGATCTCTTCGGTGAGCAAGCCGTGCTGTGTGGTGGAACCGCTGCACTCATTAAAGCCGCCTTTGACACACTTGTTGAAGCCGGTTATCAGCCAGAGATGGCTTACTTTGAGTGTCTCCACGAACTCAAGTTGATTGTCGATTTAATTTACTCCGGCGGATTAAGCAAAATGCGGAATGATATTAGCAATACTGCCGAATTCGGAGACCTCACCCGCGGACCGCAGATTATCGACGACAGCGTCCGAGACAAGATGCGCCAAATCTTGAAAGACGTACAGGAAGGTGTCTTTGCACGAGAGTGGGTCTTAGAAAATGAGGCAAACCAACCTGTGCTCGGCGCGCTCCGCCGACAAGAAGAAGAACATCAGATCGAAGAAGTCGGGAAAAATCTGCGCAGTATGATGAGTTGGCTCGACGAGTAGGTTTTTCCGCAATCCTTAGATCGGGATAACATACGAGGAGATCAACCGTGAAGTTCAAAGGACATCTACTTGACAACACCGTCAAAAGCGTTTATGGACTCGCAGTCGCTGATATAAACGGCGATGGTCAACTCGACATCATCGCAGGCTCCACTGGCGAACCTATCATCGCGTGGTACGAGGCACCCCACTGGAAAAGACACCTTGTGACCGATCAGGGCAGCGGACATATCACTATTGCACCTTACGATCTGACCGGTACTGGCACTCCCGATCTCATCGTCGGCAGCGGTTTTAATCGTGGTGTAAACGCTGCCGGTGGCTACCTCCACTGGCTCGAAACACCGACACAAGACGGACAGAACTGGAAGAGTCATCATATCGCCGATGTCCCGTTTATCCACCGTATTGCCCTCGCAGATTTATCAGGAGAAACGGCAAACGCAGCCCCTTTCCTCATCGTCGCCTCCATCCGTGGTGAAGATGGTAAACCCGGTGAATGGCACAGTCCCGGCTCCCTCTGGTGCTATGAACTCCCAGATACCCCGCAAGACACAGCCTCTTGGCAATCCCACCTCCTTGACGATTCTCTCCATATCAACCACGGCTTGAGTATCAACGATGTTGACCGAGATGGACGTGATGATGTACTGATTAGCTGCACGGAGGGGTTAATCTGGTATGAGCCGCCTGCTGATCCAATGACGGACGACTGGGGCAAATGGATCATCAGTGACCGCGAGTGTAGCGATACTTATGCTGCTGACATTGATGGCGACGGTGTCAACGAGATTTTAGCGATTGAACCGTGGCACGGGAACAATCTCGTCTGGTATAAAGCCACCGGCGACCTACGTACCGATCCGTGGGAGCGTCACCTCATTGATGACACGCTCAACCGCGGACATTCCCTCGCCGCCGTTGACGTTGATGCTGACGGTATACTTGAGGTGATCTGTGGCTACAACGGCGAAGGCACGAGTCTACATCTCTACCGTCCGGAGGATTTGGCGCATAACCACTGGCGTAAAGAGACGATTGACGATGGAGGGTTAGGTGTCGGGCAGATGCACGTTGTTGATATGAACGGAAACGGCAGGTTAGACATCGTCGCGAGCGGTCTCAGCACCGGCAATGTGAAGTGGTATGAGAACCAATTTTATAAAAGTAAATAGACACTTTAGTAAACACAAGACTTACAGAGGCCTTATAATGGAATGGTTTGCAATTTCTATGTTAGTCATATTCCTCACAGGGCTCGGCATAGTCGCTGGAACTGCTATAAGGAATGCCTATAAAGATTAGGATTTACGTAATAAACTGAAAATGAATTATAGTTGTTCGTTTCCAGAAGAACCCTTTCTTACTGACAACTAAAAACTGGCAACTATTCTTCAATTGCCTCAACATTCGCTCGGGGCAGCGTCGTCTGTTGACCGTCTGCGAGTTCTACTCGCAACACCCGCACTTGCGCCTCTGTCTCCAGGTTTTGAAGTTCTACCGGTAATTCTGTGACGCGTCCCAATTGCCCGAAATACGGCTCCCGAATGATCCGCACCGAGCTGCCAACCTCCAAAATCCCTTCCTTCTCACTGTCTACAGCGTCGGATGCTGACGCTGCATTCTCAGGAACAAACGGAATAACAATCTCCGGACGGACAACGCCAGCACGAATCTGCGTCGCACCGTTGATAGAGGTTTGCATACCTTCCCTTGCTTTCAAGAGTGTGAACGTCTGTTCCGCCATCGCGATACTCCCGAACCCCTCTGTGATTACCAATGTGATACCGATCTCCTCAGAACCGGTAATCGCAACCCCGAGTTCATAACCGAGGAGTTCGCGTAGGTCCGCGTCATCAATACCACCCGCAATGATGCCTTTAACACCGTTTTGGATCGCTTCCTGAATGGCATCGGTCGTAACCAGCGAGCCGCCAACCAAAATATTATCCTGATGTTCAGACAATATCTGTTCAGCCGTCAACGTATCACCGGGCGATTCTGCGACAACGGTTAAGTTTCCAATCGTTTCACCACCGATCCCGAAAATACCTTGGATATAAGTGCCGTAAGTCTCCACTGTGACACCTTCATTCGGCAGCACCTCCGTCACCGTTCCGTCGGTATAGGCTTTAACTTCGACAGGGATAGGCGGTTCACGTAGGATCACCTGACCCGTTACATCCGATACCGACTCAATCGTGCCATCAATCGGTGAACGTGCTTGCGATTTGAAAAGTCCAAAGAGTCCTTTTGTCGTCGCAATAATCTCGTCTTCCGAGACAGTTGCACCGACAGATTTAAGTATATGTTCCGCAACCTCTTCTGGCGGAACACTGAGTAGATTAGCAACATTCAACAGCTGAACATTGCCCGGCAGGTCCGCCTTCGCGACGACATCCTCTGCCTTAACTGTTGCCCCAGCTTCGACAAGCACCTCGCCTTCAAGCGGAAGCCGCCGTTCTTTCTGAATAGTCATTCCCTCGGTAACTTTAAGACCGGGGGTATATGCATGCGCCATTAATTAACCTCAACTTTAAGATATAGTCCGTTTTTTACGCTGTTTATGTACTGCAGGGTTTTTGCTTGAGTATTTCTTCACGGTTCGACACTCCGCTTGCAGACGGATTTGCGTAAGTCTTATATATTATACCATTTTTCTTCTATTGATGCTAAAATGAAATCAGAATTTGCATAAGGGGGAACAACAATGGCAACTGAAAGCGTCACTTACAAAACCGGCAAAATCATGCCGACGTGGGAACAACTCGCTGAGATGGGGCGAGATCTCCAATTTCACCCAAGCGTCACCGAACAGCCGAAGGTATTAACACTGGAACAAGTTACTGATTTCAATCGCGTCGGCTATATCAAAGGTATCCGGATTTTCGATGAAGCCGAAATCGGTGAACATCGCCAGTACTTTGATGCCTTGTTGGCAAATGTCATCGCGGCAGGCGGAAGTAGTTACTCAATTATCTCCGCGCATATAAAATACGGAAAAGTCTATGATCTTCTCACGCATCCTAAAATCGTCGCCTGTGTGAAGGATCTGATCGGCGAGGATGTTATCGGCTGGGGCGCGCACTACTTCTGTAAGATGCCGCACGATCCGAAAGTCGTCGGCTGGCATCAAGATGCCGGCTATTGGCCCCTCACACCCTCCAAAACCGTTACCGTCTGGCTCGCGATTGACGATGCTACCGTCGAAAACGGTGCGATGCGATTCGTTGCCGGTTCACATCGGTTAGGACACCTGACACCTCGGCACAGCACACCTGATGATAACAGCGTGTTAGGGCAAATCGTCGAAGACGCTGAACAGTATGGGAAACCCGTAGATGTTGAACTCAAAGCCGGTGAAATCTCTATCCATACCGACCTGCTTTTACACGGTTCAAACGCCAATCCGTCACCGAAACGACGGTGCGGTCTGACTTTACGCTACTGCACGACTGATGTCCAAGCATCTTTTCGCTGGGATAAAGAAGGTGTCGTCGTAAGTGGAGTGGATAGAAACCGGAACTGGGGCAATCCACCACGTCCTGCTGTCGATTAATCCAACGGAACGGTAGGTGGAACCCAAATATCTTGTAACTTGATGCTGTGCTGCCCACACTGAAAACTGCCTGTCTTACATTAGATAATAATTTCTACAAGTTCCGATAAGGCACTGATTTGGAAATCGGGATAAGACGTAAATCCTTCTGGGATCGGATCGTTATCCTTATTAAACCAGATGATTGGCATAGGCACCTCTTTTGCGCAAAGAATATCAAACGGATGGTCGCCTATATATACCGCCTCTTCGGGGTTCACTTGTGCTCTCTGTAAAGCCATTTGGAGTATTCTCGGATCTGGCTTTGAAATACCAACCTCTTCAGAAGTGATTATAAAATCAAAATAGTCAGCAATTTCTACCTTTCTACACAGATCAGGTAAAGTCTTCGGAAAATTGGAAACGATGCCAAGAGGTAGACCTTTCGCTTGAAGTTCATCTAAGACCTTATATGTTTCTGGAGGCGCATTCCAGTTTTGAGCCGGTCCGTTGATGTTCCTAAGTTTTTTCATTAAACCATCAAGGTCTTCTTTCCGATCTTTTAAAGCCGTTTCAAGAACAACGTATTCCCATTTCATGTCAAATTCTTCATCAGAGATTCTCGCTGCGCCTTTCTGTTCGTTCATTATAGTCTGAGCAATCCATAGTTCACCCGCTTTACAACCTCGTTTTAAGTCTTCCAATTCAACGTCTATCGCAAGTTGCTGACACCTTGCAAGAAATACTTCTTCAGAGGGCGGGGTCAAGAACAGTAGTGTTTGTCCAACATCAAAAATAACGAGTCTGATTTCGGTTACGTCCATACTCGCTTCCATTCCTATCCGCATCTAAGCAGGATAGCGGTAATTAGGGATATATTTCTACGATATTACAGAATATGTTGTTATTAAAATGATAGCACATTCGGTAGGAACAGTCAAAAAGGATCTGCTACAGCCCGGGCAGAATCGATCTCCGAATCACGACTATTTAACGTCACTTCTCATAAATGCTAAAACAGTCGCCATAAATAGGAGCAGTGAGAGCAATACTAACAACGTTAGATCCAACAATGCCCCTTTAAAAGTGATACTTAAGGTTAGTTTTTCTGAAAATTTGGGAATGCTGTTGAAAGCAACCGGTTTTTGGGATAACCCTTCCTTTACAAAATAGACATGATAGCTCTCTTTGTCTGCGCTGTCCTCTGATTTGATGAATTCGATGAACTGTTGCCGGTAACGCCGCGCGTGTTGGACAAACTTTTTATGTCTGGCGAATCCTGTGCCAGATAGAGATTCCATAGCGTATTTGTAGATAGATGCCGGAGATAATCGCGTAACTTGTTGTGTGAACGCAACCTGTGCAAACTGTTTGTTCAGGTGCTCATCGTCAAATCTACTTTTCACGTCGGCGCGTTCGGTTAGATAGCCAGCCCACACCTGCAGTGCCTCAATTTTAGGCGGATTGTCGGAAGGGGAACCGAATTGGAAAAGTCTTCTATCTGTTTCAAAATACCTGTGATCAATTTCGTCGAGTTTCGCCTGCTTTAGTCGAGAGACTTCACTTCTGGAAGGCACCTGCTGGAAACTGCTTGCCAACACACCCACTGTATTCGGAATAAGCACTACAAACACAACCCAAATTAGAAGTAGCACCAGCAAGCTGCTTGACGAATTGGAGAATTGGCTTGAAATAAACAACCCAAGCCATAAGAATATTGAGATATAGACAGCAGAAATGACAAAGATTATTCCGATCCGCGTCCATTCGCTTCCGTCGAGCGACACCAATTCTGACACGGTGACGATCATTAAATTGAGCAATATCCCAATCAATAGGGGTATCATGAGGGTAAGGAACGCGCCAATGAATTTCGCCAGAAGCACAGTTGCACGTGACACGGAATGAGACATGAGCAGGCTTAGAGTCCCTGTTTCACGTTCGCCAGAGATCGCATCGTAAGTGAACAGGACCGCCATAAAACTCATTATCAACCCGATGACGAATGTCCAATCTAATTCTGTGAAATTTGGTAACGCATCATTTTTACGGAACGGGTCTTGTGGATATGCAAGCGACCAAACGTTTGAACTTGAGTAGTGAAAATTGGGTGCCCTCCAATTTCCACCGGATTCGGCATTCCCAACGACCCGTTTTGGCAAGTTGGCATCTGCACCCGTGGCGATGAACCCTAATTGGCTTGGTCGTTTATAGAGGCTCCCTGGTCCCTTTACACCTAACTCGCTTAAGTTGGAGCTTCGCCCTTTCATTGATGCTATGGCATCTGTAGTGTCTTGCGAATATGCTGATATTCTTCGCTGATAGCTGCTGCTCACAAATATGATGGCATTCATCACCATCAGTGCCATTACCAAGATCACCGTGAATGCAAACCGAAAACGGGTCAGATTGTCAAGGATTTCACGCTTTGCTATTTGCCAGATCATGTTGTCTCCTTAGCGGCGATTTAGAACCCTTACTATAGGTCATAGCGCAGGAACGAGACGAACGCTCCCATAAAGAATAGAATATTTAACACTGTGAGTATCATAATATCTGGTACGGCACGTTGCACGCTGCTGCCGATACTTTCGCTCCGCTCTTTAAATCTGGGCATTCCGCTTAAGTCAAGCGGCTCTTGGGAATCCTTTCCGGTGAACCATCTACGTGAAGAAAATATTTTTTCATCTCTCAGATATTCGACCCACTCACGTCGATATTGTCGGGTCTGTTCCATGAATTTCTGGAAACTCCCTAAGTCGGTTTCAGCGAGGATGGCAGTGGCGTTGTAGTAAACGGCTGTTGGCGATATACGGGATATGTTCAATGCCAATAAAGATTGTCGGTTCGGGTTTTCATCGAGGTAGGCTTTCCGGATTTGCCACACTTTGTCGGCATATTGTGCTCGGAGGTTTTCCTTGAACCCGTAATACCCTTGGACAAACGGTACACCGTCTTCGTTTCTAAAATGGCTCAAGCTAACTGTTTCTCCGCTTCCGTACGCTGTTCTCGATTCAAGGACCCCTAAGCCGCCCGGATTAGCAGGCTCCCAAGGCAGATCAACCGTTCGTTCTTTCAAATAATCTCCGGCTTTGCCTCCAAATTCGCCCCACAATTCATCCGCCTGCTCCTTATACGGATTTTCCGATTGTAGCGGGCTTGCATGTTCCACCAATAAAACCGTTAGATTTGGAATGATGAGGACGAAAATTACCCAGACGCACATTGCAAACACCAAGGTGATAGAGGATCGGTGGGTCCGAGCCGAAAGGAAAAGTCCGATAAGGAAAAAGAGAGACACGTAAAGTATGGATACAAGGAAGATGAGTGATATGCGTATCCACTCTGAACTGTCAAAAGAGACATAAGGTGAAGATTGTATCATCAATAAGCCTGCCACAAAACTCGCGATGAGCGGGAGGGATATAGATACCATTCCAGCGATGTATTTTCCCAAAAGCAGTATAGGTCTTGACACCGCGCAAGAGAGGGTTAATCTCAATGTCCCAGCTTCCTTTTCTCGCGATATCGCGTCATAGGAGAACAGCAGCGCGAGTAGACTCATCACCACTTGGAAAATTACAGTGAAGTCAATAGAGGAAAATATATTCAGATATGGATTATCGGAACCGTGGTGTTCGGCAACAGCAGGAACATATCCGTGCGCCACTGTCACCGTATTCCCTTTCCTTTTCTCCATTCCTTCGTTGAAGATGCTGAGCAGGTTCGGTTTTCTATCAAGCTTCAGTTTGCGACTATGTCCGAATTCGGAGTATATCTTCACCTGCTTCACTTCATCTTCATTCTCTCGAATAGCCGTTCGGTAACTTTGCAGCCTATCCTCATAATCTCTGGTCAAAACGAAGAGATTTGTGACAATCAGGGAAAAATAGATGAGTAATCCCATCAGGAATCTGAAACTCAAGATATTCGCTGTAATTTCTCTTCTAACAATCGCCCAAAGCATGATGCTGCCCCCAGTTACGGCGGATGTAGATAGGTTTCGCTTCTACGTCTGATCTCTCCAAACAAGGTTCGTTAGATTCAAAAGTTTTCGGTAACGCGCCATTTTTCAAACACTGTTTCCCCAAGAAAAACACTGTGATACTTGTAGGTATACGTAGAGCCAATCTGTAAAGGGTGATATTCTTCTATCTTGCCGGGAACGCTGTATTCCATTAATTCTGCCTCCGTTGTGAGACCGTTGGCATGTTCATAGCGCATTTTCAC
>JAJEEK010000090.1 GCA_022821065.1 Candidatus Poribacteria bacterium
CGGTAGGAAACTATTCCATGCAGCATCACTAATCATCACGGGTAGGTCTTCAATGGGGTTTATGTTTTCTGTTTTCATAGCATAGAATCTACCAAGACCTACAAAAAATGTCAATAACTTTCACAATGTAAACACTACTTACATCGGAGAAATATAAATGTACCGATTTCTAAAAACTCACCCTTTTTTCTTATTGTGTTTTCTGGTTATTGTAGTAGGTTGTACGGAACGAAAAATATCAAGAGAGTTCTCAGACACAACGGAAGATGGCAGTCATGTTGTCATAAAAATTGAGTATAAGCCCAAAAGTGCCATCAACTTGAAAGGTGAGAAATTGGGAAGTTACTACTTCATTGCCCAACACTTTTTCCACACCGACAAACACTTTGCCCGTATTTATATATCTTTTTATGACCGAGAAAACTATCTACTTCTCAAGGGTTTTACGCCCGATGGTTACACATACAACCAGAATTTCTCCAACCACGAAAAAAATACTTTTGATGGTGGTATGGAATGGAAAGGACAATTTGACGAGAGGATTATCACAGTTGAAAACTTTCGGGACATCCATTCCATAACCGCGGAATGGCGGTAGTAGGTGATTTTTTAATCGGGGTTTTACCCATATAATGATTTGGAAATTATAAACTAACCCTTCGTAATCGGGAATTTTCTTTTTTTCTGAATCAGGATTTATGGGATTAAAGGATTCACAGGATAGATATAGAAAACCTATATTGCGTAGTACCGATTTTATAGATTGCTGCCTATCAATATTTATATACCTGTCGCCCACTGGGGCTTAGGCATGCATGGTAATGTGCTGCTATACACCATAGGTGTCAATTTAGTGGCTTTTCGCCTTATTTCATCACAACTCTCCTACAGATGCCGCCCCTACGGGGCTTAGGTTTGTGAGGTCACGTTTTTCTACAGAGATATCATCCCTACGGGATTCAAGAGGTTTGAAGTTTTCAAGGTTTCTGTGTAAAACTCGGTTCGGTTAGGAAACCCAACCTACCGGCCTGGGTCTGCGACGGTTGTTTTTTCTAAAATTGACACCTATGGTGAAGGTATTGTAGAATCAACATTTAGCGGTCTTTCAATCAATACAACGGGTGCTTGACAACAATCACAATTCCCCGGCGCGACCGTACGGATATAGCATGTATCGCAATAGTAGTAGAGATCGTGGAGAACGCCGTCACGGATAGACAAAAAACGGGTTACTTCCAACAATTGCGTTTTGGGGAAAACACGACCCGTAATCACCAAATCTTTCTCATGCAACTGCTCGTCTATAAAGAGTGCCTCCGCTAACGATGTTCGCAAAAGCGTGTAGTATTTGCCATTCTCTGTCTTGATACCGTATAGAGGTTCATGGGTTCTAAAGAGTTCTACATTATAATGCGTGTGCATCTCTTCTGCCAAGCAGACGACGGTGCCCTTAAGTTCAACATCCTCTGGTTTCGGAGCTTCGGTTGGAGGTGTGGCACCGCTCAACAGAAAAATCAGAATAAGGAAAAATGGGAATAACTGTAGGAGATTACGCATCATTATTCTCCTCCTTTGCCCAGCGATTTGGGCCGGGACCAGGTTGGTGCTCATCACGAACCCGCTTGAATTCTTCAGGCGAAGTAACGACATTTTCAGGGTGCAGTCGGCTCCGGGCAAGGAAACCGGCTTCCGGTTGGTAGCCGGTCGGTTTCGCTGCGTCCTGATACCGGGAATCAACGCTCCATCTAACTTGATTGCTGACATTCGGAATAGAACGATGCGGCGTTAGATTCGTAAGCAGGAGAACGCTGCCAAATTTGACTGGAACGACTACAGGTTCAACTTCCGGTAATGCATCATCCGGTATCTCAAGATAGAAGCGTTCAGAGTGACGATGTCGGAAAACGCCATCCCGATGGGCATGTGGGATAACTTCCATGCAGCCGTTCTCAACAGTCGCGTCTATTAGTGGAATCCAGATCGTGAGCTGCAAGACTGAATCGCATTTAGGTTCCATATAGCCAGCATCCTGATGCCACGGAACGAGGGTCCGGTCGTGTTCAGGAAGTTTAGGGCGCACCCGGTATGCGGGGTGACACATAATCTCTGGTCCGACGAGCGACTCGGCGATGTCAAGGAGTTTCGGATTGATGAGCAGATCGAAGAGTGCGGGTCCGGTGTGTGCGCCGCTAAAGACCTTCTGAAATACGGCAGCGGATTGCGCCGTAATTTTTGCCAAACGGGTGTCAAACCCTTCCGTTTTGAATTCAGAGTCTAACTCACCTGCTGCATAAAGTTCCGATGCCCCCGTATCAACAATCTCCTCAAACTCCTCGATGAGTGGGTTTAGGTCGTCGGGCGCAAGCGCGTCTTCGAGTAATAGATAGCCGTTTTCGTTAAAATCGTGGATTTGGGAATCAGTTAATGCCTTCATCTTTTTAATTTTCCTTGCGGATAAGCAGCGTGAATTTGGTCTTCACGTTTCTTTGTGCCCAATCGCTTTCCACTTCGTTTCAAGCTTAGGTCTCCTGGGCTAAAAAGATAAGAAATTCCGCTATGTCTCTCATATAATGTGAATGCGAAATTTGACAGCGTATAGGTCAAATTTGGACGAGTTCAATCAGAATGCCGTCCGGATCCTTCGCACACACAACGCCTGCTGCGTCCGGTGCACTTATCGGTTCGGATAGAAACTCGACACCGTTCTGCTTTAGATTTTCGACGGTTGCTTGAATGTCTTTCACAAAAAAGGTGAGCCAACGAACGCCTGCCGAGAACTCGTCTGTCGATTTCGGTGGTGGCGATTCAATATCCATCAGTTTGATGAGCGTGTTGCCTGCCTTGAGACGGACCTGACGAAAGCCTGTCGGTGCGAGCCCTACATCGCGTGCGAGAGCATCTGGAATCTCTAACTCCAACACGATCTCAAGTCCCAACTTGTTGTGATAGAAATCCAACGACGCTTCAAAATTGCTACAAGTAATAGCAATGTCAATAGTCGGATGCGATAAGTTTAACACGGGTTCTTAACCTCCTGTAAACACAAAGATTGCTTCTCGAAATTGACCGAGTGGACGTGCATCATACGTGATGTCCATAGGCACGACAATTCGTCCCAATGCTTCACAGTGCTGTGGAATAGTAATGGAAAAATCAATGTGTCCATCCGTCCTTGGTGGAATAGTTGTTTCCATCTCAGGAACCTCTATACCCCACGATACTGGCAGCACCGGTTGTGCAATTGCTGTACGTGGTTCAAACGAATGGTTTGTTATCTCCACGCGTAACTGCGCCGTTTCTCCAGCGGTAACTTTCTGCTCATAAGGATAACAACGGACCCAATGTTCGTCCATACCGTAGTTGGCGTGGTCCCAAGGAAAGAGTTCGGTATAGCACTTTTCACGCTCGGCAAGCGTGTCCAACATACACTGAATCTCGGCATCGGTAAAATCGAACGCAGGATTGACGTGGGAATTAAAAATGTGCGTGGGTCCAAGCTCCTGAATCAATCGCAGGCATTTTTCGTAGCCGACATCGCTACCGAGCAGATTCCGATTGCCGGAACAGTAGTCGTCAATGCCTGCCATCGTGAAGGAGTCCCCGCCAAAGAACATTCGCACGCCGTGTCCCTCGACGAGCAGTCCACCGTGATAATAGGTTTGACCCGGGAAATGGTAGGCAGTCATTGTGAACTCGTTCCACTGCCAAGAATCGCCATCTTGCGTGATGCGATCAACCCGCGTAACAGAAGGCGAAATGCAGGGTAACCGGAAACCGATTGGATTTGTGATAACCGCTGCGACAACTGAATCGGCTATCGTCTCACACGGGAAAGTTTCCTGAAATTCCGGGATAGCGTTAACGTGATCGTCGTGATAGTGTGTTACCCAAAACTGCGTGACTTCCGAAATCTCGCCATCTGCTTGCAACTGTTGAACCTGTTTGATTATACTCGGTGAACCGCAATCCATGATGAACACTTCACCTGTCTCGGAGATAATCAGCCATGTTGTGCCGAAATGGCGTAAGAATTCGGGCGGCGGTTTGCCTTCACGGATCGGCATGTGTCCGGGATGTCCCTCAAATTCGGTAAAGAGTTGAGGAAAGTAGTGCCGAAGTGCAGAAATCGCCACATATTTATCGTAGCAGTACGCCAACCGTTCTAAAAGCGTGTCAATCGCCTTATCAGGATTGTTCATCACAATACCGTGTGTTGGAATGAGTGCGGTTGGCAATGCCTGACGCACCTTTTCAAGGCTCTCCTTCAATTCATCTCTTGCACCGAGAAACCCGTGATAATCGGTTGTTTGTTCCCCCTTTTGTAAACTATAAAGTTCCCACACCTTACCCTCGTCGTAGATGAGATCACCGGAAAAGGCGAAACGTTTATCGTCAACATCAATAAGGTAGGTAACACTGCCATCGGTATGTCCTGGTGTTTCGAGGATTCTCAGTGACGCTGGTCCCCATTGAATCTGTGAGCCATCGGTATACGTATCCGTTACCGAAATAGCGTTGGCGAGCATAAGGTTGTGCGGATGGTAGTTATAGAGGTGCCATCGGTATTTTGGATCGTTCCAAAAGGTATCGACCTTCGTAAACCATGCCGCCTCTTTCTCCGGTACGCCGACGCGGGTTTCCGGTGTTATCGGAAAACCCGCTGTGTTATCGCGATGGTGATGCGTAAAGAGGATTTGATCAACAACCGTGATACCGAGTTCTGCAAGTGTCGTCTGAAGCGTAGCACCACTTGGATCAATAAGCAGTGCTCGGTCTCCATCATGGAGAATGCCTGTGTTGACTTGTCCGTGGTGAATGTATAGGTGTTCGCTGAGTTGAGAAAAGCGGGTATCCATTTTTTAATTTTTCTTCCGGTTCAGTTAGGTTAGGATTTACGCACTTTTGACTATAGACTGTTCTGTTAGAAGAAAGTTTTCTGAAAACACAGCATTTTTGCGTCACAAACTATGAAGTTTGTGGTACAAAAGAGCATCATGCGTAAGTCCTATAGGTGAATCTCTAATGTCAGGGGATTTTTGAGACTCCTGCGTAAGTCCTACATTAATTATCTTCTGGTGCGATATTGGGCAAAGACAAACCGTGTACCTTGGATCGCAAACCATCTCTCTCCAAGATTGCCATCTGTATTCTGCCGTGGTGGCCGGCACCTCTTGCTTCAGTAGCCCGCCATTTCCCTATTTCGTTATCCCAACTCCTATCCATTTGGGAAGACATGATAGCATAGTCTTTCTCTTCTTCCTCTCGACGTTGGCGATCACCCTTAGCACCAAAGGCTTTGAGAAGTGCGGGCGGTTCATCCAAAACATCCTCATCCACATCATCCTCTTTCCAGTTGATGTAGGTGACAGGCTCCCCGGTCTCCCACATCCATTCACCCTCTTTTAGGACATCGGTCAAGCCGATCCAATACGGGCCATTCTCAAAGACTGCTTCAAGCCATATCTGCTCTGTTTCACTCGTGATTGTAACGAGATGCGCGTCTTCATCAGCGGCTTTGGCTTGTGCATCCATCAAGTCATCGCACACAACCCACTTGTAAGCGTGTCCATTTTCCGGATTCACTATCCATACGCCGGGAATATCCGGTAGACCATATCGTTGCTCTTGGGGTTTTTCAGGCGGTAGCGCAGAGCGGTCGGCGGAATTGCCGTTCAGTGTCAAAACAATTTCTTTATGCGGTTTGTCTGCTTCAATAATAAAAGGTCCTGACACTGTGGAAAGTCCACGATGGTTAACGGATAGCGAGTAGGTCCCAGTCAGGTATATGGCGAACATAAAGTTTCCATCTGCATCCGTTTGCAAGGAACGACTGAAGGTAGAACCGACCGATCCGTCAAAGTCTATGTGCCCGGTATTAATTTCAATAGTCGTGTGGGCAAGTGGATCACCGTTCTTGAAAACGAGTCTGCCTTGAATCTTCGGTTTCGGTTGGGTGTTCGTGACGACTTCTATACCCTTGATGTCTGAACCAGGCTTAACAGCGAACGTGACTGCGCCAATCGGTGGAAAGAAAGAGAATTCATGCGGATGAAGTCTCACTTCCCCGTATCTAATAGATTGAATCTCAGGCACAGACTTAAGGTTCTGGGGAGTCGGTGGTGTCGTATCGTTTTCCATCGGTAGGACCATTAATTGCACCATCTCAGTAGCGATGCCTGTGAAAGTGAATTGTCCCTCTGAATCAGTTTCCGATTTCAGGAAGGGCGGGTGCATCCGCATCTTCGCTTCATCAGAGGTCTCGCCTCTGAACTCAGGTGGCAAATGACGGGCTGGTATCTGGCGGAGAAAAGGATACCGCGCCCTATCGTCCAAGGTATCTATCTCCCCATTTTCACCAACTTTGACGTACAAAAGAACTATAGGTGCTTTGGCAATAGGTTCGCCGTTTGTGTTAATGACGCGTCCAGATAACGTTGATGGCTGCGCCTCAGCAGCAACTTGATTTGCCACGGCGAATCCCAACACAATAAGTCCCGTTAGGGATATAAAGGTCTGTCTGGCGATACAGAAACCGGTCATAATGGATACCTCCTCTGGAAATGTAGATGCTACCCGTGCAGGCTTTATTGCGTTGCTTCAGGTGTCCGCCCTTTTTCAAGAATTGCGTACTTCACCATAGGCAAGAACGGACTTTTAGATCCAATTGCCATCCACCTCTTTGAAAAGAATTCCATAGCAACAGGAATTTCACGCGCACCGGTGGACACGTTATCGGATTCCTGTGAGGCTACCCAATTAGCATAATTGAAAGGCTCGCCATTGTTCCATTGCCATGTTGTCTCCTTTTCTGGAGCACGCAGCCCGATCCAAAAGAACGCTTTCTCTGGGTAAAGTGCCTCCAGCCATTTCTGCTCTGATTCGTCGTTAATCGCAACGAGATATGCATTTTCGGCTGCCGCTTTGGCTTTCGCGTCTTCCCAACTATCGCACTTTATTCTCTTATAAGCATGATCATTTTCAGGATTCACTACCCATATCGCTTGTCGTGCTTTTGCTCTTTCACTTCGCCAAACGAGGTGTTCCTCCAAGTCTTTGAATACCAAAACGAGTTCATCATACAGCTGCCCCTCTTTAAGACGAAACCATTTTGACTTCACGGAGGCACCTTTATATTTTATTATTACTGAATATTCTGAAGCCTCATCTGGATAATACGACACAAAATAGCCTTCGGCATCGGTTTTAACATTTCTGCCTGAGGTTCCGGCACTACCGCCAGTAGGCAGAATAAACAAGGCAGTATCCCGCTGTCGCCGCCGGACGGTAAGGGAAATTTCTGTGTTGGTAAGTGGCGTTCCATCCTTTAGAAGCACTCGTCCACGAATCCGCATCCGTGGTGGTTTCACGTTGACCACAACATCCTCAAGATGTGTCCCCGGTTTGATCGTAAAGGTGAGTTTACCAAACCAAGTCGGAAAATTCTGAAGGAACCCTGTAGAATAGAAGGTTAAATCTCCGATTTCAAGGGATATAATTTCAAAATCCGAAGCACTTTCAGGAAACATCACGAACTGATATAGACCAGCATCTATGTTACGGAAAGCGAACCCTCCTTCTTTATCTGTTACCACTCGCGACCAAGAGGCGAAAGGGGTCCGTGGCACTATGTCCCTCGGCTTTTTGATCTCAACGGGCTTAATACCTAACTCAAGTCCCGCAACGGGATTTCCATCTGGATCTACAACGCGACCGGAAAGACTCGATTTACCCACCTGTGCAACACCACTCCAAGATAGTGAAAGGGTGAGTGCAATAATACCAACAAAAATCACAATATAGGATCTGCTGAAGTGTGAAAGGCGCATAATTTAAACTTCCTTAACCGCTCCTAAAGACTACGCTTCAGCGAATTGCGGTCTGCCGAGGGCATCCGTTCTGCCTTGGCGTTTGTAGTGGGGTAGGTGTCCACCTGCATCTGCCAAGATTCGTTCTTGGGCGAGCGCGATCCGTTCTGCGCCTTGATCAGCGATGTTGTGCTGGCAGTCGATGTCCGCCTCAAGGTCAAACAGTCGGATACCGTCATTAAAATCGACGCTGGAGAAATACCAACTCTTCGCGTCTTTATACCAGACGGAGTTGACATAACGACACGTCAGGTATTCGCGCGACTCAAAACCGTCTTTTCCTTCAACGAGTGGGAGCAGACTCTGTCCTTGAATCTCACCAGCGGGTTCCACTTGGCTCGCTGCCATAACAGTAGCTGGTACATCCAGCGTATAAACGAATTCATCACACGTCGTGCCAGCATTTACACCAGACGGGTGGCTAACTATCATAGGAATGTCCATCGTGCCCGGGTACATAAAGTTCGCAGGTTTGCCTGTGGCTTTGTCTGGGTTTTCTGCGAAGTTTGTGCCGTGGTCAGCAAGGAATACGATGAGTGTGTTCTCGCGGAGTCCGAGACGATCGATTGTGTCCACTAACCTTCCGAACCATGTATCCACGAGGGTCACCAGACCGGCGTAGTTGGCTTTAACGCTCGGCAGCCGTTCTTCAAGTTCCTCATCTTTGAGCGAACCGTACGGTAGGTTGAGGCAGATAGGTTCCCGATCCTCTCGGCTACCGTAGAGGTCGTAGTAGTGGATGGGTGCTTCCCATGTCTCGTGCGGTGTGAACCCGTCAACATAGAGGTAGAACGGTGTGTTTTGATGGTTGTGCTCAACGAATTCAATCGCGGAACGGAACAATCGAGCGGTGGGCCATGTCTCCTCTGGACGTTCCGGTTGAACATTCACAATATGCGAACGGATCCGCTGAGGATTTCCACGGTATCGAGAGATTAATGCGGGATCGGCGTGTGCGCCACCACGATAACGGTCTTCCGCCTGTCCTCGGACGAACTGCCACTGCCGGAACCCACGTGTGAAGTTCATTCCGGGTACGAAATAGTGCGGAACATCGGCGAAGAAACCGGTGTGATACCCGTTTTGGACGAGCGATTCAGCGATCGCCGGTTCATCGGAAGACATCGGCTGCCAACCGGGGGTATAGACGTTGTCCCACGGCACTGGGGTATACGTGCTAAACGGATAGGCACGTCTGCCGGTGTGTAAGGTACGGCGTGTCGGAATCGTGGGTAAGCATTCCGGGTGTGCATTCGTAAATGTGACGCTCTGTTCGGCAAATCGTGCCAAATTCGGTGTCTGAATCCAATCATTGCCATAAGGACTGAGATATGCGGTTCGTAACGTATCTGAAACAACGACAACTATGTTCAAACTCATATTTTTAATTTTCCTTGCGGTTGGGTTAGGTGGGTTCTGGTTAATTAGTTCTTTTCCGTATATCCACTTTCTGTAGGCGAGGTTACCTCGCCCCTACGCGTTCCAATCTGTACGCTTAGCTGTTAGTAAGAACAGAGTAATCGAAAACGAGGACATCTTCAACAAGTGGACGGATGTGTTCACCGGCGACCTGACGGTGGAACGGGTGTGGCAGATAGGCATCGCGTGCCGTTTCATCTGTGAAACGGACGATAAAACCGTACGCGTAACCCTGACTTTTGCCTTCAGGGCTGTTATTCGTGCCAGCGGTTATAGATTCAATGCCGGGGATTTCATCAGCCATTCCTAAAAGCGCGTCCGATAAGGTTTCCAATTGTGCATCGGTGACCTCTGGTTTCAACTTCAGCAGAACGATGTGTTCAACCATTATGGATCCCTTCTTCCATAGAAAAAATTTGTTCTGGTAAATTTTAAAAAGTGTTATACAATCTAAGTATGACACAGATGTTATTTTTTTTCAAGTTTTCTCTGGAGTTGGACTAACGCAAGTCTCCACGTCAGCAGACTGTCCGGGCGGACAAGATTACCGACCCACGTTTGAGCGCGGCAGGTCAACTTATATCTACCAAGCATGGGATAGCCGTCATAAACGACCAGAAGACCGCGGAGAAGGCCCTAATGGTTGGTTTACGGATGGATATTCTGCTAATAGATGAGGCACGCTCCACCAGAACAGACGCTTCCAGACTTCTGCGTCACATCACCGGCGGCATTTTCTGCTTCGCCTGCTTCAAATTCAGCGACAATTGACATCACTTTGTCTGTCGGTTCCGATAGACTCAATTGGAGTGTGTCGCTCTGCGTGAGCGTCACGGTGCATCCGGAAAATGCAACAATAGCAGAGGAAAAACAGAAAAGTAAAAATAGAGAAATGTGTTTGCGTTGCATAATTATACCTCAACTTGTCGAAGATCTGCTTGGTCAAGTGTATTTGTCCCTAAACCGAGACTGCTCGCTGTATTGATATGGTTAGCGAATTTAGATACAGAGTCTAACTCCATCTCTTCACGTTTTTGGTTGACCGTCTGGAGTACCAACACATCGAGGATGACGGGGTCGGCACTGATAAAAAGGCTTCCATAATTCCATGCGCTTTCGGCGTGATATGTCGGTCCTCTATCGAATGAAGCGAGCAACCCATCAACGATATTGAGGGTCAACTTTTCCTTTAGCACCTTATGCTCCAGAATCTCACCGATAGCCGGATTGCAATAGATCGGTTTTCCGTGGAACCGACGTGTGTTATCGACACTCCCGAATGCGAGATTTTTTAAGCATCCGCTCACGCCTGCCATGGCGTGATGCTTTAAGACGGGAACGTTGATGATTACATCCACCTGCTCGGTGACGATTCGAGAGTACCGCGAACGGGTACTTTCGTTCTCACGGCGCGCAATACTATCCTTCTCGCTCTCATAGTACACCTCATCATCATACCCGATTCCCTCCGTATCGGAGGCGAAGGTGCGCACATCGCTCTCGTCTTGCTTAATTGGGTAACCGGCATTTAGGAGGTGTTCCTCAAACCGGTCCCAGATGATAATCTGTTTCCGAAGTACCCCGGCACCGTATAACCCCTCAACGATTTTATCGACGATAATAGAATGGGTGCTGAGTTCTGGTCCGGCGAGTGGATTAATTTTTATGCCGACAACATCATCCGGTAGGACGATATCTCGCCACGCCTCTTTCGCGGAGGAACGTCCTGTCAGTTTCATCATTGCCTGATCCATCAGTTCACTCACAGCATCTTCATTGAGCTGATCGTTCTCCCACACCTGTTTACCGATAGCCTCAACGACAGGTGTAAGATATGCTGTTTCTGTGGTTTCGGTTTCTAATTGTCCGCTACGTAGTTGTGCGAATGCCGGGAGCGTGCTAAGTGCACCACCGATACCACCGGAATATGCGGCAAGTCGGGTTAAGAACTGCCGTCGATTGAGCGACTTTTTGGAATCCGTCGCTTCTTCGCTGTCAGCGAGGATATTTGCTATAACTGTGTCGTGAGGTTTCATCAAAGTTTACCCAATTCTGTGAGGATTTGCGCTGTCGGTACACGGGCAGCCTTGGTATTCAAAGATTTCCAAGCGATCGTTCCATCCTTGCGAACGATATAGGCGGCAGGACGTGCTATCCGATTGTTGCCAGGATCGACGACGTTATAGGCAGTGATCCCTTTTTTGTCCTTATCAGAGAGTACCGGAAATTCGAGCTTATGGTTTTGAACCGTCCGTTTGGTATCCCCTTCGTTATCGGAACTGATAGCGATGAGTTCCGCGCCTGCAGCTTGAATCTTCGCATAGTTTTGTTGCAACTCACCGAGTTGCGTTCTGCAGAACGGTCACCAGCCGCCGCGGTAAAATATAAGGACGACATTTCCATCAGCCGTATAATCATTAAGCGTATGTGCTTTGCCGTTGCTATCTGGTAATGCAAACTCCGGTGCTTGGCTTCCAATGCTCAAGCCTTGACCGGGCGGCAACCGCTCCACTTCCGGTAGTGGCGTGAGTTTGACCGTCAGTTCCAACGTTTCATCTGCCGGTATTGGATCGACTGCCACCTCTTTGTCTTCGTAATCGGCGTGAGCGATCATCAAAGCCATAGATTGTTGTACGGGGAGATTTTCAAAGGTGAAAACCCCTGCTGCTGTTGTTAGTGTTTCGTAGATGTTCCCTGCGTTATCCGTGAGTTGGAGACTGACACCGCCAAGCACTTCACCCGTTGTTTCGTTTGTTAAGACACCGCGCAGATGTGAAACAGGGGTTTCCAATGCTACAAGCGTCACTTTGTCAAGCGTAACGCGCTGCTCTGGAATGACGGCAACGTTCAGTTCTGTGGTTTGGTATCCTTTCGCCGAAATTTGGACAGTGTAGTCTCCCGGTTCGGTTTCTTTAAGGTGATAACTTCCGACCCCTTGTCGTGTGGAGGTGTGGATGTTGGCGTTCGTACTTGTTACCTTCACCCCGTGCATCACAAATTCAGCTTGTGCAAGGATCTGTCCGGCTTTCAACAAACGCACGTAGATAGTCACACCGTCGATTAATTCAATGTTACCAGAGAACGAACCTGTCGCTATTGTGTCAATTGGAAGAGTCTCCACAGTTTCTTCAACGGGATTTTCTGTCCCGCAGCTCAGCGCTGTGAACAGTAGGAGTGTAAGTGCGAGCGGTGCCAGTAACTGTTTCATTAGTTTTTCCTTTGACTATTGCTGTTTGATTCTGCCCCATGTCGTTGTAAGTTTGTTCAACGGTTCAACAGGGGTAACAGACGCAATACCGTCGTTCATAATTGATTCCATATCCGCTTCATCTAAGGCGATATTAAAGAGGATTACCTCATCAATGATGCCTTCGGTATAACGGTCAAAATGCCGTCCGATGTGGAACACGCCTTCACCGGTGCCGTATCCGTCGTCTGTGTTGAAATCGATCTCACCTTCTTGTACACCATCGACCCACAACGTCGCTTTTCCCGTCTCAGCATCTGCTCTACCAGCGATAAAATGCCAAGTATCGTCAGCTATATCCGATGTACTGGCTGCCCTGAAGCTGGTACTGGCACTATCCCGCAGGAAGAAGGTTATCAGATTATCACCGCCGCCATTCCAGAGCAAGTACCAGGGCAGTGCCTGCGATGTGTCCTCGTAGTTTTTGCCAGCAAGCGACCCACCGACTACAGTTCCTTTAAAATGGAGTGTAAGCGTAAACGATGTTCCCGCTGTAAACCCGACAGTGTCTGAGTGTGGGACTTCGACCCAATTATCAGTTCCGTTGAATTCAAGTGCTGTGCCGAACTTTCCGGCTACCCATGTAGCACCGTGAATTGCGCCGTCGTTTCCGTATTGTGACAAGTCGTTAGCGACTGTGCCGCTCCCTTCTTCAAAGAGCCACATTCCGGTAATATTTTCAGGGGCGATGTCTGCCAGACTCGGCATCACGATCAGTAAAAACGCGCCGATAAGGCTCGCTATCGACTTTGTTTTATGAAACAACATTAATTCTCCTTCGTTTTGGCTTTATGTAATTTTTCATGAACACTATGCGTTATCAGTTGCCGCTGCCGAGGTTTCAAACTTCGGCAGCGCGTAATTTTGTAAGTTTTACCTATTGCACTTGCTGCTTGATTCTGCTCCACGTCGTTGCGAGTTTGTTCGCGGGGTCAACGGCAGCGGCAATTTCAACACCGTCATCCATGAGTGCGTCCATATCCTCTTCACTCAAAGCGACGTTGAAGAGGGCGACATCATCGATGATACCTTCAGTATAGCGGTCATAGTGGCGTCCGACGTGAAATACGCCGTCACTGGTGCCGTATCCGTCTTTTGCGTTGAAATCGACTTCGGCTTCCATCTTGCCATCTACCCATATTGAGGCTTTGCCAGCATCTGCATCCGCTCGTCCGGCAATGAAGTGCCATTTCTCATCGGCAATAGGCGTGGTGCCGTGTGCAGGAAAACTGGTGCCAGCACTATCCCGTAAATAGAGACTCACAGTGTTTTTGGAACCGTTGTCCCAAAGCAGATACCACGGCGTTGCCTGCGATGTATCCTCGTAGTTTTTACCGACGAGCGACCCGCCGACCTTACTGCCTTTGAAATAGCAGGTGATCGTGAACGATACGCCTGCCTTAAACCCGACAGTGTTCGAGTGTGGAACTTCGACCCAATTGCTAACGCCATCGAATTCAAGTGCTTTACCGAACTTGCCATCCACCCACTTGGCACCGTGGATTTCACCGTCGTTCCCATTTCCTGATGCGTCTGTTGCACTACCACCATTTCCTTCGTCAAAAAGCCACATTCCGGTGATACTCGCCGGATCGATTTTGGCGAGACTCGGGAGCGTTATCAGCAAAAAGATGCCCATCAGAACCACAAAGCTGATGCTTACATTCTTAGATACGTACATACGATGTCTCCTTAAATACAGAACAAAATCGTTCTTAGGTTACCACTTCAATCTTACAACTGTCAAATATCTCTTGCCCTATAGTATACCATCAGTGAGGTTGTCATGTCAAATCGAAACGTAGCAGAAAAACGACTTGACATTCTCTGACATTCTGTATAACCTGTTAAACACAAGGCTTACGCAGATATTGGTTCGGCTAAACGCAACATGAAAAAAATTCACTGCATCCCTTGGAAATTTTAGGATCCGATTTCACTTCACACCTTGCAAATATAAGTGAACTTAACACATCATAAAAATTAAAAAATATATAGTGCCACGTCGGGTTAAAGGTTACGAGCCATTAAACTCACCCTGATACATCTGAAGAGTTGGGATAAAAACACAATCCAAGACGTGATATAGGAATAGGACTTACGCAATTTTGGATGTAACCCGTTGTGTTAGATGAAAATTTTCGTCAAATCCAGCGTTTTTGTGGAGAACCCAAACTAACAGTTTGTGGTACATAAAGAGCATTATGCGTAAGTCCTAAGGAAGTAACAGATGGCGCAAAGAAGAAGACAGTCGCAGGAAAAAATGCCAATAGAGGAATGCTCCCTGAAAATGCAGGCGCATATCCATCGACTCGGTATATCTTCGGTGGAGGATTATAAGGTGTGGTGCCGCGCCCATAATTTTAGTCAAGGATTAGATAAAAGTCCGCGCCAACGCCAAGACGAACTCTATGCTGTAACCCGTACGCAAGCCTCCAAAATGATGGCAAAAGAGAAGAGAGACCGCAACCTGAGCGAGATTCTTCCGAAGATATATAACCAAGAACTACCGGCAGGTGAACTACAGAATACGGTTACCAGAGCCGTCTCGAATGCTTTTGAGGGTAGCATGGCTCCGAAACTACTCTTGAAACTTCTATTGTACCTCGATGCCAACTCAGACCTGTTAAAAGAGGCTACCTATATTCAAGGCATTTCCGCACTCGCAAACCATCACGAGAGTTGGGTTCGACCCCTTGCGGGATGGAAAGTCAGAAAACATAACCGTGACCGTCAATTCTCCGCACTCGCGCGACACCTCCTCGCTGTCTATGAGGTGCCGCTCTTTATGGATAGTGTCTGGTTTAACGGAAATGAGACGCATCAGAACTGGTTTAAACACATCGGGACCGGTCAAAATATCCGAACCGCCCGAGATATTCCTATACCGCTCACGAAAAAGATGGCGCACCACTTCCTTAAGGCACCGAAGCATTACACCGTTGAAGAGGCACTCCGTTGGGGACAAGTCTACGCACTTGGTGGCGATAGGTATCTGGTGGACGCGCTCCGACAGACACGCCTGACTCGAACTTTTAACAACGACGATTTCTGGCTGAATGTGATTCGTTTTTTTATTGCGAATCCGATGCTGGATGTCAGGCATGTGCAGCCGATTATTGATTACATCTGGCATCAGAGATACGAGAACCGTCGCGTTTTCGTCGAGAGAGGCGTTGTGAGAGAAATGGGACCGGCGCAACCTAATTTCAGTATGAGAGGGAGAACACCTGAAACGCTGCTTCGTCAAGTTGAGGCGTGGCATAACCAACTCGGTAAAGTCTCAAAAAGTCGGGAACTTGAGTGGATGTGTTCACAGATCGGTGAATTCCATTTCTTGGAAGGGAGTGAGCAGTTGCACAACATGAGATTTTGGTCTATTCGAGAACTCCTCAGTAGCGACGAACTCATCGACGAAGGACGAGCACTGCAGCACTGTGTACAGACTTATGCGAGATCCTGTCATGCCGGACGGTCATCGATCTGGAGTATGGAGATTGAGGACGAGAATGGACGACGCAAGATTTTGACAATTGAAGTCGCGCCACGCGAAAGAGTTATCCGTCAGGTTCGGGGCAGACGAAATCGGCTACCGACCCCAAGAGAGAAGGAGCTCTTACGAAGATGGGCAGATCAAGAAGGGTTGCAACTCGCTGGATACATATAGCGGTAGAGTTGTCAGTTGTCGATAGAACTGAGTAATTCTGGCGAACATGCCAAAAAGCGTTGATTTTCTCAGACGACTTGTGATAAAATCTTTTCCAGAAATCAGTAGGCACAAAAGCACTATCCTTTAATCAAAAAGGAGACCACATAATGGAAAAATCAACGACCATCCAAGAGATTGTCCAGCGATTAGAAAATCTCTCGCCCGGACAACAGCAAGAGGTTCTAGACCTCACAATGGAACTTTCGGGTGAGTTGCCGGAAGGGACATCTATTAAGGAATTTCTTAAATTTGCCGGAACGATTCCGTTAGAAGATCTTGAAGAAATGAAGCAAGCAATTGAAGAAGATTGTGAGCAAGTCCATGCCTCAGAGTGGTAAATACTTGTTGGATACCAACATTGTTATTGCAATGTTTGCCGGTGAAGAGGCAATCCAAGAAAGAAGGCAAAAAGCTGATAAAGTGTTCCTACCTTCACCTGTGGTTGGAGAACTTTGTTATGGTGCCCGGAAATCCAGTAGACCTATAGAAAACCTTACGCGAGTCAACCGCCTCATTCAAGATTTTCGGGTTATCCCATGTAATTTAGAAACAGCTCGGTGGTACGGTATCATCAAGGATAACCTACGGCGGCGGGGTCGCCTCATTCCTGACAACGACATCTGGATCGCAGCAATTGCAATGCAACACGATTTAATCCTCGTCACGCGAGACACACATTTTGATGAAGTCGAATCGCTACAGACAGAACGTTGGTAGACACTACACCAACAACAGATATGGGTCTTGAATGTAGTTAGAAACCGTTTGCAGGAACTGTGCTGCAGGCGCGCCGTCTACTACACGATGGTCAAACGTTAGACTCAACGTCAGCATACTTCGGATAACAATCTCATCTTCGTGAACGACCGGCTTCTTCAGAATCCGCCCTACTCCAAGAATCGCACTCTCCGGCGGATTGATGATCGGTGTGAACGCATCAATCCCGAAATTTCCGAGATTCGTAATCGTAAAAGTCCCACCTTGAAGTTCCCCGGGGGTCAACTGATTACCACGCGCTCGTTCGGCAAAATCTTTTACCTGTCCTGAAACCTCCGATAATCGCTCTTTGTCGGCATTTTGAATCACTGGTACTACCAGTCCGTCCTCCAGTGCAACCGCAACTCCTATGTTAATTTCTGGTAACAGATGGATGCCTTCATCCGTGAGCGTTGCGTTAAGTCTCGGATGTTCCCTTAAAGCATTTGCGACAACTTTCACAAGCAGATCGGTGTAGGTGATATTGACTTCTCTTGCCTGTAACTTCTCATTTAGCATCCCGCGCAATTCAACGAGTGCTGTTGCGTCCACCTCGGTATGGAGTGTGACGCTGGCGTTCGTCTGAAGGCTGAGTGTCATTCGTTCTGCAATAATTCCGCGGATACCGTCCATCGCGATGACTTCCGTAGTCTGTTGAATCGCTGGTGTTTCCACAGTAGGCACTTCAGGTATTGTGCTGGCGATTTGTAACACATCATCTCGGACGATTCTACCGTCCGGTCCAGAACCGGCAATTGAAGTGAGATCGACACCGTGCTCTTTCGCCAGTCGCCTTGCGAGCGGAGATGCCTTAAGGCGCGTCGTTTCGGTTGAAGGTGCTGGTCCCCTCAAGTCGATATACCGTTGGACATCGCTTTCAAGGATGCGTCCACCGGGTCCAGACGGTTTAACTTCGGTCAGGTCGATAGCGAGTTTCTCGGCGAGTTGACGCGCTGCGGGGGAGGCTTTCGGCGCGTCCTCGGTAGGCGATGGTGTCGGTGTCGGTTGTTCGGATTTCGCTTGTTCGTGTCGTTCTGGTGCGGTGTCCGCTTCAATGCGCGCGACCTCTTCACCGGGTGCACCGATAACAGCGAGTATAGCGTTGACGGGGACATTGGTGCCTTCTTCAGCAAGGATCTGGGCAATAATGCCGTCGGTAGGGGACTCCTGTTCATGAACGACCTTATCGGTCTCAATCTCCAGCAAAGGTTGTCCTTCGGTGACGGTATCGCCTTCTTTAACGAGCCATTTCCCAATTTTGCCTTTGGTCATCGTTTGATCCATCTGAAGCATTTTTAATTCTACTGCCATATTTTTACTTTTCCTTTTTTAGTAAGACGATCATGACTGCGTCTCAATCAATTCAATCAGCAGCTCAACATTCGCATCTTTTTCCAAGATGAGTGCGAATTTGTGATATTCCTCGCCTTTGAAAATCGCCTGCACAAAAGGACTGAAGGCGATCAGGAATTGGCTGCCCAAAAAGTTCAGCGGCTTGCAGGTCTCTAAAGCGATAATTGCTGGTGCGGTTAGACCTCTCCGGACAATCCATGTCGCGGCTTTTTCAAGTAGCGCGCGCTGTTCCGATTCTGGAATGTCCTCAAGGAGAGTCGGTATCTTGTTGTTGAGTTCGTCGTTTGGATTAAGCATAGTTAGACCTACCCGACACGCGCCGCTTTACGAACGCGAGTTCGTCTTAGATGTCCAAATCGCTGAGGTAGTCAGCAATCTGTTTTGGTTGTCCATCAACCGTCGTCTCCATTGCGGCAATGACGAGCACAAAGCTTTTGATGTTATCCTCAATACGTGTATCAGAAGGTTCTCCACCATCAAGCCAATTCAGGAATTCATCGAACAGATGCGTATGCGCGTGATACGGAATCGGTGGTGCCTCGTAGACTTCTGTTTCGCCGCCGACGCGATGGATCGTCATCTGGTTTCCACCTGCGATTTCGACCGCGCCTTGCTCAAATTCGGCGCGGTAGTGTTCAGAATTCCAACAATTAATGATGCCTGCGGAGGAACTGTTGCCTTCATAAGAGGTATGAACGCCGTTATCCATGCGCATCATGTAGAAACCGCTGGAGTAGTGCTTGAAACTCGACCATTCCGGGTTCCAACCGAATCCGATCAAGGTCTCGCAATCGCCGCCGGAGAGGAACCGAAGCATGTCTAAATGGTGAACGGAGCCTTCAAAGAGTAGCGCGAAATCCATATCGTGCCGCCAATCCCTTCCCCATGAAAGATAGCGTCGGTAATCACAAGCGTATCTACCCACAATGTGCTGGAGTCGTCCCAATCTACCTTCGTCACGGATGCGAATTAATTCCTGTTTATTGTTCGCATAGCGGTAGTTTTGGATAATAGCGCACGGTAATCCGGTATTTTGAGAGGTGCGTACCATCGCTTTCGCTGCCTCTAAAGTATCGGCGATCGGTTTCTCGCAGATAACGGGCATCCCGTTTTCCATAGCCGCAATTGCGGCAGGACTATGAAATTGCGGTGGGACAGCGATCCCACAAAAGTCTGCTTTGACAGATGCACACGCCTCGTTAAAGTCCGTGAAACGTTGTGAAGTGCTGAGTCCCAACGCTTCGCCTTGTGCTGCGAGAACGTCCGTACTTACATCCGCCAAACCGATGATCTCAATCCGGTCGCTGAAATTAGTAGTGAAGTTGTGGATCCAGCCACCTGCCATACCACTGCCACCAATCATCAAACATGTTCGTTTCATATAATTGTCAGTTATCAGTTGTCAGTTATCAGTGTAGTTTTCGTTAACCGCCAAACCGACTGATAAATCTCAACCGCCTCCTCATTTTAAAGTTCTATATTTGTTTCACAGTGAGAGTATCAGTGCCTCTTGTAACTGTTTTTGCTGCGAAACATGACCATTGATAACCCATTAAAGCATCCGTTTGCCACGTAAGACGTAATCGTCCTTGCCGTGCCGGACGCGTTCAAGTTCGGCCTCCGTAACTTCACGCAAAACTTTTGCGGGTACGCCCACTGCAAGGTTCCCGGGCGGGATCTCCTGTCCCTCACGAATAAGTGCCCCAGCGGCAACAATTGCACGCTCTCCAATGACTGAACCTGTCAAGAGAATCGCGCCCATCCCGATCAGTGCCTCGTTGCCGATCGTGCAGCTATGGAGAATCGCACCGTGTCCGATTGTGACGTCATCTCCGATAAGGCATGGGATCTCTTTGTCCATGTGTATGACCGCCCCGTCCTGTACATTAGTGCGGCACCCAATCCGGATCGGTTCTAAATCCCCACGGAGCACGCTGTTAAACCAGATGCTTGATTCCTCACCGACTGTTACATCGCCAATAATCATCGCACCCGGTGCGACGAAAACGGAGGCGTGTATGCTCGGTGTTATACCCTCATATTCTATCAACATTTTTCCTTCTTTCTGCTCCTTTTAGAGGCGAGGCGACAAATCAATCTCACCTGTTGGTCGTAGAGACTGTATGTTGTGCGACTAACAACTTGCGAAGGTTGCTTATGCCCCATCTATAGGATACTATAAACACAACAGCGAGGACGAGCATTAACCCCGTAAAGAGAACAGGATTTTCTGTGTACCAGGCTATCACCGGCACAATGATAAGCCCAACATTAACAATGAATATTACCGTAAAGGTCATAACCCGTAAAAGCGGCTTAGGCTGTTGTGTTAATTCCGCCATCCACGGTAGCGTTCCAATCGCTGTATTCAATGCACATCCGACTGGAAGCGTTATTATAGGGGTCAGCAGCACCGACATCCAATTGTGCCTTGGGATTGGCAATAGATAAACGGCGACCAACGCCCAGAATTCAGCATAAACCAACGCGCAGCAGAGTGCAGTCAGGAATTTTCCTGTGAATACCAATCTTGATGTGACAGGCGCAGATTTCAGCATCCACCATGTTTTTCCCTCGTCCCGAAAACCGTTACAACTAATACCGAAAGTAATAAAAACACTATAAAGTACGATCTGCACAGTAAGGCTCTCAGCAGCGTTCACACCGCCTCCTTGCATTAGCAAAACACCGATGTGAACTGCAAGGAAAAGGGTAAGCATTAGTATCGCAATTAGCCGTCCGCTATGCCTGACATAGATCAGAAAATCTTTTAACATCATGGCTTTTATCGGACCCCGCCCGAGTGCTACGGCAATACCTTTTAACCACGATGCTTTGGAATCACCATTGCGCCGTATAGGTCTACGTTTGGCTTTCAACAGACGAATATTTTCCCAACCACGCTGATAAATCAGTTGCGCGACGAGTGTTGCCACTCCCACAGATACAGCACTTCCGCCGATCCCTCCGAGTACCCATCCCCATCGGTCTTGTGTTGTAGATTCAGTTGTCCAGATCAATAAGAGTTTTCCAATCCATTCATGCGGATACCATTTAGCGGCTGCGTCTGTCGTTTTTGGTGCTGCCCAATCAAGCAAAAACTGTTTCACCGGTATCGCATCGAACGACGTAAACAGTGTCAACGGCAAAAGGAAACCGACCGTCACGCTAACTGCAGTACCGAGTACCTTGAGCGTTGTAATGAGTCCTCCGGACAAGAAGAAGCGAGCAATGAACATCATACTGATCGTAACATAACTCGCGATGACGATGAGAAGACACACGCACGTCGGTAGTAGTCCGAAATAAAAATACCAGGGCAGTTCAAAGATCAGTCCGAACATCACCCACGGTGGTCCCAGAAAACAGAGAATGCTCAGAAAGCGCGTGATCGTAAGATGGACGAACTTATATCCGAAAATCGTCACCGGACGCATCGGTGTAGCGTGTAAGAGCGCGGTGTCCGTTGCCTCATATAAAATTTTCAGTGTGCCTTCCATCAATTCCTTGGCAACGACGATAACACCAAATGCTATGAACCCGTTAATTACGCCCAATAGAAGCGTAGGATCTGCTTCGGTAAGACGCAAATGACTGAAAAGGGAATTGCCTAACACCGATAGTGCGATAATGAGAACGAGATAGGCGATTCCCTTTAAAACGCCTTTCCGCCACGTCTCTCCGCTGTGTTTAAGGTTATTCATCCATCCTTGATAATCGGCTTTTAATAGAACCCTGATATTTTTTGACATGAGAAATGGCTTCGGCTTTCGCCTATCAGCAAGGATAGTTTGCAGTTAACTGCTGATTTTTAGGCATCTGCCGTTAGATCAAGGAAAATATCCTCTAACGTTTCGGTCTGCTGCGGGTTATCATCTGTGGGGTCTGCATGGCTTTCACGCTTTCTCTGCTGTAGTTCCGTGAGCGTTCCGACAGCGATAAGTCGTCCCTTACTAATAATACCGACGCGGTCGCATATCCGTTCGGCGATTTCGAGGATATGTGTTGTCATGAAGACAGTACATCCCTGTTCACAACGTTCACGCAAGATTTCTCGGACGGTGCGTGCACTTCTCGGATCCAAGCCGCTGGTAGGTTCATCAAGGAAGAGTATCTTCGGATGATGTACGAGGAGCGAGATAAGCAGAATCTTTTTCTGCATACCGTAGGAATATCCTTTAATCTGGTCATCTGCGGCATCGGTAAGTTCAAGTAGTCCAAGTAGGATATCCATCTCATTTTCGGCTTGTTTCGGTGGCACTTCATATAGATCGGCAATCATACGGACAAATTGCCGCCCCGTCAACGCTTCATAGAGCTGCGGGGTATCCGGCATCAGTCCAAGAATAGCCTTTGCTTGCAGGCTCTGTTTCTGAATGTCGTATCCGGCGAGCGTTGCCGTGCCGGATGTCGGACGGAGCAAGCCTGTAAGCATATTGATGGTTGTTGTTTTTCCCGCGCCATTGGGTCCGAGAAACCCAAATATCTCACCTGCATCTATGTCCAACGTGAGCGCATCAACGGCACATAACTTACCAAAGTATTTTGTCAACTCCGAGAGGTTAATCATTTCCACGACTGCCTAAGATGTCATTTTTGAGGTTTGCAAGTGCTTCGTCCAAGTCGGTTTTGTCTGCTGTCGTTTCCGGTTTAGGCGTTGTGCTGCGACTCTTTCGTTCCCAAACATCCACTTCAACTTCTGTTGCTTTCAACTTCTGCTCCGCTTGTTCAAAGGCTTTAGATATGTCGTTGTCTATTTCATCAAACAACAATTTATAGAGTTTTGCGCGCGTTTCTGTCTGTTTCTGACGATAACAGAGGGTCTCCGCGCGTTTCACTGCGTCTCGGAACCGTTGATAAAAATCGTGGAGCGCAGTTTTGAGACGATCAACAATCTCCTTTTGGACATTAATCTGACGTTCATAGTGGTCTGCGCGTGATAGATGTTGTTGCTGACGTTCTCGTGCATCACTCGCCCGCTCAAGGTCCTCCGCTTGCGAAGCAGCATCTGCTCTTTTACCCCATATTTCGGCGGAATCCATAGCCTCTTGATAGGTGCGTTTAAGTCGTTGTTCTTCTGCGATTGCTGTAGCGACGAGGTCTTTTGCTTTGGCGAGCCGCTCTTTCATATCAAGGATGGTTTTATCAAGAGCGGATTCGGTATCGTCTCCTGCTTCTATAAATCGGGTTATGCCGTCTCGAATCTGTTCTGAAATCTCTCTAAATCCTTTCACTGTGTCCCCCTCCACTGTCTATTTGATGAACCGTGCGACGAAAATTAAGTGAACCGTTTTACCACATCTGTTAGAAACATCTATCCTGAAAAAAGATAGTCCAAAAAGGCGGCTCGTTTTTGTGTGAAATCCAGAACTAAGGATATCTATTCTACTTCGTGTGTCCGCAGTGCCGTGTAATCGGCATTAACGAGTTCAACACCGTAAAATGCCAACCTATGCATGATACATTTGATTGCCGGAATGTTGTTGTCAACTAAAATCGAGGAACAGTTGTGTAGCGCGGCAACTTCGCCGAATGTGCCGCTACCGGCAAAAAAGTCCAAGAGTATATCTTCTGGGGACGAATGTACTTTAACGATACGATTCAGAACACCGAGCGGCTTCTGCGTCGGATAGCCTGTCTTTTCGCTACCGTTGGTGCTGACGATAGTATGCCACCAGACATCAGTTGGTGTTTTGCCTCGTGCTGCTTTCGCTTTACCGACTAAACCGGGTGCCATATACGGAATCCTATCCATCTCATCGAAATTGAAAGTATAGTGCTTCGGATTTTTAGCGTACCATAAGATATTATCGTGCTTAGCGGGCCAGCGCGACTTGGGTCTGCCACCATAATCGTAAGCCCAGATAATTTCATTCATAAACGATTCACGCCCAAAGATTTCATCCAGCATCACCTTACAATAATGCACCTCGCGGTAATCAATATGGAGGAAGAAACTACCGTGTGGATGCAGCACTCGATACGCCTCTTCAAAACGCGGACGCAAGAATTGTAAGTAAGCATCTGAACTCTCAAATTTATCGGCGTAATGCGTAGTTTTGCCTTTTCGGGTTCGGTATGTCTTACCTTGGAAACCGACACGGTCGCCTTGGGTATCCCGTTCGACCTCAATCTCTGTGCGTTGCTGGTATTTTCCTGTATTAAACGGTGGATCAATATAAATCAGGTTGATACTCTCATCAGGAACATATTCCTGAAGAATCATGAGGTTATCACCATAATAGAGTTGATGTGTGGACATACTTGTGATCCGGCTATAGGTTGGATAGACGATATGTAATCGGCATCCGTTTTTTATGACAGACGGGGATTGTCTATCCCAGTTTTGCTACCGCTTGCCCCTTTCTGCTATTTTTTTAGCCAAATTATAGCACACCCACGGACAATTTATCAAGCATCTATCGGAATTTTTGCCTTCATAAGATTTTCCTTGACTCCACGCAGTTTTTCGTGTAAAATTTTAAAGTGAATCGCAAAACGTATTAAAACAGGGAGCCGTTATGGAAGTTTTACTCGGATTAGATATCGGCGATATAAGAATCGGTGTTGCACTCAGTGATGAACTCGGCGTTGCAGCCCATCCGTTATGTACGCTCACCCGAAAAAACAGGAAAGTTGACCTGATTGCTATTTCAGACCTCGTCTCTATCCATAAAGTAGAACGCGTTATCATTGGGTTACCCATTTCGCTGGATGGTTCCATTGGTCCCCAAGCGGAAAAGATTCAGAAGTTCGCAAAACGTTTGGCACATGTCATTGATATCCCGATCGAATTCCAAGACGAACGTTTTACAACCGCTGAGGCAGAAGAGCTTTTAAGGGATCTTAACAAAGACACAAAAGAACAGAAAGAGCTCATTGACGAGGTTGCAGCGGTTATCATTCTTACGGACTATTTGAACCAGAACAAGGAGACGGCATCAATAGCATCTACTGATCAATAGGTGCTGATTTGCGTTAGCCTGTGAAAATGTTACAATTAGTGTTCCAGCAATAACCGTTATTAAAGCGTATGAGGTCAAAACAAAAAAGACGAGTCATTAAAATAGGTCTCTTGGCATTCTGTGGTATTGGTGTATTCTGCCTCATTGCCGTGTCGGTTGCGATGTTCTTAGTGTTACCGCCGACTTCTTCAAAAGAGAAAGTCAATTTTGAGGTGCCGGTTGGAAGCAGTTCCCAGACGATTGCGAAGCGGCTTGTCGCGCAAAACTTGATTCGGAGTGAATATGCCTTCCGTTTAATTGTTAAACACAGAGGTACCGGTAAACGCTTGCGTGCCGGAACTTATACGTTGCGACGCAACATGGCATTGTGGCACATCGTTGATGAACTTGAAGAGGGACAGGTTAATTTAGTTCGTTGGACAGTTCCGGAGGGTTTAACGGTATCCGCTATCGCAGAACTTTGGGAAACGACAGGATACGGTACAGCTGAGGCGTTTCGGGAAGCCGCCGAATCGGAGTGCCTGTTGGAGAGGTTCGGACTTCAAGGCAAATCCGTAGAGGGGTACCTGTTCCCAAACACGTATAAGTTCGCGAAAAGGACAACGGCTGAGCAGGCAGTTGAGATGATGCTCAAAGCGTTTAAAGAGCGTTGGACTGAAACCTTTAACGAGGAGGCGCGAAATTTAGGGATGACACAGCACGAAGTCGTGACGCTTGCCTCCGTGATTGAGAAAGAGGCACAAGTTAAATCGGAACGTCCTCGGATCGCAAGCGTTTTCCACAATCGACTTAAGAAGAAGTGGCGACTTCAAGCGGATCCGACTGTGTTATACGCTTTAGGGAATCCAAAACGGCTCCTAACGAAAACGGATTTACGCGTGGATTCACCGTATAATACATACAGACATCGGGGATTGCCACCGGGGCCTATTGCCAGTCCTGGCATTGATTCAATCAAAGCGGCATTGCGTCCCGAAAAAACAGACTATTTCTATTTTGTAGCGATAGGTGAGGGGAAACACCACTTTTCAAAGACGCTTTCAGAACATAATAGGATGATACGAAAGATCCGGCGTGCCTCAAGATAGCAGGCGGCTTTTAGCCAAGAGATGCCTCTGGCGCGAACGCCTTTCTCTCATAACGATTTCTCCGATAACCGATTAATCCGAAATTAATACAAAAAATGCCTCTGAAACGTTGTGGAAGAGGTTTAAGAGAGGGACATTGAAACAGCAAACCCCTCTGATTAACTGCAAGGAAAATTTAAAAAACGAATGGCAAAGGCAGATTCACAGCGAACAATTCAAAACGAGATCACAATGACTGGAACCGGGTTAATGTTAGGACAACCTGTGACATTAACCTTGAAACCGGCACCTGAAGATTCGGGGATTATCTTTCGACGTGTAGATATAGGTGGCATTCCCGAAGTGAAAGTCTCCCCAGAGAATTGGGCGGACATTTTACCACGATGCACCAGTTTACGTAGTGGCGACACAACGGTTAGTAGTGTTGAACATGTCCTTTCCGCTTTCGGCGGACTCGGTGTCGATAACGTCATAGTGGAATTAGATGCTCCAGAACCGCCTGGACTTGATGGGAGCGCCCTACCGTATGTCGAAAATATTCAAACGGTAGGTCTTGTTTCGCAAGACGCACCGCGACATGTAATTGAGGTAACGGAACCGTTTTCACTCTCATCAGGAGATAGACAACTTGTTTTACTGCCTGCTGATGTTTTAGAGGTGACATTCGTTTACGCGCACCCACAAACGACACCGCAAATAGCAACATTGAAAATAACGCCGGAATTGTATGCCAGCGACATCGCGCCGGCAAGGAGTTTCTGTTTCGAGAATGAGATCGAAGCCCTGAAGGCTCTCGGGATCGGGAAAGGCGCGAGTTATGATAACGTCCTTGTTATTGATGCAGCAGGTGAACCGAGCACGCCCCTCCGATTTGATGATGAATTTGTACGACACAAAATCTTGGACCTGATTGGTGATCTCTATTTGGCAGGATATCTACCGAAGGCGCATGTTATCGCAATGCGAACGGGTCATACGTTCCACGCCGAGTTTGTGCAAGCACTCGCTGCAGCGGGGCACCTCGAACGCTCGCCTGTCCAAGAACCTATTGAAGTTATGGACATCTATGAAGTGTTACCGCACCGACATCCGATGTGCATGGTTGATAGAGTTATTGAATATGAGAGTAAGAAGCGAGCAGTTGGTATCAAGAATGTGACTTATAACGAACCCATTTTTGAGGGACATTTTCCGACGCGTCCAGTCATGCCGGGTGTCCTACAAATTGAAGCGTTAGCACAACTCGCCGCTTGGCTTGTGCTTCGGGATATCGGTAAAGAGGGAGAACTCGGTTATTTCCGTTCCATAAGCAAGGCGACTTTCCGACGCGCCGTCATCCCTGGGGATCAACTTCGATTGGAAATAGAGGTTGCCCAACTACGGAGCAGACTCGCACGTATCGAAGGGCGTGTTTATGTTGGAGACGAACTCGCCACAGAAGCGGAATTGTCAATCGTATTGGCATCTGTCTAAATGGCAGTGTGCTTTTAAGGAAAAGATTACTGGCGGGATTTTCAGGATTAGAGAGAGGCATCTATGTTAGAAACGAACATTCATCCGACGGCTATCGTCTCTCCAAACGCAACACTGGAAGAGGATGTCAAGGTCGGACCTTATAGTCTTATTGCTGAAGACGTTCATATTGGTCGGGGCACTGTGATAGGTCCGCATGTTCAAATTGAAAAATGGACAGTCATCGGTGAAGAATGCAAGATTTTCTTCGGCGCAACCATTGGTAACGAATCTAAAGACTTGAAGTACGGAGGCTGGCGGAGTTATGTAAAAATCGGAAATCGCAATATTTTACGAGAGTACGTTTCTATCTCAAGATCAACATTTGAAGAAGGTGCGACTATCGTAGGGGACAATAATCTGCTGATGAATTGGGTCAATATCGCCCATGATAGTATCGTCGGTAATAGAACGATCATGGCGAACTTTGTCTCACTTGCGGGCCATGTTGTGATTGAAGACGATGTCCGACTGGGTGCGCATGCTGCGCTCCATCAATATGTGCGTGTCGGCAAAATGGCGATGGCTGGCGGGTTCTCAAAAATTGTCCAAGATATCCCGCCGTTTGCGTTGTCGGCAGGTCAACCGGCGCGAGTTCGAGACCTTAATCGTATTGGTATCCGAACATCGCAGATCAATCCTCTGTCGCAGCTGACGACTGAAGCACTTGCAGCGTTAAAAAAGGCGTTCCGAATTCTGTTCCGCTCAGGGTTACCCCTCAAACATGCTGTCGCCAGAGTTAAGGAAGAGCTCGAAATGACCCCCGAAGTCAAATATCTCCTCGAATTCATTGCAACCTCTAAACGCGGTATCGGATTCAGTCAACCTAATCGCATCCAGAGTGGTTAATATTTCTTTTCGGATTCGGTGTCGAAAGATTCGCTACCCTATAAACGATATTTGGAGCGGAAGCGGTGAAAAAATTAGGTATTATTGCTGGGTCAGGTGAGCTGCCGGTGTTACTGGTACGTGCCGCTGTCGCTGATGCCCGCGAACCCGTTGTTATCCAAATTACAAAGTCTGACGTAGAACGTTTTGGTGGCATCGCACACGAAGTACATACTTATGGCGTTGGACAGATTCAAAAGATCGCTCGAACACTCCTCGCTTCTGGTGTAGAAGAGGTTGTAATTATCGGTAAGGTAGAAAAAAATATTCTACTCCGTCCATTCCAAATTGACACGACCACCATAAAAATTTTAGTTCAAAACCGGCGTGAAAAACCTGCTGCAATTGTCAATGCAGCCCTCAACTACCTCGAATCCACTGGACTCACTATCCTCTCGCAAGATCGGTATCTTCAAGACCTGCTTCCTCATCCAGGTGTCTTAACAAAGCGACAACCGACCGAAAGTCAATGGAAAGACATTGAACTCGGTATCGTTACTGCGCGTCAGATGGCGAATATGGATATTGGACAGACTGTCGTTGTCAAAAATCAGATTGTCCTTGCTGTTGAAGCGATTGAGGGAACAGATGCGACGATTAAGAGAGGTGGTAACCTTGGAAGGAAGGGAAGCGTTGTTGCGAAAGCCGCCGCTGCGAATCACGATTTTCGGGTTGATGTCCCGACTGTAGGACAACAGACGCTATCGGCGTTGCATCAAGTTAAAGCGGGTGTGTTGGCAGTAGAAGCCCGTCGTACCTTCGTTATGAATCCAGAAATACTTATCCAGCAGGCAGATCAATGGAAGATCGCTGTCGTCGCCGTCGAGTAATATTCCACATTTTCACGTTTAAAGAGAAAAACGGAGGCAATGCAATAGCAGCCTCCGCTATCTCAAAAACGTTTTCCAAACTACGCTGCGTCTATTGCAGCTGTGATCTGCTCTGTTGTTGGAAACTGCCGAGTTTCTAACTTCGAGTAGAGCAGTGTACCGTTTAAGGAGACTTCAAAAGCCCCACCACTGCCCGGAACGAGATCAACGTTTTTAACTTCTGCACCATACTTCTCTTTTAAGGCATCTGCCAAACTGGCTGCCCGTGGTTCATAGTTTCAAGAGGTGCAATATTCAATTCTCACTTCCATGGGATGTTCCTCCTGATTCAAATTATGAGCGAATTCAACCATTCATTATGAAATTCTATCATTAATACTGGAAAATTGCAAATTTTTTCGCACCGTTATAAAAAATATGTGGACATCGCGAAAGATTGGCATGAATCTTGCTACAATATATTTAATGTAACACACGTTTTAGATTAAAGGGAACACTGTTACTGGGTTTTAGACCGCTTACCGATGTAAAATTCGTAGATGGGTGTTTAAATTATGAACAACGCTATCCAATTTCTGAACAAATCTGTCTTTTTATCGATCTGCCTTCATCTGATAGGCGTCGGAATAGTATCGTTGTCTATTGTTGGAACACCGGACAAATATGGCGATGCGATTGTCGCGGAGTTTGTCTCAATACAAACTCCTAAAGCTCGGAAAAAAATAGCCAGAACACCGCGTCGGATTGAACTACTTGAACCGACGCAGCCAGAAAAACTGCACCTACAATCCTCGCGTGTGCAGACCCCAACGGAAGTCCCCCACGTTCCACAAAACGATCTGCAATTCGTTGTTGATACGCTCTCAGTCTCTACGACGCATCAGTTAGCGTTAACGGGAACCGGTATCACAGATAAGCAGCCGCCTCAGTCCCATTTACCGGTTCGCCTGAGAAGTGACATCTCACAATCGGTTGGTTTTACACCGAGCCGTATGCCCCGTCCTGAGTGGATTTCTACACCGCCTGTTATCGCGGGTGCGCAAGCTGCAGAACTGCCATCAGTTCCAGGACTTTTCAATGAACCGATCGAAAACGCTCGGTTTTCTCGAAAAGTCGATCCGATATATCCGGAATCCGCTCGTCTCGCACATAAGCAGGGGATCGTTGTTCTTGAAGCAACAATAGGTGTAGACGGCATAGCGAGAAATATCGAAGTCGTCAAAGTCGTTGAAGTGAGTGGCTTGGGGTGTGAAGAAGCAGCGATTTCGGCACTTAAAGCGTCCCAGTTCGTGCCAGCGAAGCAGGGAAAAGTTGTTGTCAGCCAACGCCTCCGTATCCCGTATCGTTTTCAATTTCAATTCGAGTAATTCCATATATCTTCTCTCCGACGTGTTGCGCATCTGTACTTCTTTTCGGTGCTGCGGCAAAAAGGCTTGCACTATCACGGCATTCCGCTTATAATTTTCCGTATCGAATAACGCAAGTGGCTACCGTTGTAGCATGATGCACGTCGCATCTGCGGTTTCTGCTTAAGAAATCTGCAGAAATACCCAAGCAAAAACCCCTCGGATAATCAACGGGTTTCAGTGAAAAATGGGGTCTACCTGTCTAAAATTTTGTAAGTAGCAACTTGTGTTATTGAACATATAGGCATAGCGTCTCAAGGATCCCTTCTCAACGGAATAAGGAGCGAATAATATGGATGTTCGACTTGATAACAAAGTAGCTGTAATCACTGGTGCAGCGACAGGGATTGGTGCAGCAACGGCGATCGAATACGCTAAAGCGGGTGCGAAAGTTGTCTTCGGTGATATTAATGAAGCAGATGCCCAGAAAACGCTCAATGCGATTGCTGAAAATGGTGGCGTTGCCAAATTTCAACGCACAGATGTCACTATCGAATCCGAAGTAGGAGATTTGATGGAGACCGCTAACGCCGAATTTGGTGGTATTGATATTTTGGTAACTGCAGCGGGTGTCCTGCTCGGGCCGAGCGTCCGTATTGACGATTTTGAAGCGGCGACCTTTGATACGGTTATTGACATAAACCTGAAAGGTACTTTTTTGGCACTTAAATATGCTGTTCCGATCATGCAAAAAGGTGGTGGTGGCGTTATTCTGTGTATCGCCTCAGGGGCTGGGGTCCGTGGCGGAAGTTCCTCAGTGGCCTACGCTTCGAGCAAGGGTGGGGTTAATGGACTCGTCATGACAGTGGAGAACCAAGTCTCATCAATGAATATCCGTATGCATACCATCTGTCCTGGCGGACTGGCTACGCCACTTAAACTCGGTCAGATTGCGGAATCGGCGAAGCGTAGTGGACAAGATCCGGCTGCTGCTGTTGCAAGTGCCCGCAATTCACTCGGCGATCCGGCAGGTGTGGCACGGGTTCTGACGTTCCTCGTTTCTGATGCTGGTTCATATATGCGGGGGCAGATTTTCACGAGGTGATTTTTACTATTGGGTTCACTCCGATTTTCCGTTTTCGCAGTCACCGTAACTAAGATGAAAAAATATAATCGAAGTTGAGCCATAGACTCTTTGAATAGCGATAGAAGATAACCGGGAATACAGCGGAAAAGAGGGTCCAGCCCCCTATATTGACGAGGAAAGGGATCGCTGTGAAGGTTTCAAAGAAGAAATAGCCTGGAAAAGCGATGAGGACAGTTGCGCCGTAGTTGAGGTACATGGCGCCGATGAAATAGCCTGACTCGCGTTCAAACTTCAAATTACATGTCGTACAGTGGCTAAACATTGTAAAAGTTGTTTGAAACAGCGCGCCTTCACCGCACCGCGGACACTTCAGTTGGAAGCCGCAGCGCAGAATTTTACTGAAATTTCCAAACGTTAATTTCATCGCCTTAGTAAGTGTTATTATCCCAAAAGACTTTGAAGGTGCGGAGGAGTATTTTGAAGTCGTTCCAGAACGATAAGTTTTCGATGTACTCCAAATCAACAGGGATCCCTTCTCGGATTGTTCCGCGTCTACGGGGACTGAGCTGCCAGAGTCCGGTCATTCCGGGTCGAACGAGGTGACGTTGATTTTCCGACGTTTCATAATCCTTAGCGAGGAACGGCATCTCTGGTCTTGGACCTACGAGGCTCATTTCGCCTTTCAGGACATTGAAGAGTTGCGGCAATTCATCTAAGCTTGTTTTACGGAGCCATTTGCCGAAGGATGTGATACGTCTATCTTCTGTGGAATCGGGTTTCTCAGAATAGGTCGGCGTATCGACATGGAGGCTGCGAAATTTGTGTATGACAAACAGTTGGTTGTTTAATCCGACGCGTTTATGTGAGAAAAAGACAGAACCGCGCGAGGTAATTTTAATAAGGATAGCGATCGCTACCATCAGGGGTGAAAAAATAAGGATAAGGAAAAATGCAGCGACAGTATCAAAGAGATGTTTGCCACGCTTTGCGTAGAAAGAGGAGAGTCGTTCCACGAGAGTTCCTGTTTTCTGTGTTTTTATTGAAGTTTGCAAGTCAAAGCTTGCCGTTAGACTTTCATCGCGATGCGCGCCTGTCTTGCTTACATCTTTTCCTATCTGATTTATGCTTCTTGATAGGAATGGCATGGTTAATTCCTTTAATTGTGCTCCAATTTTGGACGTAGGGTTACACAGCATTTACCATTGTAAACGTCATAAGTTCTATTGGAGTTTCTGAAAAACATCAAGGTATTGCTGTGCGATCATATCCCAATTGAATCGGTTTCGGATCTGTTCTGGCGCGCGTCGCCGGAAATCTTCGACCATCTCCGCGTTTTGTTCCAACATCTGCATCTTCTGTGTTAGCGATGCGACGTTTTTATCGAAAAGCACGCCATAGTGTCCGCTCTCTAAGACCTCATCGTTAAATGGGGTATTGAGTGCGAGAATGCAATTAGAAAACCCTAATGCTTTCAGGATCGAGGGATTAATGCCCCCGAATTGATGTCCGTGGACGTAGGCGAAACAGTGATGGTGAAGTTCTTTAATATGTTCAGAATTGTCAATATGTCCGAGAAATTTGACTTTCTCGTTGGCAATATTTTTTAATTTTCTCAAAAATTCGTTTTCACGTTTGTTCCCTTTGTAATCAGCACCGCCTGCGATAGCGAGTTGCTTCTGACTGTTTGATGCGACGAAGGCTTCTAAAATGAGGTCGGCATTGTTATCAGGCACGAGTCTGCTGGCGATAAGATAATAGTTCCGAGATTCGAGCCCATAATTGTCCAAGACTTCTGGATGTTCTGAAGGCTCGATATTAGCGCCGTAAGCGATATAGGTTGTTTCTGCTCCCAATTCTTCAAGGTATAAGCGTTTCATTTCGGAGGCATCGGTAATGACAATCGGGAAGGCTGCGGTTGCCATCTTTGCAGCCCACTTAAAATAAACGGCTCCGAGCCCTTTCCACTTCGGTCGGAGCCACTCCATTCCATCAACATTGATAACAGCGGTCTTACCGGCGATGCGGAAGAACCATCCAAAAGGTCCGTTGCCAGCATTCCATGTCAGAATGACATCGGATGGGGTAACTGAAGCGTGTACTGTTGCGAGGAAACTATGGCTGAGAGTGCTAAGGATCTTATGCTCTATGCTTGGTAAGTACACGAGTTTGATGCCTTTCCATTCTGTGGGTCTCTCTTTAAAAAGTGCTTTTCGGCAATAAACGATGACTTCATGTCCGGCATCAACCCAGCGAGGGGCAAGTTCTCCCATGATCGTTTCTAATCCACTATAAGTGGCGGGAAGCCCGCGTATACCCAGTACCCGAATTCTCATTTTCCTAGTTTTCCTTGCGGTTCGGAAAGGTGCATTTGTAAATCCATGTTCTCTTCCGTATATCCGCTTTCCACTTCGTTTCAAGCTATGTGCTCTGGCTAAAACCGGACGGGCACGCCAGATTTTTTTTACAGAACGCTCTGGTTGACCGCAAGATAAATTAGAAAGATAGTACTTACGCAAATCTGACTGTAGTCTGTTCTGTGAGATGAGATTTTTTGGTAAACACAGCGTTCTGGGGAAACCCAAACCAACAGTTTATGCTACAAAAGAGCAGCATGCGTAAGTCTTGTTAGAAAGATTGATTTGTTCTATTCAAGGACAACTCGTCTCTGTTTTAGACTGGGTTCTACCTATATATTATACCCGTTTTAGCCGTAAAAGTCCAATTTGTTTTGCGTGCCCGGTACGTAGAAGGGATACTTTACAATGTTTGATGATTAGAGAGGCACAAATCTTCATTTTTTATCGTCTTTTTACCATGGAATTCGAGAGAGGAATTTGGCTTCGATTTCGTTTGCGTTTTCGTATACATCCGGGCGATTTCCTAAGTTCTGTCTCCATACGCGTGCCCACTCCACATAGATTGAATAACGTCCTATAACGACCCAGTTCGCCCCAATTGAGAGACGATGTTCGCTTTGCGTAATCCCGGATAGGGGTGTCCATACGTCATCTTTTGGTGCGTCAGGCGGGTGTGCTTTGTCAATATTGCCTGTCCCGTGCCGTTCTAACTCATAACCGAAAACAGTCTCAAGCTTGTCTGTCCATCGCCGTCGTAGTTCTAACCAAAGCTTGTCAGCGTCAGAGCCGATCTTATGTCCGATAGGTGTGGTAAAGTGTTTGTAAACGTTCACTGGGTTTACGTGCGTATATGCGTATTGGTTGATAAAGGCGTACTCTGCCTGGAAATCTGTATCTTTGATGCCAAAGGGGTCTGTTAGGTATATCCCGCCTAAGATGCCGAATTTGGTATCCCAATGCTTGAAGCTAACGGCAGGATTGCCATCATCAACCATGAGTTCCCCATAAACCTCAAAGTTGTCTACGGGACGCAGTCGCATATCAACGCTTATCATAACATTATCGCCGCTGCCGGGGACGCGTCCATCTGCCCGAGAAATCGGTTGCTCGTTAATCAGGTATATATTGACAGGATTGAGATAACCCGGTTCAAAACGGTTGCCGTAAACGACGACTTCAGAGAGTCCAAAGCCGAATCTGTTCCAGAAATACCCCTCTACCCGATGTCCGGAAATATACTTATCATTGATGTCCTCATCCATATCTTCTAATATACCGGTAAATGCGGTAAAGGTAACGGGTTCGTAGGTGGCTTGCAATTTGATCATGTCCATGGCAAGCGGATTTTTAGAGATGAGTAGGCTATCGTGATAACCGGGTCCCCACTGGAGTGTCTCTTGTCCGAGCTGCATCTCAAACCAGGGTAGCTCAAATTTCATATAACCGTTAATGGCAGTCCGGTTTTTGAGGTCTCCTTCCAATTGCCTAATTTTTGTTTCATCAGGAAAGAGATCATCAAAGATTTCACCGTATACAAATCTGTGTGCTATATCGGTTGTAAAAGCGAATGTTTCCGCCACTTGTCCATAAAGGTGTGGATAGATGGTGGTAACAAACATGTTCCCTTCAACGGGTTGTTTGTCGGACAGATTATCGACGAGGTGCGTGATCGCCTGTTGTGAGGCTCTCATATCAAAAGAGAAACGATAGTTTTCACCTGCGATTGTCATGACGTGCAATCGTCCATCAGACCGGCTTTCAGGTGTTGTCCGACTGTCATTCTTCAGAGTTGTTTTCGGAAGTTCTCGTGCTTCACGGTAAAATGCTAACAAAGCATTTAACCGTTCTTGATCGATAGGGGTCAATTCGATTTCGCCGTTTTTCTGTTTCTGGTGTGCTTTGAGGAGATAAGATACGACTTGCTTTCGGGTGAGTGGTAACGAACCGCGCCGTATACCGGGTATAACTCGTTTATTAAGTAAACGATGAATAAAACGATAGGTTTCACGATTAAAGTCAGACAGGTTCGGATTAAGCGGAACATTGATGAGTGAATTGGCGTTTGCCAATGGACAAATGAGTATCAATATTGTCATGAAAAAAATTAACAGGTTCCGTAAAGCTCTCATATTTTGTTTTCTTTCCTATTTGAAAATTACCATTTGGCGTGTGGCTTTGAGTTGTCCCGCCTGAAATGTGTAGAAGTAGATTCCGCTCGCCACAGGTTCTCCAACACTGTTTCGACCATCCCAATATGCAGCACGAGATTGTGTGCGATAGGTGCCGGCTGCTTTGAAACCGATAGATAACTGCCGAATAGATTCGCCTTTGAGGTTGTAGATGTGAATATGGACATCCGCGTCTTCTGCTAAATCGTAAGGTATCCAGGTCTCAGGGTTGAATGGATTCGGATAGTTAGGCAAGAGGATTGTTTCTGGGGGTACTGTTGTGTTGATAAGGTGTTCTAAGGTAGCGATTCCATCTCGAAAAACATCGGAGCCATCATCTACTAAGCGTGCCTCAGTAAGCCATTCATCAAGAAGAGCAGTATGTTTAGGCAGAAGAGTCGTAACAATTGACGGTGCTGCCGGATTACTGGATTCCCCGAAATGGGTGGCAACGAGAAGCAGATCAATGATGTCAATGCTGCCATCCTTGTTCACATCAGCTTTAGGATACATTGGATCGTCGGTTCCGAAACTGTTTGAAACCAAGAGCATGTCTTGGATATCAACAACACCATCGTTGTTTATATCCCAAGGTAATGTTTGTAGTGGTGGAATTTGTTGCGAAACGTTAGGCAGTGCTGCTTGCCAACCGGCGTGAAGTTGCTCCCTAAGATGCGCGACGAGTTTTCTATTTTCTGAGAGATGCGCTATATTGACGGTTTCATCTGGGTCAGCATAGTAGTCGTAAAGTTCTCTATGACGCTCCGATTCGGTGTATCGGTATTGATCCGTACGGATGGAGCATTTCTTTGTAGTCCCGCCACTAAGTTGACTAAAGGCAGCAGTTTTCCAGGGCCGCGCCGGTTGTTCAATGACTGGCGTCAGACTCAAGCCTTCTAATTCTGATGGGACGGGCAGCTGACATGCATCACAGAGTGTCGGGTAGATGTCTACCAATTCCGAGAGTGCATCGGTTTGGTTAGGCTGTTGCCCTGGAACACTGATAATCAAAGGTGAACGGAGAGATACCTCAAAGAGTGTATTCTTTCGCCATGTACTATGCTCTCCAAGATGGAATCCATGGTCTCCGCAGAAAGCGATAACAGTATTTTCAGTTAACCCGAGTGTCTCCAGTTGCTCCAAGACGCGTCCAAGTTGAGCGTCCATGTAGCTCGTTGATGCGGCATATCCGTGCATTAACTCCAACGTCTTCTCTTCAGAAATTGGAGCATTCCCTTTAGGAATATCTGCATAGGCTCTGACATCATTCAAGGGGTGTGGTATCATAGGTGAAACATCTGTGAAGGTTTCAATATCATATAAATCGTAATATTTTCGAGGTGCGTTGTAAGGGAGATGCGGTTTATGAAAACCGATGGCAAGGAAAAATTGCTGGTCTTTAATCTGGGTTAGAATTTCAATAGATGCGTTTGCGATTTTACCATCCTTTAGTTCATCATCTGGGACATCAAGGATTTGCGAAGAAGGTGTTGTTGCTTTATCAATTGTCCAACGCTGGCTCCAAATTGGAGCACTCCAAGAGAGTGCATCATCCCATGTGGCGGCGTGTGCAATTTTACCAACGGAGCGTGTATGATAGCCGTGGATTTTGAAATGTTGTGGTAATGTCACAGTTTCCGGCAGTGCCTCACGCCACCCTCTGGTATTACCATATACCGTAGTTGTCTCCGGTCGCAGGCCAGTCATCATTGAAACGCGAGATGGATTACAGAGTGGATACTGACAGTAAGCGCGGTTGAAAAGTGTTCCGCGCGCAGCCAGGGCATCAATGTTCGGTGTATGCATTTCAGAGTGACCATAGCACCCCAGCAAAGGACGTAAATCATCTGCGATGATAAAAATCACATTATAGCGTCCGGCTGGTTTTGCTCTAAGATTTGGTAACAACCCTGTTGTAAACGTTGCTGCAGCCCCGACTTTTAAAGTGGTGGAGAGGAAGTCTCTACGGGTAAAGGAACGTGAGAAATTACTGTCGCCAATACTTGTTTTTGCCATCTATTGCCCTCCGAGAAAGATCTATTTGAGAATTACCATTTGGCGTGTGGCTTTGAACTGCCCTGCTTGAATTGTGTAAAAATGGACACCGCTCGCCACAGGTTCTCCAACACTGTTGCGTCCATCCCAATACGCGGCACGAGATTGTGTACGATAGGTCCCGGTTGTTTGGAAGCCCAGGGATAGATGCCGAACAGATTCGCCTTTGAGATTATAAATATCAATATGGACATCCGCGTCTTCTGCTAAGTCATAAGGTATCCACGTCTCAGGATTGAAAGGATTCGGATAGTTCGGCAAGAGCACCGTTTGCGTAGGTATCGCTGTATTGATTAGATGTTCTAAAGTTTCAATACCATGTCGGAAAACGTCAGAACCATCATCAGATAAGCGTGCTTTAATGAGCCACTCATCCATTAATCTAAGATGCTCTGGACGAATATTGGGAGATGTCTGCGGGGAAGCGGGATCGCCACATTCACCGAAATGTGCAGCCACCAGCAACAAGTCGATAATATCAATTCTACCATCTTTGTTCACATCCGCTTTCGGATGTTGCGGAGTCTCTACTTCAAAGTTGTTTGAAACCAAGAGCAGGTCTTGGATATCAACAATACCATCGTTATTTATGTCCCACGGTAATATTTGTGGAAGAGAGATTCGTTCTTGAATATCTGGCAGCGCTGCTTGCCATCCCTCGTGGAGTTGTTCGCTGAGATGGGCAACGAGTTCCGTGTTTTCTGGTAAGTCTACAATATTGATGGTTTCATTGGGATCAGCATCGTAATCGTAGAGTTCACGTCCCCATCTGCCGTTGTTGCCCCACTCGGTGTATCGGTATTGTGTTGTTCGCATAGATTGTCCGCGTTTGCCTGCTCGCTTGAGTTGACTAAAGGTAGCCGTTTTCCATGGGCGCGTCGGTTCTTCAATGATCGGGGTCAGGCTCAGGCCTTCTAATTCTGAAGGTATGGGCAATCGGCAGGTATCACATAGTGTTGGATAGATATCGACGAGTTCTGCAAGTACCTCAGTTCGGTTTGGTTGTTGTCTAGGAACACTGATGATCATAGGGGAACGGAGAGCGACTTCAAAAAGCGTATTCTTGCGCCATGTCCCATGTTCTCCAAGATGGAACCCGTGGTCTCCTACAAAAACGACGACAGTATTTTCGGAAAGCCCCAGGGTATCCAGTTGCTGGAGTACACGCCCCACTTGTGCATCCATGTAGCTTGTTGATGCCGCGTACGCTCGAATTAATTCTAATATTTTCGTCTCTGATAGGGGTCCCTCATTTGGGATATCTTTATATTCTCGGAGTCCGTCTAATTTGTTGTTCGCAATCGTCGGTGTGCCAGTGGGAAGCACCGAAGTCGGAGGCAGAGAGAAGTCTTGTTGTGTATAGAGTTCATAATACTTCTTCGGTGCTTGGAGGGGCAGGTGTGGTTTCTCAAATCCGACTGCAAGAAAAAATGGGGTGTGTTGAAGTTCTGTCAAAACGGCGCTCGCTTGTTCAGCAATTTTACCATCTGGCAGATCGTTATCTTCAACATCAAATGCTTGCCAAACTGGAATAAGTGCAGGGTCAGTGGAGAACCACAAGGGTACCCACGATGGAACACTCCATGAATAGGCATCATCTCGTGCTAAGGCGTTGTGTTCGATTTTCCCAATAGACCGCGTATGATAACCGGATTCTTTAAAGTATTGTGGAAGTGTCACGGCACCGGGCAGATTGTCCCGAAAATTTACAGTATTAGAAGACACGCCTGTTGTTTCGGGGCGCAGCCCGGTCAACATTGATGTTCGTGAGGGATGACAGAGCGGAGTTTGACAATAGGCACGGTTGAAAAGTGTCCCGCGCTCGGCTAAAGCATCAATGTTGGGCGTGTGAATCTCTGGATGGCCGTAACAGCCAAGTAGCGGACGTAAGTCATCAACAACAATAAATAAAACATTGTATTGGCTCTTCGCATTAACTTGACTTTTAGGCAACAGCGCGGTTGTGAAAGCAGCGGTACCTATTTTCAAACTTGTGGAAAGGAAATCACGCCGCGTAAAAGGACGCTTCAGCGAGGATGGCACTTTCGACTTTAGCGTTGATACTTTTTGCATAATATAAATGCTTCCTAAGGAAATATTACGATTATTTTTTCATCCGTCACAGATTCTCTGAATAGCGCAAGAAGTTCCTCTTCGCTCTTTTCAGGGAATTGAAATGATAAGCGGAGATATTCAACGATTAACGCGTCAAAAGTGCTGATGTAAGTAAAGTAAAACATACCGAGTGTGTCGTTTAGTACTTTTTCAGCAAAAGCATCTTCGAGGTTCTCAAGTCCTTGCAACCGGGCAGCATTTCCAATGTTTTCCTGGCGATATATCTCCACCAAATCGACCCATAGTTCCTTTCTGAAACCGAGTTCGTTTTTGAAGATTTCCTCAGAGGCAGTGAACACGATGGAAAAATCGCCTGTTTCTTCGGCTTTTTGGTATGTCTCTGTCCGTCGTTCATTGACGCTTTCGATTGCTGCTCGGGCTTTTTCTAAAGCATCTATTTCTAAAGGGTCTTGTGGAGGCGTAACCATCTCTGGTGGGTCTTGTGGCGGTGTAACCATCTCCATAATTGGTTGCCGCATTGCTTGTTCACATCCAACTATCGACATAAATACACAAAGCATGAACACAGTCAATTGTATCAGTAACCTCATCTCTACTCCTTTTTTGGTAAACCATAAAAGACTGAACAGGAAACCAACAGCCTATTCTACAAAAAATGTCTAAACTAAAGACTGAACAGGAAACCAACAGCCTATTCTACAAAAAACGTCCAAAATTTAGTAACTATTATACCTTAATTTTTCCATCATTTCATGGAAAATAGGCGCGATTTTCGGATGAATATCAAACGGTTTTCTGGCAGGGACTGGCTGCAAAGTCTGTCGCGCGTACTTGCGGAATGTGTTATCTTCTGAAAGTTGACAGAAACTGCTTAACTCGGCGAGCGTCTCGTCTGGTTTTGCTGTTAAATCTTCAAAACGGACAAGATGAACGCAATCAGGTAATGCTTGCAGTAAACGGAGTCCTTCCTGCATGGTAACAATCCACTCTATGGCTGCCCTGTCAAGATGTTTTTCAAAACACTGAATTTCATCAGCTGCCTCAGAGAAAACCGGATCTGTTTTAACGAGTTGCTCGACTAAAAGCCTCCATTTACGGTCATCGATCCCCCACCAGTCATGCTTTTCGTTCTTAATGTGAATACCGAGTCGTTGGGACCAATTTGCGATGGAATGACACGTGTCCCAACCGTTCCGCGCAAGAAAAACAAAACGGGCATCGCGGAATAAGGCGCGTACGAAATCCACTCTGAAAATGAGTTCGGGATATTTGTCAACGAGACGTTTTGAACGGGTCGCTGTCAAATAGGCACCAAACATTTGCCTTGCCCGATGACACATTTCGCTTGTTGTATCCTCGGCGGTAAGACGGTACTTTGCATCATCTTGTGCGTAGTTACCGATGATGTCTTCATGGGGATGGATGAGGTGCCATATTGCTTTCGGTTCGTTGAGATAGCCGACTTCTCTGTGCATAGAGAGGACAATCCCGAGTATTGTGGTGCCGCTGCGTCCAGTCCCTAAGATAAAAATCGGTTTCTCAACAGTCCTGTATTTACTATTATTGGTAGTGATTGCTTTTAGAAGAGAAAAGACGATTGGATTTATCCAGCGACCTTTTGTGGTTGCCGGACGCCCTTCAAAAAAGGCGTAACTAATGAAACGAGTTATTGCCTTCATCGGGCGCGTTTTGATGTAATTCGGATTAATTTGTGCAATCATATTTTTAACTTTCCTTGCGGTTCGGTTCGGCAGATTTGAAGTTTGACGTGCTGCTCCGTATATCCGCTCTCCATTTCATTACGAGCTATGTCTCCGAGGTGCTAATTAAGAGAAGAAACTTCATACAGGACTTACGCAATTTTGCCTGTAAGTGGTTCTGTTAGATGAAATTTGTCTGAAAACACATCGTTCTGGTAGCACAAACTGGGAAGTTTGTGGTACAAAAGAGCGTCATCTGAAAACACATCGTTCTGGTAGCACAAACTATGAAGTTTGTGGTACAAAAGAGCGTCATGCGTAAGTCCTGTTAATATTTAAAAATTCGTCTTTTTAAGGTTTGGCGAATATTTTTCATTCGGTCAAGATTAAGGAAGAATGCGCCCCCTAATTTCACTGGAAAACTCAATAGATGAAGTGTCAAACTCGCGACATTAGGTTGTATTGACACAGGGCTGTAGTTATGCTTCTTCATGAGGACTGCATTTATTTTTTGGTTGAGGTAGATTTCAGCCGAATTGAGTTCACCCGCATTTGTGCCACTTCGCCAGCTTTGTGCTCGCTGCGGGTTGATGCCGAGTTGTTCTGGTTGATCCTCGCCGACAGAAGAACCGACTTGCGGGACTTGGAGCAACTCATCGACGTAAGTAATACCGACAAAGTCACAGAGGCATTTGACGGTTTTTTGCGGGTATGCAAGGAGTTCTTCAAAGTAGACAGAGATAACCCGTTCATGCTTTGCAAATTGATCTGCTGCATTAACAGCTGTCCGCCATATATGGCTGATGGTTATTGGATGATAGTTCATCCAATCCCGAAGCGTCTCTTTTATCGGCATATCACTTCCACCGAGGAATCGGCGTTTCCACTTTTTTTTCTGGGATAACATCACATCGCGTGGGTCCCGAATCATGTTAATAATCCGTGCTTCAGGATAAAGTTCAAGGATATCTCCAATGTAAAAGACATTACGTGGGGTTTGGTCGCACGGTATAATGCGGTTGTTTTCAGCAGCTTCATGACGTAGAAAGGCTTCAAAAAGCGCAGCCGGTGTATCTGGATAGCGGGTTAAACCTGTTAGAAACGTTTGTGCGTCACTTAGGAATCGGTGTGCCTTGCCGTGTGTGCGGTAGCCTTCACGTTGCACGCAAAATAATTGTGAAGCGAGTTTCTCTATCTCTTTTGTATGTGTTTTTGATGAAAAAGGGGGTGCAGCTAACTGGCCGAAGAAATGGAGTTCGCCAAAAGTGTAAACTCTTGGGTGTTTGCCGAATATGCGTCCCATCATCGTCGTCCCGCTGCGACTATTGCCTACAACAAATATCATCCTTTTAACTATGGGCCTCTGATCACTGCTCCACTACGTTTCGCAGTGGTTTTCGCTTAATTTGAACGGTAAGCGAAATACGTCTGATTTTTAAGCTGCTACGCGCTGGGGAATCCAGCACCTACTTCATTATTTTTACTATCCCGAAACTATTTTTGGGGATGACGAGTTCTGTGGCTTTCCCATTCCATTCTTGGATATTGATTTCTATTTTGCCGGAGCCTTCCATTTCGGCGTTGCCTCCGTTTGTTGCGTTGAGTCTCTCATTGGCAACGTAACGATAGGTGATATCCCTTTTGTAGCGTTTGCCATCAATGAAGAGTTGTGGTGTATGATCTTCACCTGTGCGATTGCTGACGAGGATGACGAGGCGTTTTGCATCTTCGCCCCCGATAGCTTGTGCCTGAATACCGGACATCTGTTTTCCGGCATATTCTATAGCTCCGGAAAGGGAGGGTTGGTTTTGGATTGAGAGGGTAAACTGCGTATCCGCCTGTGCGAATGCTTCGCCAATCAGTTGAAAAGTGGGATAGACAGCACGGCGTATCGTATTTCCGAAGTCTGTCTGTGGTTCCCCGCCATATTTCCAAAAGGTCTTAGGGTTAACAGGCGTTACCGGCGAAAACGCTGGAAATCCTTTGCCGGGGCCAGTGATAACATGAAAGTTTGCCTGTGTGACGTTAGGCATCGTTAACATTTTGAGGAAAAAGTCGCCTACGTACATTGCGTGGAGTTGTGTGTTTGCGACACGGTTAGCAGGATTGGCGATGTTCCACTCGGTTATCCACATCTCTTTATTTGGAAATAATTTTTGATAATATTCAAGTGCATCTGGTACCGCAAAGTGGATCCATCCCATAAGATAACCTCGCATCTCCTCTATCTCTTTTTTCCTCATGGCTTTGTAGGCATAAACATGGACGGAGTAAGCATCGAAAAAGCTGGTATCCGCTGCGAGGGCCTCATCCCATTTGCGTTGCTGCGTTTTTACCAACCACCCGTCTTTATGAAAAGCGATGGGTGTTGCACAGACGGATACTTTTATATTTGGGTTAACGGTTTTCATGGCTGTGACATGTTGCTTCGCTTCTTTGATGTAGGCAGCAGGGGTCGGATATTTGTTGAGGTAGTGTGGGAGATAGTACTCGTTGCCGAGTTCCCAATGTGTAATGCCGTACCCCTTATCTTTAGCATAACGAACCCATGCTGCGCTCTCCTCTGGGCTGCCTGTCCACAGATTCACGACGACAACTGGCGTTATATTCAGTGTGTTGCACATCTGCATAAAATCGTCAAAAAGAATTTTGCCATCTCGTCGCCTTTGAAGTCTGGCGTAATTTCCTTTATTTCGTTGATTAAGTTTTAGATTGAGGGTTGATGCCATTTCCTCCTCAAGAAAGCCGCCAATTTTCCAATGATAAAAGTTTCCGACGGTTCCGCCGGGAAACCGTAATGTTTTCGGGGCAAGTGTTTTCGTTAATTCGACGAAGTCGGGATCAAGGTATCCATAGTCGCCGCTCATCATGTTGGTGTTGAAACCGTAGAGTGCTTGACGGAGCGGTTGTGTGTTGCGCGTGTTAATTTCTAAATGTAGCCTCCCAGGTACCGGCTTTTCCTTTTCACATCCGACGTTCAGAAACATGATTATCAAGACCGATGAAACTATACAAAGCTTTCGGTGAAACCTGTTAAAAGTGTGATAAGCATTTGCAAAGTGGCAATATGTATTTACAATTAGCATAGGCGTTAAAAAATTCATAATGTTATCTTCAAAGGTTTATAGGTGGGTAGTGCCCTATCACTGGCAAACATGAGACCGGCACAGAGCCAGAAATAAAAACCGTATCCTCGATATTCGAGGGTTCGATTAAAAAAAAGTAAGAATACGGTAACGGCGACGAGGCAGAGCATGATAATTGCGATCTGCTGTGTTACGCGTGAAGTGGAGGCATCGTGCCTTATAAGGGATGACGGACTGATGGATCTTTTATAAAGGTTGAAAGCGGCGCGAAAGAGTTGAAAAAATATTAAAGCGAAGAACCCGAGTCCCAATAAGCCATAGAAACAGAGGATTGCGACCCAGTATACATCCTTGAAGCCGCTTTTACTGAGTACTTTCAGCAGGAACGATCGTTTGCTCATATTGAGTCCTTCAATGGTAGAGTTTTGGTCTGCGCCATAGCCTAAGATTGGCTTGTTGACGAGGACCGTCGGGACATTTCCGATTAATGCCCCCAACCGCTGTTTTTGTGCGACTCGGACGTAAGAACCGGAGAACACACCTGTTACATTACCGACAAGGCCGACCCTTGCTTTGCGTGGGTTTATATATTCGAGGTTGAAGGGGTTTACGACTGCTAACAACAGTCCGAAGACCAATGCGGTCACACCTGCGAGTTGGAGTGTTTTTTTCCAACCGAAATGGAAGTAGTACCATGCGCCTCCGGCAAGTAGTGCGGAGAATGTAGCGGCGCGCGAATATGAACGGGCGATAAAGAAAAATAGCACTGCTGCGCCGAGTAGATTCAGATACTCTAATCGGCGGATACGTGAGAGATAGACAATGAGAACGAGAATCATAAAGATACCGTAAATCACGGTATCGCCTAAAGTCCCGTAGACACTCCCAATTTCTCTACCGAGTTCAAGGAGCCTATATTCTTTGGTAAATCCGGCGATGCCGATTGTTGATTCTCGCGGTAGGAAGAAGTCGAAGGCAGCGGGTCCTCCCACCCACTGAATGAGCCCTGCAGCGAGTTGAAATATACCGATACCGAGGATTATTCGTAAAAATGTTGCGATTCTTCTTTCTGATAGGGGAGAGTTCGCGACGAGATAAAAGAGTACGATATATCGTGCAAATGGCCGGATATTATAAATACTTCCCATCAAGGGGGATCCATTTACGAATACTGAGAGTAAAACGACGGTATAAAACCCGATAATTGGTAAATCAATGGCTGTTTTGACGAATGGGATACCTCTATGGAGTTTATGGATGACGAGTTTTCCGAAGGCAACATAGATGAGTATTTCGCCGAGGAATCTTAAATAGGAGTAGGCCGTATCACTAATCGGCAAAAACTTCAGTATAAATTCTTCAAAGGCGACGTATCCCGTCAAAAAGTAAATCATATTTTTAACTATGGACTTCTGATCTGCGTTCCACTACGTTTCAGGCAGATTTTCGGTGAATTCAATACGTTTCTGGGAATTTTTACGCATCTATTTTCAGCGGTTATTCCGTTTTTTGAAGCTGTCACAACGTACTTTATTGATGGTTTTAACTACTGACAGTTGACTGTTTCTTTGGGGCGCTATTCCAAGCGGAAAGGTCTCTGTCGAGTAATTCGGCTAATTGTTCATTAAAGGGTTTAAAATACGCTATTTGGCGTTCGCGTGTCTCTGGGTTGATCGGTGGTGTGCCGGACTCCATATCTTTCTGGGGTCTATCGTTCCAATCCAGGACGGTTTTTCTTAATTTGTAAGCGGTGGCATCCGGTATAAGTTTCCGAATGACTCTTCTCAATGGGTTGTGGGATGCCAGAAATTGGGTAAATATATAATTAAAACGTTCGGAACGCGGCCTGGCAGCTTGGTTATGTCTTTCACCGATGATGGGTTTAAAATTGGTATGGACACCGATATGATCAAAAAGTTGTTTGCAAACGGCTTCGGCATCTTCTTTCAGATCGTCCGTTAGGATGCAATGCACACGGTTTGGACCGAATTGTGTTATCAGATTCTTGACGTGCGGATAATAGATGCCGTTGTACTGATAGGCACACTGTCTCCATTTAAACCAGTCTTCGTTTATGCGTGCCTCTTCAGTGGCGAGTGCCTCTTCATAAGTCTTGATATTCTCCCATCCTCGCCGCCGTGCCCACCAGTAAGCGGAATATGCGCGTGCCACAGGTTCTCGTAGGAGAACGACGAGGTGCATATCAGGGTTGTGTGTGTAAATCCGCTGCATGACTTCTGGCGAATGCATGACCATCACATTTTTAGCAAGAAGCTGCTTGTCTTCAATTTCGCTGTAGTCATTTTCGCCGGCAAAGTATTTGGCAAAAGCCCATTCATAACCGCGCGTGTATTCTCGATCCTGTAGGAAAAACGTCATCTCTGGCTGCGCATGTGTATGGATATTTGGGTGTTGCGCTAAGTAGCGGAGCAGTGAAGATGTTCCTGACTTTTGCGCACCGACGATCATTAATTGGATATTTTTAACGACTTCCATGGTACGGGTTTTCCTATTAAGGCAGAGAGTGTATCGGTATCATGTTGATAATAATTCACTAAGCGATGTCGGGTTTCTTCCGACATCAGTATCTCTTCGTCGGATTGTGTGTTCAACCGGAGATAGAGGGGTTCTATTGTTCGTCTAATCGCGCGCAAGGGATTATGAATGACGGGTTTGTTATGTGTCCACTGTCGTAATCGAAATCGGAAGTCCCTATATTTCCGATGCAGTTCGGAGTTCCGCATCTTCTCGGTACGGTTTGTTACTTTAAAAATGTAGTTTGCGTAAAAATCGGCATCTATACCGGCAAAGTTGCATAAACTTGCCATTATTTGTGCTGGTTGCGTTGCTAATTCTTCATAAAAGAGTATGTGAACGCGCGCTGGCCCCAATTGGTTGAGGTATGGTTTTAGATAGATAGCATAACACCCTTGTTGGAGTGTTTGCAAGTGTTGTTCTTCTTGTCCTTTATGTTCAGTGGCGAACAGCAATTCGACATAAGCATCGAAACTTAGGGTTTGTGGCAATTTGCCGATCTGCTTTGCGAACCGGTACCAGGAGATTAACCGCGAAATCGGTTCACGTAAGCTAAAGACCAATTTTGCGTATGGCAGGAACTCGGCGATCCTTTGACGTGCTTTTTCACAATATAGATAATCAGGCGTTGATTCCATTCGTAGCTGTGTTTCACTACAGTTAGGAAACAGCGAGGCATATTTCTCAACATCACCATTGTATCGATATTTTGATGGGAGTGGGTAACCGCTACTAAGAAAAAAGCGTGTTTCCTTGTAGGTAGCAGCGCAAATAGCGGGATGGTCGGATAGATAAGCGAACAACGAAGTTGTTGCGGCTTTTGTCGTACCCCCTACAATAAGATAGTTGTAATCCGCTACATTGTTCATAATAATTTTCAGTTATCGTGCCTCGCAGTGAGAGCAGTTTTCAGTTAAAAAGGGATGTTGTACCGACAGTTTTCTAAACGACTGCCACAAGGTATTAACCGACAACTTCCCTAAAACCAAGAGACCTGTGTCCTTCGGAGGAGAAACGTCAGGTTCCCGACAGCAAGGAGTGCGGTAACTGATACGGACAGCGCGACACCGAAGATCCACCAGGTTTCGATTAACCCGTAAGCAATCAGAAAATTAAACAGTGCCATTGTTACCATATTTGCGAAAATAGACCCGTATGCCTTTTGGGCGTAAAGCCCCGCATTTAGCACAGGTATAAGACAAGAGAATAGCATACCGGCACTGAGCCAGAAGAGGAGTTGTCCTATCAATTCAATTTTGGTCTTACTTAATTCACCACGTCCATATAACAACCCGCTGATTTTTCCGTGAAATATCAGCATGAATAGGGTTGCCAAAAACCCGATAATTATAGCGGTGCGTACATTTCGGTTGAGAGTCTGTCCTAATTTCTGTTTATTGTTTATTGCATCGTCGGCTGCCATATCCGGTAAACCTGTTGTGGCAATACTGGTCCCGATAAGTGTCTGTAACGCCGAAAATATCTGGAAAGCGGATTTATAGAGTGTAATAAGCCCTTGTCCGAATTGTGAGACGAGATATACTTCAATCAACAATCGATTCGTGATTTGTCGGACTGCGAAACCGAGAGTCGGTAATGTAATAGTATTTTTCAAGGCGCGTAGTGTATCGAGAGAGATACCTGTAACCTCGTACCGGTGTCCAACCTGATACGCGCCGATACATAACCAACCGAAGTATGCAATAAAGCCTGCTGTATAGGCAACTGCCACATAGTTTTCAAGGTTTTGTGTATTCCATAGAAGGAAAAATACAAATGCTGCAGCCCCCGCAGGTAAAGCGTTTCGGAGTGCGACTGTTTTAAAACGCTGCTGACTGTTCAGGAGTGCCCCGAGGACGGTGCTACCACATCCGAATATGGTCAGTGGTGCGCAGAGTCGCAACAGTGTTGTCGCCTTTTGGACGTTGATAGTTGGCTTCCTTAGCAATGCACTTAATATCCATGGTGCGAAAAGTTCGATTAGAACGAAAACCGCAGTACCAACACAGATCAAAAAAAACAGAAGGCTATTCGTGAAGTGTTGATAGGCTGTGCAAGTCAACTCCTTTTTGCGTGTGACGAAGAGCGGAACAAGACTAAATTTAGCACCTTCTCGGACGATTGTGTCAACGACTAATACAATTGCTAATGCGGTTATAAGCTCATCAGCAGTGGTGCTGAAACCGAACCGAGTTGGTATCAAGATAACACGGACGAGGAGACTCACCCCCATTCCAGCAAAGGTAATAGCCATTACCCAAAAAGTTTTGTGCTGTAGGAGTTTTTTGACCATAGCGATTGCCGGGTTAGGGCTGAGCGAATTTATTTCCAGCCTTCGGGCAGGTTTTTGCGGATCTCAATATCATCAAATAATTTGGAGGTACGCGGTCCAACAGATTTCGCCCATGCCGCCATCCTACCTAAACCGTCTGGCAGTGTCACCTGTGATGTCTTCCCAAAGACTTTATGGAATTTCTCGTGTGTACAATAGGCGTGTTTTACCTCTTCTCGCTCTCGCAGGTATTTTACGGGCACCTCCTTACCCATGGCCGTCATCACTAAATCCGCTAACTCGTTTACAGAGACATGTTTATCCGATCCGACGTTAAAAGCCTGACAAGCGGCTTCGGGTATATCCACAGACCGAGCGATGTGTGGTGCGACATCTGCAATGTGCGTGAACGCTCGTGTCTGCTCGCCATCTCCAAAGATGAACAGGGGTTCACCGAGCATAATTTTATTTATAAAGATACCGATGACGTTTCGATATTTGTCTCCGATGTTTTGGAGTTCACCGTAGACGTTGTGCGGACGGAAAATGGTATAATCCAAATCGAAGAGCCGTTTGGAAGCAACAAGTTCCTGTTCAACGGCGTATTTAGCGATACCGTAGGAGTCCTCAGGCATGGGTGTGAGTGACTCATGCATCGGTAGTTGGTTCTCACCGTAAACAGCGATGGAAGAGGTGAACACAAACCGCTTAACTTCATGATTCACTGCAGCGTTGATAAGATTTACGCTTCCGATGAGGTTGTTTTGATAGTTAAACCGTTTGATAAAGTGGCTGAGTCCCTCCGCTGCGTAAGCTGCGAGATGATAGATATAGTCGAATTGGTAGTGTTCACAGAGTTGATTTATCAGTGCGACATCAAGGATGCTACCTTCAACAAAGGTTGTAGCTGGATTCAGGTTCTCTCGGAAGCCGCCGCTTAAGTCGTCAAGTGCGATAACATCTGTATCGCCACGCTGGAGGAGTTCGTCAACGACGTGTGCTCCCATAAAGCCTGCGCCTCCCGTCACCAGTGAGGTTTTTTTCATATTTTTTGCCTTTTACTTTACTACTACAAGTCGTTTCGTCTGTTTGAACGTCGGTGTTGTCAATTCGTAGATATAGACCCCACTCGCTACCCGTTCGCCAAGCTGGTTTCTACCGTCCCAATACGCTGCTCGACTGCGATTTAGATAATACCCCGATGTTTGATACCCTGAGAAGAGTGTGCGTACAATTTTGCCTTCGGTATTATAGATGCGTATGGTGATTTCGGTATCTACTGCGAGTTGATAGGGTATCCACGTCTCAGGATTAAAAGGATTCGGATAGTTGGCATAGAGTTCCGTCCGCAATGGACCGCCAACAGGTGTCAACAGCTGCTTTAAGAAACGTTTTACCAATGCTATTTGTGTAGGATCCCCTGAGATTTCTTCAATTTTTTGGTAAAAAGAATGGAGATAAACGATAGCAGCATCTGACAACTGTATGGTCCCGTCTGATACCGATTTGGGTTCTTGTCGCTCTTGATATCTCTGAATGGGTGCTGCGGCGATATTCTGGTTTTCTTCGATAATCTTGATAATCCATGCTAGATCCTCAAGGTCTACCTGCCCGTCCTTGTTGGTATCAATTCGGGGGTCTGTAGGCGGTTTCTCGCCGAAGTGGACGACGATAAGAAGGAAGTCCAATATATCCACTAGCCCATCGTGATTAACATCGCCGGGCAATAAAGTTTGAACGCCATCCTCAACGACATGCAATACTTGGTTCACAGGTATATCCGTCAATTTCTGAACAATACCACTTGGCCAACGAATGACCAATTCACTAACTTTTTGATTCTGAGCGAGCCCAAAATGGATGCGTTTCTGGTCCTGCTGTGCCCAATGGATTCCGCCTCCATTTTCTCGGAGTTGCGTTTTTCCGTCCGGTGTTGTTGCAAAAAGCCTTGCTCCGATTCCATCGCGATTAGAAAGGGTTCCCTGTAAATCTATTTGTAACCAATTGTTGCCTGTTCCGAGGTTTCGGAAAAGTTGATCGGGTCCTTCACTAAATGGATATTCGGCGCGTCCATTTGTCACAAAGAGGTCGAGATAACCGTCGATATCATAATCTGCGACAGTTGCGCTTTGTCCTCTGCCAGCGGAGCTCCCGGATATTTCGTCGGTATCAAGACTTTCAAGGAACGAACCGTTGCCAAGGTTTGTATAGAGGCGGTTAGGTACATTAGCGGATGTCCTTGAACGGACAAGATAGAGGTCTATATCCATATCGTTATCAAAGTCGCCTGCTGCGATACAGCGTCCGTCTTCAAAAGTATGAAGGGTGCCCATAGTTCGGGCATTCTGGAATCCATCTTGTTGGTTGATCAGCAGTCGAGATGAAGGCTGTCCGCGCGGATCTGGAAAGGAAAAGTTAATGGTTTTTAGTTCTGAGATAGGCTGTATCGCTTCTATAAGGATTATAGCAGGTTTCTTTTGAGCGATAAGTGTCCAGGTTTTGGTATCTTGTTGATAGCCGAGGTAAATTCCATAGTCGGCGTTTTCGGGGCGTGGTTTCAACCCTATGACCCTTGGGTCTTCTGGCGAGAGTGTGACTTCATAGGTTGCGGATCGGAGGTTTGGCGTTACAGCTTGAAATTGGCCGCCATCAAATTTTGTTACGTGGTGTCCATCGGTGCCGATGTTCACCAAGGGCAGCCTCGGTCCCCATTCTGAGTAAATCTGGAAAGAGACGTCGCCTTCGGTTTTAAAGTTGACCCCTATCTCATCGGGATTGCCTCGCATATTCAATTCTAATTTATAGGGATTGATCTGTCCGGCGTAGGACCAGTAGGCTCCAGATGCGAGAAAGATATCTGGTCGCAAATCTCCGTTGAAATCGGCAATTGCGGCATCATGTACAGAATATCCGTTTGGAATACCGAGTGTCTGGATTAGGTCTTTAAAAGGGGTTAGAGAGGTTTCATATATTGCGAGTGGATATCTGTAATAACTGAGGATGATTTCCATATTTCCATCTGCGGTTAGGTCAGCGTATTGTGCTAATGCGGCACTCTCCTGTAGAGAAATCCCGGTGATCGTGTTAATATTTTCAAACCCGTTCGTGGTTTGCCCGAACAATGCGGATGTGATGAGGTCGCCTCTATAATCTCTTTTGACCCCTGAGAGGAGTATATCCAATCGTCCATCGCGATTTGAATCAAGCCAGAGGGGTGTCCTACCTCGCAGGAGCGGATAATCGAGTCCGAATTCTTTGGCGCGTTCTATCAACAGTCCATTCTCGTTTACATAAAAGTGGTTGGCGTGGTTGTTGCGCGTTCCGCCCAAACCGCCTCCACTGCCTGACAACACGATTAGGTCTTGGTCTCCGTCGTTATCGAAATCTGCCCATGCTACGCCGTGTGTATCTGCTTCGGGATTTGCGTCCCAGACTTCGTCTATGATGTCGGTGAAGGTGCCGTCCCCGTTATTGCGATAGAGACTCGGTTTGTGTCGGTGATTGGTAGCCCATAAATCGAGGTATCCATCGCCATCAAAATCGCCCCAGGCGTTTCCCCAACTTTCTCCGATTCGGATAATTCCTGCCTGTTGTGACACATCTTCAAATTGAATTTGACTCCACGCGGGCGATATGAAACAGAAGATCGCCAATGGTATTAAAATTTTCATTTTCTTCACCTCGTATCAAAGTATTATTTGCGGATGATCATTTTACCCGTAGCCGTGAAATCACCAATATAGTGAATTAGAAAGCTAATAAAAGGGTCGACTTTCTATTGGTTAGACTCTAAAGGGAGTTGTGAACGGAGACGTTCTAATTCAGTTTTTGAAAGTTACCGAAACATTTTGTACAATTTAGCAAACCGCTCATTTTTGGCCAAGCAAAACAGGTAAAATACCTCTTTACAAAAATTGTTGATAGACGTTCATAATTCTTTCATAGTGAACGTCTGCACTAAACTCGGTTTCCACCTTATGGCGGCCTGCGCGCCCCATTTCTACTGCCTCATCCTTATGTTCAAACATCCATAATAGACGCTCCTGTAGTGTCTCTCGTTCGCCTGCTGGAAAAAGCAACCCATCAACGCCATCTTCAATGAGTTCAGGAATCCCGCCGATATCTGCACCGATCGCGGGTTTGCCGTAAGCATAAGACTCTAAAATAGACATCGGACAGTTTTCATACAATTCGGATGGCAAGACCATACAAATGCTATTCTGGATGAGTTCCTGGAGTTCGTTGCCTTGCTTAAAACCGAGTAGATGGATATGGTCACATTCATTTTCTTCAAGCACACGCTGGAGTTCAGGTACTGCCTCACCGTCTCCAACAATATAGAGGGGCACATGCTTGAGTGGCAGTGCTGCATCTATCAACGTAAAAATTCCTTTGGCACGGTACAACCGCCCAAAATAGAGTAGATAGTCCCCCGCCTTGAAACTCGGTGTGATATTGGAGACATCAACAAAGTTGTGGACTGTTGATATTTTATTTTCAGGGATCCCATATTGTATCATCTTTTTCCGGTTGAAGTGGCATACGGAAATGAAATGGTCAAACTTGTCGTGTGAACCGAGCAGCCGCGAGACATAAGATTCGGTAACGTTGAGGGCAGTGCGTGCGAATGAACCTCTATTGCATCGTTTGGGAAGTGCCCGCCAAAAATGTTTACCTGCACACGCTTCACAAATTTGATTGTTTGAGGTATGACTATGAACTGGACATGTCAACTTAAAATCGTGTAGCGTCTGAATGAGGGGGATACCTGCGTCTTTGATCACGCCGAGGATTGAGGCAGTAAGTTTCCCGTAGTAGATGTGGAAATGGGCGAGGTCAATTTCTGCGTCATTTAGCAACTTTTGAATTGATTTAACAGCATCCCGTGAATATAAGAAGTTAAATAGATCGCCTACTCTGGGTTGCTCGAAATCTGCGCTGCGTGGAAAATAGTGTTCCCATTCAGACGGTTCGTTCTCAGGGCTTGTCGCTGCAAATGGGATGACTTGATGTCCGTGGTTTTTTAGGAGTTCGGCGAGCTCGAAAAAGTACCGGTCAGAACCGCCGCGGACATAATAGTTTTGTGAGACTTTCAGAATAGTATGCATTTTGTTAGGGTTGGTGATATTACTTGGTTTGACGATTTAGGTTCTGCCAAACAGTGAAAACACATCGCGCACGGTTTTAAAGCCGGGGATCATATACTCTGGTCGCGCTTGGAGTTCGAGAGGCGGCTGGTTCTCACCGAGAATTGCGGCGGCTGTTGTTTCAGTATAGAATCCGCCATCGGTTAACTTTGCTAATTCTTTGACTTCAACGGCTTGACCTGTCCCGACATCAAAAGTACCAGTGATATTTGAATTTTTAACATAATTGACGGCGCGAACGACATCTTCGACGTGTATATAGTCGCGGCGAAAAGGATAGAACACATACCGCAGCGTCTGTCGGACGAGTTTTTCGGGGACCGAATGATTTTCAGGTGGACGATTGTCTTCATCACCGTATACGTTGTAGAGTCTCAAAATACAATACTTATTATTGTTTGCGCGGATGTAGTCTTCGGCGACTCGTTTTGACCATCCGTATAACGATTTTGGAGAGATCGCTGTGCAAGAGGAGATAAAAATCAGAAAACCCTTTTCTTGGCGCGCCATATCCGCGATTTGTTTTGTTGCCTCGTAATTCCATTTAAAGATATCGGGGTCTTGATAGAACGCGTCAGCGATTGCGCCGCAATGAATAATTGTTGTTAGTTGTTGTTTTGAATTGCGTATTTCGTAGAATAATTCTTCCCACCGTTGAAAACATCTGCTTTCATCAAGTGTTTTTGCTGAAGGGTATGCCTGATGCAAGTGTCCTCCGATGTAACCCTTGTTGCCTGTTAGAAAAACCATCTAAACCTCCTTCCTACCAAATATATGAATTTTGCGAAAATCCTGCAAAAACTGTGGGAAAACTGCATTCAATATGCGGATATTCTAACACACCTTACGTCAATTGTCAAGCGGTCAGCATTTCGGTGCGTGTAGATATTTTTATGACTTACGGGTTTTTTCAAACATTGGCGGGGTTCCAAATCTGCCAGCATTGGGGTTGTGTAAATCCTACAAATCTTATTTTTTCAATAAAGATTTCAACCATTTATTAACGCGCTGCGGTATTGTTGTGAGTTGTGCTCGGAAAAGCGTGAGTCCAGCATCATCGGCGATCGGAACAGTCTTCAGTTGATAAGGTGGTGTCTCTATCGTGTTCCACCCTATATCGGTTGTACGTGCCGATCGGAACCCCCCTGCTTTCACGATCTCAATTTCACGTTCTGTATAATCGCCGTTTGGGTAACTAAAATGGGAACATTCAATGCCCAAAAGTCTTTCCAAATCCGTTTTGCTTCCGATAATCTCTTGCCTACATTCCGTTTCTGTACAGTGCGTCAGAATCGGATGGAACTGGGTATGCGGTTGAAAGTCAACGTTTTCGCCCATCTCTTTCATTTCCACAATATTCAGTGCGTGTCTATCCGGATAAATCTTTTCTGGCTCAAAGTCAGCCGTCAGCTTTAAATGCGCTAAACGCTCAACATTTGGGAGTTTCTTGAGTTTTTCTCTTTCCACTTTGGATTGTTCTGCTATCTTGAACCAAAAATGCCGATATGTCCCAATAATCTGGGTACAAACAAAGAGTGTCGGCCGAATACGATACTGCTTAAAAAGCGGCAAGAGTGCGATATTGTCAGCGTGGCCGTCGTCAATCGTGATGACAACGCTTTTTGATGGAATTTGCGAAAAATCTTTTTGATCGATAGCAGACACCAAAGTTTCAAGTGAAATAACCGTCCAATGGCGCGAGAGATAATTGAGGTGTTTGGCAAAGACCGTAGCCTTCGGATCGTGATACATGAGGATGGCGACCCGATTTCGGCAGAGGAATTCCCGAATGAGAACGTGTATGCCTGATAAACAGATTAGGGTTGCCACGATATTTTTATATAGATTACGCATCAATTAGATTTCCCGGTAGCATATAGGAGCCAGAAACGTTATTATTTTCGTAATTCGGTGAGGAGTGTCGGATATGGAAAACCGGCATCAGCGATCTCGGCATCCGCAAACGGTTGATAAAGGACAGTGCCTATCTGTTTCATAATCAACCCTGGATCGCCCCCGTCAATGATGGTATCCATTATTTCAATAGGGTCTGCACTACCCCACCAGTTGTTCGGTATCCTAAAGTCAAATTTTACATTTAACCTTAGTGCGAAGACGTTTGCATTCAAGTTGTTATGTTGAATGATAGACTGCACATTTTCACAGTGGATGCCGGTTTCATTTTTAGTAATATTATTCATCTGAATGCGAGGAAGTGTTTGGCGTCCGATCGTACGAATCCCGATGTTGTTATCAAGAATATCGTTGTGATGGATGTGTGCGTCACTTCCATCCAAAGCGATAGCGGTTTCGTTGAGGTGGAGTGTGCAGTCTGTTACAGTGGGTGATGTTGTCTTGATGTCGAGAGCAACTGTGGCATACTCTATAACAGCACCCCTGATAAAACTCTCCAAATCGTGTGTGTGGTCGAAGAAGATACCGTTCCAATCACCGGGTGCCGGTCCGATATTGTCGGATGTGAGATGTACGAGTTGGGTTACCTGTTCTTGTGCTAAAGGTGTTCCAATCTTTAGGATACCTTGGACGATGATGCGTGCGTCTCTCCCCAATTTAACGGTGGTCCCCGGTGAAATATTGAGGGTTGTATCTTGTGGAATTTCTAAAGTCCCGTTTATAATGTACGCCTTCTCGGGTTCCCATGTTTCATCTTCGGTGAGTCGGTAGTCTTCGAGTACAACCTCGGTGTCATCTTCGGATGGGAGATGATTGATGGTATCTGGCGTTGTACAACCTATGCCTATTACGAAACCAATAGAAAGAAATAAGAGGTAGTGTATTAATTGAATTTTCATGTTCGTATGTATAAGCGCGTTACAGTTTATTCCATAAAAGAGGGATTTTGTAAGGTTCGTTGCAATTTTCGGCGATTTTCATTAAAAAACTTCAGAGTCTCGGATCGACTGCCTCACTTTCGAGGGATAGAATTCCGAAAACACATTCATGAACATGAGATAAGGGTTCACGGTGAACGAAACGCTCAAGAGCCTCAACGCCCAATGCAAATTCTCGAAGCGCGAGTGAACGTTTGTGTGAGAGTCCTCGGGTACGGAGACGCTCTAAGTTTTGAGGCAATGTATATTCAGGTCCGTAGATTATCCGGAGGTACTCGCGACCCCGACACTTCACTGCGGGTTGTACCAATCCTCGCTTGCCTTGAACGATAAAATCGAGAGGCTTGATGACCGCGCCTTCACCCGACTGCTCGGTGAGTTCTTCCCATCGACAGATCGCTTCAGTTTCGCTGGCATTGTCCGTCACATTAACGATCCCATAGGACGTTGCGAATAGTAGCCCGTTCTCCGAACGTTCACAGAGTTTGCTAAGCATTTCCATGTGCCATAGATGGTTTTTATCGAAGTATACCGTCCCTTCTGTTGCGAGTAGGTGAAACGGGGCGAGTTTCAGATCTGAAATAGATTGAACATGCCAACAGTATTGCTGATAAGCCTTGACGTAGTTGGTCACTGCTTCTTCACGTTGACGATAGTCATCCAATATACGTCCCACGTCAATGCCTCGTTCGGCGGCAGTTTCCAAGGCTGTAACTGCTTCTCCGAAAGCGATACGCGCCGATGCTCCTACTGGTGCATACTGCTGCTTTAACAATTCCTGCGCCTTAACTGACCAGGGCATGAGTTCACAGTCAAGACAGATCCAATCTGTATCGAGAGTCTCCCAATAATTAACGTTGTCTACCGCTTCTTTCACCTGTTTCAACATTTCAGCTTCAACTGCGGTATCCTCAAAGAAACGTCTGCCGGTTCGCGTGTAACAGATGCCCAGCGTGTCGTCTGCGATACCAAATCGCTTTTTTGCGGTTTCTGGATCTCGGCAGATGATAACGACAGCCCGGGAGCCCATGTGTTTTTCTTCCCAAATGACTTTGGATACGCCCTGTTTGCGATAATAAGTAAACGCTTCCGTTGGATGTTCGAGTAGCCCCGGTTTGTTCGTCGTTTCGGTTGGAGACATTGTCGGTGGCAGGTATATGAGCCATTTAGGGTTCACGGCGAAACGACTCATCACTTCCAATGCGTTTATTGTATTCTCTTCACGGATTGTCACATTGTGATGTAGCCGCGTGCTGATAAGGCGTTTTCCGAGTACATCATCAATGTTCAAGATATCGTCAGTCCGGTGTGTTTTGAGAGTAGATTGTTCGTCTGCTTCATCCAGAAATGGCTTGATCGGTTGATAATACATTTGGTATGCCGGGACAGATATGAGTTCTCTTTCGGGGTATCGTAATGCAGTCAGTTTACCGCCGAAAACACATCCGGTATCAATGTTGATTGTTCGATTTACCCATTGTGGTTCTGGGACGGGGGTGTGTCCATAAACAACCGTCGCAGGACCGCGATATTCGTCGGCCCAATTCGCTCGAATCGGCAAGCCGAATTCATCGATTTCTCCTGTGGTTTCGCCATAGAGTGCGAATTCTCGTACGCGACCGGATGCTCTACCTTGTAATTCGGGCTTCATTCCAGCATGTGCGACAACAAGTTTTCCATTATCAAGGACGTAGTGGCTCACCAAACTATCTAAGAATTCTGCGATTTCTGTTTTGAATTCGGTTGATTCGTTCTCCAATTGCGCGAGCGATTCCGCGAGTCCGTGTGTCGGATTTACATTTCTACCGCGAAGTGCACGCGCCAGTTTTACGTCGTGATTCCCCGGTACACAGATCGCTGCACCTGTTCTTTGCATGTGCATGACCAAGCGTAGTACTTCGGCGACCTTTGGACCCCGGTCAACGAAATCACCGACGAAGATCACCTTTCTGCCGTGTGGTGGCTCAACGACGGTGTTCCCGTCTGGCTGCGTTGAGATTTCATAACCGAGTGCTTTGAGCAAATCAATGAGTTCATCGAAACAACCGTGAATATCACCAATGATATCAAATGGTCCGTGTTCGTCTGTCCGGTTTGGCCATAAAGGTTGGCGTTCGAGGTGGGCGGCTTCAACGGCTTCGGGTGTGGACATTACATAAAGGAAGTTCCGAAAACCTTCGCGTTTGAGTCCGCGGAGTGAACGACGAAGCTGCTGGCTCTGTTGGCGGACGACGTGGGGTTTTAAGTCTCGGTCGGCACGTGCCTCGTTTCTTTGCTGACAGAGTTTTGTAGGCATGTTAAACACAATAGCAACGGTTAAGTAGTGGTATTCGCGCGCCAATGCGACCAAAGGTTTCCGCGCTTCAACTTGGACGTTCGTTGCGTCAATGACGGTCAATTTTCCGGCAGCGAGGCGTTTTGCGGCGATGAAGCGTAGCACCTCAAATGCGTCATTCGTTGCCGACTGGTCAGTCTCGTCGTCAGAGACAAGTCCTCGACAGAAATCGGACGAAAGAATCTCGGTCGGTTTAAAATGCTTATGTGCAAAGGTGGATTTGCCTGAGCCTGAAGGTCCAATGAGGAGTATAAGTGAAGGGTTCGGGATTTTAAATTTTCCTTGCGGTTCGTTAGGTTTGGCTTTGTGAGAGACGTTCCTTTCCTTAGAATCGCCCTCCATTTCATTCCGGGCTTGCGTTTCTGGGTTTGGGGAAGTATGGGACATTTTTTATTTTCCTTGGGGTTCGTTGCCTGGGATGTCTGCTTTATTCATCAATTTTTCGGGTAAAGACTGCCATCTGCGTTGGGGGTCCAACGTTCTCATCCTCTGGTCCGATTGGGTGAAATACAACGGTATAACCGAAGCGTTTGGTGATACGGGTTGCCCAAGCCTGAAATTCGTCTCGTGTCCACTCGAAACGATGGTCTTTATGTCGAAAGTTTCCAGCCTTCAGGTTCTCAAATTGGACGTTGTATTCTATGTTTGGTGTCGTCAACACAACTGTCCGAGGGCAGGCGAACTCGAACAGGACTCGCTCAAAAGTTGCAAGCCGCGCCAAATCTAAATGTTCGATTACCTCTACAATCGCAGCCGCATCGTATCCAGCCAAACGTTTGTCTCGATACCCGAGCGATCCTTGGAATAAACGGAGCCGTTCTTTCAGTTTTTCGGGTAACCGATCGTAATGGAGGCGTTCTTGTGCGATTCGCAGGGCGCGATGTGAAACGTCCATTCCAACGATCTCCTCAAACTGTTTTTCAGCCAGCAATTTACGAAGGAGTTTTCCTTCACCACACCCCAAATCAAGAACGCGTTTCGCGCTGGACTGTTTGAGTGCCTCGGTAACCGAAGCCAATCGGATTTCATTCAGGCCAATCCGTTCCTCAACCTGTGCTTCTTCTTGCGCTTGAATTGTGTCGCTGTTCTCTTGGGCATCCTCTTCGCGCAATTGGGCAAGTGCCTCACGCGTAAGGTGTCGTTGATGTTTCAAGTAGCGATGGACAATGGATTCTTGTTCTGGGTGGGCGGCGAGCCAATCATTACCATGTTTTAACAGTTTCTCGATCTCCGCGTCGCCGACCCAATAGTGCTTTTCATCATCAAGCACAGGGATCAAAACGTAAAGATGCGTGAGAAGTTCGCTCAAGCGGCAAGTATTTTCGAGCGTCACAGTAAAATAACGGCTCTGCCCCCAATCTGGGAATTGCGCATTTAGGGCATGCGATTCTGCTGTTACTGTATAACCCAACGGCTCGAAAAGTCGCCGCAATAAGATTTCTCCGCCGCGACAAGGCAGGATAGATAATTCTACCTTTAAAGGGATCTCGGTTTCTGCGAGTTGTGGACGGTCCTTGCACTTGCCAGATAATGCGCTGCTAAACACCCGTGCGATTGCGACGCTCAAAAACGACGAGGCAACGTAAGGACGGTCGCTGACGTACTGTGCGAGCGCGAAATTTTCCTCAAATTGACCGTGAGGACGGCGGACAAGTCCAACCGGGTCAACATCAAGCAGCAGGGCTGCTGTGCATGTTTCGCCCCGCGCTTCTGGATAAAAGACGTGCGCTTGACCGAAGGAGAGCCCAAAGGATTGTATTCGCGCGGGGTGTTTATGTAACAGATAACCGAGGTCTGTTGCTGGAGCATACGTGGTTGATATTTTCAATAGCATAGGAATTTGAAAAGAAAAATGGCTATTAGCAGTCAGCCATCAGCGGTCAGGAAACCAAAAGTCTAACTTATTTTTCGTATAGTATAATTATACTGTGTTTTCGCGTGGGTGTCAAGTCCTTTTTCGTGAAGTAAATGTGGCAAATTTGTTTTATCTCTGAAAAAGCGGTATAATAGAATCGGTCTGTATCTCATAGCGTGCCTTGCCACAGGGCATAATTAAAATAGGACTTACGCAAATTTGACTGTAGCCCGTTCTGTGAGATAAGATTCTTTGGTAAACACAGCGTTCTGGGGAAACCCAAACTAACAGTTTATGCTACAAAAGAGGAGCATGCGTAAGTCCTATAAAACTATTTTCGGAGGACATGATAAAAATGGCAGATTTTGATTCTCTTTCATACACACCGGCATATTCGGGTCCGAACGCTGACGTGCTGGAGGCACAGGCGCGCGTTTGCACGGGTCCACATCAGACGCGCCCGTTGGGTGTGAATCCCTCGGATTTCCCGCAACCGGAGCTGATTCTTGAAATACTCCTAAAATCTGCAACTGGGGAATTGCCAGCCTCAGATGCTGCATCGGTGGCACAAATGGGTGCGTTCTTCGCGGCGATGACACTCCGTGCGTATTTTCCAGAAGCGACACAGTGGAGTCTGGCAGAGAAAGCGGCGTTTGACAAATACCGTTCGGCACTCATGGCACGACTGCCGCCGGAAGTTTTGTATCTCATAGAGCCAGAACGTGGTTATGTCCCGGCAAACCCGACTGAGGCGGTTGTCGTCAACGCGCTGGAAAAGATTTTACGGGCAAAGCATCTCAGTTACACCGAGACCCGCGAGATGTGTGAGGCGATTCTGAGTGATGCTGTCAGTCCTGCGCTCAAAGGTGCAGCACTCATCGGACAACGGATGAACCGTGAGACATACCAAGAAGTGAAGGGTTATCTTGATGCGTTTTATGGACCGGAAGCGGTTCAGCTGATCGATGTGCCGACGTTAACACATTTTGGGCAGCCTTATGACGGTGCGACGCGCTATTTTCGTCCGACGCTGTTTGTTGCGGCGGTGCGCGCTGCGCTGGGTGAGGCATCGCTTCTTCATAGCGTAGACGCAATGCCGCCGAAGAACGGTGTGACAGAGGAGAACATCTTAAAAGCACTCGGTGCGAACACACAATTATCACTTACACAGACGGCTTCCATGATTATGGATGCTTCGGTCGGATTTGGGTATATCAGTCAACGTGAATATTGTCGTGCTGCCTACGATTTGCGGGAATTACGGGTGCATATCATGAAACGTCCGCCTTGGGCAGCGACGGAGAAGGCGCAGCAGTTCTTCTCGGCCCGTGAGACGAACTACATGGTGCTTGGATATTACCATATCGGTTATGAGAAACCGCTTCTGCAATTAGCATGGGAACGTGGTGTTGATGCCGCGGTTGCTATTAAGGGCGAGGAAGGCACAAGTCATTATGCGCTCCGTCTTGGGAAGCCGTCCACAAGCGACAGGATGGCGGTCAACTATTCGCAAGGTTTTCGTCGTGTAGATGGTACGCGCGAAGACTTCGCATTGGATATAGACCCGAAGGCTTACGGGTTCGACTATGTGCACAGTCCACGTCCAGAGGCTGTAAGCGCAGAGGCGTATGCGGAATTAGGTGTGGCGGCGCTATCAGGTGAAAAGGGACCTATCTACGACAGGATTCTATTGAACACGGCGATGGTGGACTACCTGTTGGGGATCTGTCCGGAACCTGTGGAAGCGTTTGCGCGGACGCGGGCGGTGATGGACAACGGCAGTGCGTTGGCGCATTTGCGGACGTACATAGCCGTCAGCAATCGGAAACCATCAGCAATCAGCAGTCGGTAAAAGAAGTAGGTTAGATGTAGCCTGTTGAACCGTCAGGACGGATTGGACAGGTGCGTTGCCAGTGGATGTATTCGTTATCTGTAATCGCTTCTTCGTTCACTTCTACACCTAAGCCGGGGTGGTCGCGCAATTCCAGGTAGCCATCTTTCGGCAAATACGGTTCCTCTATCCATTCGGCACCCGTCGGTAAGAGATATTCAAGTATCTTGAAATTCGGGGTTGCGGCGGCGAAATGGACGTTGACAGCTGTTGCGAGCGGTCCCATCGGGTTGTGAGGTGCGACGCTGACGTAGTGTGCTTCGGCAATCGCGGCGATCTTGCGCATTTCTAACAGTCCGCCACAGACACAAACATCGGGTTGAATGATGTCGGCCCCTTGTCTGGCGATGATGTCCAAAAACTCGAAGCGTGTGTAGAGGCATTCGCCGGTTGCGAGTGGTACTTGCATCTGGGAACGGAGGCGCGTCCATGCCGGGATATGTTCGGGACGGAGCGGTTCCTCGTAGAAATAGGGATCGTAGGGTGCGAGTGCGTTGGCGAGTTGGAGTGCGCGAATCGGTTCAAAGATTTTGGCGTGCGGGTCGAAAGCGAACTCCCAATCGTCGGGTGTATTCTTCCGAAGCTGCTCAAAATAGGTCGCCGCTGCGTGGCAGACGCGTCCCCACCGACTTGCGTCGGGGTCGAGCTGGTAAGGACTGGTCTTGAAAGCGGTAAATCCCCACTCTTCGTGGAGTTCGCGTGCCTGATCGGCGGCTTCAATACCATCTCTTCCGCCGATGCCGCGATAAACGCGAACCCGGTCGCGGGCATGTCCACCGAGGAGCATGTAGACCGGTAACCCCGCTGCCTTCCCGCTGATATCCCAGAGTGCATGATCCACAGCAGAGATGACGGCAAGTCCGGCACCGCCGGGTGGGAACCGGAACTGCTGATGCAGTTTCATCATTATATACTCAATCCGTCTCGGATCGTCGCCTTGAATCATCTCAAAGATGTAATCGGCGATCGGTTCAACGGAGAGATCGGGTCCCGTGGAGTATGCCTCACCCCATCCGTAGAGTCCTTCGTCCGTTTCGACTTTGATGAGGCCTCGGGGTCGGTTGCCGAAGCGTGCGATGAAGGTCTTAATCGCGATGATCTTCATATTCTTAGCCTTTACTGAGGTGGAAGTATGACATATCTTGCCTATGACCTTTGCATATCTTGTGTGAAGGCTTCTAAACTTTGTGCTCGGTGTGCTGCGCGGAGCAACTCTTTTAGACGTTTCAAATCTTCAATGGTTTCAAGTCTCGGCTTTAAGGCTTGCACAGCTTCTGGCTGAAACTGGTCACTGAGGAGCGTCAGAATTGAGTCAATGGTCCCCGTTCTTCGCCCGCGTTCGAGCCCGCGTTCGAGCCCGCGTTCGAGTCCGCGTTCGAGTCCGCGTTCTTCTGCTTCTTTCACATATTCTTGAAAAAAAGGAGATTCTTGCATAATACCCTCCGGTAAACGTTGTTCTATCAGTTGTCTATCGTGAATCAATCCTCCAAAGATCCCCAACGCCGCTAACAAGAGATTCATATCTTCTGAAGTTACACTTGAAACAGTTGTGGCATCAACGCATTTCTCCAACCATTGAACTGAGTTCATCTCGGGAGGCGGTTTCATTAATGGTGTGAGTGGTAGCAAACCTGGTTCCTGCAACTCTAAAATTGATTCCCCATCTATCTCAATCAGTCGCACGACTCTATACTGGTGTCTATACTCACAACCATGCCTCCGATAAGCATAAAAACCCGGATCGTTTAGTCCTGCGCGAGGGTGCAAATAAAGAACACTGCAATAGACATTCAGTTGGTGTTCCCTGATAAGAAAACCGTTATAGCCTGCAAAGCGGAACGGCATCGGTTCGCGACTATCGTGAGTTTGTACCTCGTTGTGAAGAATAGCGATCTCGTCTGGAAATTGCACCTTCAGCGTGCTATCGGTGTGGTGCGTTTTGAGCGTGATTTGCTCTGTTGCCAATTCCGCCAACACGATAAGGTTTGGATACTCCAGAATGTGTTCTGCAAAGGGCTTTGGATGACCCAGGGTCACAAATTTCGTAGCATTATCGTAGCGTTGTCTCATAGAGGTAGTATACCACAATGTACCGAGTCCTGTCAACCGTTTTTAACGTTTACCATGCATCCGTCCGAAATGGTGAAGCGGGTAGTCCTTCCTTATTCACGAAATTGGGTTCGGCACTTTGATGCCATCCGAACCTAACAGCGACGGGGTTTTGAATAGCATCGCTGGAGACGACGACTGTGTCACCGTCAATTGTCGCGTTCGCTTCGACGAATTCCTTATCTTCACCGGCGATTTGGAACCATGTGAGGGGTTCGTTATCTCGCGAGGTTAGACCGCTGCCGACGTGCTCAAATGTGAGTCGAATAGTGCTTCCTTCGACCGCCATTGACTTGTAGAGTGGACCGGAATACGTCACATCATCTCTGCCGTAGTCCTTAGCGAGTGCCCACAGTGCCAATCGTCTACCGACATCCTGTTTGTTTCGGGGATGGATGTCTCTGAGGTTTCCGATGTCTGTTGTTACAGCCATACCGGTATTTGGGACTGCCAACGTTGCGGTTTGTGCTTCCCAGATTTGGGGTAGGAAGAGTGGGTTCGCGTTGCGTCCGCCGTAATTGAAGGGGGCGAGTTGTACGAAATAGAACGAGAAATCGCCTTGTCCCCAGACCTCGCGCCACCCGTTGATGAGTGCTTTCATTTTCTCGTGATAGAGCATGCCTTCCCGGAGGTTGGATTCACCTTGATACCATAAGGCACCGCGTATAGCATAAGGGACAATTGGATGGACCATACTGTTGTAAAGTGCCGTTGGTCTCTGTTGGTGTGCTAACGGATGCGTATTGTCAGGCATCTGTGTCAGCTGCGCGTCGGTTTCTAAGGCTTTGCGATTTTCGGCTATCCAGTCTTCAATTGCCTTCATTTTTTCTCGGAGTTGCGCGCGATAGTTGGCTTGTATGTCTTCGACTTCCTTGTGTATAGACGTAAGCGCAGGGACCCCAGCAAAACCTATAGGGGGTGTCCAGGGCTCGATGCGGGTGCCGCCCCACGAGGTGTTGATTAATCCGATTGGTACGTCAAGGTTCTTGTAGAGTTTTCGTCCGAAATAGTAGGCGACAGCGGAAAAGTTCGGAATTGTCTCAGGTGTAGTTTCGTACCAATCTGCCTCTACATCTTGCTGAAGTAGACCTGATGGTACTCTTGGGATGTAGAACAGTCGGATCTTCGGATATATTGCTGCGGCGATTTCTGCCTCGTTGTCTTTTGAGGCATTCACCGACCATTGCATGTTCGACTGACCTGAGCAGACCCAGACTTCACCGAAAAGCACGTTTGTCAGTTCAAGGGTATTACTGCCTTTGATTCGGAGTGTATAGGGGCCACCGGCTGCCATCGCTGGAAGTTTGATCTGCCACTTGCCTTCTGCGTCGGCAATTGCGGTAGTTGTTGAAATCGGTTCGACACCTTCGGATTCTGTGCTGAGTATTACGGTAATTTCTTCGCCTGGTGATGCCCATCCCCAGATGGGTGCCTGCATGTTGCGTTGCAGCACCATGTTGTTCCCGATGACATGAGGCAATGTGACTTCGGAATGGACGACGGTCTGTGGGAAAAATAGTAGGTAAACGGTGATAAATAGGATAAATCGTTTCATATCTTTGCTCCTTTGTATGGCTGTCAGCAATCAGCAGTTGGCTATCGGCAGTCGGTGAAAGAGTGTTCTATCCATTTTCTTTTTGATAACTAACAACTGCGTACTGAAAACTAATATCTATTGAAGGCGTTCAGCGAGGTAGCTGTTGCGTTCCATTACCTGATTGTTACGGATACAGATTGCAAGTGCCTGTTTGGTGCCAACGATCACGACACGTTCTTTTGCCCGGGTGATGCCGGTATAAAGAAGGTTCCGTTGCAGCATGAGATAGTGTTGCGTGTGCAAGGGGATAACAACAGCCGGATACTCACTTCCCTGCGCTTTATGGATCGTTGTGGCGTACGCTAAGACGAGTTCTCCGAGGTCTGCTGTATCGTAAACGACCTGCTTATCAGGGTACTGAATATGAACTTTTTTGTCAAGTCGTTCGATGGCGACGACTCTACCGATGTCGCCGTTAAAGACATCGTAGTCGTAGTTGTTGCGGACTTGCATCACTTTATCACCGATGCGGAAACCGCCTGCGGTGATAGACTGGTTTTCGCGACTCTGTGCTTGGTTATGGGTGCCGGGTCCGATGCGTTTCTTTATGAACGGATGTGCTGCTGGCGTTGTGTTTGTCGGGTTGAGGACTTCTTGGAGCCGTTTGTTGAGGTTTTCGGTGCCGAGTACGCCACGCCGCATTGGACAGAGGAGTTGAATATCGTCTATCGGATGGTAATCATAGTGGCTCGGTAGCCGGTCAGCAATAATTGAACATATTAACTCGGTAATTTCTTCCGGGTCTTCCTGTTGGATAAAGAAAAAGTTTCGGTCTGTGTCGCCGGTGAGTTCTGGCGATTCGCCTTTGTTAATACGGTGTGCGTTCGTAACAATCATACTCTCTTTTGCTTGGCGGAATATCTCTGTGAGTTGAATGACGGGTATCTTCTGCGAGTCAATGAGTGCCTTGAGGACATTACCGGCACCGACGGATGGGAGCTGATCAGTATCACCGATAAGGATGACGGTGGTGCTTGGTCGGATCGCCTGCATCAGTCGATTCATGAGGACAAGGTCCACCATAGATGTTTCGTCAACGATGACGACATCGGTATCCAATGGGTTTTGGCGATTGCGTTTAAAGCTGTTGATATGCGGCGAGAATTCGAGGAGTCGATGGATGGTTTTCGCTTCACCGCCGGTTGTCTCGCTGAGTCGTTTTGCGGCGCGTCCGGTGGGTGCTGTTAGGGTGATATGTCTGCCTTGTGCCTCAAAGAGTCGGATCATCCCGACGGTGGTAGTTGTTTTACCGGTACCGGGTCCGCCGGTGAGGATCAATGCGCGCGTTGTCATTGCAGTCAGGATCGCCTCGCGTTGCTGGGGTGCGAACTGGATACGCATCTCGTCCTCTAATTCGGTAATGGCATCAGAGATGACGGATGATGCTTCACTGGTTCCCGGATGGTTGATGTTTTGTGCGTCGTCGGAAGCCAAGATTCTCAAAAACTGGTTTGCGACACCGAGTTCAGCAAAGTAAAAGGGGGCAAGGTAAATAGCGGAGTGGCTTTCGTCATTCGGCTCTCGGCTTTCAGAAAGAGGTGTCTGCTGCAAATCGGGGTTATCTTGCTCACGGCTAACAGAAACCGATGTTTGACTGCTAATGTCGTATTCACCGCGTGGCTCGTCAATGCTAACCTGTCCGTTGGGATTCGATAATTCTGTGAAATTGGGATTGATGATTTCTTCTATTTCGACGAGAGTGTGGATACCTTGTTCAATTGCCTCTGGTTCCTGCTCAAGCATGGTTTGGCACGCCGCAATGAGTTCGGGGCGGTGTTGGAAGACGTGTCCTTCATCTGCCTTTTGGCTGAGCACGTATTTGATTCCGGCTTGTACGCGTTGCGGTGCGTCTTTGTCGATGCCGAGTTTTTGTGCGATCGTATCAGCGGTTACGAATCCGATGCCGTAAATATCATCAGCGAGACGGTAGGGGTTTTCTGTAACGATTGCGATTGCGTCGTTCCCGTAGGTTTTGTAAATTTTTGCGGCGTGTGCTGTGCTGACATCGTGTGATTGTAGGAAAAGCATAACGTTCTTAATTTCGCGTTGCGCTTCCCAGGCCTCTTTGATGATTTCGACACGCTTGCGTCCGATCCCTGGAACACGTGTTAGTTTTTCGGGTTCATGCTCAATGACATCCATCGTATCCATCCCGAATTTACGGACGATGAGTGCTGCCGTCTTCGGACCGATGCCTTTAATGAGTCCTGATCCGAGGTATTTCCGTAACCCGACGACGTTTGCGGGGAGCACGGTTTCATATTTCTCGATTTGGAATTGCCGGCCGTATTTGGCATTGTCTACCCATTCACCTTGTAGGAGTAGACTTTCGCCGGGGTTGACGGATGCCAAGTTTCCGACGACGGTGATGAGTTCAGCGTGGTCGCGCGCGGAGAGTCGTCCGACGGTATAGCCGGTGTCAGGGTTCTCATAGACGATGCGTTCAAGTATCCCTTGTAGCGTGTCCATGTTTTGCTTAGACCGGTATGATTGTGTAGATTACTCAAATAGGTGTGCGACTGGACAAGTGAACCCAGGGACGACATCCTCACCCGTAAGTATATCTTCGCGTGTTAGGGTTTCAATATTTGTTTCGGAGCGATAGACTGTCACAGTTTTCGTAACAGGTTCAAGAATCCAGACGAGGCTGGTTCCTGAATCCAGATACGCAAGTGCTTTTTCAGCAATACGAGACTGTACATCAGACGGAGAAACGACTTCAATTGCGAGATCAGGGGGTATGGAAAACCCCTTTGTTTTGTCGCCTATCAATCGATCCGTTGAAACAAACGCGACATCCGGTTTCGCTGTCCGTTCTCCAATCTGAAATGTGGTTTCTGCGGTGTACAATCTGCCGAGTTTTTGCGGATAAATATGTGCATACAGGTAATGAATGACATTGACGCTAATTTCACCATGTTCTCTTGAGGGCGGTGCCATTGGTACTAATTCCCCGTTAACATATTCATATCCTTCTATGTCATGCTCAAGGAATTCCTCCAACGTCATTGTAGTAGATATTATGCGCATTTCTGGACAGAGTAAGGGTGTTTTTGGTACTAATTTGCCATCTATATATTCATACCCCTCTACGTCATGCTTCAGAAACTCTTCCAACGTCATTTTAACTTCTTCTGGTGGACGTATGCCCTGCTCGACTTCATGGATCTCTCGTTGTGTCATGATCTCAACCCTCCATATAGAATGTCCACAGTGTCAGGACTTACGCAATTTCGACTGTAAGTAGTTCTGTTAGATAAAATTTGTCTGAAAACACAGCGTTCTGATAGCACAAACTATGAAGTTTGTGGTACAAAAGAGCAGCATACGTAAGTCCTGAGTGTGCTAAAGTCCAAGCGCGTCTGAATCAAAAGGATAAAAAGTCTACTGTCTATTTTCCTGTCAATTTTCAACTGAAATCTATCCAATTTCGGTCATCAACTTGCGGAAAGCGTTGAGTTGTGGTGCGATAATATGCGTTGAATCGGTTTTGTTTTCGAGTGCCTCAACGGTTTTGAGTCCGTTGCCGGTAATTGCGAGCACCGTGGGTTCGTCGGGTTGGATGTGTCCGTTTTCAATCAATTTTTTTGCGGCGGCAAGTGTAACACCACCGGCGGTTTCAGTAAAGATACCTTCCGTGGAAGCGAGGAGTTTAATAGCGTCAACGATTTCGGGGTCGGTTGCGTGTTCGCCGACCCCGCCGGAGTTTCGGACGGTATCAACGGCGTAGATGCCGTCTGCAGGATTGCCGATAGCGAGGGATTTAGCGATTGTGTTCGGTCTGACAGGTTTCACAAAATCGCCGCCTTCTTTATAGGTATTGACGATCGGCCCGCAGCCCTTTGCTTGGGCAACGTGGATTTTAGTATTTGGTTTGTCTATTAGATCCAAGAGGTGGAATTCTTTAAGTGCTTTTCCAATTTTTGTGATGAGAGACCCGCCAGCGGCGGGTGCGACGATATGTGCTGGTGCTTTCCAACCGAGCTGTTCAATTAGTTCAAAGCAGAGGGTTTTCGAGCCTTCGGCATAGAAAGGTCGGATGTTTATGTTAACGAATGCCCATGGATAGACGCCGCCGATTTCACTGCAGAGCCGGTTAACATCGTCATAAGTCCCGGTAATGGCGACGACTGTGGGATTGTAAACGAGGGATGCGACGACTTTTCCGACTTCGAGGTCAGCGGGGATGAAGATGAAGCAGTTGAGTTTAGCGATCGCGGCGTGCGCTGCGACGGCGTTAGCGAGGTTACCGGTAGAGGCGCAAGAGACGGTGTCGAAGTCGAACTCTTTTGCTTTGCTCAAAGCGACTGCGACAACCCGGTCTTTGAAGGAGAGCGTGGGGTGGGAGACAGAATCGTCTTTGATGTAGAGTTCCTTGAGTCCGAGTGCGTCTCCGAGATTTTTAGCCCGGATGAGTGGTGTGAAACCGGTGTTATGTCCGTCCGTGGGTTCATCATCAATTGGAAGGAGGTCGGCGTAGCGCCACAGGTTTTCGGGTCCGTTTTCTATTGAGCGTCTTGAGATAACTTTTTTTATCTCTTCATAGTTATAATCTACTTCGAGGGGGCCAAAACAGAATTCACAAACGTGAAGCGGTTCTTTCGGGTATTTGTTATCACATTCGCGGCATCTGAGGCCTAATACTTTTTCCATTATTTCGTTCCTTTTCATAAGCGTTCAGATTGTCAACTTAAGGTTAAATTCGTTTTTTCCGGATTGTAGTGTGAGACGGATAAAGAGTGCGTGGTTTCCAATCCACCTAACGTCGTCCGTGTTAGATTCAGTAAGTTTTAAGCCGTCGTGGTCACCCCATACGGTGATCCCATAAGGCATCGCTTTTATGGACTCTACTGTGATAGCGATGCGTAATTCTGTGCGGTATCGGGTCGGTGCGAAGGCTGTCAGCACAGGTTTGGTTGCCTCAGATTGTAATACGCGTTCGCTGGTATAATTTTTAATTTCAACGGGTTCCATGGTTCCCTCAACAAAGGCGAGTTCACATACGGCATCGCAATAGAACGTCCTGAGTGTAGGGTTTGGGCTGGCATCCCCGTTTTGTGTTTCTGTGTTTGCCGTTACAATCGTGATGGGTTCGGTCTGCTCATGGTGTTCGATGTAATCGTCAACGATCTGCGCGAGGAGCCTCGGTTTCGTCTCTTGAACGCTAACGACGTGTGCGAAGTAGGCATCTAAGCGTTCGAGTCCTTCTGTTCCGAGCTGCGCAACGGTAAGCGGGTCTATATGTTCTACATAACCGAGCCACTGATTCCACGCCTTATTCTCTACATAAATATCATAATGTTGCTGTGCCGTTCCGTTGATAAGTGCGGCACGGAGGTTGTCGGTATCCTCTGCGAGATGCGCGGCGGTATGGTAGGGCATGCCGACGATGTTCCTGAATTGGTTTGTCGTCCTTTTATTATCGGTCTCCTGCTGCACGATTGCATCCATCGCTGTTGAAGTTTCAAACGGATAGAAGTATCCGAAGCCGCCTCGGTCGGTTTCTGGTTCGGATGCGTCAGGATCGTCAGAATCGGTATTACGTTGATACCAGTGATACCCCCAGATTCCTCGGAATCCTGACTGTTCGAGTGCTCGGAGCAGAACGTCGTTTTTGAAGGCTGCGCCTGCGATGTTGGGTTCTGTCCAAGGCATTGCTCGCTTGACTCTCTCCCACTCCTTGATTATGTATTCTGGGAGTTTCTCGCGCATGGTGACGAGATGTACTGCCATGGCTTCTGTGCTGCTGCCGGGGTTTGCCTCTTGTTGTGCCTGCCAACTTGTGTCCCATATCGGTTTGATATCGATTATAAGTAGAGGAGCGTCCCCGTTCTCGGTGTGCCCTTCGCTGATTAACTTTGCAACGACGGGTGCCGATTTCGCGTCCACTGCCCATGTTATGGGGATCCCGTGTTTATGCGCCGTTTCCGCCAGCAGTCGCATCCCATCAAGTAGTTGTGTCCTATTCTCCCTCGCTATCGCTGTGCTTACCAATCCGTAATTCAACATGTTTTTTAGTGGTTATCAGTTATAAGTTATAAGTTAATCTCTGTTGGTAAGCAAGTTTGAATATTAAATATGGACATTTTTCGTCAATGACGGGCTGGGAAACCGTTAAAGAAACACCCCAGCAAAAACCCCTACGAGGTCTATCTCTATCCGAAAATCAGAAAACCGAACTGAAAACTGATAACTATTCCAAAAAGACGGTAACACCCATATCTGCGTATTTCTGGCGTGTGCTGGGGTTCCCGTTTCTGAAGCAGACAGCCGTTGTCGTTCCTTCCAAGGCTTTCGCGACGTATTCAACACAGGCGTCTACAGTCTGAAGGGAATGATTTGGGTGTTGCTCCATGCTGAATGTCAGATCAGCGGGTCCGAACGAGAGGCAATCAACACCCGGTTTAGCAAGATGTCTTGCGTGTGTGACGGCTTCTATGGATTCGATCTGCATCCAGAGGACTCCGTTGTTGTTCCACCATTCGGCGTATTCAAGCCGTTCTTTGCCTGCGGACTTCACACGAGCGGCGCCTCCCCAACTCCGGATGCCCTGCTGCGGGTAGTAGAACGCATCGACTGACTCGTTCACCGTTTCGTCTAATTCGACTTGTGGCACTTCGATACCGGTGGGGCCGAGATCGAGGTAGTTCCCGATGAGATAGGCGTTGCGGGTATGTTTAATCCGAAAGTTGACGGGGATACCGAGTTCGTTTGCCATGTTGCAGAAAGCGACGAGCCGATCTTCGTTATATGGAGAGTGCTGGCTATCGACGGCGACAAAATCGTAGCCGCCGTTTTCGACTCTGGCAATCAGATCCTCTCGGGATGTCGATAGAGAGGCGTTAGCACCGTAGACGTGTTCTCCGTTGTGGATCCGCTGTTTTAAATTTGCTGCAGACATTATTATCCTCGCTTTTTTGGGACCGTTTGTAAGTTAAGTTGCTGTTAAATCGTGTTTGCGGTCTGCTCATTAATTTGGGTTTCCATACGCGTAAATAGCGTGGCGAGACGCTACTCTGAAACCGATGCAGGCACTGTATATGACGACTGAACCTTTATAATTATACCCTAAAAACGGCTTTCTGTCAACGGATTTGTGGATTGTAGCGGGCAATCAGCCATCGGCAATCAGTCATCACCGATTAATTGAGGATGGAAAGTGGGTTTTGCATGCCGAGGCGTGATTCAGGAACTGAGAATAGGACTTTGGGTTTGGGGGTTTTTGGCGGAATTCTCTTTGGAAGGTACTATGAAATTTTGTTGTGTTATCGGTTGTGAGCAGATGCTCAATGCCTTCCAGTGAAAAACCGGTATCTACGGTTCGCTGGGTGGATAGATAACGTCGGGTGGTACAATAATTTTTTTGGAACTATTTGGTGGCTGATAAAACCATTGTAGCGCGATACGATATCGGGGTCCTTGGAAATAGTGGATCTCAACAGGGTGGATACCTGTGTCAAGTTTTATGCTGCCTTGTTGACTGACTGTTCCGTGAATTCCGTCGTTATCTATCACGAGGTTTCCATTAATGTAGAGTTGTGAACCGTCGTCTGAGCTGAGTTCAAAGATGTATATTCCGGGTGTGTCAATCTTCAGTTCTGCGCGAAAGCGGATCGCGAAATTCTCCGTGACAGGCTGCCTGTTGGGCATTGGAAACCCGATAGCGTAGGACCGTGTGGGAACATCTAAGTTTGCGGTAATAAAGGTATCGACAGGGAGCAGACGATCAAAATTGGGCATTTGGAAGATACGAACACCGGGTATGAACACCTCTCCTATTAACCCGTGTCCTGGTATCGTTTCTGTATCGAAAATTCCAAGCCCTCTTCTAATATCATTACCAAAACTGATATTGGAAACAGGACTGGGTGCATCTATTTGGGGCAGGTCGGTGTACGTAACGATATCGGTAACGGCATCCGCATGAATCAGTGCTTTAGGCATACTTGCCCGTAACGCATAAGTCAACGGAGTAAGGGAGGTTTCTGATGCCTCAGCGTTTTCCATCTGTCGGCTTTGACGGGTGTGTCGGTGCAAAATCCGTCGCCGGACCTGCTTTTCAGGGGTAGCTTCCAAAATCTCCGCAGAGATATGCTCCTTTTCCGTATCAAAATGATAGGCAAGGAAAAGAGAAACAACGAACATCAGAGCAATATGTACACAAAGCGACACTAATAACGCACGGCTTGTATGTTTTCGTATTCTCATATTTTCGATCCTTAGCAAATTGTCCAAACTTTAGTTCATATAAGTAAGATGCTGAAAATGACTTAAGTGTTCAAAAAAAATCAGATGTATACACAACCTGAGCAAATTTTGCACCAAGTAAGGGAACAGAAGACCAACAGCCTATTCTACAAAAATTGTCCAAACTTTAGTATAGCACAATCATCGTGTGCTTTATGCTCGGAGGAGTTGCATCTGTCGGTTTTCAAAGTGGCGTTCTGATTTTTGGGTGGGGCGGATTCGCCATGCGTCTGGTAAGCGGACGAGGGTGTTGATGCTGTCTGGGTTGTTGAAGTATGCGTCGTCTATCTGCCAGAATTGGAGGCGTGGATAGGTTTTCTGATTGTGCTCGAAACTCCCCATGTTCTCCGCTTCCTGACGCATTTTTGCGGAGACGGGTTCAATCGTGATGAAGATGCCGACCTCGGCGTTGTGCTGGTCCATGACGTGGCAGAAGGCGCGGACTTGCGTGATAGTGGGTTTACCGGTCTTGACTTTGGTGAGGATGCGTGCGTTTGTCTCTTTCATCTGTTGCGGGTTCCAGAGCGTGACGTGTCCGACCCCGTCGAGTCCACCGTCGCCGACATCTTTCGTGGGTCTGAGTCCGAGCCGTGTGACTGCCCAGTTCGAGAAGTCGTGATACTTGCGTTTGTCTCCTTCTTTCAAGAGTCTGCGGACTTCCTGCATGTTGGTTGGGTAGCCCTCGATTTGGTAGTCTATGGAGGGTTGTAATCCGTGTCGGTCTGCTAATCGCTGTCGCATCGGATCGAGTGCGAGGATGGTAATGTCAATCCCCATCCATTGGCGTTTGAGGGTATGCGCTGCGTCGATGGTAGTGCCGCAACCGCAGAAGGGATCGAGGACGATGTCGCCTTCGTTGCTGGAGGCTTTTATCATGCGTTCGTAGAGTGCGAGCGGTTTTTGTGTGGGGTAGCCGAGGCGTTCACGTTTAGGCATGTGTCCCGGCCCAGGAATATCAACCCAGTAATCCTCAACAAGTTTTCCACGTTCGGTATAGGCTGCTTCTAATGCCTTAACTTCTTCTCGTGTTCGACTACCTCTTGCCAGAGAACTACCTCCAGTTCTGGTAACACGCGTGTAAGGAACCCGTGCGCCATCTGGATTAAAGAAAGCTGATACTGTTTTTGCATAAAATAAGATTATATCGTGTTTGCGCGGAAACCAGCGTTTCGCGCTACTTGGTCCTTTGTAACCCCATACAATCTCATTCCGAAAGTTTTCTTCTCCAAAGAGCGCATCCATCACGCCTTTGAGATAATGATTTGCGGTAGGATCACAATGCAAGTATACACTGCCAGTGGGTGCAAGTACTCGGTGCATCTCGGCGAGTCGGGGTCCCATGAAAGCGAGGTAGGCACGCATCGCAGCCTTACTACCAGAGACGGCGTTCTGTAGTACTAAGTCGTATCCTTTGAGGCAGTTGTCGAGTGCTTTGTAGGTGTCGCTGGTGTAGGCGCGGTGTTCGATGTCGGCGCGAGTGTCTTGTGCGGCGGTGTCCCAGGTCCATGTATCGGTAAACGCTTTTTTCTGTGCCAGCGAGTCGCCGATGAAGGCGTTGTAGTCGCGTCCGGAGTTGAAGGGTGGATCGGTGCATATCAGGTGGACGCGTTCGTTGTCGAGTTCGCGTAGGATTTCGAGGTTATCGCCGAAGTAGAGTTTGTTCATGGGTTATTGGCTTTTAGCCGTTAGCCGTCGGCTGTCAGATAGCTTGCGCCGTATGTGCCACAAACTAAAAGTTTGTGCTACAATTTATGTCTTTGATAGACAGGAATGGAACCTTTGAGAATCCGCGGAATCACGTTGATATGATAACACATACGCGTAAAGAAAACAAGCAAAAAGATATTTATGGCTTCAATAAAAAGGACACCGAAATCACAAAAATCATTGAATCACATAAATCACGGTTCAAACGAACATAGGCGAGGTTGAGAACTGGATTTACATATTTCAAAAATTGACAGGATTGGTTTTTCGGGGTATGATGTTGTGGTGTGAAGTGAATAACGGGACGATGGAGGCGATATGAAACCTTATGAATACCTTGAACATACGGCTGATATGGGGATGGTGGTTCGCGGTGAGAACCTCTCGGAACTTTTGACGCACGCGGCGCAGGGTCTCTTTGCGGCAATCGCTGTTTTGGAGACGGTTGATGAGACTGTATCGGTTGAGATTCATCTGGCGGCTGATTCTGTTGAGGCGTTGTTCGTGGCGTGGCTCGATGAACTTATTTTTCAACACGAAACAAAGGAGACCTTCTTTAAACGCGCAGTGATTCAGCGGTGTAGCGAAACGGAGATGTCGGCGACGGTTTACGGTGAACGGGCGAATTTTGATAAACACGCGGTCTATACGGAGATTAAGGGTGTCACGTATCATCAGTTACAGGTTGTGCAGAAGGGTGACGGGAGTTGGTTTGGACAGGTTATTTTTGATTTGTGATATAGCAGTCGGCTATCAGCCATCAGCAGTTAGACGAAAACGTTGGGTTTCACTCGGTCGCTGGTTAATGTTACATATATGGAACAAGTTACGTTTTTCTACGATTTTTACGGTCTTGATGGAGTTCGTTCAACCCAACCTACGATACTACGATGCACAACCTAACAGGAAACCATGCTACAGAGATGACGACTACGGATAGAACTGATACATTGTGGTGTTTAGGAGGACGTTCAGGAGGCTCCATGTGCTGCCCATGAGGTAATCGCCGAGGACTAACCCTAAAAAGAACGGAATAACACGCCGATAACTCTGGATGCCGCCGTGTCGGAGGATGATCCATTTTAGTGTCAAAGCGATGAGCAACGGAATCCAGAGATCGGACATCTCTTGATTGCTCGCCATGACGTAACCGAGTGGATGTAACGGTAGCCAGAAGAATTTGACACGTAGGTAGGTCAGGATCATCATGACGGTGAAGCCGATGCCCATGAATATTACGCCGAGCCAATCTGTGCCGAGCGGATAGGTGATCCAGTTTGTCAAGCGTTGGAAGTATTGTCTACCGTAGCCGAGTGCCCACGGTCCGTAGTAGCCGGAATCGGCACCGAATTGGTAGTAGAGATGGAGTTGTACCCAGAAAGCGACGAGTCCACCGAAAATAGTGGCAATGACGATGGTCAGGAGCATCCGTCGTTGATTGATATTGGCGAGTTCAGCGATTTTAAATGCCTCTAATTGGTGTGGCATCTGTTGCGGTCGGTAATCGCGGTTGAAGAAGCAGACCGAGAGTGCGGTTAGGTTCTGTGCGCCGAGACGATGCGTCCCGAAGACGGTGCTGAGTATGTATCGCGGTGCCTGATGATGGTAGGCGTGGACGAAGATACCGGATTCGGCGCGGATACGCGTCGTTACCAGCGGTGTTATGAGGAACAGGACCGCGAAGGTCAACGCCAACCAAGGTTCCATGCCTGCTTTGTAAAGTAGGAACGCGAAGAGTAAGATACCGATCACAAATCCCCAGACAGCGACGCGATAGGGCATCGGTTCGTCGTGTTGCTCCGGTGGCGGTTCGCGTCCACGAGAGGGCAGCGCGCTTTGCAGGATAGCCTTGAAATGCCGTTTACCTGTCCAAGCGAAGAAGAGGCAGAGACCGACAAAAGCGCCGACCGTCTGCTCGTTGAGGTATGGGAAGCGCGGAATGCTACTCCACCCGATTGCTCGTGATAAGGCGACTTCGTTCCGATAGAGGAAATAGAAGAAGGTCGTCGAGAAGAGGACATCCAACGGCATCAGGAACATAATGCCGATAGCGAACGGATAGAAAGCGGTGATAATGGTACCGTAGTAGCTGAAAGGTGGATCGTGGAATCTGAAGAACCGTCGTGTTACAGGGATATTTGGAAGGACGGGATAGAGATGGCTTAATCCGTTGAAGAGGCTGATACCGGCGGCGATGGCGAATCCGATCCACATTCGCTTATTTCGGAAGAACCCGGAAGTCGGATTCGTCATTGCAAATGGGAGTTGGATAACGGGGAAGGTGAGACGTTCGCGTTGTGACCATTGTCGTCGCAGGATCGTATTGAGGCAGAGGAAGATGAACGCTATGACAGCAAAGAGCAGGAGCCATGCCCCGATTACCGGTAGCCAAACCTGTAAATGTAGCGGACGGTATAGGCTCGACTCTCCTTGGTAGTAGCCGCGGAGTGCGTCTCTGTCGGAGACGGTGAGCCATTGCGGGAGGTGGTGCCAGAAGAGGGTGCGCCATTCGTTTTCTTCGGTTGCGAACCAGTAGCCGTGTCCGAGTACGGAGAGGATCGCCTGTAAGACATCGCATCCGGCGAGCGTTGTGGCGAAACTGAGTGTCACGTAGAGGAGTAGCAGTTCGCCTTGTCCGAGTGCGAAACTGCTTTTTAGGAGACGGATGACGGCGTTGATGATCATCACTGCGGTGAGAATGAAGATGACATTAGAGAGCGGGACGACCCATGTCGGAAAGGTATAGCGTACCAGTTCCATCTGGATAAGGAAATAGCAGTTAATCGGTGCGGTGATAGCGAAGATAGATAGGACACGCCATGTAAGGGCGCGCTGTCTTTGCGGAGAAGTCAACGTTGTTCTGCCTTTTTATTTTAGGACTTACGCAATTTTGGATGTAACCGTTCTGTTAGATGAATTTTTTCGTAAAATCCGGCATCTTTGCATCACAAACTAACAGTTTGTGGTACATAAAGAGACGTATGCGTAAGTCCTAGCCTACGATGATGATTTACCACTGGGCGTGGACGGGTGCTTCTCTTGCTTTCTCAAAGAGGGTTTCCCATTCGTCTGTGCCGTCGTCGAAGGTGAGTTCGAGGCGTGCGCCTTCTGCTTGCGCCTTGCCGTTCCCGGCGTTGAAGTGGCTCAAGCCGTCGCCTGCCATGTGGATGCAGCTGCCATCAGGATAGACAGCCGTTTTGATGATCCGCGGCACGGGATGGATGGTGTAGCCGTCGTCGTCTAATTTGTCTGCGGGGACACGGAAACGTTCGACTGCGTCTTCGTTGACTTCGACACCTAACCCGGGGGCATCTGGTACTTTGTGGCATCCGTCTGCCACCTGTATAGGTTGTGTGAGCAGATGGTCGCTGTAGAGGTTAATGCAGGTGATAGCGGGCCATGTGGCGTGTGTGAGTACGCTGCCGAGATGCGCTGCCCACGTCGTTGTCAAGCCGTTTCCGACGATTTGGAGCCAAAACGGCATATCCGCTGCTGCGCTGAGTTCACCCTCACGGACTACGCGAGACTTACCGCCGCCGATGACGAATCCAGTACATACATCCTCACGGACACAGGTTGTATAAGGTGGCGAACCGAAGTGCATTGCGATCTGACAACCGACATCTTCTCGGATCTGTTTGTTGCCTTCAACATCGCTCTGCGGGATCGGTGTCTCAAACATGGCCACGTTTGGATGCGTGTTGAGTTTTTCAAGGATTGGGATGGCGGTTTCGGCATCACGGAGGGAACTGTTGGGGTCGAGGTCGAGTTTGAAATCTGCTGGTACGACCTCTGCGACGGCGTTCACTTGTGCGACGATGTCCCACCACGGGCGCGGTTTATTCTTGAAACTGGTATACCCGTTTTTCACGGCATCTGCGGCTTCTGCTGCCCAGTTTTCAGGGGAAGCGTCGATACACCACCACGAAATCGGGACTGCGTCCCGACACGAGTTGCCGAGGAGTCGGTAGACGGGGACTTCCAGAATCTTGCCGACGACATCGAAGAGTGCCATCTGTAGTCCGGCACCGAGTGAATCGTCGTTCATGTGTTCGGCGGGACTCTGTCCAATCACGCGCTCGACGCTCGCCTCACTGACGCGCGAATAGGTGTAGTGGACGACGGTTTCGCCCCAACCGATGTGTCCGGTATCCGTTGTGACTTTACACAATTCGAGGATCGACCAGTTGTAGACGGTTGACACGCTTTGGGTGGTAATCTGTTGTTGACGCGGGGTGAAAGGGACATCTACAAGGACCCGTTCAACGTTTGTGACTTTCATAGAAGAACTCCTTCGGTGATAATGAGGGTGTGAGGTGTGATGGCCTCGCACTGCAGTCATAAGGGTTGTAAAGGGTTCATTTACCACATTATATCACAAGGCGTTTTTTTGGGGGTATATTTCCGATCCATCTGTGTAGAAATATTTTGTCAAATGTTGAATGTAGGAGGGAGGGTTGGGCGGGGTAACCCCGCCCAACCGCGTAGTAGATGCGTAGATAGACTTTAATAATCGGTTTTAATTTCGCCCCACATCGTTGTGAGTTTGTCTTTGACATCAACATCAAATCCGCCGGGGCCGGTGACGAGGATACTGTCAATCCGTCCCATTCCCCAACTTTCGTGCCAGACTCCGACAGCACCTGCACCTTTTGTTGTGGCTTTGTCGGATTCAAGGATCGGATCCCCGAGGGAACTGGAATCTGCGAATAGGTTTTTGGCCTCTGCGAGTTCCATATACCAGATTTTGACGTTATCGCCTTTAACTTCGACCCGTCCAAGATAGGGGACAGCGTTGGTCTGGTCGAGTCCGGCACCTAAACCGTGTGGTACGCTGTCAATCTCTTTCCCGCCGTTTTCACAACCGCATTGGTCGAGGCATTGTCCGGATGGGCAGCACCCGTCTTCCAGGCTCATGAAAAGGACCCGTGATGTCTCATTATATCCAAAGACAACGAGATAGCCTTTGTCATCGCCGACTCTTCGGAATTGGACACCGAAACTATCATCATCACCGAAAGAGAAGACGACTTGAATAATACCGTCGGTGAAATCGTCTACACCTGGGAGCGGTGTGTTGCCGGAGATACCGCACCCCTCAGCGGTTTGCGCCATCGCGCCTTTACCGCCGATATTTCCGCCTTTGAAATCTGCTTCAGCCCAGATGGTTCCAGCATTCTCCGGTTTGTATTTCTTAACGTCGTTCACACCAGCGTCCGGTTTTGCTTCTTTAGAACCGGGTTCAAAGTCGGCGTAAAACACAATATTCCCGACAGCGTGAAGCGAGATGAATAGTGTAAGGATAAGGATTGAGAGAAAGAGACGCGTTTTCATTGTATACCTCCGTTTTCATAGGGATTGTGTTGTGCTTTATTCGCAAGCAGCAACAGTGTGACAAGGTCATGCATGCAGTGAAAAAAGACCTTGCTATAGAACTATATCAGGATGGGTGAGGCAGATGCCTCACCCTATAAAGACAGGTAGTGCAGTGCTGGGAGACCGAGGTTTGGGAACCTCGCCTGCAATGCGAATTGATTTGACTGTATCAGTCTATACCGGATGGAGACTAATAACTGGTTTTAACGTCGCCCCATGTCGTGGAAAGTTTGGCGTGCGGGTCAACTGCGGTTGTGCCGCCTGGACCGGTGACGAGTACGCTGCCCATTCTTCCGTTGCCCCAACTTTCGTGCCAGATACCTGCGATACCGGGTCCGAGGTCATCTGCGCCGTCGTACTCTGCGACCGGATCACCGAATTCTGAGGAGTCAGCGAAGAGGTCTGGCGCATCGGCGAGGGGCACATACCAGACTTGGATGAGGGTGCCTGTGACCTCAACACGTGCGAGATAGGCGACGGAGTTGTCTTGTGTAAGACCTTCGCCTAAACCGTGATCGACACCGAGGAGTTCATTACCGCCGTTTTCGCATGTACATTGGTCGAGACATTGACCTGAGGGGCAGCATCCGTCTGCGAGGCTTCCGATGATGATTTGGGGTGTTTCGTTATAGCCGAATGCGACGAGGTATCCTCTATCGTCGCCGACACGACGGAACTGGAAGCCGACACCGTCATCGTCTTGCCACGAGAAGACGGCTTGGATGATGCCGTCGGAGAAATCGTCAATACCGGGTATTGGCGTGTTGCCGGAGATCCCGCATCCCTCTTGGGTTTGATGCAACGCGCCTTCGCCGCCGGGAAATTCCGTCGCTTCTGCCCAAACGGTGCCTTCATTTTCCGACACCCAATTTGCTGGGTCGTTGACACTGGCATCTGGGACTGCGTCTTGGGAATTGGGTTCAAAATCGGCAAAGAAAATTATTTGTGCGCTCGCGTGGCTAATCAGCATGACTGAAAACAATGCGATGAGCATCATAAGGTGGGTTCGTTTCATAATGTCGCTCCTTGTATTGATTGATTTTGTGCAAGCGGCGTGAAGATTTTTAGGACGCGCCTGCGAGTCCGTGCGAAACTACTTCATAACAAGAATTTGGGTGATTTGTAAAAAGCGGTTTTCGTCGCGAAAGACGGACTTTTATGGATGTGTAGGTCCTTAACGAACCGTTGTTAAAAAATATAACAAAATTGCAAATTTTTGTCAAGAAATTAATAGTTATCGGTTTTCGGTTTCCAGTACTCAGTAAAGTGCCCACATATTTTCGGATTCTACTATAACAGACAGTTCTGATTGCTGTTTGCTGTTCGCTATTTCGCTGCGAGGCTTGCCCAGTGCCATAGGAGGATCGTACCGTCCGCACTTCCGGTGGCGAGAGTTCTATCGTCTGGTGAGAATTTCAGTGCCTCAATCCGCTTCGTATGGGGTTTGATGGTAGATGTGAGGGTGTAGGTATCCGCTTGTCCTGAACCTTCTTGATTTATGAGGGTTGTGAATCAAAGCGGTTTTCCGAAACATAGCACGTAACCGTCGTGGTCTTTGAGTTCAAAGGCGCGGAGACCGTCGCTGGTGTTTGCGAGGGGTTCGTGGAACGCCACGCCACGGGATTGATACTCAGCAAATAGTGCGTCGGGATCGGAAACGAGAATGAAAGCGTCCCATTTTGCCCACTCGTGCCGTGTGTGATTGGGTACGGGATGGATAGATTCGGTAATGTGTTTCAGAAGTATCCGGACGTTATCGCGAGATACGATCCCGAAAAACGGGTCTTCTTCTGGCATAAGTATGTCCGTCTCGAAACCGAGTTTTTGGTTGTAGAAGTCGATGGATTCGGCAAGGTTTTTGACGATGAAGAACGGATAAATCCGCTCAAGTGTTGTCTTCTCTGACATTGTTAATTCTCCTATCTTTTTTTTTCGATATCCTAACAGATTTTTGGCTGGTGTTCAATAGGAAACCTGTCTTTTATTCCTGCAAATGCCCCTCGCGATTGCTCTTTTTTCTGAAAATTATATCCAAAAATCCGATGGCTTCTGTAGACCTCTTGCTCCGCTGGCGCAAAGCGGCTTGCCACTCGTTATGTTTTTTGACAACTTCTGCGGAATATGGTATGATTTTAACCTAAGTTGCTATCTAAAACGTTCTGTATCTGCGAATTGTGAGAATAGGGAGTTTTAATAGGAAATATGGTATCTCAACGAACAGGATTGACACCGGCACAAAAGCGGTTCTATGAGGAAAATGGGTATCTCGTCCTCGAAAGTGTCTTTGCGGCGGACGAGTGTGAACGTTTTGTGCAACATCTTGAAGACCTCCACGCCGGACGCAAGCAGCTCGACGGGTTCTTTCAGCAGAATAAGTACGGATCCCGAACCTTTAATCAGCACCTTTACGATCCTTATGTGTTGGAACTGTTTATTGATCCGCGCTTACACAGACCGTTAGCGGAGTGTTTTGGAGATGAGCCGGAAGGGGTGCAAACGATGCACTTTTTTGAGGGGTCGGAGCATCCGTTTCACCAAGATCAATACTATTTGCCGGACTGTATGTCGGCGTGGATTGCGATGGTCAAGGTAGATGCGAATAACGGGCCTCTCGTGGTGCAACCGGGTTCGCATCGGAGACGGTTGATTACGCAAGACGATGTGCCTATGACGCTGCTACCCGGAGAGACGTACGAGCTGCAACAGCAGAATCGCTATTTTCCAGCCGTTAAACAACTCGTTCGCGACAACGGTGTGGATGCTGTTGAGGTGATGGTGAACGCTGGGGATGTTATCTTGTTTGATGGGAAGTTGATTCACGGTGGTGCGAAAATTTTGAGACTGGGTACCCGTAGGCATGCGTTGGCGTGTCATTATATTCCATATCATTCCGAGAACTGGGAACGTGATTGGCCTCGGATATCGTTTGATGGGAGTCGTCGGATTCATTATAATTGTTAGCTGCTGGAGCGATTTTTGAAGGAAACCGAAAGGTTTCTTTGTAGGATCCGGTTCGGTTGCAAACCGAACCTACCGGGCCTGGGTGTCCAAAATTGGGGAAAAAACTGAGAACTAAATCGGCCTGGCACCTCCGAAAACTTCTGTGGTAGAGAAAACGAAAAAATGATATAATAATTTAGGTTAGTTTGAACGGTTTAAAAAAAAATAAGGAGAAGAGATAATGCGATACTTATTGATTTTTGGGGTCTGTTTAATCTTAATAAGTGGTTATTGCCTCTCAGTATCAGCACAGGAGGCGGCGCAACCCACGAAACCTGAAGCACAAGCATCGGCAAAGAAAAAAGAGTTTGAAGATTTTTCAAAAGTAACCGAGGATAGTAAAAGTTATCAAGGTTTTTTTCGGCTTTACGAGAAGAAAGAGAACCTCTATTGTGAGATACAACCGTCCCAATTAGACAAACCTTTTCTCTGCATGATGAGCCTTTCACGGGGGTTGGGAAGAGGGTATCTTATTTCTGGTATGACGCTGAATGAATGGCTGCTCGTCTGGAAGCGCGTTGGTGACCGTGTGCACCTCGTCCGAAAAAATGTGCGTTTCCGTGCTGATAAAGGGACACCGACCGGACAAGCGGTGGACTATAGTTACAGCGACTCAGTGTTATTTTCTCTTAAGATTGAAAGTATACATCCACAACGGCGGAGTTTATTGGTGAACGTTGCTCCGGTCTTTATGTCTGACTTGCCGCCTTTAGCGGGTAGTATCGGTGGTGGTGCTCGGTTCGACAAAACACGTAGCACTTGGGGAACAATCAAGGGTTTCCCGAAGAATGTTGAGTTGCGAGTTAAGGCGGTGTACGCCGCGAGCGGCTCTATGACGACTGTCCCGGACAGTCGCGGTATCCAATTGACACTGCACTACAGTCTTTCCGAGCTCCCATCGAACAACTATCAACCGCGACTCGCTGATGACCGGCTCGGACACTTCATGACCGTTGTCAAAGATTATTCGCTCCAAACGAGTGATGCGCCATACATCCGGTATGTCAACCGTTGGCATTTGGAGAAGGCGGATAAAAAGGCGGAGCTCTCGCCGCCGAAGGATCCGATTATCTTCTATATTGAGAAGACGGTGCCGCACCGTTTCCGTCCGTATATTCGTCAAGGGATCTTAGAGTGGAATAAGGCGTTTGAGAAGGCAGGTTTTGTCGATGCGATTGAGGCGCGGATTCAGCAAGATTATGAGGACTGGGACCCCGAAGATGCGCGGTATAACACGATCCGTTGGGTCGTTGACGCGGGCTTCGCGATTGGTCCGTCGCGTGTGAATCCGTTGACGGGTCAGATATTGGATGCGGATATTCTTATCAGTGACGGTTTCATTCGGTCGTGGCAGCGAGAGTACACGACCTATTTCGAGGAACTCGACCACGAACACGATCACCCGATAGATGATTCCTCACGGTTTCAGTGTCAGATGGCATCTGGATTGGCGCGTCAGATGGGATTCATGGCGAGCGTGCTGCAGGCGCGTGGGGTGGTCGGTGAAGACGGTGAGTTGCCGGAAGCGTTTATCGGTCAGGCACTGAAATCGCTGACGATGCACGAGGTCGGTCATACGTTGGGATTACGGCACAACTTTAAAGCGAGTACGATCCATTCGCTTGATGACTTGAACAAGAAAAGCGATGAGGCGCTGCTCGGATCCGTCATGGAATACGACGCTGTGAACATCGCACCTGAAGGCAAAAAGCAGGGTGACTATTATACAACGACGATTGGACCGTGGGATTATTGGGTGGTCGAATACGCTTACAAGTCGATCGGTGGGAGCAGCCCTGAAGCGGAATTGCCGGAGTTACAGAAAATCGCTGCCCGCGTCGCAACGCCGGGATTGACGTACGGTACGGACGGTGATGCGTCGGCGTATCAGAGCAGGGATTTAGATCCGCTGGTCAATCGGTGGGATCTGGGTTCGGATCCGCTTGATTTTGCGAAACAGCGTCGCGAGATTGTCGTTGAGCTCTGGGATAAGATCGCTGACAAGGTGACGAAAGAGGGGATGGGGTATCAGCGTGTCAGGCGTGCCTTCGGCTCGCTGCTGGGTGAACACGGCTATTCGATGTACCTTGCAAGCCGTTATATCGGTGGACAGTACCACCACCGGGATCACCGTGGTGATGAGAATGGACGGCTGCCGTTTGTGCCTGTCCCGGCGGCGAAACAGCGTGAAGCGTTGGATTTTATCAAAGAGCACGCGCTCTCAGACAAAGTGTTCGATTTCCCGCCGGATCTGCTCAACAGTCTCGCGATTACGCGTTGGAGCGACTGGGGATCAAGTAGCGGGAGTTCTACACGTCTCGATTACCCGGTGCATAATGTTATTCTGAGTAATCAGAACCGTATTTTGGGACGCTTGCTCCATCCGAACGTCCTCTCGCGTGTTCAGGATACAGAGTTGAAGTTTCCAGAAGGTGAGGATGCGTTCACACTGCCGGAACTTTTCTCAGGTATTACGGATGCGGTTTGGACGGAACTGGATCGGAATGTCGGAGAGAAACAGTGGTCGAATACGGATGCGTTCATCTCCAGTTTCCGGCGTGCGTTGCAACGTGAGCACCTGAAGCGGCTCATTAAGTTGGTATTAGACGCGGATAGCGGAACACCTGAAGACGCGAGGTCGCTGGCACGCCACCATCTTGGACAGATCAACAGTGGGATACAGGGTGTGCTTCAGAATGCACAAGGTAGGCTTGATGATTACAGTTTGGCGCACCTTGAAGAGTCACAGGTCCGGGTTACGAAGGCGTTGGATGCGAGTTTCCAAGTCCAGAAACGATGAAGGTTTGCTTTCGTTCAGAATTTACACAAAATGCCTATATTTGCTGGCGAGGTTTTTAACCTCGCCAATTTTCTGTTGTCTGAAAATGAATTGCCCTACCACAAACGAAAGATTAGGAGAAATAGATGGAGATCGTCCAATATACCGCTGATTTGCAAACGCCGGTGACGCAATTTTACAATCGTGTGACCGCCAACGTTCCGTACTGCTACCCTGTAAAGGAAGAAGAATTTGCTGTCGCATTACGCGGGGTTACGACCGGTAAATCCGATAAAGATGCGGGTGGCATCGACGCTGAAGCCGCTTTTGCTGCAACGGTGAACGGTGCTGTGCAGGCGTTTATCCATGTCGGTATCGGTCAGACGGGCAAGAATAGAGAAGAAGACGTAGGTGTGATTCGGTTTTTTGGGTATGAACGGGGTATGCGGCATGTCGGACAAGCCTTACTTGAAAAAGCGGAAGATTATCTGAAAACTTATGACATTTTCCGAATCCTCGCCTTTTCACAGGACTACCGATACCGTTTCTATCATTTCGGGCATTCCTATCTGTCGGATGCGCTTGACCAAGTTCAGGCACTCCTCGGATTCAACGGATACCGTCGTTGCGCTGGTGAGGTTTTTTTGAATTGGGAAGACTATACTGTTACACCGATACCTGCAAGTCTGTCAGTGGAACTTTCTGTGGAGTGGGAGGATGGACGCGGGGAACGTCCGAATTGTACTGTGAGAGCCTATCAAGGCGACGAACAAGTTGGTATCTGTGAATCTGTGTGCGGTGGCGAGTTTTCAAGCCATCCAGATGCGCAAGACTGGCTACATACGGTTTGGCTCGGTATTGAAGATGATTTTCAGGGACAAGGCTTGGGACGCTACCTACTCCAGTATGAGCTTCAAGAAATGAAAAAGATTGGATACCGACACGCGGCGATTAGTACGGCTTGGGATAACCATCGTGCGTTTCTATTTTACAGCAACTGCGGTTATCGGACGGTAGATTGGACTTATGGATTTGTCAAAGACCTCTCCGAAACACCGACACAGAAGTGGTAATTCTTGATTTGGATCAACCGAGACTATCGGTGTGGCGCGCTGATGCATCCCGGAATTGAACGCCGCGGGACCACCACCGACATCAACAATGTCCCGCGCCAAGTCGTCTTCGGAGAGGTTGAACATATCCAAGTATTCATCAAATGACCTACCCCACGGAACAATATCTTTGTAATGGAAATCCATCAGATGTCCTTTTGGGATGCCTTATGCTTTTTGGTTAACCATGCTGGAGAGGATGCCGAGGATTTTGTCGCACCGCTCGATCGCGTACAGTGTCATATCAATATATAGTTTCTGCCCTTCTAATTTGAGGAAAAGCCACTCTGTACCGGTGGTGGTCGCCCCATAAATACAAGCGATATTATTGCCTTTTTGCTGATTAAAACACTGTGCCGCGAGCATTTCGGCGACACATTGCCCGATGCCAAGTGTTGGGTCCGCATTCTTCGCTTCAACAAGAATGATGACAGGTGCCTCTAAATAAAATTGTTCTGGCGACAGGCTTATCAAAAAATCGCACGTTCCTGTTAATCCTTTTTCGGTATCAACGCTAAAGTCAATTCCCGAAAAAAGACTAATCCGTCGATCGAATTGCTCCCGGAGCTCAACGAGAACGTTGGTTACAATAAGTTCTGAGCGTGCCTTTTCTGTCCTTATAGCGATTGCTAACTGCACCTTTTTCGCCAATTCTGCAACGAGTGCTTCGCTCGGTGGTATAGGCTCTATATCAGAAAAGATATTTGGGGATTCAATCGTCTCTAACTGGAACTTTTCCTGCACTGTTTCTAAAGTAAAATCGCTATAAGACATGGAATAGAATCCCTCTTAATCGGCAGCATCAACACCTACTTCCTGTAAAACCGCTGCGGCCCGCTGTGCCAACTCAGTTGTCGCATCACGCTTGATTGCCCTGTTTAAGTGTATGATGGCGCGTTCATCGCCGTCTTTCGCTAATTCTAACGCTTCCTCAAACCCTTTGTTCCCGTAACTGAAATCCCTTGGAATGACAGTAAGATCACGGTCTTTCCAGTAATACTTCAATTCATCAGATTCCCAGTTGCGGTAGACATCTTCCCACTTGAGGGAGTTGAAGATATTCAGGTGGGGTTCGAGCATGTGCTCAGCGATCGGGGCATCGACAGCCTGATAGCGGTTGTCGAGCGATACGCGGAGCCTGTCTTCGGTCAAATTCGGTAGTGCTTTGTGGATTGTCAAAGCGGGGAATATGAGTGTATCGCCGACTTCGTAGTTTGTGGAGTGCCACTCACCGGACAACTCGTCCTCTCTGACGCAGAGGCTGCCGGCACCAAGTGAAAAGTGGTGCTCCATGACCTTATTGACTTTATGCGAGCCGGGGAGGACTGCTAAACCGCCTAACTCTATCGGGCAATCTCCGACCGGTGCCCAACAGGTATAGGTTTGGAAATTTCCTTGGAAGTGGACGAAGTCTTGATGTATCGGTGTTGTATGCGCTGTGTATTTCGGGAACCAGAGGCGTGTAATCTTCTGTGGGTGCGGGAGTACTTCTCTACCGATAATCTTCTCCACCATGTCAACGACTTCGTGCCAGTGTCCGGAACGGTGAAAGGCTTGTAATTTATAGACTTCGTGGTATACGTCCGTGTACTCGGAGTCGCCTTCGGTGCACTGGGCGGAAATATCGGCGATGCCGTCCATCGGGTCGGTCCCCGCGACGAGCCATCCGCCTTCTTGCATAGTGGTTAGCATCTCTCGCCGCAATTCCCAGAGTTTGTCGGGGTTTTGCAGCTTCTTGAAGAAGAGGTAGCCTTCTTCTGAGATTCGGTGTCGCAGTTCTTCTGGATCATGCATCGCGTCGTTGGATACGCGAAGTTCTTTTAACGTCTCCATCTGATTTCTCCTTGGGTCTATCGGTGTTAGTGCCCGTTCTGTGACGGGGGCGGTTCATTGAAAGGGATGCCTTTCGCCTCCGCTGCGAGTCGGCGTTTATTCCAATCGGCAATGGCTTGGTACGCTTCTGTACGTCCCTGCTCAATCCCTTGTTCAATTCCCTGTTCAATCCCTTGTTCAATCCCTTGTTCTTTGGCTTTTTCAAGGCTTTGTGCATGTTCAGCACGCCATTCGTTAAACCGTCTTAACATGATATCCGCTCCTTCTTTAAAGATAATAAACGCAATTGCGGTTCGATTAAACGCTGGAGACGTTACGTCTAATTTTCTTAACGTCTGCAAGATGCCGTTCCATCCTGTGATAAGTTCGTAGAGACATACGCCGATAATATAGAGAAGTCCTAACACCGTATAAGTGATGAATTTGTACTGCCATCGGAAATTAGGGGCACTCTCTAAATCAAGATTGTGGTACAATAACAATCTGATTGAAAGGAGTCTCTGAAACGTCCGCACTCAGCGTTACGGTATTTGACCCTATGGAATTTGACCGAAAAAACTTGTTTTAACTTTGCTGATTTTGTGGTCTGAATTACCGTTGGCACTTCAGGATGTCAATCGGAGATTGATAAAAATAGCAGAATAGTGGATTGACACAGAGTACGGGTAAAAGTGTTGTCAGAATCACTTTATATCTGAATCAAATTGAATATCGGGAAAAAGTCGATCACCTTTCTTTGTCGGTTTAACACGTAACTTCCCCGGCAGTTGGAGTACATCATAGACTGATTCAGGATCATCAAAAAACTTATCCGTGATTTGCCAAAACTGAAGTCTCGGAAATGACAGCCCTTTATACTTGAACTTTTCTACTTTGTCAGCGATTTTGCGCATTTCGGAAGTAACAGGTTCAAGCGTAATCAATATAACAATATCTGCTGTATCGTTCTCAATAAATTTCTGAAGCTGACGAACCTGACCTGGACTCGGTTTCCCAACTTTAACTTCTGCAGCTATCCGCACATCTGACCTTTTCTTGTCTCTCAATGACCATATTGAAATATCCGAATCATTGTCAGCATCTTTAGATGGAGTAAGATTAAGCCGTGTTGCTGCCCAATTTGATAATATTGTATGCTTCGTTTCTTTATTGGCGAGTTCTTTCACACCCTTGAAGTTTGTTGGAAATCCTACTATCTCGTAGTCTTCTGATGGTTTTAAACTGTATTTATCCTTGAGGCGACGCTCTGTTACATCCAATGCAATAATTGAGCTGTCAATCCCTATCCATTTCCGTTTGAGTGCTTGCGCAGCATTAAGCGTAGTGCCACTTCCACAGAACGGGTCTAATACCACGTCTCCATCTTCTGAGGAGGTTTCTATCATACGTGTGTAGAGTAGACTTGGCTTTTGTGTGGGATAACCCAGACGTTCGGAAATCGCTAAAGAAAGAACTCCAACATCATCCCAAACATCACGCAAGAATGCATCGTCAGTTTTTGTTCGTATTCTTTTATACTGCCCCTTATCATCTTGCATACGATCCAGTTTTTTGTCTATTATATCTTTTTCTTTATCTCGACGAAAAAGCTTGTTTTCATACACAGGTTTAGGTGTAATGAAAACATAATTTTCAGTTTTCGTATAGAACAAGATAATATCGTGCATTTTTCGGTACTTTCTTGAAGCACCTGAAAAACGACGATAATACCACACTATTTCATTCTTAAAAGATTCACTTTCCTGTCCATTGCTATGGTTCCAGATAGCATCCATTAACACTTTAAGATAGTGACTTATATTAGGATCACAGTGCATATACATACTTCCGGATTTAGTGAGTACTCGGTGCATTTCGACAAGTCTCGGTCCCATAAAAGTAAGGTAGGCACGTATCGCGCCTTTGTTGCCAGTCACAGCATTGCTTAGCAACATATCGTATCCACTTAGACATTCATTGAGTGCTTTATATACTTTACAACTTTCAGATCGCTCTTTAATGTCAACTCGTGCGTATTCTGCATTGTTAGGTCCACTGTTGAATGGCGGATCTGTACAGATTAAATCCACAGATTCATCCTTGATTTTCCGTAAGATGTCAAGGTTGTCGCCCCAATAAAGTTTATTCATCTTCTTCCTCACTTGTGTTGTGGTTGAAAACTTCCTGTAATAGAGAACTAAATTCTGCAATCATTTCATCGTTTTCTTGTTGTTTGGCAAGTTCTAATGCATCTTCAATGTCTTGTCTTGCATCATCAACAAGAACAAGAAAAAACAAAGTTTCTGACCTATGATAGTAAACAGATAGTTCATTTGGGTTTAGCTCAATTGCCCTGTTAAAGTCATCAAGTGCAGAAGGATATTCCTGTAATTCTTTCAATATTAAACCACGTTCAAAATAAGCGTCAAAATAATCCGGCCTTAGTGAAATTGCTTCAGCAAAATCTTCCAAAGCTTCTTCCTCCTGACCAAGATAATACTTACTCAGTCCACGATTATAATATGCCTCTTCATAGTCTTCTTTTTTATTAATTGCTGTGTCATAATCATTTATGGCATCCAAATATTGACTTTGTTGTTGGTATAAATACCCTCTATTGAAATAAGTTTCAGCATCATCTGGATCTATATTTTCTGCCTCTGCAAAATCCTTCAATGCCTGGTCATATATCTCAAGTGAGGTATATGCCCTACCCCGTAAATTATATGCTTGTATTCTATTTGGATCCTTTTGGATGGCTCTTGAAGAATATTCTAATGCCTTTTCGTATTCCTCTTTTTCCTCTTTTTCAATTGCACTGTCACCAAAGTCTATTAGTGCTGAATAAGTAGGTTCAGTGTACGGTGCCTCCTTACGATTTACCCATGCGAAACCTTCAAAATCTGGGAATAGTCTATCTTCGGTATAACCTGATGTTCTCTCAAGCTCTGTAAGTATTTTACCCTTGCACCCCTCTTCAATTATACATTCATCATCTGCATCAAGTTCATAGTTTCCAAATAGTAGAACGGATTGCTGTGAGATAATTCTGTTGTTCTGAAACATCGGTTTTAAGTAATAAAGTGGAGAACCTTTAGGTTCCTTTAGAAAATCATCAATTGTCTTCTCCGCACCTTTTTTCATAAAATCAGGTGTAATCTCAGTAAATTTTGATCGTTTCATCTGTATGACCGAGACTTTACCGTGCGGAGGTTTATTAATATTTTGCGACTCACCATTTTCGTCCTTTTTCTGAAAATCTCGACACGCAAACCAGAGAGCAATTTGGGCACTATAACTAAAATCAATTAGACATGTTGCAGCACCATAATGCTGAAGTTCAACGAGTATTTCTAAATCACTCCATTCCGTTCCATCTTTCCTATCGTAACCTCGCTGTCTTGCTGCTCTGATTAAATCTTTATTGATATTGAGGAATTTCTCAAAGTCCATTTCACTTTCTACTGGTCGCCGATAAGCGGATGCTTGAATTTTATACGCTTTATTCGGAACACCTCTAAATACATAATGCCCTTCCTCAAATTGCTTCGACCATTTTATAAAATCATCCAGTGATTTTATGAGTTTACCTTCGTTTTGGGTTTCTTCGTTTGCGTGAATTTTCCAATACACAAGTGGTGGTTTCTCAGCTTTCCCATCTTTCTTCAGATTATCCAATGCTCTTTCAACAGGATGAATCTGTGCCGTATGTGATAAGCCGCCTCGTTGCTTATGTATTTCTTCAACTTTTGTTTTAATTACTTGTAATTCTTTTGTTTGTCCAGCGAATAGTTCAAGGATAAGTTGTTCAGCTATACTCGGAACTAATTTTTTATTTTCACTAATATTCATGATGTTTTTTAGGTAAGATTCTGAATTACCGTTGGCACTCCATCTCCTTTTATGTTGGGTTTAGAGTTGGGAGTGCTTATAACACTCCCATTACCCACGCCCAAAAGCCTTGACTTTTTCATTTCTTGTAGAACTTACGCAATTCCCTGGTAGGTGCAGTTTTGCAGTCTACTCGCCCAAATGCCATCTGCATTCCTTAACCACACCGAGTGTGTGGTTCGTAGCAAAATTCCGTGATTTGCGTAAGTCCTGCCTTAAATAAAATAGGTTATTCACCTTTAAACCAGTCTAAAGATGGCCATATTTCACAAAAATTGGCTATTAACTTTTCGGCACGTTCATGAATCTCGTTGACATCCCACACATCTACTTCGCAGATTTCCTGATTCAATTTTAGCCGTGAATGTTTATCTAAAGCGGCTTTCTTCTCAGGGAACGTCCGATTTCCGTTTTTGGAATTAAGTTCTCTTGTGACGAGCGTAAGATTCCCGATACTTTCCAATAAATTGTCTCTGGCTAACGCCAAATTATACGTATTATTACGCATATCTTCATAGGACGGATCCACTAAACCCATTCGGTCGGTTTTGACTTCTGGATCAGAGAACAAATCGGCGTAAAACATCTCCTGACTCTCCACATCTCTATTGACATAAACCATGCGAGTGTTCTCATCATAACTGACAGATCCTGCGCCCACTGGTAAAGACCAAGTTTCCTTCCATTTCTCCGGAATAATGTGTTCTAAAGTCGTCAAATTGTCTTCAAAAGGTAAAGGCTCGGTAAATTTGTCGTCGGCTACTTTCCTCAGTTCAATTCGATACAAGATATAACGGATAAGTTTTTTCTTGATGGCTCCAGCAGTGTCCGTCCAAAGTTTCTCCAAAGCCGCTCTAACAAATCGATCATCCGGAAAAATTATTGTCGTGTCGTCAGGGAATGGTAGCGGATCTCGTTCAAAACGTGTGTGCAAGGCAGGTCTAATCTCACTCTCCGTCGGATATTTATTCGTAGCGGATGTTTGCTCGGAGAGAAGGTTAATGAAGTTTTGTAAACTAAAATTGTCTCCAAGCCGTTTTATGAGGCTCGCAAAGAACTTGTTAAAATTCTTTACCCCGCCTGTGCCTTTGAAACAGAGCATCCGCCGGATGGTATAAGATTCAAGAATATGAAGCACACGGTCAAGTTGATGTCCTTTGAGTTCAACTTCACATGTTAGATATAAAACGAACGGATGCAACGGGGTGAGTTTAAATGTTTTATAAAACCGCATCCGCTTCCCAAGCATCGAATTCTCATCGCAGTCCGTTATTTTTCGATAAACTGCCGAATATCGCTTCAAATCAGAAAATTCATCTTCTATTGTCATATCCCCGCGTTGCTTCAAACGTGGTAAATACCTCCGTTCATAGGTAAAAAATTCGGGTTTGACACTTTCGGTTCCTAACTTTGCCATAAGGAAATGCTGTAGGAAGATGTCAGAAGATGTTCCAACCTTCGTTTCCTCTGGATCCCAATAAGCATCTTCAAAATTCTCCCAGTACTTTTCATATAAACTGTCTCTATCTTCACCAGCCCGTAGAAACAAGTTATTCCGGAGCAAATCAAACTGAAAAAGACTTTTGCCTCTGGCATTCAGCGATTCAAATATCTTTTCAGGTTTATCTCCCTCATCAATAAGTATCTGAACAAAACGAAAGTGATTTTTGATACACAGAAACAAGGAGTGAATTTTTTCCTTGTCCGTGTCAACATACTCTGTAATCTCATCGTAGAAATAACTATACGCCGAATAAATCCTGCCCCGACTCTTCTCTACGCGCTCATTAACTAACGATATAAACGAGTCTCTATCTCGCTTGGTAGGAACCAGTTTATATTGTTCATCCTCTGTCAGCATCTCCCCTTGATTCTGGATATAGCGACGTATGTCACTTGCCATATCTGCATGCTCATTTTCCGCACATATATCCCTGATTGCACATAGAATGATTTGAAAAGTGGTCAGACGTTGCTGCCCATCAATAATGTCATACTGCGGGACATCGCCGGCGAGAGTGCTTTGATGCTGGATGACAATCGCACCCGTAAAATGGTCAGACGGTTTTTCTTGTGATTCGTGTTGATGCAGAATATCGTCCCACAAAGGTTCCCACTGGGTATCCTCACTCCAAACATAATATCGCTGAAAAAGGGGGATTTTATACTGCACGTTGGTTTCAAACAAACCCGAAACGCTTATTTGTTTTGTTTCCATCTATGATCCTCACTATTCGTTGATAAAAAATTTTATCCAATTTTGACGATTTCGGCGGTTGCCTCGGTATTCTCCCGGAGACTGGAGAGATCGTACCCGCGGAGTGCAAGTTCTTGGAAATAAATTGTTGATACCGATACAGTTCTCTATTCAGCACGAGGCATTTTTTCTTTTTTCGTCATTATAATGAGATGATTTCATGAATTCCTATGTCCATTTCATTGGCACTCGAAATTGTATTGCCTCTATTCACCTATAGTATAACACATACGAAATGAAAAAATCAATTTTTTTATCGGCGATCAGCGGTCCCTTAAACTTATGCTTTCCAATTTATTTTCCTCTATTTTTTTCAAGCCAATCAACTGCGAAATCTACGATGGCGCGTTGTGGCATGAGTTGACAGTTTGCGATGCCGACCTTGCCTTGTTGAACTACCGTGCCTGCTTCGGCATGCAAAAAATCTTCGCCGAGGCGATCAAAATCCGAATCGTCTACGTTGATGTCTTCAAAAGTGGTCCATACCCTTGAACCTTCTTGTGAAATCGGAGCACTCTCCGAAACAACACGTTTAGTTGGGAAGTCAGCGCGGCATTCTGCGAGGTGTATAGAGGTATTGCGCGAATGTCCGACACCGAGGAGTAGGATAAAGCCGTTCAAATCGTAGATTCTGGCAAGTGGTGAGTGCTCTCCCATACCGTGAGCCAAGGCGTGATTATTTACGATATAAGATGCTTGTGGACCGCGGGCGGAAAACGAACTCTGTGGATGCGTACTGCGGAGGATGCCTTTTTGTTTTCGGAACGTTTCGGCAATTTTGCCCATTGAACGCGTTGGGGTTAGATCGGGATCGTAAGCAGGCATCGTTTCTCGTATTGTTTGCCACCACGATTCAGGGACGGGCGGGTTCTCCCACTGACTCGGATCGCTGAGGTCGGTCGAGTGGGCGGGCATCACAAGGGTTCCCGTTTCGCCTAAGACTTCTTGAAGTGCGATGATGACAGCGACGGCACCGCCACAAACCCATCCAATCGCGCTTAACGATGAATGGACGAGTAAGACCATCCCCTTTTTGATACCGAGTGCTCTCAAGTCGGTTTGTAGCGATTCGATTGTGGCGGGTGTTTCCGCCTTGCGAACCGCCTGGCCTTCAGACATTATCAACTACCTCCATTTTTGATTTTCTCAGTTTCATTGCTGCATCACTGATCTCCTCCACGCTCTTTTCAACCCATAGTTTCCTCTGCCACTTGGTGTAATCAAACTGAGAACGCATAACCAATGCGATGAACTTTTCAGCCCGTACATCGCCCAAAGCTTCCGTAAGAGCCTTTAAGCCTTCTACTTTGAGTTGTTCATCTGTTATCATCGAATGTACTCCTATTCTAACACAAGCCACCTATTTACTTACATAGCACTCCGCTGGAGTGCAGGACGTTGATATACCTTTATCAATCAGATGATAGAGCGGTCCCAATAGCAGAACAACGTCCGCGGACGCGGACGCAAAACGGAGTGTCCGCGCGTCGCCGATTGATATACTGGCAATCGGGTGTTCTGGCTGTCGATCTGAGGCTTCCTGCGCTTCTTCAATATGTAAATCGACAGGATCCACGAGATGGGCTTCGTATCCCGTTTTTGCTAACCAACAGGCATAAGGACCTGAACCGCCGCCGATGTCTAAAACGACTGCTGGTGGTCCCGGTAGATAGCGTGTGATAATCTCTTGGGTCCGTGCAAATTCTATCTGACCTCTGACATTATTTGTAAGTCTTTTCGACTCCTGTGTCTGTCTATAGTACGAAAGAATTTCATCTGAAAGTTGATACAATTTTTTATTTTTTTCCTCTATGAAGCCAGATCGTCGAGCATCTGGCGGATGTTGCGTTCGCCGCTATCGATAAACAGTGGTGCTAAGGGACCTCTGCCGTGTAAAGTTTGAAGTAGCATGTCAATCTGTATCATACGCTGTTGTGGTGTGCGGCAGCTCAGCCACCTTTTAATAAATTCACGTGCGGGTCTCGGATTGCCCGTTCTTAGTGAACGGGTACTTTTACGCCACGCCTGCCACCTGAAAGTATATTCACAATCAGGACATTCGAGTTTTTCGTCCTTCTTCTTTAGGCTCTTGCGGTAATCCCGCCATCGGCGTTTGTAGCCGCAGGCTGTACATTCGATGTTGCCGTGCTGATGGTGCGCGACCGCTTGACACTTCGGACAGTGCAGCTCAGGCCTGGATCTCCGAGTTCTGACAGTTTGATCTCTTGGTGGCGGAGCTGGTCTGCGGACGAGATCAAGGCAGTGCGGACACGGCAAGAGGACACGCGTTCTTACGGATTGATTATAGGCTTCCTGGGACCAGGTTTTACCACAGGTGCATCGCAACACAATTTCTTTGTGTAGAGCGTCGCGACAATCGAAACATCGCGGGGTGTCTCGGAGTGCTTGTCGACAGTCGCGCCAGAGCAGGCGTTCGCCGCAATGTGTGCAGTGGAACCAGTTCTCGTGAGTTCCACCTTCACCTTTACTAAAGAGCGGGTCAATTCGGCGTGTAATCTTCGTGCTGCATTTTGGACACGGAACGCGTCCCTCGCGATAGACATCGGCAACTGTGGCAATATCCGTACAACGCGCATAAAGTTCCCAACCGACATCGTGTAGCAGTAGATCGTCGTAGATGCCGAGTCGGGCGTATCGGTAAAGTTGACGGATTTTTATGGGTTTTACACGCGGGGACCAGTTCATAGTGGTTCCTTTGAGTATCAATTTATGAGATTGGTAAGTAGCGGATACGCGCCCTCCGATCATCAATGGTTACTGCACAACCTTCCGCTAACCTATCTTCGATATGAGGTAAGAATTCCAACAATTTTCGCGTAATAATCACACGATTTTGCTGGCGAGCAAAATCAAGAATTTCGGAATCTTCGGCATCCATAGGTAAGACTTGCGAAACTCGAAGAATATCCCAGCCCTGTTGACGTAAATCATTAACTATCCGTGGTGAAAGGTTCATATCGACGAGAAAGCGAAGCGAAGGCATTCAAACTCCTACGACATTGTTTGTGTCTCTAAAATCTGGTCTGAAGCCATCCAAGCAGCATATTTCATTGCTTCCTGAATATCAGCAGCTTCCAATTCTGGATAAAGATCAATAACATCTTCGATTGATCGCCCATTGGCTAACAATTTGAGAATTATACTGACCGTGATTCGGGTCCCTTGAATCACAGGTTGCCCAAGACAAATCTTCGGATTAATTTGGATTCGATCTAACTTTTCCATTTCTACCTCCATTAACCTACGGCTAACGATGCTGATAATTACAAGCGGGGTTACAAACCCCGCCTGCATGGGTATGAATTAGAGATTATGCCGGAATTTGGACGACTTCTCCGGTTTCGACGCTGCGGCTCATCGCTTCTAAGACGCGCATGTTCTGATAGGCATCCTCAAGGCTGGAATGCGGTTGTGTGCCCTCTTGCAATGATTTTGCCCAGTGTTGCATCTCTTCGAGATAGCCGGGTCTGCCAACACCGTGATATGCGGTGTTGAGGTCCCATTTTTCACTGGGTGTATCTGCGTAGCCGCCGCCGGAACCGAGCCATGTCGGATTCCGATAACGACGCAATTCGCGCGTTTCAAACACCTGAATCGCTTGATTGCCTGTGCCTTTGACGAAGACCATCGCTTCCAAGACGGGACCGGTGCCGAGCGTCATCGTACCCATACCCCCGTTCTCGTAGCGTAGGTTCACGGATATTGAGACGGTACTTGACGCGGCATCAACTGTGCCTGTTGCGTAGACTTGGCTGACTTGCCCCATAAAGAAACGCATGCAATCGGTTGGGTGGATGACCTGATCGAGCATGAAGGGCCACGCAAAAGGTGATCCTGCTTCCTGAAGACGCGGTCCTGGTGCGAGGTATCGGGTATGGTATTGGCAGGTTTCACCGAATTCTTCTTCGTTCATCAACTGTTTGGCGATCTGGTGTGCGGGTGCGTGTCGCCACATCGTGCCGACCATACCGGTTTTGCCGGTCTCAATTGATACATCAACGAGCATTTTCGCGCCTTCAGCGGTGGTCGCCGGTGGTTTCTCGGTGTAGATGTGATAACCATTCTTGAGGCACTCTATGCCGATGTCTCGGTGCAGTTTGTCCTCCGGTCTGCCGACAACAGCGACGGCGTAGAGGTCTTCGTTCTCGAACATCTCGTTGTAGTCGGTGTAGTGGCGGAGTGCGCCGAACCTTCGTGCGTTCGATGCTGCCTTCTCTTCGACAAGGTCACAGGTGGCAACGAATTCAAATTCGGGTATCATCGGTATGCACTGCTGCAATTGTGTGGACATGGGACCACAACCGATGAAAGCGATTCGGATTTTATCCATAGTGTTTCTCTCCTTTGTGTTTAGGAACGAGGTTCCTATTGAAAAAATTGTGTGACTTGACAGGCAAATCCCGGCACGACATCCTCACCGGTGAGCGTGTCGTTGATGGTAAACACTTTAATATCTGTTACGGAACGATACACTGTCACTGTCTTCATGACAGATTCAACCACCCATACCATCTGGGTCCCCGCTTCTAGATAGGCTTGTACCTTTTCAGTGATACGCCACTGAACATCTGTTGGTGAGACGACTTCGACAGCAAAATCAGGTGGAATTGGAGACCCCTTACTTTCATCCTCAGGTAGGCGCGCAGTTGAAATAAACGCGACATCCGGTTTCATCCCGCGTTCTCCGACTTTAAATCCTGCTTCTACATACACATCTCCCAACTGATTTTCACTGACATACGTAAATAAATAATGCGTAATTCTCGTACTAATCTTCGCGTGTCCCAATGATGGAGACGACATTGGTATCAATTCTCCTTTAACGTATTCATATCCTTCTATATCGCGTGCAAGAAATTCATCCAGCGTCATTGTGATGTGTTCCGGTAAGGGGATTTCTTGGGCGACTTCGGAAATTTCTTGTAAATCCATTTTCTGTTCCTCCGTAATGTGTTTGCGGTCTAAAGTTCTTAGAACGTCTTCGCGTGCAGACAGACAAAGAATGTGAAAAATCCATTCACAAACTTATGGGTTATATTATCCCCAACAAATCCGCCAGTTCGTTAAAATCAGTGGCGACGAGGTCGGACGGGTGTGCGGTTACTTCTCGGACGTTATCAGGGCCGTATTCCAAAGGACGCGGCACGAGTGCTGTCTGAAAACCGACGGCTTGTGCTGCGCGAAGGTCGCCAGGATGCGCGGCGACCATCATGACTTCATTAGGGGACAGACCGAGCAGCTCAGCAGCGGTTTGGTAGACTTCTGGATCCGGTTTGTAGTGTCGCGTTAATTCGGCAGAGAGAATACAATCCCATGGCAGTCCTGCGAATTTCGCCATATTCGTCAATAGCGCGACGTTGCCGTTAGAGAGTGTCGCGATGATATACCGTTTACGCAGTCGTTCCAACCCACTGATAGCATCGGGCCACGGTTTAAGTCGATGCCAAGCACGATTCAGATACTCTTTTTCCGTTTCGCTTAATCCAGTAATTTCAAATGCGTCAAGCAAACCGTCTAAAATGCGTCGGTGGAGTGCGTCAATGTTCTGCCAAGGCAATTCGCCACGCCGAACCTTGTCCATAGCGGGACCGTATCCGGCACGCCATTTCAAGGCGAACTGTGCCCAGTCAATATCAATACCGTGTGTGTTTCCAAATGTTTCGCCTTCGGCAACGATTGAACCGTACCAGTCTACAACTGTGCCGAAAACATCAAAGGTGAGTGCTTTGATGTCGGAATGTGCGTTTTGCATCGTCCCATTCCCCTCTGATTCGTCTGAGGTTTTCTAAGAAGGGGTCCGTTTTTTTCCGAACCTAAGTTATATCATACATCAATTTGTTTGGATTGTCTATTGAATTTGGGATTTATTGGAAGTGAAAATCGAAAAAAAAAGAGGCACTCTGACACGGAGTTACGTGTCAGAGTGCGTCAAAGTCAAAAGTTATCAATATTATAGGTTTGCTCTGTAGGGAGCCAAAAATTTCCGGAGTTGCTGAATTGCTGCGTTTTTGCGTGAGGCAACGGTTCCAATCGGACATTCGAGGATTTTTGCGACTTCTTGATAAGACAATCCCTGAACTTCTGTTAAACGGAACACCAATTGGTGTTCTTTTGATAATTTACCGATTGCAGCCTGAATCGCCTCGTAGGTCTCTTTAGCAATGAGCAGTGCCTCCGGTGAATAACGCGTATCTGCTACAGCAACAGTGATCGGCGATGAATATTCATCATCTTCTCCATGTGGTGTATCTAATGAATCAACCTGAGGGGTTCTCTGCTCTTTTTCCAACTGTTTGAGACAGACATTCCGTGCGATGTGGTAAAGGAATGTTCTGAATTTAGCGATAGGACGGTACGTTGGTACGCAGCGCCACAGCCGTAGAAACGTCTCTTGGCAGAGGTCTTCCGCAAGTGTCTTGTTTTTGACAAATCGATAGATAAAACTTAAAGTGTTCGCGTAGTGTCGATCGGTTAAAATTCGGAATGCGTCTCTGTTTCCATCTTTCACAGAGAGCATCAACTGCTCGTCAGTATGTAACATGCGTGTCTCCTCAAACGAGGAGCGTCTCAAGCGAAGGCGAGTGACCCTCCTTCGAGTACCGGCTTATAGTGGAGGATGCCTGCTTGCTCGCTCCTTGGTCTGTGCCTTCTCCATAATCGAGTCGTAGTCCAACAACGGTGCACGTCGGCAGTTTTAGCTGCCCGTGCCTTTCTTGAAGTGCGCTCTCCTAAAGCGCAATCTCTATCATTGCTTCTACTACCGCTATTCCATACACTCTTGCCAACCGCCCAAGTGTGAGACGGTGCCGTTGTTAAACACAAAACACTTCGATACATTCTATAACCCTCCTATAAGGTTAGTCATCAGATAAGGACAATATTTAATGTCCTTTTTCGGTTTAAAAAAAGATCGTCTATAGTTTAACCCGTATATTTTGAAACAATTCATTTAAAATTAAAAAAATAAATTTGCACTATTATTTTCGATTTTCTGTGGTGTTTTTTATCAGGACTTACGCAATTTTGACTGCAGCCTGTTCTGTTAGATGAGATTTCTCTGAAAACATAGCGCTCTGGTGGAGAACCCAAACTGGAAAGTTTGCGCTACAAAAGTGCAGCATGCGTAAGTCCTATCTATGTAATTTCTGGCTGAAACGGTTGTAATGACAGCGAGGGCTCTCCTGTTGTGAGCAGTTCAGCGATGAGCTGCCCTGTGATGGGTGCGAGCAGAATCCCGTTTTTGAAGTGTCCGGTCGCTAAGGCGACGTTGTCGTATCCTGGTAGATAACCGAGAATCGGTCCTTTTTTGGCGTAGGGACGTAGACCTGCCCACGTTTGCACGAATGTGGCATTCGCGAGTTGCGGTGCGATGGCGACACCGGCATCAATCATCTGCTTCGCGCCGTCCACGGTTGCGGTTTTGTCATAACCGGCATATTCCACAGTTGCGCCGAGTAGAATTCTGCCATCTGTCCTTGGGACGATGTAGATGCCTAACCCGTCAACGATATGCTCGAAGAGCGGTGGCATCGTTTCAACGAGGACGATCTGTCCTCTGACAGGTTCGACCTGTATCGGTACGCCGAGTTGATTAATAAGGGTGCCTGCCCAACATCCAGCGGCAATTACGAAGGTATCGGCGTATAAGGTTTCGCCGTTGATGACAACACCGATAACGCGTTCGTTTTCTTTGACGAAGTTCGTGACGGGGTTGCCGAGTCGGAAGCGTGCGCCGAGTTTTATGGCACCTTTTGCGAGTGCTCTCACCATTTTTGGGTTGCGTACTTGTGCGTCCTCAGGGAACAGGACTGCGCCAGCGATAGATTTTGCGAGTGCTGGTTCTAACTGCCATGCCTCTTTTGCTGTGAGGATTTCCGCTGAAAAGCCGCGTTTCACGCGCCGGTCTGCAAGTCCGATTAACCCTGCTGCCTCCGTTTGATTGAAAAAGACCGATAGTGTGCCGGACCGGATGAATTCGATATCTATTTGGGTTTCTGTGCGCAGTTCTTCCGCCAACGTCGGGTAGCGTGCGAGACTCGCTCGGCAGAGCGTCGGATAGGGTTCGTGTGTTGAGGCGTGTGAGGTTAGAATCCCGGCACCTGCCCACGAGGCTTCTGTCCCGACACGGTTTGCTTTGTCGATGACTAAAGGTTTCACGTCCCGTTTGGCGAGATTATAAGCGATGGCACATCCGATAATACCGCCACCGATAATGATGACATCTGCGTGATCTTGATTCAAACTTTTCTCCGTTGTATCAGGTATATTTTAGAAATAGTTTAGCATACGACTTGATGGGTTGTCAATTGGACTCAGAGAAATGGTTGTCAGTTATCGGTTTTTAGTGTTTATACACATTTTTGGATGCACTTTAGAGATTGTCGGTTGAAATTTCAGTAGGTTTCGTGTATAATTTTATGTGTGCGAAACGAATGATCTCAAACTCGGTGATGGAGGGACGGCCTCCTCACCGAATAGGAAAGGTTTTAAATTAAATGACCCTTGGAAAAGTTACAGGGACAATCGTCGCGACACAGAAAGACGAGAAACTCATCGGTAGCAAATTGATGGTTGTCCAAGATATAGACCTGAACGGAGAAGTTGACCGGAAATATACGGTTGCTGTGGATGCGGTTGGCGCGGGTATCGGTGAAATTGTCCTTGTTGCGACTGGAAGTTCAGCAAGGCAGACCAGCGTCACATCGAACAAACCGGTCGATGCTGTGATTATGGCAATTGTTGATACTGTAGAGGTCGCTGGAAAAGTCAGGTATTATAAGTAGACGACGGAACGCACACCTACTGTTGTGTCACGTCAAAAATGACAGATTATACTGACTGAAGATGTTGGGTTTAACTGCGTTCAACCCAACCTACAATCCGTTAAAAGAAGCATGACAGAACACTACAAGGACAAAAAATAATGGAACGCGAACGCGTCCGCGCTGAGATGCTTCGCAAGCGTGACGGACTCGCACCGGAAACCCGTGCCGTGTTCAGCCAACAGATTGTCGATGCTGTCATGCATTGGATACAGCGTGAGGGTTCCGATACTGTAATGCTCTATCTGAGTATGCAGAGTGAGGTCGAAACTGACGGTCTCCTTGAGGGGTTGCTCCATGCAGGCAAGCGGGTCTGTGCCCCTGTCGTTGATACGGAACGAAACTCCATGATACCGCGGCAAATACGGGATGGAAAAACCGACTTGGTTCGGCATCGTTACGGTATGTTAGAACCGAGTACAGTGTGTCCGATTTTTCCGGTCGCGCAGCTGCAACTCATTGTTGTTCCCGGTATCACCTTTGATCTTAAAGGGTATCGCCTCGGATACGGCAAAGGGTTCTATGACCGGTTTCTCGTGAACTGCCCGCATGCTGTTTCGATCGGATTGGCATATCAGATACAGATTATAGAAGATACGTTCCCTGAAGCGTGGGATGTGCCGGTTCAGCACATTTTTACGGAGACAGGTAGGATAGAAGTCTAACTACTCAGCATCAATGAAGGGTCTTAGTTTTTCGAGTGTCTTTTCACCGATGCCTCTGACGTTCTGGAGATCGTCCACACTGCTGAAGTCGCCGTGTTGTGTGCGGTAGTCGATGATTCTTCGTGCCGTCGCCTCGCCGATATTCGGTAGCGTTTCGAGTTCTTCCGTAGATGCGGTATTGATATTAAGGAGTTCCGGTTTGTTCGGTGTTACAGCGTTCGTCCGATTTTGTGGACGCGCATCGTTCGGTACGGCGATCAGATCGGGTTTGCCGAGGAACATTGCTGGTGCGAATCGCCGGACGCCCCAGAAAGCTGCCCCCGCCAAAATTAGGATCACCAGAAAAATGACTGCCCGCCAATAGTGGCGTTCAACGGCGTTTTCTATCTTATTCATTAAATGTCCCTAATCAAAGTACTCGTCTTCGTTAAACCTCGTCCACGATTCAAATATGGGGAAGGGTCGAGGAAAATTATCGTTTTCAATGTTCAACTTGAACCTGATTTTCTTACCGTCAAACGGATCTTGAATGGAAATTGAGATGCCTGTCGTTTCAATGCAATTTTCGCACTCCGTCGGGAGTATTTGCGCTGAACGTGGTGCCTGAAAATAAATTCGGTATTCCGACCCCGCCTTTTCAATCCGATAGTCCTCTGATAATATTTCCCACTCGTTAATCGCATAAGGCCCTTCGGCATATTGTGCCCATAGGCTAACACCGTTAAAGAAGTCGAGGATAACGGCTTTTCGCTTGTCGGCATCTCTGGAGGGATCAAACTGGCGGAATGAGCGATTGTCCAATTCGGCTTTTATCTTTTGTTCTTCTTCGCTGCTGATGGGTTGTAACGGTGTTGTGCAAGAAGAGAAAATCAGACAGGTGAACATGAGAATAAAAGGTAGGAAGCGTGCTGTTGTGTTTGCTTTAAAAGTGTTGTGTTGATGCATGTGTATTTCCTCCATTTTTTATTCTGTAGGACTTATGCAATTTTGGATTTAAATTGTTCTGTTAGATGAAATTTCTCGTAAAATCCAGCGTTTTTGCATCACAAACCAATAGTTTGTGGTACATAAAGAGCCGCATGCGTAAGTCTTATTCTGTAAATTTTAACGTTAATCGAATAAGTTTGTCCAAGTAGATGTTGAGATTAATTGAAAAATCAGGATTATACTTGATATGGAGGTCCGTCTCTGCTAAAATACGCAGTAAATTTGTATTTACGGTTAATTTGATTTTTCGTTATTGAATTCATGGTAGGAAAGCACAAAGAGTTAAGAGGTAAAATATGGCAGACACCAATGAACGTGTAGCAGGTGGTACGCTTCCCGATTGGGAGGTTGCGGAACTTCCCGAACCACCGAAATATCAATTTGGCAAAGCGTTTCGGAGCATCTTAGGTCCTGGTATCATTGCGTTGGGTGGTTCGATCGGAAGCGGAGAATGGCTGCTGGGTCCCGCCATCACGGCGCAGTACGGGGGTAGGCTCCTCTGGATAGCGACGATTGCTATTCTATTACAGGTGATCCTGAACACAGAGGCGATCCGTTATACGCTTTATACCGGCGAACCTATGTTGAGCGGTTATATGCGTTGCAAGCCGGGTGCGCCGTTTTGGATGACCTTCTACTCGAGTGTTAACTTTTTTGGGATTTGGCCGGGTTGGGCGATGACTGCTGCAACAGCATTGGGTGCGGCGTGGCTCGGTTATATGCCGCAAGATGCGGATAGCGGAACCGTTCGCCTGTTTGCGTTTATCATCTTTTTCGCGTGCTTGGGGATTGTGCTGTTCGGTGGCAAGATTTACAACGCCCTTGAGAAGGTGCAGCTTTTCATGGTCATTTGGATTATCAGTTACCTCGTTGTCATAGACCTGTTTATGGTACCGCCGAGTGTGTGGTGGGATGCCATCAAAGGTTTTTTTAGTTTCGGAGCACTTCCTGAACCGGGACCCGATGGACAGGTCAATTGGTTGCTGCTTGGTGCCTTCGCCGCCTACGCTGGAAGCGGCGGCTTAGGCAATGTCACAATTACGAATTACGTCCGCGACAAAGGATGGGGTATGAGCAGTCTCGTCGGTGCGATTCCATCAATGATCGGTGGACAAAATGTGACGCTCTCACACTTGGGCAAGGTCTTTCGCATCACACCCGAAAATCTGACACGCTTCAAGGAGTGGTGGAAATACGTCCGTTTCGAGCAGTATGGTATCTGGATGCTTGGATGCTTCGTCGGTATTGCGTTACCTGCGATGTTGACCTTGGCGTTTGTGCCTTCTGGACAGGAGATGGACCAATGGGCAGCGGCAGGCTTCCAAGCGGACGGACTCGCCGAAAAAGGCGGGAGAGTGATGTGGTATCTCACCCTGCTATGCGGGTTTTGGGTGTTGTTCTCGACGCAACTCGGTGGTGTAGATGGTGTCCCTCGCACCTATACTGATATTATATGGACCGGATTGAAGCGGGTCCGAAGCTTGGACGAGCACAACGCAAAATGGATCTATTATCCGATTCTCGGTGTCTATATTATCTGGGGTGTTATCGCGATGTATCTTGCGAAGCCGTTCTTTATGATTCTGGTATCGGCAACGGTCGGTGGGTATTTGTTGGTGATTACAGCGTTACACACGCTTTATGTCAACCGGAAGTTCTTGCCGAAGGAGATACAGCCCCCGATGTGGAAACAGGTCGGATTGGTTCTGTGTGCGGGATTCTATTCGATTTTCGGGACGATAACGGTTTATCAAAAGGTGCTTGTGCCTTATATTTTCCCGATTTTTGGGTAGATAAAGATTTGTATGTAAGTGCTGGCGCGGTTAGAAACCGCGTCTACCAATTATAGGGATTTAGACTTTAATAATTGCTTCTACAAGACTCTCTATTGTGGCTTGTTTTGCAACGACATCGACCTTCATGCCGTGTTCTATCGCCGTTTTTTGTGTTTCGGGACCGATGACTGCGATCTGAACGCTTTTTAGCAGGTCGGCAGGCGTGTGTGTTGGGAACATTTCCAAGAAATTGGTAACTGTAGAGGAGCTGGTGAAGGTGACGAAGTCGATGCTGCCATTCAAGAGGTCGGTTTCAATTGCGTCTCGCCCTTTACCGCTATCGCTTGCGACTTTGAGGGTATCGTAAAGTGGTACATCGTCAATGTGTGCGCCTCTCTCACGTAGACCCTCTGGTAGCACGGCGGATGCGATTTTAGCACGCGGTAGAAGGATTTTCTTCCCGCAGACGCCCTCTATTTCAGCGGCGATTGTGCTTCCACGGGAGTGCGATGGCACAAAATCTGGATGGATACCGATGCTGTTGAGTGCCTCAACCGTCTTCGGTCCAACTGCACAGATTTTGGTTTCGGCAAACGCTCGTACATCTTTCCCCTGCTCTTGCAGGTGTCCATAGAAGATTTCTACGGCGTTGACGCTTGTGAAGATAACCCAATCGTATTCGTTTATAGAGCGGACATAAGTGCTGTCAAGCTTCAGCGGACGGATCTCTATCGTCGGAAATTGGATGACCTCAGCCCCGTTTGTTTCTAAAAGACCAGCGAATTCGCTTGCTTGTGCGCGAGCACGGGTTACGAGGATCCGTTTTCCGAAGAGCGGTTTGGTGTCGAACCATCGGAGTTGTTGGCGCAGCCGGTTCACTTCACCGACAACGATAAGTGCTGGACTTTTGAGTTGGGCTGTTTCTGCTTTTTGTGCGATATCGTCAAGTGTGCCTTGGATGACCTGTTGTTGCGATGTTGTGCCGACTCGGACTAAACTCACGGGTGTCTCTGGGTTTCTACCGTGTGCTGTTAATCGTTCTGTGATCTGTCGGAGGTGTGCAACCCCCATATAGACGACGAGTGTGTCTACGGCAGTCGCGAGCTGCTTCCAGTTGATGTTTGTGTCTGGTCGTAGTGCGGCGGAATGTCCTGTAACAAATGCGACAGATGAGGCGTATTCTCGATGCGTGACGGGGATGCCAGCGTACGCGGATGCGGCGATTGCGGAAGTGATTCCGGGAACGACCTCAAACGGGATTCCGGCTTCGGTCAGTACGACTGCTTCCTCGCCACCGCGTCCAAAGATATAGGGGTCGCCGCCTTTGAGACGGACGACAACTTTGCCTGCTTTGGCGTGTTCTATGAGCATCTGATTGAGCTCTGCTTGTCGTGTTGTTCGGACTCTCGGATCGGGCGCTTGGATTTTTTCGGTGTGTGTGGGGCAGTGTTCGAGGAGCGTGTCGTTGAGTAGGAGATCGTAGATAACGACATCTGCGCGTTGAAGGCACTCTACACCTTTGAGTGTGATGAGTTTTCTATCGCCGGGTCCTGCGCCTACGATATAGACGATACCTGTGGGTAGCGTGTTCGGGGACGGTTTCATTCTAATGCCCTTTGTGCCATCATCAACAGTTCCATTGCGCCATTGTTCTGAAGTTTTTTGGCAACAGTTTCCGCTAAGTGTAGTGCTGCGTAAGGCTGCCCGACAGCACTCTCAAAAATACGGAGTGCGCCGTCTGGGTGACAGACGGTGCTGATGAGGCGCAGTTTATCATCAACATACCTTGCGTAGGCACCAATAGGTAATTGGCATCCACCGCCGAGGGCTGCTAATAGATTTCTTTCAGCGGTCACCGCTGTGACTGTCTGTTGATCGTTCAATGGTTTGAGGAGTTTTGCGACTGCGACATCACCCTCTCGTGCTTCAATAGCGAGTGCGCCTTGCCCGGGTGCTGGTACCATGCGTTCTACCTCAAAAAATTGGGTAATAACTTCAGCTTTTCGGAGGCGGTTGATGCCTGCTGCGGCGAGGATAATTGCGTCGAGGTCACTATCTTGTAGTTTTCGGAGGCGGGTATCAACGTTGCCGCGTATATCAACGACTTGTAGGTCGGGGCGCATACAGAGCAGTTGTGCCTTTCGACGTGGACTTGCGGTGCCGACTTTCGCGCCGTTCAAGAGGTCTTCTAAACGTAGCCCAGTGGCGGTGATGAATACATCGCGCGGATCCTCGCGTGTTGGTATCGCTGCGATGCAGAGTCCGTCAGGCATTTCTGTTGGGAGGTCTTTCAAGCTATGGACAGCGAGGTCAATCTCGCCTTCTAAGAGCGCGATATCTATCTCTTTGGTAAAGACTCCTTTACCGAGTCCGGTTATGGAGCGTTCTGGAAAAGCGTCGCCTGTGGTTTTGATGATTTTGAACTGAACATCGAGACCCGTATAAAGGTTTTCGAGTTGCTCTTTGACGAATTGTGCCTGCCAAAGCGCGAGTTGACTACCACGTGTGCCGATTACGAGTGAGTTTTGCATTAAAATCCCCTCTATTCTAAAGCCGTGCTGGATGAGGCACCGAACATCACCCTACGACTCCAAGTCTTCATCCTTAACATCCAAAACGAACAATTCTTGTAGTGCCTGGACGTATTGCCCGTGGTCGGCATCCCCATCGTTGACAGCGCAGCGGAGATTTTTCATGGGATGGTGTAGTAGTTTTTTGACAATTGCTTGTGTCATAGACGCTACGTCTGCTGCCTGCTGATCGGAGAGCGATGCTTTGTAGAAACACGCTTGTAATTCCGTATCAGCGATCTCTCGAAACTGCTGATGGAGTGCCTTAATAGTAGGATTGACTTGAAAGATTTGTAGTTGGTTGTAGAACCGCTTCGCTTCTTCGGTTACAATCTGTTCTGCGCGTGTTGCCTCTTGTTGTCGGTCCTTGAGGTTAGAGGCGACGACAGCTTCGAGATCATCGATGTTGTAAAGGAAGGCGTGGTCAATTTTATTCACATCGGGTTCGATGTCGCGTGGCACAGCAATATCGATGAGGAACATATATCGGTGTCTGCGTTTCCGCATGATGTCAGCGAGGGGTTGTCGCTTGATGAGATAATCGGGGGCATTGGTGGAACTGATGACGATGTCGGCATCAATAAGGAAGTCGAGATTGCTATCGTAAGCGAGCGGTGTGCCGTTAAATTTCTCGGCGACTTTTACGGCGCGTTCGTAGGTGCGGTTTGCGACGATGACATTAGAGACCCCGTTTGAAACGAGGTGTTTTGCCGTGAGTTCGCTCATTTCACCGGCACCGACAATTGCGACGGTTTTGCCTTCGAGTGTGTTGAAAATCTTTTTAGCGAGTTCAACAGCGGCGTAGCTAATAGAAACAGCACCGGTAGCGATGGTCGTCTCGGATCGGATACGTTTACCGACACTGAAAGCCTTGGTGAAAAGACGGTTGAGGATTGTCCCTGCGCCGCCGGCTTCGCGTGAGGCATCGTAAGCCGCTTTGACCTGCCCCAAAATTTGGGATTCCCCAACCACCATAGAGTCGAGGCTTGTCGTCACTCTGAATAGGTGTCGGATCGACGCCAAGTTATGATGGAGATATGTCCATTTCTTGAGCGATTCGAGGCTAATCCGATGGTAGTGTGACAGAAATTCGACCAACATTTTCGTGGCTGCGTCGTTAGAAGGCATTGAATTCGCCACGGCGTAGACCTCAACGCGGTTACAGGTCGAGAGGATCACAGCCTCTTGAACCTGAGAGTTTTCACGCAGGTGCTGGACGGCTTCAGTAAGTTGCGCTTCGGAAAACGCCAACTTTTCCCTGAATTCTATTGGGGCAACATGATGGCTGGTTCCGATAGAGACGATTGGGTGCATTCGTTTAACCAAAAAAATTAAAAAGGTGAAATGTTGTTTATACGCTTCGTAAATTATATCATATATCAGCGATTGTGTCAAATTTTGCGGTAGCGATGCCGAGAGGCGTTCCGTTTTCAACTACCGATATGTGTGCATACTATCCAAAAAGAGTTCTACGCCAGCATAGGTGCAGAGGACAGCACCGAACCCGATGATTGCTGCATACGCTGCCTTTCGTCCATGCCACCCCCAAAATTGCCGGAGACCGATTTGAACGACATAGATGAGCCATGTCATCAGCGTGGAGATCACTTTCACATCGAGCCACCGCCACGGAACATCTGTGATATATTGCGTCCAGAGACTACCGACAATGACCCCCATTGTAAGTAGGATCACACCGAGGATTGTACAACGGTAGCCGAGTTCGTCGGAGATACCGAGCGAAGGCAGAAGATTGTCCAATAGTGTATCCTTCTTTTTACGGATTTTCCGTTCTGTCATCAGATACATGAGTCCGAAACCGAATGCGGCGATGAACGCTGCATAAGCGAGAAAGATGAGTGTTGTGTGCGCGAGTAGCCAGTAATTGCGTAAAGGTTCCGGTAGTGCTGCGGTATGTGTCGCAAAGCTATAAGAGATGAGTATAGCGATGAATGCGACGGGCATCACGAAGCTGCCGAGTGTGCGGAGATGCGTCAAACGGACGATGATGAGATAGATCAGGGTGACTGCCCAGGCGAAGAAGGCGATGGAGTCTGTCCAGTGTGTCATCGGGAAATGCCCTTGCTGTAGCCACCAGAGCGGAATAAAGAGTGTCAGAAGAGCGAAACCGATATTTGTCGCCCAAAAAGCGATACGCTCTATCGTTGAACGGATCGCCATCGCTTCGGTGCGGTTGCCGAGTGCCAGCGAAAGGGTCTGAAAGATACCGGCTGCTAAGTATATTAGGAGTGTTAGAAGAAATAGAAAATTAATCATATTTTTAACTATCGGGTTTCCGCTCGGTTTTGTCCGTTGTCCAAAACTGGTTTCCGATTAAATAGAACGCTAAAGGAACCCTGAAACGTTTTAGATTTGCTGGCATAGTTGGCTTGCCTCACCAATAGCGTACCTACCAGTTCTGCTTTCTATTTCCGCTATGTGCCGCTAACAGAGCTGTAGTAAAGGTGTTGGCGCGTTCGAGATTATCACTCCGAATCCAGTTGAAAAGGCATTCAGCAGAACATTCAGGATTTGTGAATCGAAAACAACACGTCTGCGGTTCTGGACTCTCCGGTTTAACGGTGTCAATGAGCGTATCGAAAAATTCGGCCCGTTTTTTTGAAGTCGGAAAAGCCTTTAGGACTTCTGGGCGGAGCGTTCCGAGGAATTCAATAAATGCACCGTAGCCGTTGTTTTCAAACTGGTTTGTGAGTTGTTTATGTAGGATCCTCGCTTTATGGATGTCGCTACTTTTTCGGGATGATACGCTAATTATCAGATTGTCATCTATTACGAGATTCGGGGTGAAATATATGCCTGCGCTCGGTTTGTCAAGGTATTCGGAAATGAACCCACTTTCACCTTTAGAAACTGTGTTCACCATGGATACATTGTCAGCAACGACAAGGAAAGCGTCTTTAAGGTGATGGGATTTTAGTTTATGGGGTGCTATGTGGACGACAGCTGCGCCACATCGGTTTAATAGCGAGATACGACGTTCAATCTCTGGTGTCTTTTGTTGGCATAAGATGATACATGTGCGACCTTCCAACAGAAAATAGACCGGATAGGGTAGACCTTGATTCTCAATCGGTACGGGTTTCCCATCTTCGTATCCGAGTGTATATAGAGAAGATGCGTGCAAGACTTTTTCAAAGTGTTCACGGATGCGGCGGCTCGTTGCCGGACTTTTTCCGCTTGTAGATATGCTGAGCATCAGTTCGCCGTCTGTTACGACAGAGGCAGCGGCGAAAGTGCATTGCGGGATAACGTCAACAACATTGACCAATCGGATTTTGTTTTTCTCGTGCGCTTCTCTGAAAACGGCGGTGTTAATATGGGTGAAGTCGGTTGCGGCGCAGACGAGAAAATAGCCGTTTGTATCGCCTGCCTTCACCTGTCTTTTGTGCCAGCGAATTGTGCCGCTATGTGCGAGGAACGCCACTAATTCCGTTGCGTCTGGACTGATGACGGTAACATCGCCGCCGCTGATGAGCATAGCGACGACTTTCCGTTCCGCAACGGTGCCGCCGCCGATAACGAGACATTTCTGGTCTTGAAGGTTTATGTATGCTGGATAGAACATATTATAGTTATCGGTTGTCAGTACGGTTTTCTGCGAAAACCTTTCGGTTAATAGTTTTCAGTTACCAGTACGCAGTACACAGTTAAAGAGGTATATTGTAGTCGGAATATGAAGGTAACAGCCACAAAGTATTAACTGAAAACTGTGTACTGTTAACTGTTAACCGGTCCCCTGACAACTGACAGCCACTCCTTATGACTCGCGTGAGACGACGTAGTCTGCAAGTCGCTTGAGAGCGATGCGGGCGGGTGTCTCTGGTAAGACGGATAGTGCTGCTTTTGCGCGGTCAGCGTAGCTTTGTGCGACTTTTAGACAGTGTGCTTCAACACCATACCGTTGGAATAGTGCCTCAACGAAGGTGATCGCCTCTGCTTCATCTGTATTCGGATTCAGGACTTTTTCGAGGGTCTGCTTTTCATGATCATTGCAGACCGACCTGGCGTAGATGATCGGAAAAGTAAGTTTTCCCTCTCGGAGGTCCCCGAATGCGTTTTTCCCTAATTTGTCAGCATCTTCTGTGAAGTCGAGTACATCATCGACAATTTGGAAAGCGGTTCCGATTTGTTGTCCGTAGGTTGTGAGAGCCTCAACCTGCTGTGTGTCTGTTGGGTTTCCGAGGTGTGCGCCGAGCGTGCAGGAGGCGGCGATCAGTTTACCGGTTTTGAAGCTGATAATTTTGAGGTACTGGTCTTCGGAGATGTCAAAATCGCCGCTCTTGTATGCGTGGATGACTTCACCTTCGCACATCGCCTGCGTGGTATCTGCGAGGATCGCCATTGCTGGGTCATCTGCTCGGCGTGCGACGAGCATGGAGAGGACGCGCGCGTGGAGGTAATCACCGACGAGAACGGCGACTTTATTCCCCCACTTCGTCTGTAATGTCTCACGTCCACGGCGGATCGCGGCTTCATCGAGTACATCGTCGTGAACGAGCGATGCGACGTGGATGAGTTCGACGACAGCGGCGAGCGTGTGTGCGTCGCTGCCTGTGTATCCACAGACTTTGGCGGAAAGTACGACGAGGATCGGACGGAGTCGTTTGCCGCCCCCTTCTACGACATGTTGGACTGCCATATCGACAAAACTGTATTCACTCGCTGTCTGTTCGGTGAGTTTCGCCTCAACGGCAGTGAGATCATCGGCAATCAATTCAACGATTTGCTTAAAGCTGGACATAATGTAGTAGTTTTCAGTTATCAGTTTTCAGTCGTCATTCAAGAGGTTCCTCGTGGTTTCGAGAGAAATAGCAACCGCCACAGGAGATTAACTGATAACCGAAAACTGATAACTTTTCCTCTGATAACTGTTAAGAGAGATTCGCGAGTACCTGTGTTGCGGCTTGAACGGTTTTGTTGATGTCATCCTCGGAATGGACTAATGAGACGAAACCTGCCTCAAATTGTGAGGGTGCGACATAGACCCCGCGCTCGGCGAGTCCCCAGAAATATTTCCTGAATCGTTCGGTATCTGCTGTGCGTGCGCCGTCAGCATCGGTAACGGTTTCCGGTGTGAAGTAGAGCATCAACATTGAACCGACGCGGCTATGCCAAGCGTCAACGCCGTGTTTTTGGGTTGCTTCAGCGAGTCCATCTGCGAGTGCGGCGGCGCGACTTTCGAGTTGTTCATACACACCGGGTTCAGCGAGTTTTTTCAGCGTTGTTATGCCAGCGGTAACGGCTAAAGGGTTCCCGGACAGGGTTCCCGCTTGATAGACATCGCCTTCTGGTGCGACACACTGCATGATCTCCTGTTTTCCACCATACGCGCCGACGGGTAGCCCGCCTCCGATAATTTTTCCGAGACAGGTCATATCGGGTGTGACGTTATAGCGGGTTTGTGCGCCGCCGTACGCCACCCGGAATCCGGTGATAACTTCGTCGAAGATGAGAACGACCCCGTGCTGTTGGGTAATTTCACGGATTTCGTTGAGGTATCCGTCTTGTGGTGGGACGATCCCCATATTTCCCATAATCGGTTCGAGGATGAGGCATGCGATTTCGTCTGGATTGGCTTCTATTGCTTCTCGAACAGCGTCGGTGTTGTTGAAAGGGACAGTGAGTGTATTGCGTGCGAAATCTTCGGGGACACCGCCACTATCGGAGAGTCCGAAAGTTGCGACTCCTGAACCGGCTTTCGCCAGCAGATAATCAACATGTCCGTGATAGCACCCATCAATCTTGAGGATTTTATCTCGACCGGTATATCCGCGGGCGACGCGAATTGCGCTCATTGTTGCTTCGGTTCCGGAATTGACGAGGCGTACGCGTTCGATTGAAGGTACAGCGTTGACGATGATTTCGGCGAGTTCTGTTTCGAGAGTTGTGGGTGCGCCGAAACTGGTGCCGTGTGCTGCGGTTGCGCTGATAGCGTCTACAACGCTTGGGTGTGCGTGTCCCAAGACTAAGGGTCCCCAAGAGGCGACGTAATCAATATATTCGTTTCCGTCGATATCGTATATTTTTGAACCTTCGCCGCGTGCGATGAAACGCGGATGCCCGTCGACTTTGCTGAAATTTCGGACGGGACTGTTGACCCCTCCGGGGATAAACTGTTGCGCTTTTTGCCATGCAGCCAAGGATTTACGACTCTCCAAAGTGTTTCCTCCAAAATTTTTTATACCCATGTTATATCCATTCTACAACGGATTTTGCGAAATAGGTTAGAATCATATCTGCGCCTGCGCGCTTGATGCTGGTTAATGTTTCGAGTGCGACCCGTTCTTCATCAATCCATCCGTTTTGTGCGGCTGCCTTAATCATAGCGTATTCACCGCTGACGTTATAGGCGGCGACAGGCACCTGAAATTCTGTTTTGACGCGATGGATAACATCGAGATAGGCGAGTGCGGGTTTCACCATGAGGATATCCGCGCCCTCTTGGATATCCAAGGCGACTTCCCGTAATGCTTCTTCGGCGTTCGCTGGGTCCATCTGATAGGAGCGGCGGTCGCCGAACTGTGGTGCGGACTCCGCGGCTTCGCGAAAGGGCCCGTAAAAGGCGGAAGCGTATTTAGCGGCGTACGCCATGATCGGTATATTCTTGTACCCGTTTTCGTCGAGTGCGTTGCGAATTGCACCGACGCGGCCGTCCATCATATCTGAGGGTGCGATGACATCGGCACCGGCGCGTGCGTGTGAGAGGCTTTCTTTAACGAGCAATTCCAGTGTCGGGTCGTTTTGGACTTCGTTGGCTTCAATGACGCCGCAGTGTCCGTGATCGGTATATTCACAGAGGCAGACATCTGTGATTACCAGCAGGTCCGGCACGGTATCTTTGATGGCGCGAACCGCCTGCTGAATGACCCCGTCTTCGGCATAAGCCTCAGTGCCGAGTGGATCTTTCGACGCTGGAATACCGAACAGAATTGTTCCTGGAATGCCGAGTGTAGCGAGTTCTTTCGCGGCAACGACGAGTCTGTCAACCGAGTACTGATAGCATCCTGGCATTGCTGAAATTTCGGTTGCTGTATCGTTTCCGTGAATGACGAACATCGGATAGATGAGGTCATCGACGGAGAGAGCTGTTTCGCGAACGAGTCGTCGCAGGTTTTCGTTTGCGCGTAGCCGCCTTGGACGGTAGACAGGAAAAGTGCTCATTCGGCCTCCGAAGGCGAACCTTTGATTTCGTAGTTCGTGAGTTCCAGTGTTTTCTCTCCTTGGGGTGGCAACCCGATTTCTGCTCTTGCTTCATCGGATTCGGGGTGTTCGTGCCTGAATTTGACGATCCCGACGTTTGGTGCTAACCAGAGGGTTGTTATGGTGGATGCTTCCCGTTCTTCGGGTTCTTGCTGTTGTGCTCCGGGTACGGAGAACGCCATTTCCGTTGTTTCGTTCGTCTGGTATTCGATGATCAGACAATCTTCAAATGTGCCAGCAGGCGTATCAACAGTCTCTGTGTCAGTGACTTTCCCGATCTCTGTAACGGTGCTGTACGTTGTGATAGTTGGTGCGCCGCCTGGGATTTCTATCGGTGCGCCTTGAATGTTGATTGTGAGGGTCAACGTTGCACTTAACTCAAGTGCTGTCCATTCTTCATTGAAGGTTGCGGGTGTTGGTAGCAGATAGAAATAGTCTTGCGATTCTGCCTCGAAATTGTAGTCAATATCCATAGAGATGGGTGCGCCTTCTGGGATTTCTGCCAGCATCTGTTCCCGCAGGATGGGGAGTACCTCGTCCATCTCTTGCATCGTGTGTGCTTTAAGTGCATTTTCGATTTCAGTGCCAGCAAAGAACGCCACCCAATCGTCTCCGACCTGATAGTAGTAAGGTTGAACGTAATACTCAAAGTCTGCCCAGTTTTCTAAGGCAGGTTCATAACTGAACGCCCGATAGGTTTCCCCGTCAATATTTTCAGGTTCTATGGCGTAGCGTGTTAATTCGTTGCCGTCTTGGTCTTCATAGGTCCAGTAGCTGCCTGGGGTGCCGGGGAAATAGTAGTTTGCCCACTCGTTTCCTACGGACACTGCGCTGAAGCTCAACACGAGTATTAGAACGATAACGAATTGGATTCTTTTTAACATGGTAGGTTCCTTTTGGGCTCTCAGTGCGACTTGAAAATCGCCGAAAGCATCTGTTCACAGGACGGGATCAGTTGCTTTCGCTGCTTCCCGACTCGGTGGTTTTGACTTCGTAGTTTGTTAATTCGAGGGTTTTCCCGACACCGCTATTTTCAGATTCTTGTTCCATTTTAACGAGTCCGACATTAGGAGCCAGCCATAGAGTTGTTATTGATCCGCCATAAGCGTCTGCGAACATACTCTTCGCTTCGGGTATTTCTGGGTTCGTCTCAATCGTTGCATCTGTGCTATAGATGACTACGAGGCAATCTTCAAACGTTCCTGCCTCGGTATCGACGGTTTCTGTCCCGGTGATGATGCCGGTTTCAGTCAGTGTCAGTGACATTGTAATGGCTTGTGTTGTTGGCGGGAAACCTGCCATATTACTTGTCATCTCCATCTCCAAGTCGACTTGCATATCGATACGGAGTGCTTCCCATTCTTCATTGAAAGTCGCGTTGTTTGGCAGGAAATAGAAATAGTCCTGCGCTTGGATGTCGAGGTTATAGGTCACATCGAGGTCAATCCGCATTCCTTCAGGAAGTTGGCTATTTATCTGTTCCTTCATCATCGAGACGACTTCTTGCCATTGTCGTTCTGTGACCGTCCGTGTTGCGTTTTCGATATCGTCGCCGACGAGGAATGCGGTCCAGTCGTGGCTGACTTGGTAGAAATAGGGGTGTGTATGATAGTCATAGTCTGCCCAATCTTCCAAAGCAGGCTGATAACTGAACGCGCGATGCATCTCGCCATCAACGTCTTGTGGTTCTATTGCATAGCGCGTTAATTCGTCACCGTCTTGGTTTTCGTATGTCCAATAGCTGCCGAGGGCATCGGGGAAATAGTAGTTTGCCCACTCGTTTGCTGTCAACGTTGTGCTGAAACCGAAGACGAACAGAAGCAGAAAAGCAGACCAAATTTTTTTCAACATGTAGGGTTCCTTTTGTTTTGTGATTTCACCAATTTTAAAGTATACAGAATCTTAGCGGAAACGGCAAGGAAAATGTATTAATAGTTGTCAGTACTCAGTACGGTTTTCTGCGAAAACCTTTCAGTTTTCAGTACTTAGAAGAATGGCTGTCAGTGGTTAATTGAAGCGGGGTTGCAAACTCTGGAAGAAGCCCCTAAGCAAAAACCCTGTAAATAGGGAACGGAATTACCGTTTTTCGTATTCAAATGGAAAGGTGACGGGTGCTCCGTTGTTTGACCATGAGCGTGACATTGCGACATCAATCTCTCGGTCTTTACGCCCGTTGTAGGCACCGTATTCGGGTTCTGTATCGTTACGAACGGCATTGACGAGGCTCATGAGTTCCGAAGCGACGGTGATTTCGCCATCACTGAGCGGATAGTTTTGCAACGGGTTTTCCCAGACCACTTCGGGATCGGTGTCGGCGACGAGTGCGGCTAAGGTGTTGTAGCCGTCAACGTTATTGGTTCTGCGTGAAATGTTAATAGCGCGCTGTTCATCGGCGGTATCGTTTAAGATGACAGCGTCATTTCGGAAGCACATCCCGCGCTCTGCGTAGAATTTTGAACCGTTAAAACCTCGGAGTGGTGACCCGTAGGAGAGTCCACTGAAGTTGAAGATGCCGACGGCACCGTCTGCGAACTCAATAACGGCGTGTTGCCAATCTTCGGTGTCGCGTGTGGGTTGCCCTTTCCGCCAGACGTGTTCCTGAACGTTATATCCCTTTCGGAAACCGTAGACTTGTACCGGTTCGTTGTCGAAACCGACATAGCTGCGGATAAGCCCGATGCCGTGATAACCGTGTCCACGAAAATCGTTATAGGCGACGTTGACCTTACCGAAGACACCCGCGAGGATCATCTCCCGTTTGATACGTTCTGTGGGTACCCGATAATAGTTTTCGTTGACCTCGAGTTTGGTTCCGTTCTCCTGTGCGGAGGCGATCATCTTGTCTGCCCATCCGAGGTCGGTATCGATTGGGGTTTCTGTGCAATAACTGATACCACGCTCGGAGCAGAGGAGTCCGGGGACATGGTTGTTGCTCGGTGTAATCACGATGGCGCAGATGTCGGGTTTCACTGTATCCAACATCTGTTCGGTATCAGTATAGGCGGGAACGTTGTATTTCTCGCCCTGTTCATTAACGCTCTCTTCGCGCGGGTCGCAGACAGCGACCAACTCAATGTCTTTCGTCAGCTTCGCGATAAGAGGCAGGTAGGTCCCGGACCCACGTCTCCCCGTACCGATGTGTGCGATTCTGAGTTTGTCCATGACTTTCCTCCATCTGGTGAGGTGTGTCTATTCTACCCAGAAGATATGGCTGCGTTCAAAGAGGTCGCCATCCAAGTAGACTTCGACGAACCATTCACCTGTAATGTCTGGTTCTGGTAGGTCGATGTAAAACCAGGTAATTTTATCGCCGTTTGTTGATGTCAGTCTCTTTTCTTCTGTCCAGAAGGGTGGGTCCTCGATATCGTCTTCTGGTGAGTACCACGAGACTTCGATTGTGTGTTCATCTGTGATATTTGACCATAGGAGCCACAAGAAGACTTGGTCGTTAAATTCGGCGGAGAAGGTGTTTGTGATGCCATCGGGTCTGTCGTCAAAGACGCTGATCGCTAAGGCGGAATCGACGATCATCGGTTCATTGCGTCCTACGTCTGTGAAGCCGCTTCCGCCAGCGGGATCCTCACTGCAGCCGCTCAATGCAATCGTCAACGACAGTAAGGCAATACCGAGCAGGGGATATGGATTTGTGAGCAGTGTCTTGATGCGTGTGTGGGGTTGGTGCATGTGTTTGCCTTCCAATGTATTGTATTTTAATCGTGAGCGGAGTTTGTGTCTACATGTATTGTGTTTTAATCGTGAGCGACAAGAAACACCGGAGCAAAACACTCGCTCCTAGCGATTTTTGTCATTCTATCAAGCGTTTGATTTTTTGTCAATAGATATGTGGGTAGCAGTCACAGGTTGTCAATATTCAGGACGGTTTTCAGTTAAGAGCCGCTTTGATGAATCAGGTTTCCATTTCATAATAGACAGTTACCTACGGAAGGATATAGTGTAGAAATTCACGTTTTTCGCCTTAGTTTTCTGTTGACATGCACGGGCTTTTGATGGTAGACTCAAGCAACTATAGAGGAGTAATTTATGAGATTTGATACAATCATTGCAGGTGGAAATATTGTTGATGGAACGGGTGGACGGGAGCCGTTTGTTGCAGACATCGGCATTCAGGCTGACCGAATCGCTGCGATTGGCGACCTTGAAAAGGCGGAAACCTCCAATCGGATTTCAGTTGCGGGACAGGTTGTCTGTCCGGGTTTTGTTGATGTGCATGTGCATTCCGAGATATCTTTGCTCGGTGGCCGCGACCAGTTCGCTGCTGTGCGTCAAGGCGTAACGACGCACTTAGCCGCGCCGGACGGCTTTGGCTGGGCCCCATTACCTCCCGTGCAGGCGCGAGAATTGTGGCACTACACGCGTTTTGCTTATGGCGATGCAGAACTGCCACTCGACTGGCAGACCCCCGATGCGTATCTCAGTATATTCGACGGATGTATCCCCGCGAACCTGTATCCACAGGTGCCGCATTGTGCTGTCCGAATTGGTGCGATGGGGTGGGATCCGCGTCCGGCGACTTCCGATGAATTGAAGGCGATGGAGCGGACGACACGAGAGTGGTTAGAAGCGGGTGCGTGTTGTCTCTGTTTGGGATTGGACTACCAACCCTCGGCGAATGCGGATTTGCATGAACTGGTGTACCTCTCGAAGGTCGCTGCGAGTTATGATGCGATCTATGCCGCGCATATCCGGTATCGTATCCTCGGCAGGAAGCAGGCGTGGGAGGAGACGATTGAGATTGCCCAACGCGCGGAGATTCCGGTACATATTTCACATGAACGGGTAGACGATGAAGCCGCGGCGGTGCTTGAACGGGTTGATCGGGAGCAGATAGATTTGACGTTTGAATCGTATCTTTATCCTGCCGGTATGACGCACCTTGCGATGCTGCTGCCGATGGAATATCAGACGGGTGCGCCGGATGAGATGTTAGCGGAATTGGAGGCTCCAGAGGTCCGTGAGAAATCGCTCGTGGAACTGCGGGAGGCACTCCGAGACGGTAGTCAGATTGTCGGTTACAACCGTTCGGGTCGTTTTATCGGTATGACGCTTGCTGAAGCTGCGGAAAGTGAGGGCAAATCTTGTGAGGAATTCGCTTTCGATTTCATCTGTGAAGAGGCGGCGATTGAGACCTTTGTGATGCCGTGGGCAACGCCTCCCGAAGAAAATGAGCGGATTTTGAATCAGACGGCAAACCACCCGCGTATGATGATTGCAAGCGATGGCGTTTACAATATCCCGCACCCGCATCCGAGAAGTTACGGTTGTTTCGTGCAGTATCTCGGCAAGTTTGTGCGTGAACGTCAGTTAGTGTCGTTGAAAGAGGCGATCTATAAGATGAGTGGTTTCCCTGCGGAACGGTTTCGGCTCCACGATCGCGGCAGAATCCGTCAAGGACTTGCTGCGGACATCGTTGTCTTTGACCCGAACACCGTTGCGGATAGGTCTACATGGTTTGATCCTGTGCAATCGCCTGTTGGTGTAAACTGGGTTTTCGTTAACGGCGTTTCAGTTGTTGAAGAGGGCAACGTGACCGGGCAGTTGCCCGGTAAGGTGCTGCGTCAACAACGATAGGCAATCCAGGAGGTAGAAGCGTGTACGATTTAACGATTATCGGTGGTGGGAGTGCGGGCCTCGTGCTTGCCGTAGCGGGTGCGAAGTTGGGCAAGAAAACTGCACTTGTAGAGAAGCACCGCATCGGTGGCGACTGCCTCTGGACGGGGTGCGTGCCTTCTAAAGCACTTTTGAAGGCGGCGAAGGTGGCGAACTACATTCGGAACGCTGAGAAATACGGTATCGGTGTGCAAGGTAATGCCCCTGATTGGCATCGCGTAATGGACTATGTGCGCGGTACGCAACACGTCATAGAGGAAGAACACGACAACCCGGAACGGTTCCGAGAGATGGGAGTCGATGTCATCTTCGGAGATGGGCATTTTGAGGCATCGGATACTTTTGTTGTGGCAGATACCGAAAGCGGAGAGACGCGCACGCTTGAAAGTAAAAAGTTTGTGGTTAGTACGGGTTCGCGTCCGGTTGCGCCTTCTATACCGGGCTTGGAAACGTGTGATTATCTTGACAGTGAAACGGTTTGGGAGTTAGAAGAATTTCCGGAACGGCTGCTCGTTGTCGGTGCGGGTCCGATCGGTATCGAACTCGGACAGGCGTTCTGTCGCCTTGGTGCGGATGTGACAATCGCGCAACGGAGTGGACGGATTCTCACCAAAGAGGATGCCGATGTCTCCGCACAGATGCTGCGTTATCTTCGTGCGGAGGGGATCACGATCCGGCTGAATACGAATATCGCGCAGGTCGTTCAGCATCAAGAATCCACAAATGTGACGTTCAGCAACAGCGAGCAAGAGCCAACGGAAGAGACGTTCGACAAAATCCTGATTGCTGCGGGGCGCGCACCGAATGTTGAGGGTTTAGGTCTCGACAAAATCGGGGTGCATGTCGGCAGCCGTGGAATTGAGGTCAACAACAAGCTCCAGACGCGTGTCAGGAATATCTACGCTGCAGGTGATGTGATCGGACACTATCTGTTTACGCATGTCGCTGCTTTCCAAGCGCAGCTGCTCCTTCGGAATATCTTTTTTCCGTTTTCTAATACGATCAACTACGGCGTTGTGCCGTGGACGACCTTCTGTGATCCGGAGGTGGCGCGTTGTGGTCTGACAGAGGCAGAGGCGCGCGAGAAATATGGTGCCGTTGATGTATTCACACTCGACCAACACGATGTTGACAGAGCCGTCGCTGAGGGTGAGACGCACGGGTTTAGTAAGGTCATCGCGACGCGGTGGACGGGGAAGATATTGGGCGTTCACCTTGTCGGTGCGAATGCGGGTGAGGTTGTGCATGAGTATGTGTTGGCGATGCAGCAGGGGATCCCGTTGCGGAAGTTGAGCGGTATGATCCATGTGTATCCGACGCATTCGAGCGGCACGTGGCGCGTGGCAGGTAAATGGTTTTCGGAGAGTACACTGATTCAGACGTTGCGGAAGTTGCTTCCATAAGAAATATTTAACAAAAGAGGCAGTCGGCAAAGAAGCAGTCGGAAAGCAAGAAGCAGTCAGCCATCGGCAAAGAATGGATCGAAAATATCCAGATCGAAAATATCGACAATAATGTTATTGAACAAAAGCACGATATTTTCGGTCTGAATAATGTTATTGAACAAAAGCACGATATTTTCGATCCAATCGGTAAAGAGGTTTCCGATAGCCGATAGCCGATAGCCATTCCCTCCGAAATTATTACTCCACCACGTCTGCCAAGTTTCCTATCGGCAGTACCGCGCCTGTGCCTTCCGCTTTAATCACAATCTGTGCCTCTTTAGACCCTGCTACGATAAAGCCTTCAATAATGAGTTCAGTTTCTATGGGCTGTTCCTCAGAATTGTTTGGGAGTGGGAATTCTGCGGGTAGCGGGAGTCCACCAAAAGCCGATGGTGTCAGGGTTATTGTAATTAGCCCTGCATCCATCTGATCTTCTTCCTTCTGACGGATGAGTTCGTCGAGGTTCCGTGGTACCGGTTTTTCCTCCTCTTCCTCGCCTAAGATTTCATCGAAAACATCGCCGAAGAGTTGTGTGAGTTCTGTGTCGTCAACCGATTCATCGGCGGCGGAAACCGTGAGGTTTGCTTCACCGATCGGGAAGCCATCAGGAATGTTAATTATAACTTCTCTTTGAATTATCCGTTCAGCACCGGCGGTACTCCAATGCGGAATTAGCACAACGGAAACGGTGAGGCTTTCTCCGGGCATCACTTCAGCTGGCACGATAATTTCGTCAATTTCGGCTGTGGCGATTTGCGGTTTGTCCGTGATAGAGATCGTCACTTCTTTTACGGTCGCTTTGCCCGCGTTGTTTGTAAGTGTATCGGTGAAGGAATGAATAATCGAACCTGTTTTTAAGAACACGTCGAAAAATGGATTTGAGGAGGCTGTTCGAAATTTTTCTGTGTACACAGTTTCGGTTTCTTGAAAGTGAAGTGTCACAGTGCCTTCGACTGTTGCAGCGTTCCGCTCCATCCGAATTGCGTCCATTGTTACTGCAGCAACGTACGAAATTGCCCATTCTTGCCCATAAGCCACAACGTGATGTTTTTCTATTAGCGTGTTATTAACGGGACGGTAGGAGACCTTTACTGGAATCATTGCGGGGCCCGGACCGAGTTCCCCTACAATTCCAGGGTGTAGATCCTTGCTGATTGTCCCAATCGGATTCCCATACGCTGAGACAGATTTACTTGATATCGCCAAGCTGGACCTGATTCCATGGGTTACAGCTCTATATACCGGTAGGGTAGACTGCCCATCTGCAAGAAATGGGTGACCGAAGGCTACAAATTTATCATCATAAACCTGTGTCACTGTTCCATAGCCAATGAGACTCGTAACATCTCCTGTAGCGACGGCAGCACCAATCATATCGCCTGCAGCGAGTTTTGTTGTGGCATCTGCGGGCGGTGCTCCGGGCGCGCCGCCGATATCACCAAGCAATTCAACAAAATCGAATTTTGCGTCAGAGAGATGCGAAGAAAGTTCTTGGATTCTGTGGGGTTGGATCCCTGTCATTATCAGCGGTGTTTTAACTGGTGCGTACATAGCATTCATCGCCAGTGCAGGTGCAGCGGGTGCCGCCTCGCCATTCAAAAACTCACCAAACGTTGGATGGTCTATGGCTGTCTCCATATAATCAATAGGTGTGACCAAGAACCGATACGGTGGTTTACTAAACGTGTATGCGAAGGCGAGAGCCCCCATTACGCGGCCCGGGGGCCCTACAGGACTGCCTGACATTCCTCGGGCGATCTCTGCTGATTCATCAATGAGTTCGCACTCGTAGATGGGTGATCCATAGGGTCCCTCTCGAACTGATCGAAATTGAGCCTGAAGACTGACTTTGCTGGTGCCTTCGAGTACGGTAATGATTTCCAGTGGTGTTTTGCTGGTCAGTTTCCCCGCTTCATCCTCATACATATTTTCCAGTACAACATCACCGACAAAGCGTGGGGCGTTAAGAGCTGCTGTTGCATCGTTGGTTATGGGGTTTTCAGATTGTGTTTGCTCTTCATCAAGAGAGCAGCTAAGTTGGGATAGCATCGCAATGGCGATACTTGCGAAAACGAGAAGACGTTTCACTTCGATTCATTCCTCCAAAGATAAAGGTTTGGTTAATTGTTTTGTTATTGTACACACTAAATTGACCCCTATAGATGAAATTCTCCAGTTGTCCATCTTCGGAACACTTGAACATCTGTAAAATCTTTGAGAATATATCCGATTAATACGGGATCCTTGAGTGCCAGCCAAATAAGTGCATCCTGTTCGCTATATTTATCAAAGAGTTCTGCAGCGAGCGCAGCGTCTGTCCGCTCAGTTTCTTGGACGTGAAGGTTGATTGCCACGGTAAGGAAGATGAGGTCCAGCCCATTTAAAATATTACGCTCGTGGTCTACAAAATGCTTAAAGGCTATATTCATTCCGGGGCCGTCCAACAATTTCTCCAATTCGTCTTGAAAAGTATCAGGATCTTCCCCATGGTATCCACGTGTCAGAACATGTCTGTAGTGGAGTGCGAAAAGATGTACATTGGCGGCATCTTCTTCGTCGGGTTTCTCAAGCTGCTGCTCCAAAAATGGCATGTATCGCGACGGATGAGACGCTGCGATTTCCCAGAACGTATCATAAGTTTGATAGCGATTTTCTAACGGATGGTTACGTCTGAGGAAGTCTAAATAGGTTTTGGAATCGACGAGCCGCCGGAGCGTTCTGAAGTCTTCATCTAAAATGTTATCGGGGTTCTCTCGCTTGAGTTGTTCAAACGTCTCCTCGATCGTTGGCGGTTGTGCGACTGGCGCAATACTGCTTTCTATTTTCACGTCTCCTTTTTCGGGCTTTACAACGCCTGGGTCAGGACTGGATTGACACGCAAAAAATAGTGAGATTCCTAAAAAGAGACACGCTGACAAGAGGTAGAAAAAGTGTTGGCGTTCAAAGCATCGCATGTTCGTTATATCCTCCGAGGGTTAAGATGTACCGGAAAGTACGACTTGTAACACGCTGCTCACAATATCGTAATGCTGCAGGCGGACGTATCCCTATTTTTCGTTGTTCTCATTGTTCCGCCACCATGCGACTTCACTGAATTCTCCATTGACCCATCTCCTGAACACTTGAACGTCTGTGAAATCTTTGAGGACATATCCCAGACGCACCGGTTCTTGGAGTGCAACCCGTAAAAAGCCTTTTTGAGTGCCGTGTTCAACAAAAAGGGCATGGATCTTTTCGCGGTCTTCCTCTTGCAGTTCCTCGACCAGAATGCTATGATAGACCAAGAGTTTTATTAAAAACAGAATAGTTATCGGATTGGCATCAACAAAGTGTTGCTCTAACCAACTGTGCACGGGTTCATTCATCATCATATCTATCATAACTTCATCTACTTCGATCAACCCGTGGTACATGCGGACATTCAGGTTGCGCTGATACAGCGTCATATAATGAAGGACAGCAACATCTTCTGCAGTGGGTTCGGGGAGCGGTGGCTTAAAATGTTCGTTCAAAAGTTCCAGATACCGCGCCTCATCTACGGATGCCAACGCCCAAAACTCATCGAAATTCTGGAACTGATTTTCCTGTGGATAGGTACGTTTCAGGAAGTCTAAATAGGTTTCTGAGTTGATGATTTCTCGAATCCTTGTGAAGGCGTCGTCTAAAACGTTGCCGGGAAATTCCAGACGCAACTGTGCCATCATTTCAGCAATTGACGGAGCTCTTTGCATCGGTGCCATTGGGACTGCGTCAAATTGCGGTGCAGATTTCATTGCCAAGATGTTTTTCTGTACATCTGACAGTACTTCTGCTGCTATTTCTCTCGTGATGAGTTGCGTCGTTGTTTCTGGAGGTGCTAACGCGTTGCGATTTTCGGATTCCGAACAGCCGCAAATCGCTGCACATCCGAGAAGCACACAAACCGTCAATAAATTGAATAGACATTGATATCGAGGTTGAAAGTATACCATTTTTTAATTTTCCTTGCGGTTTTTCAGGTTCGTTGAGTGCCAAGATACGGTTGTTTTCTGTCCGTCCTGCACGTTGTTTGGACTATGTTTTGCTATTGCACCTAAAGCCTGCTGGAAACGTAGTGGATAGCAGAATAGGTGCTCCATTTTTTTAATTTTCCTGAGACCGAAAATATCGTGCTTTTGTCAAATAACATTATTGTCAATATTTTCGGTCTCGGTTTTTCGGGTTCGTTGAATTCCAGAATACGGTTGTTTTCTGTAGCGTCTTAGCATCAGCATCAATTGTTTTCTGTTTGAAGCGATGCCTGAAACATCCCGCTCCGTTCGGTAGCGATATAAAGTTTATCGCCATTGATGGCAATGGAGACGACCCGGTTTGGCAGCCCTGGCAAGATTTGCTCCCATTTGCCGCGGGCATCCAATTGATAGACCCCAGTAGTGCTGGCACCATAAGTCGTCGTGTCAATTACAGTGATTCGATCTATAATAGTGCGTGTCCCTGTTCTATCAGTTATCATACGCCAGTTTTCACCGTCCATTGATGTTAAGACACCTGCGTCTGTAGCGACATGGATCGTTGAACCGGCAAAAACGATTTCGTTGAAATGTTCAAATCGAAGCGGCAGCGTTGCAGTCAGGTCTTTCCATGTGTTCCCAGCATCAAGCGATCGAAAGAGGTGCCCATCGCGTTTTCCAACGTAGACGGTTTCGCCTGAAACAGCGAGAATCAAATGGTCGGGCCCCTCATCGTTAGCAGGCGCGTTGATGTCCACGAGTCCAGTGTCGAACCATTCAGGTTCGCCGCGTCTCCACCGCAGGAGCCGTCCCTGATACGCCACATAGAATGTCTCGCCGCTGACTGCAAACGCCCGAGGCACCGATATATTCTGGCGAGTTGACTCTGTCAATTCACCTGTTTTCTTGTGATTGTTATCGGCGTTATCGGCTCTATTTTCTTCGGACCCCTCCTGCAATTCCGTTTTTTGCATTTCTATAGAACGATTTTCGCTAAAAGTCGGGGTCCCTTGAACAAGGACCAGATCAGTGTCACTCGCGGAGAGATAGAAAATGCAGGCGGTATCTTTGACACCTGAGACTGATGTGATGCCGTAAAGGATACCGTCAGAAACCGTTAGTTTTGGTACGAGCAGTAAACCGCCAGCATTCATCAATTGTTTTTTCCACGTTGATGTCAATTCATTAGGATCGAAATGCAAGGTTTGCCACGACATTCCGCCGTCTGTGGATTTGGCGATGCGCGTGCCGGTATTGCCGTAGAGGGCATTTTTGAAAGCTATGAGGTTAGATATTCTGGTGGCTATCATTCCTGTCATAAAGGGCTGCCACGATTCGCCCGTATCAGTTGAACGGTTAATCCCAAAAATTCCCGCCGTGAGTACAGTATTTTCGTCCACACCGACAGCAGGGAACATACTCAATAAAAATGAATTCATCATTGCAACTGAGCTCGGCTTCTGATCACCCCCTGACCATGTTTTTCCACCATCCACGGATCGGAGATGGAAACCGATGTATCCGATTGCTAAAAGTGTTCTTCCAGCAGTGAGGATTTTTACACCGGGTGACATCCTTATAAACGGTGATTCGGTTTGAGGTGTTATATCTGTCCACGAATCGCCCAAGTCGGCTGAGTGGAAAATTTCCCACATATCATATTGTTTCTTATCTACTGCTTCTTGTATAGATGCCTTCGCTTGGGAAGAATTTAAAACATCGGGTCCTGTCCCGACATAAAGGTTATTTTTTAAAACTGCCAAAGAATGGATGGCTCGGGTGGTATTCAGTGGCAATTTTTCTAAACCGTGTCTTGGCTTGATACGGTAGAGCCCCTGATTTGTGGCTACGAACACGGTATTTTTGATGCCGGTTATTGCATAGCTGATTATCTCTGTTCCTTCCTCATTCAGTGGGGTCCATTGTGTGCCTATATCTTCAGATCGAAAAACGCCTTCATCTTTGAGTGCAAGGTAGAATGCTTCATCGGTTACTGCCAGTCCGATAGCGACTCCTTTTGGGCGTGCGCCAAGCGATGTCCATGTCTCTCCTTTATCGGTTGAACTAAACACTTCATCAACAGAGACAAGATAGAGCGTGTTATTTTTCTCTGTCATCGGTATCATGTTGCCGCCGCTGGCAGCGGTTGGAAAGTTAATGGCTGATGCGGGACTGGTGAAGGCCCATGCAGAGGCATTGGGTGTCAATTTATAGATACCGAGGTGCGAAGCGGCGTAAGTATCGCCTTCTGAACTTACGAATAAACCCAATACTGGACCGAAACCCGGTGCATTTGCTTGTTTCCACTGCTGCTTGAGTGTCGGAGGCACTTCCTTGTCTACCTGCAGGGTGGGAACCGGTACAACCGGTTTTGCAATTTGCACACCGGTTCCGCTGTTTTTACCTGTGACATCGAGATGTCCGGCTTGGTTTCGCAGATCTGGTTCCGCTTGTGTATCAATGACAACGGGTGCGTCAATGATTTCAACAGTGGTTTCGGATTGGGCGTTCAAGTTGTAAGGTTTTTGGAAACGGAGGAGGTGTTGCGCCCCGACCCCGAGCATTAGCATTATGAAGATGGCAGCTGCGCCGAAAGCTGCCCATGGTAGGATCGGCTTTCCAACTTGAGGGGTTGCTGGTTTTATGTCGGCGACTTGTTGCATAATGCGCTCAATGAAATTGGTAGGCATCTGGACGGTTCCAAGCGTTTCGCGAATCAGGTGTTCTTCGGCTTGTAAACGCTCTCGTGCGCGTCGCAGCCGACTTTTAATCGTGTTCACCGAGACCCCCAGGAAGTTGCCAATTTCTTTCGTTGTCATTTCACCGAGGTAGTGAAGTGTCACCACCGTGCGTTCACTTTCCGGCAATGTTTCGAGAAGTTCTTTGACAATTTCGTGGCGATGTTCCATGGCTTCCGTCTCCCGTTGCTCTGATACATAACGTTTATAAGAAGAGCCCTCTACCTCCGCTACAGATGTGTTTTCCAGGGATTGCATCGCAGGTTTGTTGCTTTGATGCCACCGTTTGCAAAGGTTGCTTGCAATAACATAAAGCCATCCAGCAAACTGGTTGGGATTCCGTAGCGTAGCGAGGTTTTTGTAGGCTTGGATGAAGGCATCTTGGGCGATTTCTTCAGCGATGTGAAAATCGCCGATCTTCCGCCATGCGAGTGCGTGAACGCTCTTTTGGTACTTTTGAACTAAAGTCGTGAACGCGGCTTCATCGCCTGATAAGATTCTGTGGATTAATTGAACATCATTTTCTACCATCAGAACTCCCTGTGATTCGCGCGAGTTGCCATCTTTTGGGTTGTAATAGTTGTTGTGGTATAGACTGTTAATCTGTGCTTCTGCGTCTGCAAACGAACAATTGAAAGCACAAAACGGAGACTTGATAGTTAATCTTGTCTGTGGCAACTTGGGTGATTTAATAATTAATGATACAATTTTGAGGGGAAAAGGGTGCATAAGAAAAAAAAAATCTGACACCGGTAGGATTTGTGTAAATTCTGCTACAATTTAGTGCATTGCTTGTTTTAGTTGTCCCCATGTCGCTGTTAGTTTGCCTTGGGGTTGGCCCGACAAATTGCCGTGATTTGGTACATCTTTACCTGTAATCTTGAGATTGTCGAATCGAGCGGTATAGCCTGTGAGACCGAAACCGACACTGCCAACAGTGAGATCCTCCTTAAACGGAAAGTTTTGGAACAGACAGGTGAAAGATAGAACATTCTCTCCATTAACCGAGAGTGTAAACTGTTCTTGATCCACGCGTAGTTTCATACGATTCCACTCCCTTGTTTTGAGAAAAGGGTGCGGGAAAACCGTTGTGCAATTCATAATTGCTCCCGCTTTCAAAATCTCTTCTTGGATTTCTTCGCCCGCGGGTCCGTTGAACACTTCGTTTAATTTGTCACGCTCTATATTAGCAAATTTATCTATTCTGGCAAAGAAAAGCGGCAGTCCCGCGATCTGTCCTGTAGACAAATTGAAAACGACACCTGAGACTGTCGGTGATGGTGCGTTCCAGAAGATATTCCCGATTGCGAAAACAACGGCGTGTGTTTCATTGACTCTGGCGGCAAGCACGATGTGTCCGCGTCCGTGTCTGACGAGCGGCATTACATCAATTTCTACTTCATAATCGTGCCATGCTGCATTTTTTATGACCAGCATTCGGATGGCGTTATCCTTGCTTTCTGCGTGAAGTTCGCCATTAACGAGTTTCCACTCAACAACAGGGAGATTTCGCTCAGTAACTTCTTCCCAATCCTGGAAGTTAAAGTTATCGAATGTCTCCAGAAATGTTCCAGCAAAGCTGGATAACGTCTGGATAAGGGTGAGACTTACAATCATCAAAATCGCAAACTTCATGGTATGCTCCTTAGAAGGGTAAAATATAAAAGGGACGTAGAAGTTGTAATAGATTTCTTCGATAAGAGAAGACTACTTGGTTGTACTTTCTGGTTGTTTGAGTTTGCCCCAAAGCGTCATCTGTTTTTCCGCGCTCGGCGATACAGAGAGAAAACTGTCTGGGACCCATTGAATATCGCTCCCGACTAATTTTCTCGTCGTTTCAAGCGGTTTGTCGCTGCCAATGTCTGCTGTATTGACAACACTGATGACGGAGTTAGCAAAAATGCCTTCTGCGGGAATCCATATTCCAGGACGAATTTCTGGTAGTTGAACCAGAACATAGGCGACGCATTTTCCGCTCGGAGACCATATCGCGTCGGAGATTGTTACGAGTCCTTTATACAAGCGGGTGAGTTGACGCATATTTTTCCCATCTACATCAATACTGAAGAGAGCAGTGCCTCCTACAGCATCTCCGGGTGGGACAAAAGCGATCTCTTTCCCATTGGGTGCCCATGTGCATACACGGGTAAACGTATCTGTGAGCCGTCTCAACCCTCTGCCTTCAGCACTCATGACATAAATAAAGGATCCTATTTCTGCATCTTTTCTTTTTCCGCTAAAGGCAATTGATTGACTGTCAGGAGACCAAGCGGGTCTTTTGCAGCCCCCTCGGTTCGTCAGTCGCATTACATTTCCGCCATTCGCGTCCATTCTGTAGATGTCCATTTCTCCGTTCCGTTCCGAGATGAATGCAATCCACTTTCCATTCGGAGACCACGCGGGCGAAATATCTCTGCTATCTTCCAAAAAAGTCAAGCGATGGTGTGTGTTCGTTCTCACATCCATTACATAAATATCGGGGGATCCGTTTCGGTTCGAGCTGTAGACAATCGAAAGTCCGTCAGGTGACCAGCTGAAGTTGCCCATAGATTCGGGACCTACCGTCAGTTTTTGAAGTGGTTCACCTTGGGTATTTATAAGATGGATGGAGTGCTCTCCGTTCGTTCTGGGCAGAAAAGAAATGATCTCAGTCTCTGCTGCCCACCCATCGCTGATGAATAGGCTAATACTTGGCAATAACACTATTGCTAATATCAAATAAATTCGTATGCGTTTCATATTTATCATGTCTTTCTTTTTAAGGCATGGTTCTGTTTGGTACTGAAGGTTCTGCATAGGTTCAAAATGATTCTGACTTGACTTGTCCCCAGGTTGTGGTTATGGAAGTATTTCTCGGATTGACAGCAAGCGCACCACTGGTAGTCGCCCCATTCATGCCAATTAGCGTATATCCATTCCCCGATTTATCTTTAAAGCGAGTTTTTCCTGATCGCTCGTCAAAGTCCCAAAGTGCTAACGTGTGCGCATCGTTAGGGAGACGATGCGGTGGATCAAATGGCTCAATTCCGCGTTCGGCAGGTAAGTCGTACCGGGCGATATTTGAAAACCTTATCACATCAATTTCGCCATGGAAGTAGGTATATATGTGTTGCAGTCGGTTTCCGCCAAACACTTCTACCTCTTCTTGATATCCACCGATGAAGAAATCTTTACGTTTTCTCCTAACCTCCGCAGCCACTTGATTCATTCTGTCAAACTTTTTTGATCGGAGTATCCAATTGTTGTGTACGAAATGAAATGTGCTGTCTCTGTAAATGATTGCCACATAGTTCCACTGGTTTCTTTCCACTTCAACATCGGTTCCTGTGACGCCGTGAGCTGTTGCTCCTTGAAGGTGTGCTGCACCCCAGCAACAGAATTGATTCTTACCAAGTTCACAATGTCCACTTGGGGTCAATCCGAAGCTAACTTGCTGTTGAAGAATTATCTCTCGTTCTTTGCGTTTCGGTCCAGTCTTTGGGTAAAACCACATTTCGACAGTGAACTCATGGGTATGTTTGGGGAAAATATAGCCATGTTCGGCAAGTGGGAGAATTGCATAGTCATCCTCACCATCAAGCATCAAGACACCACCGGAAGGCTCGAAAGAAAAGACAGGCAGAACGAAACTCAGCAATAACACCGCACTGAGTAGTAATTTAAAGTTAATAAACATTGAGGGACCTCTTTTCCCCTTATCAGGGGAGGGTGACTCTAAGACGGGGTGCGTAAATCGTATAAATTAACATATTCCTTCTGTAATATCGTTGCTACTTGGTAGCCTTTTCTGGTTGTTTGAGTTTGCCCCAGAGTGTCGTCTGCTTCTCTGCACTTGGCGAAACTGAGAGGAACCCTTCTGGTACCCACGCGGGATATAAGTTCAACGATAAACCTCTTTTCTCCATCAGAAGCGGTTTTCCGCGTCCGTTGTTAATCGCGTTTATGACATAGATATCAGAACTTCCAGGCTCTAACACACTGTAGGCAATCCGGTCTCCATCAGGGGACCACGCTGGGTAAGAAATCAGGGGATTTGGAAAACCTATCACTGCTACCGGTTCTAATCCAGGTCCACCTTGAGTGAGTTGGTGAAAGTTTTTTCCGTCTGTGTCAATCACACAAAGGTGTGTTCGCTTCTGCTTAGGGATATCCATACCAAAAGCGATTTGTTTTCCATCGGGGCTCCAGGAACATTCACCTCGAAATATACCATTGAGTGCCTGTACCGCTTTATCATTAATTCGTCTTAACCTTCTTCCATCGGCATCCATCATATAGATACCTTTCCGTTCATTGCCTCGATGGCGGGAGATGAACGCAATCCATTGACTGTCTGGAGACCAAGCAGGTCTCCCGTTTGTTCCCTGATTCGTTAACTGTCTCAGGTTTTCCCCGTTAGCCTCGGTTTTATAGATGTCAGAGCGATGTGCGTGTCCAAGTCCTTTGTTTTCGGGTTTTTCGTGGTCAATAGAGAGGAACGCGATTGATTGCCCATCAGGTGACCAAGCCGGAAACCATTCTTCTTCGTGACGGTTTGTTAGCCGCCGGTGTTCTCTTGTTCTTGTGTCCATTACATAGATCCTATAAGTGCCGTCTTGGTTGGAGGCGTAGGCAAGAAGCTGCCCATCTGGTGACCACGCCGGAGATCGTTCATCGGCGGGATGGTTCGTGAGGCTGCGGAGGTTTTCGCCATCGGTGTTTATGACATAGATATCAAAGTTGCCCGTCCGCTTAGAGGCAAAGGAGATCCGCTTACTTCCAGCAGCATCTGCCGAGTTACCTATGAACGGTAGAGTGCCATTTAGAAATAGGACTGCCGCTAATATTGGACCTACAAGCCTACTTTTCGTAAAAAAGAGAGGGGTCTCAATCCTTGTCCATCTCATTATTTTTTTCTTTCCAAGATATGGTCCGTTTGGGACCGAAGGCTCTGCCTAAGTTCAAAACGATTCTGACTTCACTTGTCCCCAGGTTGTCGCTAAAGAGTTATCGGGACGAATTTCAAGGCTTCCAACATCTCCGCCATCGACGACAGTGGCACCATTCATGCCGATGAGCGTCTTCCCATTGCCAGACGCATCTTCAAAGCGGTCTGCGCCTTCCTTGTCATTGAAATCCCAGAGTGCTAACGTGTGTTCATCATTCAAAAAACGAGGGGGTGGATCAAACGGATTGTGCCCCTGTTCAGCGCAGTCATACCGAGCGATATTTGAAAACCTGATCGCATTAATTTCGCCATGAAAACCACTCACTTGGAATAACAAGCCCCCGTTAGGTGCCACAAACTTATCCTCACCATATCCGCCTACGACGAAATCCTGAACGCCTTCAGGTCTATTGATATGCAAAGATATCCTGTCCACAAGAGGAAGTCTCCAGCCTTGACTAATTCGGTCATTGGTCGCATGACAAAGCGTGCTGTTCTTGAAAATGATTGCTATATAGTTCCATTGATCCTTCTCAATTGCACTATCAGATCCTACAAGTCCGTGAGCTGTGTTGCCTGAAAGATATGCATGACGATAACTGCAAAGTTGATTCTGTCCGAGTATACACTTTTCTCTGGCCAGCAATCCGATGGAAACTTGCTGAGTCAGAATAAGGTCTTTATCTTTCTCCTTCGGTTCAGTTTTCGGATAGAACCATACTTCAACAGTAAACGCATGGGTGTTTCTGGGGAAAATATGCCCATGTTCCTTAAAAGGGAGTATTGCATAGTCATCCTCACCATCTAATGACAAAACTCCACCAAAAGGCTCCAAAGAAAAGACAGGCATAACTAAACTGAACAATAACACCGTACTTAATAGTAATTTAAAGTTGGTAAACATCAGAATCTCCTTATTTATAACGCAAGTTGCCCCCCATTTATCCATTTATAGACATAGCACTCCTACGGAGTGCGGTCGCTTAGATATACCACTTCTATAGACATATCATCCCTACGGGATGAGGAAAAATCCTTGAAAAATGCTGTGGAAATCCGCAGAAACCTCCAAGCAAAAACACCTCCCTTATCAAGGGGAATTGGGTCATTTGTAGATGTCAATATATTTTTATAATTTACCATAGATGCAAAAAGCAGTTATTTTCGTCCTCGAAATCCTCTATTCCTTCAGTCACCGGCAGACTGCTTGAGTTTACCCCACAAGGTCGACTGCTTCTCCGTACTCGGTGAAACGGAGAGGAACCCCTCCGGTACCCATTCGGGATGCTCATTTTTCCCGGGATGCTTTGTGATTTGGCGAAGTTTGCCGCCATCAACAGCGACGAGGTAAATATTTGCATCTACATTCGGGTTGCCCCAAGGATTGTCAATCTCTGCATCGTAGGCAATCCAAGCCCCATCTGGGGACCATGCCGGATTGTGGCTCCAAATATTATTCGGTGTCACGCGCCGCGTATTTTGACCTTGGGCACCCATGATGTAGATACCACTTCCCATAATACCTGCATAATAGGCAATTTGCTTTCCATCTGGTGACCAAGTCGGAGATGTCCCTCTATCTTGTGGCTGCATCACGCGTCTGATACGTTTCCCATCAAGATTCATCACATAGATGCCACCGTTGTCATTTGGTCTGGAATAGAAAGCGATCTGTTCTCCATCTGGTGACCATGAAGGAACAAAATTGTATTTTCCATCGTCGGTGAGTTGTTGTAGATTCTCACCGTTGATATCTATTTTGTAGATGTCATAAGTCTGTTTTTGGGGGATACGAGATGAAAAAGCGATCCACTTTCCATCAGGCGACCACGCTGGATTGGTATCTGATTCTGGACGGTACGTTAATCGTCGCGGTTCTGTCCGATTGAGGCTCATGATATAGATTTCAGCATTTCCATCTCGGTTAGAGACAAAAGCAAAGGCGCGCCCGTGCGGTGCCCACGTTGCCTGGGAGTCCCATGAAGGATGATTCGTTAAGTTACGTAGATTTTCTCCATTTATATCCATGATATAGATGTCATAGTTTCCTATTCGGTTGGAACTGAAGGAGATATACGGAGCTGCCCAAGTGTTTACGGTTTGTAGAAGTAGAATAAACAGTAGTGTTGTGCCGAGGCCTTTGTAGGTATGTTTCATTTTCATTTTTTGATTTTCCTATAAATTCGCTGGGTCTAAGGTCTTTTCAAGTTTCCCCAAGTTGTCGCGAGTTTTGCTTTGGGTGTTACAGGGAAATCACCGCTGTTTGGAATGGTATCGCCGGTGACAGTGATGTTGTCGAAGATTGCCGTATAGTTCCAGAGCCCGAAACCGACACCTCCGCTCTGAAAGTCTGGAAAATCAGCAAAGACATCAATCTGCCTGAAGACTTGAAGTTTCGTCGGTGCCATAACCTGCTCATCATCAATCCAGAAGGTAAAGATATCGCCTTCAGCACTTAGTTTCAGATGGTGCCATCTGTTTAATTTTAAAAGTGGGTGCGGTTCCACGATAAGGGTGGCAAGTGCTGGACGGTTCAAACTGGTAGCAGAACAACTTATTCGTTCCTCTTGAAACGGTGGGTCGTCACCCCTTATAATCACGGGATCAAAAATACGACAGGAAACTAACCAAGTTCCGTCAACCCGCGCAGCGATTGCGATTCCGCCAATCCCGTGTTTTTTTAGCGGCTTGACATCGAGTTCCATGGTGTAGTTTTCCCATGTGTTATCGCCAGTTGTCAGCAAGTGCGTATACGCCTCACGACTGTCTGCGTGCAGTTCACCATCAACAATATCCCAGACAGTGGGGGCCTTATCGCTCCAAATTTGCTGCCATCTGTCCAACTCTTTGCCATCAAAAGTTTCGAGAAATGTGCCTGCTGAAACAGATAAAGAGAATAGAAATAGGGTTGTTACAATAATTAGAAATTTCATTAGTATTTATCGCCTCCGCTATTTACGAGAAAGGTCGTTTTTGGCTTTTTCAAGTGGAATCTGAAACATCCCATGGTGTTCGGTGACAATATAGAGTTTGTCGTTTTTAACGGTGAGAGAGAGGACTTTATCTGGCACATTTGGTAAGACTTGTTCCGGTTGTCTATTGTTGCCTAAGCGATAGATACCGGTATCACCAGCCATATAAACTGTTGTGCCATTGACGATAAGTCTATTGGCAATGATATACTCGCCTGCGGTGTCTGTGAGTACGCGCCAGTATGTGCCGGTTTTTGAAGTTAAAATGCCTCTGTCGGTTGCGACGTAAGCGGTTGAACCGACAAAAAGGATCTCTTTGAACCGGTTAAAACGGAGAGGTAGGCTGGGTGTAATATCGCGCCAACTGTCACCACCATCAAGCGACTGAAAGAGACTACCATCTCGCTTGCCGACATAGACGGTTTCGGCTGAGACCGCCAATTTGAACCCATTTTTTGAACCGTCATTCGTGTGCGGACCGGTATCTATGAGTCCAGTATTTTTCCATTCTGGATATCCGCGTTTCCACTTGAAGAGTTTCCGTTTGTATTCGACATAGAACATCCCATCGCTGACTGCAAACGCGCCGACTTTCCTGTGATCTTCCATGAGACGCACTTCATATAGCGATTCCCGATCGCTTTTCTGATTGCCCGAGAGGTAAACACCTTGTGCTTCTGCGATCTCTTTCAACACAGCCGTAGAGAGATCCTTCGTACCAAAAATGGGGAGCCCTTGAACTGGAGCAAAAGTATTATCACCCGCTGATAGATAGGAGATACGTAGGTTGTCAGGTTCAGAGACAATTGTATAGAGAAGGTTGCCGACAGTGACGAATTTTGAATTACTGTTCAGAACGCCTTTGTTAATTTGATTTATGTATTCTAAGTTAGATACGCGTTTAGGTGCCTCCATCGGAACGGTTTTCCAAGATTTGCCGTTGTCCGATGATTGAACGATATCGTTGTCGGTTTGTACGTAGAGTGTATCATTGAAAGCGACGACATCTTGTACGCCGGTTCCGACCATGCCTTCCATAAAATGATGCCACGATTCACCAGCGTCGGTTGTGCGGTAGAGTCCATAGATTCCTGTTTTGTAGAGGGTGTTTTCATCGGCTGCTAAATAGGCATAGGTATTTGGGACAGGTCCAAGATTTGTCCAAGTCATTCCGCCATCCACTGAATGAAATAGTCTGGCGCCGCGTGCTAAGATCGTTTCGTTTTTAACCGCTATTGCCATAGCGACTGTTGCCATGAAAAGACCGTGTTTGGGTTTAGGTGTGATCTCAGTCCAGGACATTCCGAGATCGTTTGATTTGAAAATTCTGCCTCTCCTTGAGGGCTCAATTCGCATGTACTGCTCAACTTTGCGCCCTGTTCCGACGTAGAGGTTATCTTCAAAGGCGACCAAGTCGTGTACAACTCTGGTTGTATCGAGTGGCAGCAGTTCCCAAACGTCGTTTTTGAGTCGGTAGAGTCCGCTGTCTGTGCCGGTGAATATTGTCTCATCAACCGCAGCGAGATTATAAACCTTTTTACCTCTCAATCCGTTGTTCACGGGTGTCCAGTGTTTTCCGACATCTGTAGATCGGAAGATCCCGTTATCCGAAAGTGCGAGATACATTGTAACAGTTTTGTGTGCTGCAGTGTCTATGACGATGAGTTCAACCGGATCCCCCGTAGGTCGGGTCCCTAATGTGTTCCATGTCTCGCCATCATCGGTTGAAGCCAATAGTTGATCAGTAGTGACGATATAGAGGGTGTCCGCATGCTCTGCTATAGGCACTCGGAAGGTGCCGTTCGGGATATTGATATCTACAGGTATCCACAGCGTTGTTCCAGCTGTTAGTCTGTAGACCCCGATTGACGCATTAGCGTAGAGTGTCTTTTTAGATGTCTCAAAGATATCAAACACGAAACCGCCTGGGGGTCCGTTCATCTGTGTCCAGTGTGAAGTCGAGAATGTGGCGGGGAAATCCACCGTTGTTGCGGATGCGGTGGTTATATCAGCGGCACGTAAGCCGGTCCCGATACTTTTATTCGGGATCGTCGCGTGTCCGACCTGATTTCGAATGGTCGGTTTGGCGAGAATATTGAGCGTGATGGGTGCGTCAACGATTTCAACTGTCGGCTCGGATTGTGCTTCAAAGTTGTATGGTTGCTGGAATCGGAGAAGGTATCGGTTGCTTAGACCGAGGAATAGCACCAAGAGAAGGGCAGTCACGCCGACAGCGGTCCAAGGGAGTAAGGGTTTCGTAGTTGGGGCGGAGGCAGGTTTGAAATCGGCGATTTGCCGTGCGATGTTCTCGGTGAAGTCAGCGGGGAATTGGATGCTCCCGAGTATTTCGCGAACCCAGGGTTCTTTGTTCTGTGCCCGTAAACGTTCTTTTGCGCGTTGGAGTCGGCTCTTGATTGTGTTTGCGGATACGCCTAAGAAGTTGCCGATTTCTTTGGCAGTCATCTCACCGAGGTAGTGGAGTGTTATGACTGTGCGTTCACTTTCGGGTAGTTTTTTCAGAAGTTCTTTAACGATTTCGTAGCGGCGTTCGGTGGCTTTCGTCTCTTGTTGCTCCGACAGATAATTTTTATAGGACGCTTCGTCCACTGCTGTCCGGGATGTTTTTTCCAGCGATAGCATTGTCGATTTTTTCTTTTTGAACCGTTTAATGCAGAGCCGGTTGGTAATTACATATAACCAGCCTGCAAACTGGCTGGGGTTGCGTAGGGTCGCGAGTTTTTTGTGGACTTGTAGGAAGGTATCTTGTGTAATCTCTTCAGCGATGTGAAAATCGCCGATCTTCCGCCATGCGAGTGCGTGAACGCTCTTTTGGTACTTTCGGACTAAAGTCGTGAACGCCGCTTCATCGCCTGATAAGATTCTATGGATTAATTGAACATCATTTTCTACCATCTGGATCCTCCTTTTTCATTTCGCCCCATGTCGTCGTTAGCAACTCAGGTTTTGGTGAAACGGGTAGCGCAAACGCTGGGTCAAACCAATCGCCACCAGTATTCGTTCGACGGAAAGGTCCAGCAATATGTGTCAACTGCGTTTGAACGCCGGTATTTATATGAATCTTGAAGATTTGGGAATGTCCGTTAATCTCTTGTGTATAGAGCACTTCCTCTCCATCCGGCGATAACACAGGATGCTGTGCATAGGGACCGTCTTCCTTGACCAGTTGACGCAAACCGGTTCCGTCTCGGTTGACGATGAAGATTGTCTGGTTGTCCCTCCATGCGTTGTGCAGGTCGCGATCCAAGATGACCGGCAACAGATGTTTGATCCCAGAAAAAGCGAGTCTATCCCCCGAAGCAGACCAGGATGGCTGGAATTGCCATCGGAGTGCTTTCGTAGGTAGCGGTTGTTCCACCTCGCGTGTGCGGACGCTGATGAATGTCAGCCGAGATGTCTGTGGGTGAGGGCTTATATGACAAGCGATTTCGGAACCGTCCGGGGACCACGCGGGGGAAGCGCAGTGCGGTAGGAGTTCGGCATCTTCTTCACCAAACGTTCCAAGATAGAGCTCGGTCTTCGGGCGCGTCCGGTCTGAGGTCACATAAGCGAAGTGTTTTCCATCAGGGGACCACGTCGCGTTTCCGCGCCACGCCGTTATTTTTTTCTTGAAGACGCGCCGGACATTTGTGCCATCGGGGTTCATGAGATACAGGTCTCGCATTCGCGTGCCTTGTCGGTCTGAGACGAAGAGGATCTGATCCCCTGTCGGTGACCAGACAGCCCCCAGATCCCCCGCGGGATGTTGTGTGAGGTTGACCTGTTCGGAGCCATCTGGATTCATCATATAAACCTCACGATTGCCGTCCCGACTGGAGGTAAACAGGATTTTGGGTGTTGTCGGAGCTTTTGCAAAGAGCGGAGATATTGTTCCATATATCAGCGTTAAGAGGATGATAAAAAAAATTGCCTTCAATTTCATAGGTATTTCTCCTAAATTTATTACTTCTTTTTTTCTTTTCCCCATGTCGTTGTTAGCAAATCCGGTTGTGGCGATACGGGCAAGGCATACGCAGGGTCAAACCAATCGCCGCCAGAATTCGTTCGACGAAAAGGTCCAGCAATATGCGTCAACTGTGTCCGCACGCCGGTATTTATATGAATCTTGAAGATTTGGTAATGTCCATTAATCTCTTGTGTATAAAGCACCTCTGAACCGTCCGGCGATAACGCAGAAACACCAGCCATGGGACCGTCTTCCTCAACAAGTTGTTGGAGACCGGTGCCGTCGCGGTTGACGATGAAGACTGTGTCTTTATCCTTCCATGCGTTGTGCAGGTCGCGATCCAAGATGACTGGCAACGGATGTCTGTTCCCAGTAATCGCAAGCCTATTTCCGGTAGCAGACCAAGATGGACCGGATTGCCATTGGAGTGTTTTATCGGGTAGCGGTTGTTCGAGTTCTCGTGTGCGGACATCCATAAATGTGAGTCGAGATCCGAATTGATGAGGTATAGAATAGGCGATTTCGGAACCGTTAGGGGACCATTCAGGTGAATTTCCATACGGTAGGAGTTCAGCATCTTCTTCGCCAAAAGTTCCAAGATAGAGACCGAACTCGAAACGATCCCAGTCTGTGTATTTGTAAGCAAACTGTTTGCCATCGGTAGACCATGCCGGACTATGCCTCCAACCCTTTGCTTTTTTCCTGAAGACGCGGCGGACGTTGGATCCATCGGGGTCCATGAGATATAGGTCTCGCACACGCGTGCCTTGTCGGTCCGAGACGAAGAGGATTTGCTCACCCGTTGACGACCAGGCGGCACCAAAATCACTGGCGGGATGCTGCGTAAGGTTCACTTGTTCGGAGCCATCTGGATTCATCACGTAGACCTCCGAGTTGCCATCCCGTGAAGACGTGAACAGGATTTTGGCGGTTGTTGGAACTTTATTCGCAGAAAGCCAACACACATCTCCACACATCAGCGTTAAAAGTGTGATATAAAAAATCGCCTTCAATTTCATACGTATTTCTCCGATTGGCATTATTATCCAATTATTAAAGAGACTATTTTTAGGGGCAAAGGGTGCATAATTTGAAGAAATGGGATGGTCACTGTCACCTGAGAGTATAGCACGCTTTTATGGTGAGTGGTATAATTATTTGTGGATTTGCGGAAAGTCGGGGTTGGAAACCGAGCTTGCAGGGGAGCGAGCCGTTGGATTAGTAGGAGCCGGATCCGTTTTCCTAAGCGGTCGCAAAACTTCAGGGATGTTAGCCTAACGCGTGTTGTATAGGTTTCTGCAACCGTGCCTTTTAGGAGTTACGATTCCGGCTTACCCAAGGAGGCTTGTTTGTGTATATGCAATTTTCATGCCAACAGAAAAGTGTCTGTTTTTGGCGATAAGTGTTGGAATTTTGCCTATTTTTTGGACATGTATGGTAAAAAAGTAGACATTGCAGGACAGTTGGCAGTTGTCAGTTTAACGGTAATAGGACTTACGCAATTTTGACTGTAGGTGGTTCTGTTAGATGAACTTTTTCTGAAAACACAGCGTTCTGGTGTCACAAACTAAATGAAGATTAAATAAATATTTCGGTAATCGTTAAAGATCGCGAGCACAAGAAACGCCCCAGCAAAAACACTCGCTCCTACAGTAAGAGGTTATTGTATTACCGAATTAAATTCTTAAACTTCATACA
>JAJEEK010000001.1 GCA_022821065.1 Candidatus Poribacteria bacterium
GGTGGTTTTTTGAATCATTAGGATGCCATTTCATGCGCTAAAAATCAAGCAACTTTTTCAAAACAGACGCATTTTCACCTTGCTATACCTACTCTCTCTTGATTATTACTGCCTCCATGATAACTTTGATAAATATCAGACAAATTAGAAGGAGATCTATCATGACCAAGAGATTCATTGAAACCTCGTTTCGCCTATTAATTGTCGCTTTAGCAATCACACTCATAGTGCCGCTTGGAGCGGGTACCGCCGTTGAAGAGGACATGGTGCTTTATCTCTCATTCGATGAAGACGGCGATCCGACCGATGCCTCGGATAATCCGACGGAGGTCACAGTGCACGGAACATTAAACAAGGCTGATGATCAGTTCGGTGGGCAGGCAATGGAATTTGATGGTGACAGTGCAAACTTCATCGAAGTCGCCCATTCCAGCAAACTCGCCGGTATGGAAGCATTGACGATTACAGCGTGGGCAATGACAACAAACGCCGATGCCCAAGCAAGAGGCATCATTTCCAAACGCGTCGGGTTCAACGATGCCGATGTTTATCAGGTCTTCTCATGGAACGATGTAAAGATGTACGCTCGCGTTAATGCCCAGAACAGTGGAAATACCCAAATGGTTTCCGAGACAGTACTCGAAAGCGATGTGTGGTATCATTTCGTGATCATCTTCGATGGGAACGCACCGGAAGCAGAGCGAGGAAAGATGTACGTCAACGGCACGCTGGAAGGAACGTTTTCTCACCCGCATCAAGCAGTAGGTGATAGTGATGCTCCGGTGTGGATAGGCACTCTGAATACAGGGTACGCCCAGACTTGGATAGGTCTTATTGATGAACTGAGAGTCTTTGCGCGTGCCCTCAGCGAAGACGACATCCTTCAGTTGATGGATGGACCGACGCCCGTCAAACCGCGTGGAAAATTAGCGACGACCTGGGCGAGACTCAAGCATCCGTAACCGAGGACAGCATGCAACCAGTCTCTGAAAAAACAGGCATAAATGATACGGATGTCACCACTTGGGCACTCCCAGAAGAAGCAATTGCGCGATTAGGACGCGGGATAGCAGGCCCGCTTGAATTTTCCCCAGATGGAAAATATCTTGCTGTCGGCACATGGATTGGACTCTGGTGGTATGAACTTGCCACGATGGAACCTGTCGCACTATGGGAAACAGAACGCGGGATGCTTTCCGCCCTTAAATTTTCATCGGATGGGGCACTGCTTGCTACTGGCAACCGAGACGGTCAGATTAAAATTTGGGATGTGCAGAATCACCGTTGTCTTGCAAAAATGCAACGGATGGGTCGATTTGATCGGGTTTCTGAACTCGTTTTTTCACCCGATGGGCAATGCTTAGCCGCCTCTGGCGGAAGATACGATGCCGTTTACATCTGGCATCTCGAAACCGGCGAACAGGTCGCAAAGTTCCCTGTTGACGAAGAACTACAGCCCCGCTATCGCCCTCCTGCCATCCCTCTCGCCTTTTCTCCAGATGGAAGCATCCTCATAGGCGGAACCCCCGAAAATACCTTTTCAGTCTGGGATATCGAAACAGGTGAACGTCGTGCGCATCTCACTGGACACTCAGCCTTAGTATTTTACCTATTTTTTTCACCGTGCGGTGAGTTCCTCACCTCAGTGGATCGGGACGGCGGTCTCCACAAGTGGGAAGTTGATAAACTCACGACTAAAGACCCACGACCTATTATCATATCAATGCCAGAGACGACAAAATCGGTGGACTACACCTATTCAGCTGAGGGTGTTTTGCTTGCTGCGACGGTTTCTGGAACGACGCTTACCGTTTGGGATGTAGAGCGTAGCAGAAAGATGGCGACCTTAACGTATAAAGAGATTATTCGGAGATTCCATCTTTCACGGACAGGTTCGCAGTTAGTTATCGGCGGTCCAGATACAATTCAAACTTGGAACATCGGGGATCCCGCACCCCAATCTACTGCTACCTGGGACCACTATTGGGTGTGCGGTTCCGTAAAATTCTCACCAGATGGGCAGACGCTGGCTGCAGGGTATTGGTCAGGGGGTATTCATTTACGGGACGTTCAGGAATTAAAACTGCAAACAACACTCAGGTGTGAAGGCCTTAGCACGATCCGCTCTATTGACTTTTCACCGTGTGGCAACAAACTGGCTGCCACTTCTTATGATAAGATTGTGAGAGTCTGGGATATTGGAAAACCAGATGCACCACCGATTGAACTCACTGGACATCAAGCAGTACTTTATGCCGTTGCATTCTCCCCAAAAGGCAATCTACTGGTGAGCGCGGATGCTAACGGTGTTTTAGGCATCTGGGATGTCGAACGCGACTATGAACGCCAAATGTTTACGGAAGAGACGGATTGGATCTGGTCAATCGCCTTTTCACCGGACGGAAAGCACCTTATAAGTGCACATGACAAAGAAAAAGCTCTGTTATGGGATATTGAGAATGGTGAACAAATTGCTGAACTCTCCTTAAACCGCCCCCGAGATGCCACCAAATACAAAGGCAACGATCGCCAAATTCAGAGGATACTCCGACATGTAGAGAAAGGTTCGGTGGATAAACGTACCCCAAAAGCAATTGCATTTTCTCCGGATGGCGACCTGATTGCAGGCGATGTATTGGGGCAAATTCGGTTGTGGGATACGACAACTTATGAAATCTGTATGGTGATATGTTTGCCATTCGGATGCGGGAGAGCTGAAGCACTAACCTTTTCTCCGTGTGGACGGTATTTGGTTTCAGGTGCATCGTGGTTAGCAGGCACTGGCACTGATAAAGTATCCATCCGTTTGTGGGAAGTCGCTACCGGCGAAAACATCGCCACCTTCTGGAGCCATCCGACCGATATTCAGTCCCTCGCCTTTTCACCCGATGGAACGCTTTTGGTGAGTGGCAGCTACGATGGCACTATGCTATTATGGGACATGAAGCCTTATTTCTCCTCCCATTAACGCATACTAAGCCTGAGCAGGATTTGTAAGTTCTGCGCTCACAGTTTGGTAGGAAGGGTTTGCAACCTCAAAGTCAATTTCCATAGAAAGAAGGAAAACGGCATGCGATTCTTCAAAATCATCGTCAACTGGACACCGAAAATATGGTTGCCGTTGGCAATTGTGCTGTTGGACCGCGCAATTACCATTTTAGCGAGGCAACATCTTTTAGCATATTTGGATTTAGGTTTATTGGAAATCTCTCCTAATTTTCAGATTATCGCTGGGTTTTTCGGTATCGCTGCGGCATTGATCGATTGGATCCTGCTAAGCGTTCTCCTCTTTTTTGGGTGTCGGTTACTTTACAATCGCGAGGGTGTTTTCCGAAATTTCTTTAAGATCATAGGGCTGTGCTACCTCGTCTTGTTGGTAGCCACAATAAGTTACTTCATTGTCATTTCAATCAGCCTGCGTCCTGATTCCACAACGCTTGAATTCACCACTTTGCCCCGGGATCTCACAACGCTTGAGTATAACACGACAGGTTCACAAGAACGATCAGAAGCAATTACTGAGGCGTTGGCTTCACTCGAACTGCCAGCCCAACTGATTAACATTGCAAGTCACATCTGTTTTGTGCTTATCCTCGTAGCAGTTGTTCAAGCGTTTTTTGAAATTAAGTGGATTCAGGCTTTTTGTATCACATGTATCTCTTATGCCATCTATTGGGTTTTGAACGAAGCCTTGTGGTACATTTTTTCGTCCGTTCTTGTGTTTCTTTACAAACAATTCTTTGGTCTCCCGAGTTGGCAGCCGGGCGACCCGATTTTACCGTAACCTAATGCGGTATCAACATTTCCGGCAATTCAGATAAACGCTGAATCGTCTCATCCCACCTGTCAACTTGTGTACCGTCTCGGTCAAGCAATATCGGACGAATACCAACATTTTTTGCCCCGACGATATCCGCTTCATAAGTATCACCGATATGTACAGCTTCGGCTGCCGAAACACCAACCGCTTCAAGGGTATAATTAAAGATATGCGGATCCGGTTTCTCGGATCGGACGCGCATGTCATGTGAGGCAGTGATTGTATCAAAATAGTCAGCAATGCCAAGTCGTTCGGTAAGTGGATCCAACGGCGTGTCCCAATTGGAGACAATCGCTAACTTGAAGCCTGCGTCTCGCAAATGCTCAAGCGTCGGAACGACATCATCGTAGAGCGTCGCACTGTTCGCCGCAAAGAGGTAGTGCCCAGATTGCAACAACTCCCACGTGATCTGCTCTACGTGCTTCTCAATGCCGACTTCTCTTATAAATTCGCACTCTCGCTTCACCACCGTTATCAGCACTTCCAGCAAATCGTAATCGGTCGTCGGGTCGGGTACCGATGTGCCGGCAAAGAGGCTTTCCAATGCTGTTTCACAGCGTTCCCAATTGACAGCAACGCCATACCTTTCAGCGATTCTTTCAAGGTTCTCTTCAAGTGAATGCCTGTGAAAACACAATGTTTCGTAGAAATCAAAGAAAACAGCCTTTACCATAATTCCCCTAAAGCAGCTTCGGCAACTCAGACAAACTCCGAATTGTCTCATTCCATCTGCCGGTTTGTGTCCCGTCCCTGTCAATCAGTATTGGACGAATGCCTACATCTCGCGCCCCAACAATATCCGCCTCGTAAGTATCCCCGACATGCACGGCTTCTTCTGCCGAAACACCGACCTGTTTCAGCGTCCATTCAAAAATATGCGGATCCGGCTTCGCAGATCGGACACGTTCATCATGTGAAGAAGTAATCGTGTCAAAATAGTCGGCAATTCCCAACCGTTCGGTGAGTGGGTCCAACGGTGTATCCCAATTGGAAACAATGGCTAACTTGAAACCGGCATCTCGTAAATACGCAAGGGTTGGGACAGTATCATCGTAGAGCGTAGCAGCGTTGGCAGCAAAAAGGGAGTGCTCGGATTGAAGCAACTCCCATGTCATCTGGTCTAAGTAGTCCCGCACACCGAGTGCTGCCAGAAAACCTCGGTAACTATTGATGATCTGCTGCATCGTCTCCAGAAGATCATGGGTTATCGGGTCTGATCCTGACGCATCGGCATAGAGGTTTCCGCGTGCGGTGTCATAGCGTTCCCACTCAATTTCACAAGCATACCGAGCTGCGATTCTTTGAACTCTCGGTCTAAGTGATTCTCCCCAAACGCCTAACGTCTGGTAAAAATCAAAGAAAACGGCTTTTATCATAATTTTTAGGTCAAACGTCCTGTGCCTTCAAATATCAATTTTATGAAGGCGGCTTGAATCTCCTCTGTTCCCTACCTCTATTCAAAGAGTTTTTCAGTGAAAACCTCAAGGCTTTCCACATTAATGGCAGTAAGATGAAGATCTTCAAGACGTTGCAAATCGTCTATATTTTTGAGTGCCGGTGTTAGTGCGCGCACAGCCTCTGTATGGAATTTCGCGTTAAGTACAGTCAAGAGATTTTTGAGGGTCGCCTCTTTCGCCCCTTGTGTAATACCTTCCGCGATAAACTTTTCGCGCTGGCGTTGGAAAACAGCAGATTCTTGCATAAGTTCCTCCGGTATTCGTTCAAACAAGCCTTGGTCATAAACGAGGCTCCCAAAGAGGGAGAGCCCATAAAGCAACGTGCCTTTCATCGGTGGATCAACAGGTGTTGCTATTGTTACATCAATACACTGCCGTACCCATTGATCAAGAGGCATCTCCTCAGGCGGTTTCATAAGTGGCGTGAACGGCAACAGACCTGGTGTTTGCGCCTCTAAAATCGTTTGTCCGTCTATCTCAATGAGCCGTATCACCTTATAGTTGAGTCGATAATCGTAGCCATTCCAACTATACGCATAGTACCCTGGGTCGTTTTTGCCAGCGTCTGGATGAAAATAGATAACGTTGGAATAGACAGGTATTTGGTGTTCACCGACGAGATAGCCGTGATAGTGTGCGTTCCGGGCCCACATCGGTTTTTCTGTACTGTCGCGGAGCTGTAACTCAATATGCAGAACAGCTTCGTGGGTGTCCAACCGGACGTGCTTTGTAATATCTGTACGAAAGGCACGGACCAGTTGTTGTTCGGTGTCAAGGTCGGCAAGCACTTCGACCTCCGGTACATTCAGGACAAACTGCGCGATTTCGTTGATTTGTTCATTCAGGATGTCTTTTCCTATTGTATCGTATTCTTGCGCCATAGAGATATTATAGGATAGATCGTTGACCAATATCAAGGAGAAAATAAATTACCAAGCATTAGAGGAACGCTACAAAAAGATCGTGATGCCACATTTAACGATAGCAAGTCGGATCGGGGAGACCCGCCGCTTTAAAGCCCCTTTTCCGAAGCAGGCAACTATCACAACCACCACATGCGCTGCCTTCCGCGTCAGGATCGTAACAACTTAAGGTGAGACTATAATCGACACCGAGTGCTGTGCCGATTCGGATGATTTCCGCCTTCGTTTTATCAATAAGTGGCGCGCGGATCTTCAGTTCTGTTTTCCCTTCAACACCAACTTGCGTCGCAAGATTCGCCATCTTTTGATAGGCACTTATATATTCGGGACGACAATCTGGATAGCCGCTATAATCAATAGCGTTCGCCCCAATAAAAATGGTATCGGCGACGAGAACTTCAGCCCAAGCAAGCGCGTAGGAGAGAAAAATCGTGTTCCGAGCAGGGACGTACGTTATCGGTATGCTATCACCCATTTCTTTTTCTACTCTATCCTTCGGCACTGCAATATCGGCTGTCAAGGCGGAACCACCGAAGATACGCAGATCGATGTCAACGATCACGTGTTGTTTCACACCTAATGCTTTTGCTACGTTTTCTGCAAACTGCAGCTCCACCGTGTGCCGTTGACCGTACCGAAAACTCATGCAATAGGCATCATAACCCGCCTCGCGCGCGATAGCGAGAGTCGTTGCTGAATCCAAGCCGCCACTCAGTAAGACGACCGCCTTTTTAAGCACTGATTTCCTTCCAAAGAGAAAAGCGTAAAAAAGTGGAAGGATGAAAGATTAGGTAGCAGAAAGTTCCTTCCAGCCTTCCGCTCTTCCACCCTTCCATCTTTATCGTTGCTATGCGCCTTCAAACTCTAATTTCGCGAAACGGAGGAAAATACCGCCACCCGGTCTGGCAAGCGGACCATTGATCGCCAAGCATGCGATAACATGTTTCGCACCCGGCTCCGCACTTTCCGTAACAACGACGCGTTGCGGGGCATTGAAACCCGAGGCAGCACCACGTCCCGACTCTCCGAAAGCCAGATCAATCTCACCATCAACCCAGACCTCACCGTAATCGTCAATACAGGTGTGGAACCAGACCTGTGAACCCGCGACCGAAGTTCCATCAACCGCTTCAGGAATCGTAACAGTGATCCGATACCAACCGAAACAGAGTCCTTCGGAAATGACTGCCTGGATATTCTCACAAATGTCCCAACCTGAATCGTCATAATCAGCGTGACGAGCAGGTGACTCTTTCATCAGATTAACCAAACCGCCATTGGGTTCACCTGGAACAAGCCCGTCGGCATAACGCCACTCGGAATCAGTGAGTTCACGATGTTCAGCATTTTCTAAATCAAGTTCTGCAATAATCATTAGCATTCCTCTCTTAGTTTGAAAGTCGCACAAATTGTTAGTTTGCGCGCCCAATATTCGTCTGCCAGAATCTATAAGCAATACCCGTCGAAAAGATCAGGGAAATTCCTGCGACAATAAACGGAGCATGAACAGAGATGTTAACCAGAAAACCGCTGGCAACGTACCCGAGAAGAAACCCGGTACTCCACGCCAAATGTGTCAGCCCGACACCGTGTCCCTTCTCATCAGGTTCAGTAAATTCGTTGATAAATCGTGGGATCGTCGTCGAAAGTGCCCACGCCGCGCCTGCCCCGAGTATCCAGAAAACCCCGAGCGCAATCGAAGACGTATGAAAAAATGCCATACCGAAAGCAAGAAGCGTAACGATTGCATTCGCTACGAGCGCAGGGGCACGGTGTCCAACTGCATCACATATCCGTCCGACAGCGAGTTGGCATCCGAAAGCGAACAGCAGACTGATCGCACTGTAATAGCCCGTTGCTTTCACCCCGACGAAACGCTCAATCAAGACCGGCATCAGCAGATTCACGGAACCCCAATAATAGGTCGGAAAAACGCGTAAACCGACCAGCATCTGCATCTCTCGCCGCCGAATCAGATTTAGATACGCCGCAACGTTAAGCGTTGATTTCCATACGCCCTCACGCTTCCGTTGCGTATTTGAAGCGTGTGCCAACCGCGGTAGAAAGAGGCACGCCCCTACAAACAGCACACCCGCCAGAACGACCGCTCCGATCCCAAAAGTACTATAGCTGGTACGATCAATAACCTCACCTGCAATAGCACTCCCTATCGCGTTCCCGACAGTACTGCTGATGAAGTACAGTCCTGTCGCTAACCCTAACCGCTCAGGGGACACCGAACTAATGAGATAGGTCTGCCCACCCGCGGTTTTGAAACCCGAAGCAATCCCCTCATAACAGAGGATCCCCCACAGGAACAACGGTAGCTGCGTTGTAAAAAGGGTGCCGACCACGATTGCTCCGGTCATTCCAATCAGTACGGTCAGTTTCCGTCCGAACCGGTCGCAGAGTGTTCCACCTATCAGTGCTGAGATACCACCGAGTCCGATAGGCAAGGCGCGCAATAGTGCCGCGAACAGCGCGCTCTCCTCTAAAACTGTCTCCGCATAGACAGGAAACAGCATCTGTACCGGTCCCGTCACCAAACCGACAACAAACACGATAGCGCAAAGAAGTATGAACCCGCGACTCCACATATTTAAGCCATCAGCAATCAGCCATCAGCAGTCAGTAAACAAACTCTGGTTTATCAGGATCCCTCTTTACCGATAGCCGAAAGCAAAGCGACCTGATAGCCGATAGCCATTAACAAAAATAGCGCATCAGACTGTCTGTAATATTCGGCGCGGCGGTCCCGAGTCCACACGCACTCGTTGCCTTCATAACCGCTCCAATTTCGGAGATTAGCGCCTCCGAATCCGTTCCCAACGGTGCAGACAAAAGTTCCGTCAACCGCTGCGTCCCGATACGGCACGGAAAACATTTCCCGCAAGATTCCTCAGCAAAGAATTCCATCGCATTCCGGGCGACATCGAGCATATTCCGCGTGTCATCGAACACCATGATCCCTGCTGCGCCGAGCATCGCACCCACTTTTTGAAAACTCGGTTCATCAATCGTAATGTCCAGATCGTCGCCTGCGATAAATCCGCCAGAAAGTCCAGCTGTCGTAATCGCTTGAATTTCGCGTCCGTCCGGCGCACCGCCCGCCCATTCGTAGAGAAGCGTTTTCAACGGAAGTCCGAACGGTACTTCGTAATTCCCCGGTCTCCGGATATCGCCAGAGAGACTAATAATCTTTGTGCCTGCCAAGTCCTTATCATAACTCAGACCCTTATACCACGCAGCACCGTGCCGTAGAATTTGTACAGCGGCGGCGAGCGTCTCTACATTGTTCACGGCAGTCGGTAGGTTCTCAAACCCATGCGTCACAGGATACGGTGGACGGTTCCGAGGAAACGGATGTTTCCCCTCAAGACTATTCAACAGCGATCCCTCTTCGCCGCAAACGTAAGCACCCGCACCGCGTCGGATATAGATGTGGAAGTTGAAATCTTCACCGAGGATTGAATCGCCAAGCAGCCCCGCTGCTTCCGCTTCCGACAAGGCGCGTTCAAGTGTCTTTAAAGTCTCTGGATACTCATATCGGAGGTATACAAAACCGCGCGTCGCACCCGTCGCGTAAGCGGCAAGCGTCATCCCTTCAATCACAGCGTGCGGCGCATAATCGAGAATGACACGATCTTTGAAACATCCCGGTTCGCCTTCATCGGCATTGCAGACGATCGTTTTCGGTTCACCTGGGGCATTCAAGACCGATTCCCACTTCATACCCGTCGGAAATCCGGCACCCCCTCTGCCAGCAAGTTGACTCTCTTTGAGTGTTTCAATTACATCTGTCGGTGTGAGGGTCGTCCCTGCACGCGCTAACGCTTCATAGCCACCGGTGCGTCGGTAGCCTGTTAGTGTATTTTGTTCGGGTTCTCGAATTTCGGCGAAGATACATTCTTCACCATCGCCCGGATATGGTGGCGGTAAAGGGGAGGGTTGTACAGAAAGGGTGTCCGCTTGCTTCCCAACGAATACCTCATGTCCTTTCAGGACAGGCACACAATCGTCGCATCTCCCGGCACACGGCATCTCGATCGCGCCTTCGTCTCTGAGTGCCTCAAGGATCTCCAGACCACCCTGCAACCGACAGACAGGTCCGGTACAGACCCGCGGCGCGTCTTGTCCCGGTGCCTCACGTGCAAAATGGTGATAAAATGTTAGCGTGCCAAAAAGTTCAGCAAGCGGAATCCGAAGCCCGACTGCAATATCACGAAGGACTGCCTCCGAGATAAACCCATCTCGGTCATGGAAAGCGTGTAACAATGCGAGCAGCGGGGCGGGTTGATCACGCCACTGTGCAATCACTTCTCGATTCGTTGCGGCTGCTGCCATCTATTTCTCCAATACTAACACGAAATATAATTTCAATTTCTTTGTGTATCTTATCAATTTTCCAACTTCGCGTCAACGTTTTTTAATTCGGTAGTGTTTAAAGTAAGATGTAAACACCACCTACGGACTTACGCAATTTTTTCATGAACCGCTATATATTATCCACAATTGGTGAGGTTGAAAATCTTGCCAGCGAAGAGGCTGCGTAACCGCTGTTACACCTCAACACGCACAAACGCGAGATACGCTCCAGAAAAAAGAACAACGAAAAATAGTGTCAACAATAATAAATCTATCGCTGCTGCATTGAAATCTTTACTCAGACTGATCGAATCCTCAAAGATCGGGATGGATTCTGGACTTACAGGTTTTTTAGACATGGCTCTCCGAACACCTATGAGATGGAGGCTTTCTGGGTCCCCGCTATCGGTGTCAACGATAAATTTGCGGTATTCGCTGGCGTAACGCTGCGCATTCTCTAAAAATTGTAGATGCCGCTCAAAACCGGTTCCAGCAAAGGATTCAAGAAGATGTTGAAGGACTGCAGTCGGTGAGATGCGAGTTATAGAACGGGCATGTTGAACCTGTACGATCTGCTCATCCAACCGCTTTTCGATCAAGCGTTCCTGTTCTACTGCTTCATGTGTGACATACTTGCTTCCTGCCTCTAAAGCTTCTGAGTTAGGTCCGCCGAGTCCGCGCCGGTATTCCGCAAGGTGTTTGTCATTAATCTGTTTCTGGCGTATCCGTAATTCATCTTTCGACATCGGTGAGGAGAAACCGCTGGCAATTAGCGCGAGAACGCTCGGCATAAAAACCACAAGTGTAACCCAAGTCAGTAGAAGCATGACCAGACTTACTGCGCTGCGCTGCACACGTGCAGACACAAGCAACCCCAACGCCAGAAAC
>JAJEEK010000085.1 GCA_022821065.1 Candidatus Poribacteria bacterium
AAAATCCGATAGAATATCTCTTAAGCAGAGGAGGAGGTCCATTTTTACGTTCCTTTCAAAACGGTGATATGTTTATGAAAGGATACCTCTTTTTCTGCTTTCAAACATCTTAATTCTTAAAATTGTCCAAACTTTAGTATAATTTTGGGTTTTACTATAAATCAAGACATACTCTACAATCGCTGAAGACTCGTATAGAAAAAGGAGACTCACTTCATGAAGAAAACGGGATTATATTGTGTTACCCTCCTATTGATGATATGGATATTTTCAAACGGAAGCCTCGCCCAAGACTATACACACTGGAATTTGCCGGAAGGTGCAGTAGCACGTCTGGGAAAAGGCTCCATAAATGACGCAAAGTTTTCACCGGATGGCAGCCGGATAGCAGTCGCAACCCGTATCGGTGCGTGGTTGTATGACACACAGACGGGTGCCGAAATCGCTCTACTTAGCGAAAAACCCCAAAATGCCAGCACTGTCGCTTTCTCACCCGATGGAAAAACGCTTGCCATCAGCCATTGGTCACGGGAACGGGCAATTCAATTATGGGACGTTGATACCGCCACACAAATATCTACGATTGGTAAAGGTATGGGTTGGGTCAACCTATTAGCGTTTTCGGAGGATAGTAAAACGCTTGCCAGTGTCGGTTGGAACAGAGATGTTGCGTTCTATGTATGGGACGTTGACACCGGCCTTGAGGTATCACACTTCATAGGACAGCAAGATTCAATCAATGGTACAACATTAGCTGTATCGTCCGATCACCGTTTTGTTGCAAGTGCGGGTAGAAACAAGGTATTTATCTGGGATACGTTAACTGGATCCTTGAAACATACCATAGAAGGCGATGAGGATCTCGCTTGGTCTTTGGCGTTCTCACCGGATAATAAAACACTTGTTGGTGGACGTACGACGATCCGATTCTGGGATGTAGAAACCGGCAGCCAGATATCCAGGCTTGATGGACACACCCGCATCGTTGATGCTCTCGTTTTCTCACCAGATGGCAAAACCTTAGCAAGCGGTGACTCCAGTGGAGATATCCGATTGTGGAACATTGGTGCTAACGGTGATCAACTGTCACTGCCACGTTTGCTGAGTTCCATGGGCCGTAAACAGTCATCAGGCAGCCGCATCCTTACCGAACACAAACGTCCGGTTGAAGCTTTAGATTTCGCTGCAGATGGTAATACTCTCGTCAGCGCGAGCCGCGACAACACGCTCAGGTTATGGGATGTTGACACGGCGACCTCACGCTTAATCACTGAAGGGCACACAGAACCGATTATCGCACTCGGTTTTCTTGAGGATGGCAAAACGCTTGCAAGTGGCAGCTTTGATTGCATACTACGGTTATGGAATACTGAAACTAAAGATGAACAACTCATTCCAGTCAACCACCGGTGGTTTGCTTTCGGTTTTGCTTTCTCTCAAGATGGTAAAACTGTCGCTGTTGGGAGTGTTGGCGATGATGTGAAATTATGGGACGCGGATACAAGAGATTTTTTCGCCGTTTTCAATACAGCACACAAAGGTTTTATTGATGAAGTTACATTCTCCGCAGACGGCAAAATTCTTGCCAGTGGCAGTCGTGGCGGCGCAATAGAGTTGTGGGATGTTCCGAGCCATCAGCGTATCACTATATTTGATGGTCACACAGATGAAATTAGGGCATTGGCATTCTCACCGGATGGAAAAATGCTCGCGAGTGCTGGAAAAGACGAAATAGTTTTATTATGGGACATTGACACCAGACATCAGACTTCTCTGCTGACAGAGCACGCTGCTGAAGCGGGGGCATTAACGTTTTCATTTGATGGAAAGACTCTTGTCAGTGGGCACAGAGACGGGTTCATCTATTCATGGGATGTCGCAACCGGCGAGCAGCGTTCAGTTTTCAAAGGACATGCCGGTAGCGTCACCGCAGTGGCGTTCTCTGCTGATGGAGCAATGCTCGCAAACGGTAGTAGTGATGGTTCTATACGGCTATGGGATACAAGCACAAACACCTTGATGCAGGATACACTCCTGGGACACGTCCGAACTGTCAATGAACTCACATTTTCACCGGATAGCGACACGCTTTTCAGTGGCGGCTCCGATGGCACAATTCTTGTCTGGGGTTTGGAGAACATCCTTCAGAGGAATAGATAAATACCCAATTGCCCTCGTGAATGGTGCATCGCTTTTTACATCTACGGCTCATAAATCGTTGATCAACGCAGTGACGTTTTCACCGGATAGTAAAATACTCGCAAGCGGCGGTAAAAAACTCTATTTATGGGATACATCCACCGGCACGCAACTTCGGACAGTTCCTCGAGAATTAACTGCCATGATCTCAAATTTGATTTTTTCACCTGATGGTAACATACTTATAACTGGAAATTGGGATGGCATCATCGAATTATGGGATGTCCACTCGGGTGGGCTTTTGTCCACGCATACGGGACATACATGGTGGATCGAGGTGCTGAAATTCTCTGCAAATGGCAGGACACTTGTTAGTGCTAGCTATTGGGACGGCACAATCTTGATATGGGACTGGGAAACGCTCAAGAAAACGGGTAACCGATAGTGGCATTATAGTTGTAGTGTATCACCAATACTACAAAAAGGATTTGAAGATGAAAAAGCGGATACTTTTTTATATTGTCCCACTGTTAATGTCAAGTCTATTATTGTCAAACCGAAGTCTCGCTGACGACCCTACACAATGGCATTCACCAGAAGGTGCCAAAATGCGCAGTGGCAAAGGCGCAGCAAATGACATCATCTTTACCCCAGATGGCACGCAATTTGCTGTCACTACCAATATTGGTATCTGGATATATGATGCGAAAACGGGTGCAGAAATCACCGTGCTTGAGCATCCTGGCCGCGGTTACGGGGAAATAGCATTCTCACCAGATGGGAACGTCCTCGCTTGTGCAACGGTCAGTAACGGACGTGGAGAGGTACAGCTGTGGGACAAAGCTGCGGGACAACTTGTCACAACGCTACCGTCGCCTATTGGCATATCCTCGCTATTTTTTTCTCAGGACGGTACGAAACTCGCTTGTGCAGGATATTTTGGTCACGTTCATGTCTGGGAGATTAGTGCCGAACTCCCCCCGCTGCTTATTACAAATATAAGATTATATTTTGAAAGTTGGAATGATTTTTGGCTAACTGAACTCTCACCGGATGGGCGTTTTCTTGCTATCACAATACCCAATTGGCAAGATGGAGACTTCTCAATCCAATTGTGGGATGGTCAGACGGGAGAACTCTTGCATACATTGACGGGGCATACAGAGTCGGTTACGGCGCTAACGTTTTCACCCGATAGCAAGACGTTAATAAGTGGCGATGAATACGAGACAATCCGTATGTGGGATACTGAATCCGGCAGCCTACAATCGAAAATGCGGTGGCCGGATCGCACCTCAACGCATGCGTTAGCATTTTCGCCAAAGGGTAGATTTCTGAGTAGTGGGCATGGTGATGCGGTTCGCTTGTGGCATTATACGGTTGGCGCGGTACAACAGTGGGATTATGCAATCGGTGACTATCAAAACATCATGGATTTAAAGGGACACAAAGACTCTGTTTACAGATTCGCATTTTCGCCTGACGAATTGACGCTGCTCACTGGTAGTAAAGATGGCACCATTATCGCGTGGGATACCACCACCGGTAACCAACGTTTTATGTGCGAAGGGCACCAGCAAGGTCTCCAGGTTTTAGTCAGTTACCAAAAATTCCACGTCGTCACCCACAACCTTGATGAGACTGAGGACCTCAAGGCTGAATGTAAGAAGCATTTCGGTGCAGGCGTGCGGCTCGCGGATTGGAATGACATCCTTGCCTATTACCGCGAAGGTGGTTCAATGGCGGATTTCATCACCGAACTCAAAATACCGCTCGAGTATGGTAATCCGGATGATATGGAAGCCATACCGAACACCTCCTATCGTATTTCAAGGAACGGCGAGCTGCGCTGGCAGGGGGATCGCCACTACTTCTTCGCGCGGCATGATCACGTCAAGCGAGCGGATTTTTTAGCACACGACAACATCGACAATTACTTACTATCACTGGGTTCATGGTTCGGCAAAGGTGGTTTCGCACTCTGTTATGGGGACCTCAACAGCACAGAGCCGCCCCCTGATCCTCCAGAGCGACCATAGGTTATTGCGGTTTAGGTTTCCGTGTGATGAATTGCACGACTACGAACCGAATTGACCTGTCAGTTGAGAGAAGTTACGGCGGACAGCGTCTATGTTTACATTTCGGCTAGCTTCTTTTGTAGCCACTTTGTCATCGGCGCGTATCCGGGATCGCAGACTTCGATGAATTGCCCGGGCAACGGTTGACCGATGAGTGCCTCAACATCCCGTCGTCGTTCCGACACAACTGTCGGATGCTCGCTCGCGACGTTCACCTTCTCCTCTGGGTCGTTGCGGACATCAAAGAGTTCATCGCCGCTCTCATCGTTATAACCGACCGACGTACAGAAGTTCCAGTGGTCATCACGCACACTGACGCGTCCGCGAGCGTTACCTACAGCAAAACCTGCCCAACCTGTGATAATCCGTTCGCGGAGTGCTGCTTTCTCCTGTGTCACGAGTTGCCACATATCCTCGCCATCTGTCCAACCACACGGAATATCGAGCAGATTCAGAAGTGTTGGCATCAGGTCATGGTTCTGCACAAACGCTGAAATATCCTTGTCGTTCGGTCCCTCCGGGTGGCGAATCATCAAGTTCAGCTGTGTATTGAACGGGTGCAGCTTGTTCGCGCCTTTCCCGAAACTCCCGTGGTCGCGGAGTTGCGTGCCGTGGTCGGACATCAGCACAACCAACGTTTCGTCCTTGATGCTCAATTGCTCTATTTTATCGAGCAACACGCCGACCCATTTATCGACAAACGTGACCTCTCCGAGGTAGAGTGCCTCGATTCGGCGGCGTTCATCTTCCGTCGGACCGTCGCCTTCATTCGCGCCGCCTGGTGTGATGAAATCTTTCCCGGAATAGTCAGGGAAATAGATATCGGCATAAGATTTCGGTGGGTCCCAGGGTTCATGGGGATCGAAACTATCTACCCATAAGAAGAACGGACCGACGGTATGGTTATCCTCAAGCCAGTCAGCTGCGGCACGGAAGACGCGGGCGCAACTATAGTCGTCTTCAGATTGGCGGTGTCGTTGCCCGAGTAGATAGTTGACGAGTCCGGCGTGTCGTCGCCAGTTGATGGGTTCACGGACATGTTTTCGGAGCTGTTCTTCAATCAATCTCGGATCGCCGCTCTGCCAGTTATCGGATTCCTGTCCACGGATGAAGTCGAAATGTGCGAACCCGCGCGAGAAATTCATCGTCGGCTTGAACATGTGATATGTATCGGCAATGAGTGCAGTCAGGTAGCCGCGTTCGATCAAGACCTCGGCAATTGTATCCTGTTCGGGTGGAATCTTATGCCAACCCGGGGCGTGGTGCCAATGTCCGCGTCGGTCGAAATTATATCTCCACGGGAAGCTCCGCATCCCCGTAAAGTTAGCGCGACGGACTTGAAGCGTCGGTTGTCCTTCACCGAATGCGCGGGTGAAACGGACACTCTCCGATGCGAGCGCGTCAAGGTTCGGCGTTTGTACGTGGCTATACTTCTTACCTTCGCCGATGATGTCGGCACGGAACGTGTCTAAACAGATACAGACGATATTCATATCTAAGCCTCCGTCATTTCATCAAGAATCATTTCGGCAGCTTCCAGAGGATCTTCCGCCTCAATAATAGGCCTGCCGACGACAATGTAATCTGCACCTCGGCGAATCGCTTCTGCGGGTGTGGTAATACGACGCTGGTCGCCGGTCTCTGCCCACTTCGGACGGATGCCCGGCGTAACAATTAAAAAGTTATCGCCGCAGGCTTTTCGGATTGCTTCAATTTCTAACGGCGATGCGACGACACCGTCCAATCCTGCTTTCTTTGCCTGCTGCGCGAGATACGTTACTTGCGCAGGGAGTTGCCGTGCGGATCCGAAAGTTTGCTGAAATCCGATTTCATCCATACTTGTCAGAACGGTCACGCCGAGCAGAATCGGTTTCGGAATATTTGATTTGTAGGCGGCATCATCCGCGCCGTGCCTTGCAGCTTGCATCATTTCAAAACTACCGGAAGCGTGCATGGTAATCATATTCGCGCCGTGTTTCGTCATCGTGCCGACGTCGCGTGCCACTCTATTAGGAATGTCGTGGATTTTCAGGTCAACAAAGGTTTTATATCCATTCTGCTCGAACAATGGAAAAGCCTCCATCCCCAGAACACTGAACGCCTGAAAGCCGATTTTAAACCAGCTGACGCTATCCATAAGCGTTCCAGATAGTCGATCAATATCTTCACCGTCATCCGTATCCAATGCGACGATTAATCTGTCTTTCAATTTTCTATTCTCCTTATTCTGGACTGATAAGTTTGCATAACTGCTCGCAGCCTTTTCACCCGGCAACAAGATCGTTTTCGGTATTGGAGGCGTTTTGGGCTCTATCCTTCTGAATGCGCGCGGCCAGTTCTGGGTTGTGTGCATGATCATATTTTTCAATAAGTACAACAACGAATTCCATTAAGGACGCAAAAAAATGATTTTCGTCTTCACGTACCACGTCCGTTAATTCGCCCAACAGCACAACAAGAGCGTCGTAATCATCTTCTGTCAAAGGGATGAAGTCATCGTCTTTATGTGTGCTAATTGTATGAATTAAAACTTTCAGTGCTGTCCCAAGTGATTGAGAATTGTTAGGAATACCGTCTCTAAATCCTACTTGTGATTCTTGCGGTATAGGGTGTTTTTCGGTTAACATAGTTCACTCCTATAATTTTTCAGATCCAGGTTTTATATCATCAGGGCTGCCACTTATCGTACTCAGGGTGTGTTAGTACACGATGGATAGAGACTGTCTGCCTCCGATAGTGAATGAATGCAATAAGACGCGCTTTGTTACCCCCAATATTGAAAACAGTCCAACTTTTAACGCGGTCTGCATGAGGAAAGATCTCACGCAACTCAGCAATAGAACGGAAATTTCTTCCGCTTATCAAGTCATACCAATGGTTAAGTGCCGATCTGGTGTTCGGATATTTCTGTGCAAAATCCCTCAATAGTTTGTACGGACCTGTACGCATTGATACCTTGTATGCCTCCGTTTACAATATTGTCCCGACCTACTCATCTAAAGTTTCATCAACGATGCGTGATGTTTCCCGATGCGCTTCCCCGATTTGTGTCTGGCAATTATAGATATTCAGGGCAATCTCCTTGCGTTGTTTTTCAAAGTTTTCTATCATCCGATGAACTTCGGGAGGTGATGTCCCGCCAAGGCTTTGATTATTCTGAATTGCCAATTCCGCGTCCAAAATCTGTTTCAACTGTGAAATCGGTATGTCAATCGCTTTCTGTTTTAAGAGTTCTTGCGTGAGTTTCCAATCCGAGAACGTTTTTTCTTGTTGGACGAGTTCACCGACAAGCCATCCGACAATCTCGTGGCACTCCCGAAAACTGATTTTATGTTCCTTAACGAGGTAGTTCGCCAACTCCGTCGCTGTTGCGAAGTTTGCATTCGCTAACTCAGCCATGCGTTCGGTTTTGAAATCCGTCGTCCTGAGGAGTTCGGGTAGCAGACCGAGGCACGCCTTGACAATATCAAACGCTTCCCAGAGCGGCGGTTTATCTTCCTGAAAATCGCGGTTATATCCCATCGGCAGCCCCTTGAGATTCGTCAGCAGGTCCAACAGTGCGCCGTAGACGCGTCCTGTGCGTCCGCGTGTGAGTTCGGCGATGTCCGGGTTCTTCTTCTGTGGCATGATGGAGCTTCCGAAACTGTAAGCATCATCAAGGACCGCTATCCCGAATTCATAAGTCGTCCAATAGACAATTTCTTCGCTAATCCGTGAGAGATTCGCCATGACGAGTGAGAGCGCGAAAAGGGTCTCTGCGATAAAGTCCCGACTGCTGATAACGTCAAGTGCGTGTTCGTGTAGTGTGTCGAAACCGAGCAGCTTTGTTGTCAATTCTCGGTCGATTGGGAAGGTCGTGCCAGCCAAAGCGCATGCGCCGAGCGGGTTCATATTGGCGAGTGTATAAGCAGACTGCAGACGTTTCTGATCCCGTAGGAACATACTGACATAAGCCGTCGCCCAGAAACCGAGGCTAATCGGCTGCGCGTGCTGTGTGTGCGTATACCCCGGCATCACGGTATCGGTGTGTGTCTTCGCAATCTGTAGGAAGGCTTCGCAAAGCGTAGAGAGTCCACGCTGGATATTGAGGATTTCATCACGGATGTAGAGGTGTGCATCGACGAGTACCTGATCGTTGCGGGAACGGGCAGTGTGGAGTTTACCGCCGAACTCGCGTCCGGCATTCTCAATCAGATAGGATTCGACGTTCATGTGCACGTCTTCTTTGTTGGGATCGAGCGTAAAATCGCCGTTCTGAAAATCTTCTTCTGCCTTTCGGAGCCAGCGCAAAATCTCGCGTAGGTCAGCATCGGAGATGATCCCTTGCCGCGCGAGCATAATCGCGTGCGCTTGACTTCCCCAGATGTCGTATCCGATGAGGCGTGTATCGGCTTCGATGGAGTGTGTGAAGGCTACTGTCTCTGTGGTGAGGCTTGTGCTGAAACGTCCGCCCCAGAGTGTTTTTTCTGCTGTTTGCATATTCTGTTAGTTTTCCGCTTTATCAAACGATTCAAAAACCTCCGCCGCCACTGAATTCTGATCCTGTTCTGTCCAGACCCCATAGTCATCATCATAAATAATGGTTTCATGACGAGCACGGTACAAATCACGAATGGCCCGTTCAATGTGGCGCAGTTCATCGGTGCTAAGGTTTGGCAACGCCTCCGTTATTTCCTGAATTGTACGCATTATGAAAATATCCTCCACAGATTATTTCTGAATAGGGTGTATAGTAATAGTCTTTCAACTTTGAGTTTATAGGTAGATTAAGTCGCTCATGTCAAAAGTATGTGTCATTATTTTTGCGAAAGCAGTCACCACGTGGGTTTTAAATCTTCGTTAGCCCACAGTCTTTACATGAGCCAAAAAGTTATGGGTTCGACCACGGATTGATAAGTTCAACGCCAACCCCTTCAAAATCTGTAACGTTTCGAGTCGCGATGGCTGCCTCGCGGGAACGAGCAATTGCAGCAATTTGACAATCGGCTTGGCTTATCGGTCTACCGGCTGCGTGTCGTTGAGCAAAAATTTCGGCGTAAATGTTTGCTGCATCACTATCAAAAACCAAGATACGTCCAGTGAACAACGTAGCAAATACACGGGTAGCAGCCTCCGAGAGTCCGCGCCGTCGCCTGCCAGAAGGCAAAAGTGCTATACCGGCCAAAATTTCCGCTTCGGTGATAGTTGTCACAAACAAGCTGCTCGCAGGCTGGGCACGAAACCAAGCCCGAACTGCCTGTTGTGGACTGTCCCGCATGAGCTCCGAAACTACATTAGTGTCAAGAACAATCATGGTTGGTATTTAGTCGAAGCGAGGCGGTTCTCGCGCCGGCTCTCGTGACGGTATCTCAAGTTCCACCCCGCCGAAAGGTTTGAAAAGCTCGTGAATCGCCGTTCCAAGATCTTGTGAGGGAACTTCGTGATCAGGAGAGACGTTTCGCGTCTCTGCGTCCTGGAGATAAACGAGATAATCAACGGCAGATTTGAGTTTTTCGGTAGAGAGCTGCCCGATTAAATTAACTGCCTGCTGTTGTAAGTCAACTTTTCGCATTATGAACCTCCTTTGCTTTCGGAACTGATGAAATTTTTTGGAAAACACAGCGTTTTGGCAGCACAAACTGGAAGTTTGTGGTACGAAAGAGGGGCATGCGTAAATCCTGTGATCTATTACCCAACTTGTGGTGGACGGCGTATGGATGTCGGTTGGATAATCTTGCGTTGGTCTGGGGTCAGACGTGCTAACAACTCATCTGAATGCGGATAGTCGAACCGTTCACGGACATATCTCGGAGAGTAGCGATAGACGATGGATCTGCGATACCCGTCTTTGGTCCGTTCTGAGGATCCGTGCGTGATGGCATCCGTGAACATCACAACATCGCCTGCCTTGAGATGGACCTCCTGTGTCACGAAGGCTGTCCCTGCGGGTTTACCGGTCACACCGTCATAGACTAAGCCTTTCCCGTCTTGCTTCAAACGTGGGTGAATCTCCGTGCACTTATGGCTTCCGGGAACCAGGACCGGCGCGCCGTCCCCCGGTCCAATATCGTTGAGTGCCATCAGCACATTAATCTGCCCCACCATCCACTCGCCTGTATTCTCCTGTCGGAACGTCAGATAACTCAATGGGACGTGCCCGCCACAATGGATATGAATGAAGCCGCCGGGACCGCGGACGTTAAGGAAATTCTCGTGGATCGAGAGTCCGTTCACCTCGTGGACGTATTTGCGAACCAGATGGATCCATGCCGGATGGTCGATTAACTTTTGGAAGACCTCGCCACCTTCGATGATATTCTGAAAATTCACGCCGTTTTCGATGTTATAGGTATGCGTTTCGATGTTGCCGATCCAGCGCGGGGTGCCTCTCTCTGTTGTATTTTCTGCCCACGGTTGCTCAACGTATTCCCAATGGGCATCAATCCAACCATTTATCTTCTCCAGATCGTCTTTTGAGATTGCATCTTCTAAAATAAGATAGCCTTGTAAGTCGAACAGATAATCTTGGAATTCTTGGTCCATCTTCCGTCTCCTTAACTACAGATACGCGTCCAATTCCGCTTCCGTTGGTGTCGGTGTTGAGATACCGCCTTCGGGGACATCCTTTTTTGCGGTCCATACGATGGCATTAAGGATGAGTTTACGCATCTGATCATCTCCCCATTTGTTGTGGTAGTGTCCGCCGGTAAACCCGAAGCCGCGTCCGCCGTCGGGACGTTCAACACACCACGCCAAATGCTGTGGTTCACCGTTCGCCACTGATGCGCGGACGTGCGGGTTGCCGCTATGGGGTCCGTCGGGTCTTGTCAGCGTTGATTCGGGTGCGACTGCACTCAGTAGCGGCGTTACACCGTCCATATTTTCCCGAAAGCGCATGTGGTAGTACCACTCATCTTCGAGTGAGAAGGGTTCGAGTCCACGCGTGATTGGGTGTTCAGGGAATCCGGTGAAGTTTGCCGTCCAGTGCGGGTTGACTGAAAGATGCGTCTCAAAGTAGCCGCCGATCCAGTCTAAGAAACGGTCTCCGGGTTCGCCTTTCGGTACTTCGACTGCGTAATGCAGCATTGCAAGTCCGACCCCTTGAGCCATGAGTTCGGAAATCTGTGCGAAGTGTGGAATGCTGAGATGTCTTGCCCCACCATCAGAATAAACAATGATTGCGTCTGCGCCTTCAAGCCCTTCGGATGTTTCCGGCCATCCTTGAGAGACCACGGCTTCCACACCGTCAACATGTTTGTTTAACAAGTCAGCGAAGAGGGCACATCCGGCGGGATGTTCATGCGAACCACCGCCGTGACTCGCGCTTCCTGCGACCATAACAATTCGAGATTTTTCTGACATATTCGCTCCTTTATTTAGAGTTCTCGTGAGTTTATCGTTCCACAACTTCTGAACCCGCTTTTTCACCTTCTTGTCACCATTCTCGGTCTATATCGTAAGCGTCAAAATTTCTGTCCACACTAATTATTGGGAGATTTTCAACGAGTGCCTGAGCAATAATCAAGCGGTCAAATGGATCTCGGTGATGAGGAGGCAAGGCGGTCAACTGTACGAGGCTATCAATTGTGATAGCCAATATTTCAATTCCGTGGGAATCCAGTTCATCTGGGAACAATTGGTTAAAGGGTTTATCTAAAGCGAGCTTTCCTATATTGACCTTGATAGCTGTTTCCCAAAGGCTCGCGATGCTAAGGAAAACCTCACTGCTGGAATCCAGAATTAGTCGGCGTGCTCTATCACTGAGTTTTTTGTCTTCAGAAATAAACCAAAGCAGCGTATGTGTATCCAGCAAGTATCTCAATACATATACTCCTTAAATTCAGGGAGTTCAGCGTCAAAGTCGTCAGCGATCTTGATAAGTCCCTTGAGGGTCCCTGGCTGACGGGGTGGCTGCAATGTTTTTAGACCGTCTCCATAAAACAAGACGTGATATTTTACGTACGTTTTATCCAACAATTTCAGACAGTCCTTGAATTCCTTAAACACTGGCGCAGTTTTCGCTTCATGCCTTTCCAGATAGGCAAGCCGTTCACCAACAAACGTTTCGCACGCTTCTAATGCCGATGTAAGTTGTGCTATGTCTTCGGCTATCGTTTGTGGACAAATGTGCATGTGGATAACATCTGTGCTTAGCGCAGCGTCCGGCAGATTATTTGCGCCTGAACGGACAGGGTTAGAGTGAGAATTGGGCAACTCTCCGAGATTTTCAGCAATTTTATGGAGCAATCCTACAAAAGAGATATGCGCCTCATTGGGTTTAATTTGCCGACGCAGCCTCGCAAGCATATAATTCAGATGTGAGCGTTCCAAGTATCCGTAGTGGAAGTCTTGGGTACGTTGATGTCCGTGGATAATGATTCGGATTTCCCAGAACACCCTGGCATCCCGAAGTAGGAACCGAATCTCTGGTTCAATCCCCTGCATCCATTCGCGCCACTTTTGAAATTTCGGGCTCGTCAATTTTTTTTCATGCATAAGTCAATGCTCCTCAAACGTAATCGCAATGCTAAAATTATACCTGTTCTGATTGTAGATGTCAATCTTTTTACACAGATTCATTACTACTTCTGTAAAAGACGATTATCAATTATAGAAAATTCAAATCCTGTAGATCATTGAATCACGTAAATTACAGTTCAGACGAAATGGTACGGAATTAAAAATCGTACTGCGTCCTAATAATGCTTGACATTCGCGGCTGAAACTATTAAAATAGCCTCACAAATTTAATACAAAGGAGGCACATCCCAATGGCGAAATTTCCGATCGTTGACACGCATGTTCATCTATGGCATCCAGAACAGTTAAGATACCCGTGGCTTTCCGAAGTACCTGCCCTCAACAGACCTTATCTCCTGAAAGATTACATCGCAGCGTACGGCGAATTAGAGATTGAATCCATCGTTTTTGTCCAGTGTGATACGCACCCCGATGATGGCTTGAAAGAAACGGCGTGGGTGACCTCTCTCGCCGACGTAGACCCTCGAATTCAGGGGATTGTTGCCTGGGCACCGCTTGAAGAGGGTGAACGGGTCGCGCCTTTCGTCGAAAAATTGGCGAATAACCCGCGCGTCAAAGGTATCCGACGGCTCATTCAGTCCGAAAGCGTTGATTTCTGCGTCCAACCCGATTTTGTGAACGGGGTCAAAGTGCTTTCCCGCTATAGATTGAGTTTCGATATCTGTATCTTCCATCCACAACTCGCCAACGCCATTCGGCTTGTGGAGCAGTGTCCGCACGTGCAATTCATCTTAGACCATATCGGTAAACCCGACATCAAGAACCAACTTTTTGACCCGTGGAAACAGGAGATCGAGACACTCGCGGCATTCCCGAACGTCCACTGCAAAATATCGGGATTGGTAACAGAAGCTGACACCGAAGCGTGGACACCTGCCGACCTGCAGCCTTATATCGACCACGTCATCGCCTGCTTCGGCTTTGATCGTGTGATATACGGGAGTGACTGGCCCGTCTCTACACAAGCAAGCGACTACCCGCGGTGGGTACAGACGTTGAAGGACGCAGTATCTGGATGCTCACCTGAAGAACAGCAGAACCTCTTTCGAGACAACGCTATTAAATTCTATAGATTGGATTCATAAAAAAAATAGAAAGGGAAGGTGGTATTTCTCCGCCTTCCCTGCTTCTATCTTTTGACTGTCCTATCTTTCCATTAGCCGTCTGCTTTGACCTCACGTCGGCGCGGGTGTAGCACAAACTCCGTATACCCGTTCGGCAGTTCACACCCTTTAAACACCAGATCTAAAGCCGCCTGAAACGCGATGCTCTCGTCGTAATTAGGCGACATGTTCCGGTAGTTCGGGTCTCCAGCGTTCTGTTCGTCAACGATCTTCGCCATCCGCTCGAATGTTTCCGTTACCTGTGCTTTGCTAACGATGCCGTGGTGTAGCCAATTCGCGATGTGCTGACTCGAAATCCGCAGTGTCGCTCGGTCCTCCATCAAACCGACGTTGTTAATATCAGGTATCTTTGAGCAGCCGATCCCTTGATCAACCCACCGGACGACGTATCCCAGGATTCCTTGTGCGTTGTTATCCAATTCCCGTTGAATCTCATCAGGTTCCAATTCGCGTTCTATCAATAGCGGCGGCGTTAGTAGGTCGGCCAAGCTTGCCCGCTGTCTTGCCGATAGTTCCTTTATCCAGTTGGCGACGTCAACCCGGTGGTAGTGCATCGCGTGGAGTGTTGCGGCAGTCGGCGATGGTACCCACGCCGTTGTCGCGCCTGCTAACGGATGGTTCACCTTCGTCTCGACCATCTCCGCCATCTGGTCGGGCTTCGTCCACATCCCCTTCCCGATCTGTGCGGTACCGAGCAATGCAGTCTCAATTCCGATATCGACGTTCCAATCCTCGTAAGCGATCATCCACGGCTCGTTTCGGATGTCCATTTTCGGGATCATCGGTCCCGCTTCCATGCTGGTATGGATTTCGTCGCCGGTTCTATCCAAAAATCCGGTATTAATAAAGACGAGCCGTTCCCTTGCAATCCGAATCGCCTCTTTGAGATTGACGGTTGTACGGCGTTCCTCATCCATAATCCCGATCTTGATGGTATTCGTCTGTAGTCTCAGTGCGGATTCTATCCACTCGAACATCCGAATCGTCATATCCACCTCTTCGGGGCCGTGGAACTTCGGTTTGACAATATAGATACTCCCCATTTTACTGTTCATGTTTGCGCTGTTTCCGCGGAGGTCGTGGACTGCAGCGAGGGAGGTCACCATCGCGTCGAGGATGCCTTCCGGGGTTTCCTCACCGTCTTTGGTTAGAACGGCATCTGTGTACATGTGGAGTCCAACGTTACGGATAAGGAGGAGGCTTCTACCGGGGAGTGTCAATGTACTGCCATCGGGAGTCGTAAACGTTTTATCGGGTGCAAGTCGTCGGGTCACCGTTTCGCCGTTCTTCTCGAACGCCGTCTCCAGTGTCCCTTTCATGATACCGTTCCAGTTGCGATAGACGCGAACCTTATCCGCTGCATCTACAGCAGCGACGGAATCCTCGCAATCTTGGATCGTCGTAATCGCGGATTCGAGGATAATATCGACGACCCCTGCCGGATGCGCCTTGCCGACTGGGTGTTCCCGATCTATCCGTATTTCGATATGCATCCCGTGGTTTTGAAGCAAAATAGCCGTGAGTTCGTCATCCGTTTGTGTGAATCCCACGAACTTGGTCGGATCCGCTAAGCCTGTTGCCCTGCCATCTTTGCGTATTGCGAGGAGTTGTTGTTCGTCGTGTTCGGCGTTGAGGGTGAACAGTTTGACCTCAGCATAACTCCCCGTTTCAAGTGCGACCCTTTCATCGAGAAACCGCTCGGTATATTCAATGACTTTCTTCCCTCGGATCGGGTTATAGGTAGCACTTCGGGTCGCGCCGTCTGACTCGTCGATGACATCGGTGCCGTAGAGTGCGTCGTAGAGGCTGCCCCAACGTGCATTCGCTGCGTTTAGCGCGTAGCGTGCATTGTCAACCGGGACGACCAATTGTGGACCTGCGATAAATGCGATCTCAACGTCAACGTCCTCGGTAATCACCGTAAAATCGGGGCCTTCGGGGAGCAGGTAGCCTATATCGGTCAGAAACGCCGTGTACGCTTCACCGTCGAGTGGTTCATCTTTGTGTGATAGGTGCCAGGCGTCGATTTGCTGTTGGAGCGAATCCCGTTTCTCCAAGAGCGACCTGTTTTCTGGTGCGAATGCTGCGATGATGTCGTCAAACGCCTTCCAGAAAGCATCTGCTTCTATCCCGGTGCCGGGTGCGATCTCATCTCGGACCAATGCGTACAAATCTTCATCTATTCTGAGGTTACCGATTGCTATTCGGTTTCCCATACTATCCTCCGCATTCCAAGGTATTATTGTACGGGCTGCTTCAAACCCATACCGCGAGCCTCAATATTCCATCAGCCGATGCGCCGTTGCATCTGCATCCCTTCCGCCTCAAGTGTTAACTATCATAGCAACAAACGCGCATTGTGTCAATTGTTTTTTCGGCATGAGTTGTCAGTTTTAATAGTTATCAGTTAACAGTACTCAGTTAAAGAGGTATATTGTGGAAGTCGCAGCAAGTGTTCCAGACACAAGTTGTTAACTGATAATTGGACGAAAAAACCGAGAACTAAATAACCCTTGACAACTCTCTTGCCAATATCGTCAATAGTTGATACAATAGATACGAATTTAACACATCAATTCGCAATTGAGAAATCACCTGAAAGGCAAAAAATATGAAAATCGGAATTATAGGTTGTGGAACGATCAGTGGTGCCTATTTTAACGGTGCCCGGGAAACCGACATCTTAGAAATCAAAGCCTGTGCAGACATCCGTCCGGAAGCCGCACAGGCACAAGCCGAAAGACACAACTGTCAGGCATCAACCGTTGATGGACTGCTTGCGGACCCTGAGATCGAACTCGTCGTGAATCTCACGATCCCGCGGGCGCATGTCGAAGTCGGTTTACAGGTCTTAGAAGCCGGTAAACACGTCTATAGCGAAAAGCCGCTCGGTGTGGATACTGAGAGCGGGAAGCAACTTATTGACACCGCAGCGGAAAAAGGGCTCCGTGTCGGCTCGGCACCCGACACCTTCCTCGGCGCAGGCATCCAAACCTCCCGTCAAGCACTGGATGCCGGAAAAATCGGTAGACCGATCGCAGGCACGGCATTTATGTGTGGACACGGACACGAGAGTTGGCATCCGAACCCCGCCTTCTACTACGACATCGGCGGTGGCCCGATGTTAGACATGGGTCCGTATTATGTGACCGCACTCGTCAATATTCTCGGTCCTGTCAAACGCGTGGCGGCGGTTACGACGAAAGCGTTTGAAGAACGCATCGCAACGAGTGAGGCAGTGCGCGGTCTGAAGATCCCCGTCAAAATCACGACACACCTCGCTGGCACCATCGAATTCCAGAACGGTGCGATTATCACGATGATTATGAGTTTCGATATGTGGCGGCACAGTCTACCGTGCATCGAAATCTACGGCGAGACCGGTTCGTTAGTGGTACCGGATCCAAACGGCTTTGGGGGACGTGTCGCTGTCTGTCCAGCGGGTGGCGACTGGGAAGATCAGGAGCTTGCGTTCCCGAACAACGCTCGGATGATTGGTGTGATTGATATGGTATCGGCAATCCGTTCAGGGCGACCGCATCGTGCAAGCGGCACGCTGGCATACCATGTGCTTGAGGTGATGTGCGCCTTCGATAAATCCTCTGAAACGGGTGAACACGTTGTTATCGAAAGCACAACAGAACGTCCAGAGCCTGTACCACACGGTTTGGCAGAATGGGAAATAGATTAGATGGGGTGTCGGTGCGGTTGGAAACCGCACCGACTTGGGGATACTGTTCTCGATTCGCTGGTTTGCTGAATGCGTAACGCCGAATCACTCACTATTTTTCAGATATTTATAGAGATCGCTATCCGTCGAGAGAATCAGCTTCGTACTCGCAGTGGTCGTCTTCCGGTAGGTCTCTAAAGTCTGAATAAATGCATAAAACTCCGGGTCTTGACCGTGCGCTTCGGCATAAATCTGGATCGCTTGTGCGTCCGCATCGCCTTTAATCTGCTCAGCTTCCTTATATGCCTCTGACTGGATACGTTCCAACTCCTTCTGTTTTTGTCCATTGATGTTTGCGGCTTCGCCTTCGCCTTCCGACTTGTATTTTTCAGAGATACGTTGACGCTCCGAAATCATTTGGTCAAAAACTTTCTTACGGACTTCGTCTACATAGTTAATGCGTTTGATTTGGACATCGACGAGTTCAACGCCGTATTGTGGCACGGTTTCTTGTACTTTCTCAAGTATCAGGCGTGTAATCCGTTCCCTGCCGATCTGAATTTCTTCCAGCGGTTCACCGGTTTGTCCTTCTTCACCTTCGAGTACTTCCAGGTCGAGGCTTAAAACACGGTTTGAATCCCGCACGACTTCAATCAAAAGTTGCGCCGTCACTAAATCCCGTGCTGCGGAATCGATGATGTCGTCCAAACGGGACTGTGCGAACTCCTCGGTGCCGAGTGCCTGATAGAATTTGAGTGCGTCTTTAATACGCCATCGTGCTGTCGTATCGAGCCAGATGAACCGTTTGTCTTTTGTCGGAATCTGGTTCGGAGAGCCGTCCCATTCAAGCACACGCTTCTCGAAGCGATGCACCTGCTGAATAAAAGGTGTTTTGATTTTTAGTCCGGCGGTAACAATCGGTTGCCCGACAGGACGGCCGAATTCGGTAATAACCACCTGCTCACCTTCATAGACGACATAGAACATTCCAGCAGCAACTGGCAGTGCCAAAATTACAACGATAATCACAGGTATCAGTATCTTTTTCGATTTCATGTTTTTAATTTTCCTTGCGGTTCGGTTCAGCGGGTTTGAACGGTTTTTATTCCTTGAGTTGTAGCAGTGGGATAGGTGCGTTCGTTTCACCGTCAATCACATAAATTTCCTTAATCTGCGGCAGAATCTCTTGCATCGCTTCGAGATAGAGCCGTCGGCGGGTAACCTCTTTCGCTTTCTGATACTCTGTACGGATCGCCTTGAACCGATCGGCATCGCCTTGTGCTTCGTTGACGCGTTTGAGTGCGTAGCCTTGCGCCTCCGAAATCTGTTGTGCCGCCACCCCTTTCGCTTTCGGTACGGATTGGTTGTAGTCGCGCCACGCTTCGTTGATCAGACGCTCCTTCTCCTGTTTCGCCTCGTTGACGGCGTTAAACGCTGCCTTCACCGTTTCCGGTGGATTGACATCTTGCAAGGTCACTGATGCCACGTCTAAACCGGTCTGGTAGAGATCGAGGAGTTGCTGTAGATGTTGTTCGACTTCTGCGGCGATTTCGATACGCCCGACAGTTAGCACTTCGGTGACAGTCCGGTCGCCAACGATTCGGCTCATGACGGATTCGGAGAGGTCTCGCAACGCGCGCTGCGGATTCCTAACAAAAAACAGGAAACTGTTTGGATCCTTGATCTTATACTGCACCACCCATTCGACATCAGCGATACTCAGGTCGCCTGTTAGTAATAGCGACTCCTCCGAGTAGTCGCGGGTATCGTACTGCGTACGCACGCCTGCCCTGAGCGTCCGAAACCCGAATTCCTCTTTGAAGACTTTCCGGACGGGAACGTTAATCGCTCTCTCAATACCGAGCGGTAGTTTGAAGTGGAGTCCGGGTTCGGCTTGCCGGACAGACTTCCCGAACATCAGGACAACGGCGATCTCGTCCGCCTCAACGGTGTAAAAACTTGTCGCCAAGCAGGCTAAGACGATCAAACCGATAACCACAAACAGAATCCGTTTCGGTGTGATAAGGCGCGTATAAGGTTGCCGCCTAATCAAATCTTGAAATTCTTGTATATCTTGCATAAGGGTTCTCCTTTTGTTTCCATTGTATCTATTGTAGGACTTACGCGATTTTGGATGTAAATCGTTGTGTTAGATGAATTTTTCGTGAAATCCAGCGTTTTGTGTCACAAACTATGAAGTTTGTGGTACATAAAGAGCATTATGCGTAAGTTCTATATTGATGCAGCAATCTTGACATCCTCTCCAAGCTAAAGCATGGAGATTCCTTTTGTTCCTCATGGGAACATTCTCCGCTCAGGCGGAGCAACGTGTGAATTCTGAGTGAACATCACACGGGCGGTGCCATAGCCGCCGCTACGGGGTCGCAGAGGCGACCCAGATACTTTTGCTTGATCTACGCAATATTTTCGTGCTATCCTATATACACGAGAGAAACAGACTTGCACCAACAAGTCTGTTTCTTATATTAAGAGTCAAAGGAGGTCATTCCAATGGTAACTCTCAATACTTTAGCTAAAATTGAGACTGAAATACTGGAATCGAAAAAAACAGCAAAATCAGTCCAAAAATTGAAAATTGTTCAAAAAATACTGATTGGTATTTTTCTTACTGTATTTTCAATTTTATTAAGTTACATTATACAGAATATCTAAAACACAAGTAAAAGTCAATCCTTTTAGGGCGGTGCCATAGCCGCCACTACGGGGTCGCCGAAGCGACGCAGATACTTTTTAACTATGTAAGCCCCAATTGCTTGACTTTTGGGGCTTTTTGAGCTAAAATTGTCGTTCAATCTGTCGAATTTCTTGCCTAATGTTTGCTATTTTAACATTAATAGCGTTGATTTCTTTTTGTTTCTTTAGAACTTCAACTCTACAACGGGCAAGAGCAGAATTCCGTTCCTTGCAGGTGCGGGTTTTGCGTTTGTTTTTTATTTTAGCCACTGGACTTCACCTCCTTGTGGCTTGGCTTAAATTTTAAAGCCTATTTTACGGCCGAAACGCTCGATGTTTCGGCCGTAATTTTGTGCTAATTATATAGTATACCACATGTATGAGGAAGTGTCCAGTTTTTTAATGCAACGTGGGACTTCTAATCGAATACCCACGGGCGATGCCATAGTCGCCACTACGGGGTCGCCGAAGCGACCCAGATACTTTTGCTTGATCTACGCAATATTTTCGTGTTATCCTATATAGCAAAGACACAGGCTGCCGAAAACAGCCTGCATCCTGAGCCAAGGGAGGTGAATTCCAGTGGCTAACCCAAAATTTAAACCAGAATATGATGATTATCCGAATTTAGAACAACTTTCTGAATTCGTGGAAATTGATTATTTTGTATATCAGCAGTGGTTAAGGAATCACCCTGATTCTTTAACATCAGATTCTGAAAAAGAACATGAAGAAGACCCATTTTCTCATGTTCATCATATTGTCTAAACATAGCGTATCATATCACAAAATGCCTTAAAAGTCAATCCTTTTATGGCATTTATATTTAATTTTGAATGGCGGTGCCATAGCCGCCGCTACGGGGTCGCAGAGGCGACCCAGATACTTTTTACTTGATCTTTGTTGTTTTGCATGTTAGGATATATACACGAGAGAAACAGACTTGCTACAACAAGTCTGTTTCTTATCACGCAATAAAGGAGGTAAGTCCCAATGGCTAAAAATAGACCAGTCAAACCATCTGATTGGGAAAGAGTCATATTTTCACCAACTCCTGGCGAGATTTACGAAGAAACCCGTAAATTAGACCAGAAAATACGTGAAATCAGATTAGAAAGAGCACGCCAAAGTGAAAAGATTAAACTTTTGCGTGAAATTCTTAAATCTGACAATTAATCTATCATACAACGCCTTAAAAATCAAGACTTATTTTAGGGCGTTTTAGTTTGCAGTCTCATTCCAATTGGCACAGACAACTGATAGTTAAGCAGTTCACCAAATTTGCCTAAATATTTCTGTCTTATGTTAACTGCACCTACACCATCGCGGTGGTACACAAACCCACATTTGCATTTATACTCGCGATTGCTGGGTTTATGTTTATTGCCGCATCTTGGGCAGGTTTGTGAAGTATAGGATTCATCAATCACTTCAACTTTGATACCTAAAGCCTTCGCTTTGTATGAAATCAGTTGTGTGACTTTGCCAAATGCCCATTGATGTAATTTTTGATTGGCACGCTTGCTATAGTTGATACTATCGCGAATACCTGTCAAATCGCCAATCACAACAATACCGATATTCCGTTCTTCACAATGTTTCACAAACTCAGTTGTATGTTTGTGTAACCCATCGCGTATCTGATTGTCGATTTTTCTGATGCGTTTCCATTTGCGACGCACAAGATGCCACCAGCGTTTAGAATGGCGTTTACACCTATCAATCTTCTTGCCAAATGATGCTATCACCTTATTCCGCAACCGGTATAGACTTCTAATATACCGCCCATTGAAAATTAAGGTATCAACACCATTGTGACTGACTATAGGATGTATCTCGCCAATATCAACGCCTACAACGCCTTCGCTATCAGACTTTAAAGCCTTTGCTACGCCATACACAAAATGTAAAGAATACTGACCTTTGTTATATACTAACTCAACAATCGCAATATGTGCTATAGCATATTGTACATCAAAGTTTTTCGGTAAATTTACATACAAAGGCTCGTTACCCTTACCATTAGAAAGACGCAGTTGTCTTTTGCCTATAAATCGAATTGCTGATTTCTTCCAAGTCGTTGTTTGAAATGTTTTATCGCGGTAAGGCGGTTTCGCTTTATTATGTCCATTTTTGCGTAACTCACGAAAACCTTTGCGATTTTTGAAATATCGCGAACGCACCTCTTGAATGCTTTGTGAATGTAAAGGTTGCGATTTTGATAATTCCTTATCCATCCACAACTCGCAAGACTTGTCAAGCCTGCCACCAGTTCGGTAGCCATGAGCATAGTCCCATGTATCTTTCAAACGCAAGCATTCTACCCATACTGAACCAGTGCCAGCATTGATAATGTCTAATTGCCTATTATATGGGAGTTTCAGTTTTCTCGTTCGCATAGCCTCACCTAATTTAACATAGATTCAAATCGCCCTTAATAGGGCGCAATTCATATCAAAATCTCCTATATTATACCAGAACATCAAATCCTTGTCAAACAAAAAATCAGACGCAAAGCCTGATTACACTTGACTTTACGCCTGATATTAATATATACTGATACACGTTATTTTCTAAAAAGAATCCTGATAGCATCCAACATTTGTTTTTAGATGCGAGCTAAGCGGGAGAGTTCTTGTCTCATGAGCCTAAATTGTTTGGCTGTCATCAGTATGTTCAGGCTTGGAAACTCCAGTCTTTAGGCTGGAGAGGAAAGCCTGCCTCCTTTGTAATTAAAGTTAATTCGTGTTAATATTTTACAATCGCTAATCTTGGCAGCTGCGCTTAATCGTTTACCTTCAAGATTAGTCAGTGAAACTTTACCTTTTTGAAAACCGCTAATACGGCACAAACCATATCTCACATGTTTTACTAACGTGTTTTTCACCAGTCCATACATGGTTGTACCGCCATATCGTGTTCTCTTACCGCCTTTCTTTGGTAGTTCTCTATGTAGGTTGCGTCTTTGTATGGGTAGTGGCGATATGCAGAATATGCTTGTATTATCTACAACAGGTTCCCCGCCAATTGCATGATACGCCAAGCACCAACTATCCACGCAATGAGCATCAAAAGACTCTGACATCTTGTTGCCAGATTTTTTGAGCCCTAATAGGTCGCGTATCTCTTTAGTTTCGTAACCTTGTAGAGTTAACAACTCCCATTTCTTCTCTATCTCAGAGTAAAACCAGTTTTTGCCAACTTCAAGTGGGCTGAAAGACTGATTCCATTTCTTAGAACCTTTCCAGGTACGCGCCTTAATATCTTCCACACATACATGCGTGACTGGATACAGTTTGCTTAACCAATCTAATATGCGCAGTTTCCAGTCCCATCTAGCTCGTGTGCCAGCGGGTATGCGTTTTTTGTTGGCAAGCCTGTTTTTGCGATTCTTGCGATTAGGACATTTACGCCCACGTCTGCTTCTACGCAACTTACGCCTCTTCGCAACTTTCTTACCAACCTTGTTATGCGCATCCGCTTGAATATTCAAGTATGTGTGAGACTCAGACTTCACCGTCAAACCCTCTTTCTTACTACCAGGATCCACACCCACAACAATATCTTGTGTATATTCAGTTGACGCATAATTAAGCCTGATACAAAATATACCATTACTCCAAAATGGAGTAGCTTTACCACTCTTTATTAAGTGACGAGCAACTGGTGGAGTAGTTGGCATCAGTTGCTTACCATCTTTACTTTGAACAGGAACATACATAGTATGTAGAACTCCTTTATTACAAAGGGTGTATATTGCCCCATCGAGAAATCACGGAACCAGAGAGGATATAGACTTGAGGAGCATCCATAACATCTACACATGTGCCACCATGAGGCCCCGCCACATTACACTCTATTCAGCAAATTTAAACCGTTAGCCAACCACAAGCGCATTGACACTGACCGGCAAGCCAGCATTCTAACAATCTCCAAGCTTTAGCTTGGAGTCACTGAATGCGATTTATCTCCTGTTACCTTATCGGGAATTAAAAATTAAAAGCGAGTGCCGTAACACTCGCTTTTAATTCTAACATCTTTGGTAAAAATTAATCCAGTTAATTTTCCAAAACCGCAACTCCGCAAGCAACAAAAAATTGGCCATTTTCGTATTTTAGTATTCTTGAATAAATGCCATACTCATCGAGCATTTTTTGAGACACGAGTTCAGCTTCGGCTTGATCAGAAACAAAAATTGGATACACTGGACGATAAATTTCTTCCTCCAAATCATATTTTTGCCGCCATTCAAGAATATTGTTAGCAACTTCTTCAAGCTCATTAATATTATAAATTCTCAGTTTAGACTCGTTAGGTTCCGTATGAGTAACAGGATTATCCATACGTGAACATGAACAAATTACTAAAAGACAAATCAGCAAACTATAGTGATCATTAGAATTAAAGAGACATTTTTTTTATTTTGTAATAGAATGTTTCCATTATGGCATATTCAACAGATTTACGCAAACGCGTTTTAGATTTTATTAAAGCCGGTGGCAAAAAAGCCGAAGCCGCCC